>CAIXUZ010000049.1 GCA_903922735.1 uncultured Verrucomicrobia subdivision 3 bacterium
CCTTTTAATAAAAAGAAGGAAAGAAAAATGACATCGCCCATGAATCTATTCTGAACCAGCGGCAGGGACCCGGTCAGGCGTTACGCTCGTTTTTCGTTAGCAGGCAGCCCTTGGGCTGATCCTCGAGCCTAGACAGAGACAAGCGCCGCCTCGGACCGTGACCTGTTGATAACTTCGCCCTGTGAAAGCAGGCGAGTGGACTCACGTATCTCAGCATTGAAACCGCAGTCATGGCGTCCCTGCTGCTGACTCAGAATAGTTTGTGGAGTGACCAACCGGAAAATGAAAACTTTCGGAAAGCAGACTTACTGCCCACTTGACATTATTAAGCCATATCAACGAAAAAAGCTGAGCCACGTGGGAACTGTGACGTGGCGAATCCCAACGCTCAAGCGCAAAACGGATGCGCTCAACCACGTTGGCTCCGGCGACTGGTTAGGTGTCGTCATTTGGTGCTCTCTGACTGAATAAAAACCTGCGCGCAAATATGCTGCCACACGCCAATATCGAAAAGCATGGCACGCTCAATGTCAATGCGGCCTGACAATGCCGGATGCGGTGCAAAACCGTAACACTGGCCAGACTGCGGAATAATGCCGCGCTCATGCAACTGCGAAATCTGCAACGAAAGCAAATGATGCTCCTGCCACTCTTGCGAATTGACGAGCGATGAAAACTCCTCTGGCGTCGAAGCGACAGAAGTGTATGTGCCCTCGATGACGGAAAACTCGTCAGTGCCGCCGTCTGAACGACGTAAAAACCAATCGCCGAACTTGGACATGAAAACTGGAGCAACTCGGCCTGTAACTCGACCCGGCCAGTAACCAAGCCAAGTGCTAACATCAGACTCGGATAGCTTCTGGATCAGCAAATCATCCCATGTAAGTTTGAGGGACATACGCGACGACACCTAACTAATTAATTACTAGGAAACGATTCCTGCCAAGTTGATATTGGGGCAGAAACCGGGAATTGCCCTGAGTTTGGTTTCACAGTAATTTTTTATATGACTCTGCCATTCCGAAAGCAAGAGCATTTTGCCGGCAGCGTGCCGGACGCAGACGTGGGCAAGGTTCGCCCGGCCCGCCGCCCACCCGACCTGATTATTCCCAATCCCAAACTGAAGTTGTTGGATCAGGTGCGGGAAGTCATGCGGCTCAAACACTATTCCCTGCGCACCGAACGGGCTTATGGGGACTGGATCCGCCGGTATGTGAAGTTTCATGCCATGAAAAGCCGGGCGGACATGCTGCCGGGCCGGGAAAAAATGGAGCTGTTCCTGAGCGATCTGGCGGTGAACGGCCAGGTGGCGGCAGCGACGCAGAATCAGGCGTTCAACGCGCTGCTGTTTCTTTACCGGGAGGTGCTGCAGGCGCCGCTGGCAGGCGTGCAAGCCGTGCGGGCGCAGCGACCGGTGAAGGTGCCCACGGTCCTCACGCCGGAGGAGGTCAACCAGGTCATGGCGGCCATGTCCGGTGCGCCGCTATTGGTGGTGAAGCTGATTTACGGGAGCGGGCTGCGCCTGATGGAGGCCTTGCGGCTGCGCATCAAAGACCTGGATTTTGCGATGAGCCAGGTGACGGTGCATGATGGGAAGGGAGCCAAGGACCGTTTCACGGTGTTGCCGGAGAGCCTGAAACCGGCTTTGCGGGAACATCTGGAGCGGGTGCGCCTGACGCACGCGGAGGATTTGCGTGCAGGTTTCGGCGCGGTGCATCTGCCGGGGGCGCTGGAGCGCAAGTGGCCGGGTGCCGCCAAAGAATGGGGCTGGCAATATGTGTTTCCGGCGCGAGGACTTTCGCGCGACCCGCGCCTGGGCGTCGTTCGCCGACATCATTTGGACGAGGCCACGGTGAACAAGGCCATCAAGGCGGCGCTCGGTCGGACGGGCCTGGTCAAACGGGTGTCGAGCCACACGTTCCGGCATTCGTTTGCCACGCATCTGCTCCAGCGCGGGGCGGATATCCGCACCATCCAGGAATTGCTGGGGCATAATGATGTCTCGACGACGATGATTTACACGCATGTCCTGCGTCAGGGCGGACTGGGGTCAAAAGTCCGCTGGACGCCTAGCGGAGCGACAATGGGTGTTGGCAGGGGGAGACTAAAACCCCGTTTTTGACCCCTTCTGGGATTTTTCCTCCAGCATCCCACTGTCCAGTAAGGTGACAAAATGCGTGGCGGGGCATTTTCAAGCCAACCCGCTCGATTCCAGCCGGTTCCAGCGAAAAAACCCGACGGCCGGCCCATTTTCATCATGTGTTGTGTCAGACAACGGCATTGATGTGTTCCATTTCACATGTGCGGCGAGACATTTCACATGTGCGCGGTCACATTTCTCATGTGCGGAGCCACGCCGCACATGTGCGGCGTGACATTTCTCATGTGGGCTGTCACATTTCTCATGTGCGGAGTCACGCCGCACATGTGGGGCGTGACATTTCACATGTGCGGTGTGGCAATTCACATGTGCGGTGGCAGACAACACATGTGTTATGGAAGACAACCGCAGGGTTGTTCAGGGCAGCGGCATGGATGGTTGAACCAGCCGCATGGTTGTCTTTCGGTTCACCTGCGCGGCGAGAAAGTTCACCTGGGCGGGGGAAGCCAACGGCATCGATGGCTGAGCCAACGGCATGGCTGTTCCAGACAACAGCATGGCTGCCTTTCCCTTCTCATGGGCGGCGGAAAGCGGCACCGGTGCGGAAAACTTATCCACAGGCGGAGCGGTAACCAATCACGGGGGCGATAGGCGGCGACCACCCGTAACCGATTGGCATCGCGTCGGAATGTTTAGCATTAATTACGAATATAATTATCACAAGTCATTCAATGTTAATAACTTGTATCCATGTTAACAATTCTGGATTTCATTTTCCAGGAATCGTGTCTTAAGTCGCCTCATGCCTGTGCCTACTTGGAATTCCGGAAAACCCAGCGACACGTGGAATGCCGCCGGGCTGGTCTGGGGGCCCGCAGGCTCAACCAAAACAAACCAAATGAACAAACACGTATCGTTGGGATTCAAAAAGAAAAAAGATGGCGACCTGGTCCCCTTCGCCCAAGGCGTGCATGATGGATTGCAGGCGCACGCCACCACGTTCGCCGGGCTGCCCGTCACGCTGATCGCGCTGCTCGCGGCGCTCACGGACTTCACCGCCAAATATAATGCGGCCATCAAGGGCAGCGAGGCGCAGACACAGGCCCGGATTGCCGCGCGCGAGGTGTTGATCGGCCTGTTGTCGCAATTGGCCGCGTATGTGGAGGGCGTGGCGCTGGGCAATGCGGACACCATCCGCTCCGCCGGTTTTGATCCGGTCAGCCACGATCATCATGCGCCGGTGACGTTGACCAAACCGGTCATTGACCGGGTCGTCAACAATGTCAGCGGTGCGGTGCAGTTGCGCGTGAACATGCAGCCCAACGTGCATTCGCTGAATGTGCAATACCGCAGCGGCAGCGGCGCGTGGCTGGACGGCGGCAGCTTCCCCTCCAGCCGACTCGTCATCGTGTCCGGCCTGACGCCGGGAACTTTGTATGAATTCCGCGTGATGTTCGTGGGCGGCAGCACCAACACCAGCGAGTGGAGCGACAGCGTCAACCATATCTGCGCCTGACCGGGCTGGTGAGGAACAGGGCGCGGGGCTGGTTTCCATGATTCGCCGGCCTCGCGCGATTTAATCTTCAAAACGAAAGGATTGTTTATGGCTTTTAATCCGACTTTACCCGTGGAAAACACGCCGCTCGACGCCGCGCAGATGCGCGACCAGTTCAACGGCCTCAAGGCGCTCATCGACGCGCAGGCGACCCTGATCAGCGCGCAGACCACCCAAATCAACGCGCAGGCGGCGCAGCTGGCGGACCAGCAAATCCAGATCGCCGGTTTGCAAGCGCATTTCCCGCTGTCGGTGCCGGAGATCAGCAGCGATCTGAGTTCCTCCGCCGATGGCAGCATCGACAAAAGCCTGGTGCCCGCCGCGCCGGAGGCGTGGCAATGTGTCGTGACCGTCAGCAGCGGCATCGACCCCAATCAGGATTTGTCCAATTGCACGTTGCTCCCCGTGTTGTCCGGCAGCACGGACGGCGGCACAGTTTGGACGAAGCATGGCGGTAACGGCGGGGTCGCCCCGCTGGTGGCCATGCGTTATCGGGTGGGCGGCCAGTGGAGCCCGTTCTCCGCCTGGGTGATGTCCGAGTCCTGAAGGAAAACGTTCAACGTTTAGGGTTCGGCGTTCAGAGTTCAACATCCAACATCGGTGGCTGCCGGAAAGGCGGAATGTTTTACCTTTATCTTCTTCGCGCCCTTCGCGCGAATCCGGCCGCTGCCCGATGAGGTGGTCGGGTTTTGATTTGAGACTCGTCACCTCGTCTCCTACGGGAGAGGGCTTGCTTGTTTCCGCGTCTTGAATAAACCGGGCGCTGGAGTCCTAGCGGACGGCCACCATTGCGGAGGGCCACCATGGCGGACGGCCACACCATTCCCGAAGCCGCGCCCCCTCATCCCACCCGCAAAACACTTTACAGTTTTTCCACAAATCCGCAGAGTATCAGCGTGTTGACTGAAAGTGATTCACGGGTTCAGCCGGAGTTGCCAGCTCCCGTTGCCCCGGTGACAGACAAATTCACCGCTGATTTACAGACCGCCTTGAAACGGTCGCAGGATTTCCTTTTGTCCGAACAAAAACCGGAGGGCTTTTGGGTCGGCGAGCTGATGGTGGATTCCACCCTCGTCTCGGACACGGTCGCCTATCACCATTGGAACGGGAAGGTGGACCAGGAATGGCAGCGCAAGGCGGTCAATCACATTTTCTCCATGCAGTTGCCGGACGGCGGCTGGAATATCTATCACGGCGGCCCGTCGGAAGTGAATGCCACCATCAAGGCCTATCTCGCACTGAAACTCGCCGGCGTTTCAGTGAAAGATCCGCGCATGTTGAAGGCCCGCGAGGTGGCGCTGCGTTTCGGCGGCGTGCCGCGCATGAACACCTTCTCCAAGCTGTATCTCGCGCTCATCGGTCTTTATCCGTGGGAATATGTCCCGACGATTCCATGCGAAGTGCTGCTCATCGGCAAATGGTTCCATGTGAATTTCTGGGATATGAGCAACTGGTCGCGGGGAATGCTCGTGCCGCTGGCGATCATCAACCATTTCAAGCCGACGCATCCGGTGGGGGTCACGCTCGACGAGCTTTATCCCGAAGGCATCCACGAGCGCGACCTCGCGCTCGCGCCTGATCCGGAAAAGATTTCCCTCCGCAACTTTTTCCTGTGGCTCGACCGGCTGCACAAACTGGCGGAATGGTTCGCCGAACACAGCATTCATCCGTTCCGCAAAACCGCGCTCAAACGCTGCGAACAGTGGATGTTCGAACGCTTCGAAGGCAGCGACGGGCTGGCGGCGATTTTCCCCGCCATGCTGAATGCGCTGATCGCGCTCAAGTCGCTGGGCTATCCCGACGACCACCCGCAGGTGATCCGCGCCGCGCAGGAACTGAAGAAACTCGAACACGAAACCATCGACAGTGTGCGCATTGAACCGTGCTTCTCGCCCGTGTGGGACACAGCCATCGTCGCCATCTGCCTGCGCGAATCGGGCATTCCGGGCGACCATCCCAAATTGAAACGCGCCGCCGAATGGCTGATGGAAAAGGAAATCCGCTTTGCCGGCGACTGGATCCATAAAAATCCCGCAAAGGTCGAGCCGAGCGGCTGGGTGTTTGAATACGCCAACAAATGGAACCCCGATGTGGACGACACCGCCATGGTCCTGCTCGCGCTGCGATTAATTTCCACGGATAACCCCGCGAAACGCGACGAATGCTTCCAGCGCGGCCTCAAGTGGATGATGACCTTCCAGTGTAAGGACGGCGGCTGGGCTGCCTTCGACAAAGATTGCACCAAGAATATTCTGGAAAAGGTTCCCTTCGCCGACCATAACGCCATGCTCGATCCCGAGTGCGCGGACATCACCGCGCGCATCCTGGAATTGCTCGGCTATGAAAAATGGGACCATGCCAATCCACAGATTCACGATGCCATTGACTATGTCCGCCGCCAACAGGAGGAAGATGGCTCGTGGTATGGACGCTGGGGCGTCAATTACATCTATGGCACCTGGCAAGTCTTGCGCGGGATGCGAGCGTTGAACCTGAACATGAACGAAGACTGGCTCCAACGCGGCAAAGCATGGCTGGAAAGCGTTCAACTGGAAGACGGCGGCTGGGGCGAACGCTGCAACACCTACGACGATCCGGTTTTCAAAGGTCAGGGACCGAGCACCGCCTCGCAAACCGCTTGGGCCGTCATGGGTCTATGCGCCTTTGGCGACCCCGACAATCCCGCGCTCAAACGCGGCATCGAATATCTTTGCCGCACGCAAAATGCCGACGGTTCTTGGACCGAAGCCGAGACGACCGGCACTGGTTTCCCGAAAGTCTTTTATCTTAAATACGACATGTATCGGAACGCCTGGCCGCTGCTCGCGCTCGGCACTTACCGGCAAATCTGCGAAGGCGCCAGACGGTGAAATGAAAAATCCATTTTCATTTCGGACCCCGGTCCGAAAGCTGTTCCGATTGTCGGTTTTGGGCGCGATCTGTCTTTTTCCAGCTTTGTCTCCGGCAGCCGACCCAACCGACACTTCAGCCGGCATCACATATTATGTCAGCAGTTCCAGCGGCAATGACCAAGCCGATGGACACACACCTCAAACGGCCTGGCGCACCTTGGACCGTGTAAACTCCGCCTCCCTTAAACCGGGGGACCGGGTTTTATTTCAGCGCGACAACCTGTGGCGTGGCCAACTTCTGCCCCAAAGCGGTGCGGACGGCAAACCAGTGACTTACGGTGCGTATGGCACCGGCGCCAAGCCGATTTTGCAAGGCTCCGTCGCCAGGGACGCTGCGAACGAATGGGTGCAAAGCGAAAAAAACATCTGGTCCACGCTGCCGCCGACTTTTCGCGAAGGTGCCGTCCGCGCCGATCTGAGCGGCATCAAATGGAAGCTGCATACCGAGGCTGGGGCCGCGGCAGACTTCAAAGGGACGGACGGCGCGGCAACCGATTATCATCTCGCTTGCCGGCAGGCGGGCACGCGCCCGAATCACATCCAGCTGGTCATCGCGCCGCTGGCGGTCAACGCCGGCGAACGGCTGGCTTTTCATTTTCGCGCACGCAGCAGCCAGCCAGTCATCTGGGTTCCGGCGGCCGTCATCAAAGCCACCGTACCTTACACGCCCTACGGCCACGACATCGGCGTCGCGCCGCGCATCGGGACGGAGTGGCAGGATTTCACGATCTATTTGCAAATCGACCGCACGGCCGACGATGCGCGCATCAACTTCTCGCTCGGCACCGCGCTGCCGGCCGGCATCGAGCTGTGGTTGCAGCCGGGCAGAATTTTCGCCGCGCTTGGTTCGCCCGAACCGCTGTTGGACGCCGATGTGGGCAACATCATTTTTGACCACGGACAAATTTGCGGCGTCAAAAAATGGCAGCGCGAGGACCTGCGCCGGAACGACGATTATTTTTATGATCAGGCCGGGCGCAAAGTCTGGCTCTACTCCGATTCTCCCCCGACCACACACCATCACAGCATCGAACTGGCGCTGAAAAAACATATCATCGACGAAGGCGGCCGCCACCATGTGACCTATGAAGACTTGCAGTTGCGCTACGGCGCGGCCCACGGCATTGGCGGCGGCAACACCAGTTACATCACCGTGCGCCGGTGCGACATTTATTTTATCGGGGGCGGGCATCAGTTGACGCGGCCGGATGGAAAACCGGTGCGCTTCGGAAACGGCATTGAATTCTGGAATGGCGGACGGCACAACCTGGTGGAACATTGCCGGCTGTGGGAAATCTATGACGCCGCACTGACCAATCAGGGCAATGGTCCTGATTCCGAACAGGTGGACATCACCTACTGCCACAACGTCATCTGGAATTCGGAATATTCCTTTGAGTATTGGAACCGGCCGGAAACGGTGAAAACGGAGAATATCTTGTTTGAACACAACACCTGCGTGGACGCCGGCTATGGCTGGGGACACAACCAGCGTCCCGACAGGAACGGGCGCCATTTGATGTTTGGATTCAATCCCGCCATCACCCGGGAAATGGTGATTCGCAACAATATCTTTTGCAACGCCACGGATAGCTGTCTCCGCATGAATAACGACTGGCACACCCATCTGAAACTGGATCATAATCTCTGGTTTCAACCGGCCGGCCCGCTCTTCACGATTCTGCGCCACAACTTCACCGCGGATCAACTGGAGGACTATCGCACCGCCACCGGGTTTGACCTCCGCTCTGTCATCGCCGCCCCGAACTTCCGCAACGCCGCCCAGCGGGACTATCGCCTTGCCCCCGGCAGTCCCGGCCTCAAGTGGACGACCGGAGGCCAATCTTGCGGCGCAATTTTCATCGCCGAATAACGACAACAGGTTTTTATCAAAACCCACCGTCCCGCCCGCCGCCTGCAAACCCACAGCCATTTGAAAATTCTTTCGCCAGCGAAATTAAATCGCTAGCCTTGGCGCCCGATGCTTGAGCAAACCGTTCAGATTGTTTCCCATGAGCGCGATGCGGAATCCTATTTCCGCCTCGTGCTGCGCGCGCCGGGCATCGCGCCGCTCATCCAGCCAGGGCAGTTCGCCCACGTACGCATTCTGCCGTTGAAGGACGCCCTGCTCCGCCGACCATTCAGCATCTTCCAAGTTGCAGGCGACACGTTTTCCATTCTCTACAAAAATGTCGGCAAAGGCACGGACGCGCTCTCGCGGATGCGGGCAGGCGAAGAATTGAACGTCATCGCGCCGCTCGGCCACGGCTTTACCGTGCCGCCCGCCGGCGGCGAAACACCCCTGCTCGTTGCGGGCGGCTACGGCATGGCCGCGATGTTCCTGCTAGCGCAACGCTCGCCGCAAAAAGGCATTGTCTTCGTCGGCGGCCGCCGCCGCGTGGACATCTTGTGCGAGAAAGATTTTGCCGCCATCGGCTGGGAAGTCCGCGTGGCAACCGAAGACGGGAGCCACGGTGAAAAAGGTTTCGTGACTGTCCCGCTGCTGGCGGAAATTCAAAAGCGGAGAGCGGAAAGCGGAAAGCGGAAATTATTCGCGTGCGGGCCAACGCCGATGCTCAAGGCTGTCGGCAAAATCGCGGCGGATTTCAATCTGCCCGCCGAACTTTCCATGGACGAACACATGTGCTGCGGCGTCGGCACCTGCCTCGCTTGCGTCATCAAGGTGAAGTCCGGCGACAGTTGGGAATACCAGCGCACGTGCACCGAAGGCCCGGTCTATGATTCCCGGGAAATTTTTTGGGAGGACCCGAAATGAATTTATCCATCCAAATCGGCAAGTTACGGATGCAGAACCCCGTCACGGTGGCCAGTGGCACGTTCGGCTACGGCGCAGAATACGCGCGGCTGATTGACGTAAACCAGCTCGGCGCGGTCACGGTCAAGGGCATCCGGCTCAATCCCGTGCCCGGCAATCCCACCCCACGCACCGCCGAAGTCACCAGCGGCATGCTCAACGCCATCGGCCTGCAAGGACCGGGCGTGGATGGTTTCATTAAGAAATACTGGCCGTTTCTCCGCGAACTGAAGGTGCCGACCATCATCAACATCTGGGGCACGACGGTCGAGGAATACGCCGAGGTCGCGCGCCGCTTTGACGCGCTGGGCGGTGTCGGCGCGCTGGAACTCAACGTATCCTGTCCGAACATCAAGGAAGGCGGTGCGCAGTTCGGCACGGACTGCAAATTACTTTCCCAAGTTGTCGCCGCCTGTCGTCAGGCCACGACGTTGACGCTCATCACCAAGATGAGTCCGAATGTCCCGAACATCGGCCAGCTTGCGAAAGCCGCGGAAGAGGCCGGCAGCGATGCGCTCGCGGTGACAAACAGTTTTCCTGCGATGGCGATAGACATCCATACCCGCAAACCGAAGCTCGCCAACATCACCGGCGGACTCACCGGGCCGGCCATCAAGCCCATCGCCATCAAGCTCGTCTGGGAAGCATCCAAGGCCGTAAAGATTCCCATCATCGGGATGGGGGGCATCCAGAATCCGGACGACGCGATTGAATTTCTCATGGCGGGCGCGACGGCGGTAGCGGTGGGCACGGCAAATTTCTATGAGCCGCAAACCTCACTCCATGTCATTGCCGGCATCCGCGATTTCATGAAGCGCAAAAATATCTCCGACGTTCGCGAAATCACCGGCAGTTTTCAGCCGGGCAAATAAACCCAGTTTGCGCACCACTTGAATCTGACGCGTGGCAAAACCAGCTGATTTCCAGAAAGCCGGACAGTCTGATTAATCCTCACCCCCGGCGGATTTCCGAACCTTGGAACCGTATCTCAATCCGGAACACCTTTTTGGTGCGGCAGGTCAACTGGCCGGTCGAGAGGTCAAGGCGATCAGGAACTTCAATCCGGTGAATATCCACGGCCGCGTGATAGCCTCGCTCGGAAAACACGTCAATCAACATTGCGAGCGCCAGCGGCTCATCCAACAGTTTCTCTTCGGCGTTAATGTGCGCGGTTCCAGAAATGGCGTGGCGCAGGATGACCGGAAGAATTTTTTCCTCGATAAACGCCACCACCCGGGCAAACAGCGGGCCATGCTCCAGTTCATAGGAGTCGAGTCGTTTTACCATCTCCTGCCGCGCGTGAATGACCAGCTGGCTCGCCACGGGCACGCCCCGGAGCCGGTCCACCGTGCGGGAATCGAGTTCCAGCGTGCTCTGATATTCCAGCTCGCTCAAAATGTTCTTCTCCACTTCCGAAACCGGACCCTGGGCGTTGATGAAGTGGTAGTGATAAATTTCCTTTAGCGACTGCAAGGCATCCCAGGTTTGCTCCTTGAAAACTCGGTAGCGCCGGCGAGCCAGGGATTCATCGTGATCGGTCGGCCGATCTTCCGGCAACTGGCCGATGCCCGTGCGCGCTGCCTCTTCGATGAGCGCATTGGTTTCGCGTCCGCGCTTAAGCTGGCGGGCCACGGATTCCTTCTCGTCCACGAAAAGCACCATGATATGAATCGTGGGCTGGCGAAAATGGATGCTCAGGGGCGTGTTGTAAAATTCGCGGCGCAGGGCATGCATTTGATCCACCAGCAGCTTCAGACATTCGACCTGGACATGCGTGCGCGGAAACCCGTCAAGAATAACTCCATCCTGATACTCCTCGCGCAGCAATTCGCGCAGCAGCAACCCGACCACATCCCGGTCACCAACCATGCTGCCGGCATTCTTCAACGCCATGGCTTCGGGCGATTTGAGCAGCGAACTCATCACAATCGGCTGGCAAGTCAAGCCACGCACCTTGGCGATGAAAGCGGTGTTTGTGCCCTTGCCGGCGCCCGGCGCGCCGCCAAGCAGGATGATTTCCTTAGGAAACCGCATCTGCTCGCGACCTAATTCAGCCTCCAGTTCCCGCCAAATAGATCCAAAAATAATCTGGGCGTCCTTGATCTCAAGGTCGTTGCGCTTGGGGGCTGCCGTTGCCACCACAGATTGGGCATTTTCGATGGGTGAATTCATTATCTTCAAAAACGAACCAAGGCAAGATACCAAACACCACTATTTAACGCACGCGGTTTCGTTCCAATCCGGCCCAAACCCATGCGTTGTTCCAAAAAGAAGCGACGCCAGAAGGCGGTCCGTCAAAATATTTAGATTGTTTCTGTTTTTACACTCCCCCCGGTGCGCTATTATCATTGGTGGACATGAATTTTGCTTTCACAAAATACCACGCGCTCGGCAACGACTACATCGTCATCAACCCGAAAGATTTACCCGTGCCGCTCACCACCGAGCAGGTCAAAACCATCTGCCACCGCAATTTCGGCGTCGGTTCAGACGGCATCCTCCTCGGCCCCCTGCCCTCCACCACCGCCAAATGTGCGCTGAAGATTTACAATCCCGACGGCAGCATCGCAGAGAAGAGCGGCAACGGTGTCCGCATTTTCTCGCGCTATCTTTGGGACACCAAGCTCGTCGGCAACGACGAATTCGCGCTCCAGACTGATGGCGGCATCGTGCGCTCGACGGTTTTCGACGACGGCAAGATGGCGCGGGTCGAGATGGGCCAGGTCAGTTTCGACAGCGAAAAAATTCCGGTCGCCGGCCCCAAGCGCGAAGTCATCAATGAAAAGATTTCCGTGGGCGGACGCGAATTCACCCACTGCGCCGCCACCATCGGCAATCCGCATTGCGTCCTGCCGCTACCGGAAATCAGCGCCAAACTCGCGCATGAATTCGGTCCGCTGCTGGAAATACACTCCAACTTCCCGCGCAAGACCAACGTGCAATTCATGAAAGTGATTGACCGGGCGAACATCCAGATTGAAATTTGGGAACGCGGCGCCGGTTACACGCTGGCCAGCGGCAGCAGCAGCAGCGCCTCGGCAGCCGTGGCACACAAACTTGGCCTGGTGGACCGGAGCATTTCCGTGCATTGCCCCGGCGGCATAATCAAGATCGAGATCGGTGATAACTTTGCCATCCAAATGACCGGCAGCGTAACCCGTGTGGCCGAAGGCGTGATTTCTCCGGAGATGTTTACGTAAAAACGGAGAAAAAATCAGTAGGCGATTTTGTCCGTCTTGATCTTCCATTCGGCAAACACTTTCAACGCCTCCGGACGCAGCAATTGATTCATCGGTATTTTCCGCCGCGAAACCGGCCGCGATACCTCACCATAAATGAAATTGTCGTCGAACTGTATTCGAGCGGCATCGCGGCGGGTATTGGCGTAAAAAACCATTTTCAGCCGCGCCCAATATATCGCCGAGAGACACATCGGACACGGTTCACAGCTTGTATATAGCTCGCAGCCATCAAGCTGGAAGGTCTTTAATTTGCGACACGCTGCACGGATGGCCGTGATCTCGGCATGCGCCGTGGGATCATTGGCCGAAGTCACACGATTCCAGCCGCGCGCGATGATTTTTCCTTTCCGCACAATCACTGCGCCAAACGGCCCGCCAGCACCGCACCGCATTTTGTCGCGCGACAACCGGATGGCCTCACGCATAAAAAAAGCATTCATTTTTTAGCACCACCAAAGAGCAGTCGTAAACTATTCATCACCACAATGACGGTGCTGCCCTCGTGGCCAACCACACCGACGGTCAACGGAATTTTCCCCGCCAGCGCAAAGCCAACCAGCACCATGACCGTTCCCAGCGAGATGAAAAGATTTTGCCGGATGATGCTTCGCGCCCGCTGGCTCAGACGGAAGGCGGCAAGGAAATTTTCCAGCCGGTCCTTCATCAACACGACATCGGCCTGCTCCAGTGCGGCGTCGGCACCGCGTGCACCCATCGCCACTCCGATGTGGGAGACGGCCAGGCTTGGCGCGTCATTCACGCCATCACCGACCATTGCCACCTTTTTCCCCTGGGCGGTCAGTTCGCGAATGGCCGCGACTTTTTGCTCCGGTTTCAGTTCGGCACGCACGTCGTCGAGTTTTAATTCATGCTTCAAATATTCCGCGGCCGCGGCGCGGTCGCCGGTAAGCACCACGGAGCGCAAGCCTTCCTCACGCAATTCGGCAATCACCGCCGCAGACTGCGGACGGATGTCGTCGCGCAAAATGACACGACCGAGCAGATCGCCGGCGGCCACCCAGACCTCGGATGTGCCGACACCGGATTGCGGTGCTGGAAAGACTCCTCGCCCCACCTGCTGTTCCACCCACCCGCGTTTGCCGAGAAAAATATCTTTGCCGTCGTGCTTCGCCTTCAAGCCTTCGCCGGTGACGGATTCGAACTGCGGAAATTCAACGACCTCCAAGCGATGCTGCTTGCCGTGGTGCGTGATGGCGCGGGCGAGCGGATGCGTGGAAAGCTTTTCCAAAGAGTAGGCCAGCTGCATGACTTCCTTTTCGCGTCCGGCGGGAAAACTTTCAACCGTCTCCACGCGCAGTTCGCCCGTGGTGAGCGTGCCAGTTTTGTCGAGACAAACGGTGTCAACCTCGGCCATTTTTTCCACTGCCGCGCCGCCGCGGAATAGAATGCCGTGCCGCGCCGCCCAGGCGATAGCCGCCAACACCGCCGACGGAATAGACAGCACCAGCGCGCACGGCGATGAAACCACCAGCAACGTCATGGTGCGGTAAAATGCGCTTTGTGATTCGGCCATGCCGCCGGTCACGGAAAATGCCGCCAGCCCGAACCCGATCCACCAAACGAAAAACATGACCAGCGACAAACCCAAAACGCCATAGGTGTAATAAGTGCTAAACTTGTCAGCGAACATCTGCGCGGGAGCCTTTTGGTGCTGGGCCTCCTTGATGAGGGTAATGATTTTTTGCAGCGAGCTTTCAGCTGCCGGCCGGGTGACGGTAACTTCAACGGCACCCCACAAATTAATCGTGCCGGCGAGCGTGGTGTCGCCGATCTTTTTTTCAACAGGCGTGGCTTCACCGGTAAGATTGGATTCATCGGCGGCCGTGGTACCTTTGACAATCTCGGCATCCACGGGGAACTGTGACCCGGGCTTGATGAGCAGACGCGTACCGGCGCGGATGTTTTCGACGGGGACATCGGTTTCATTTCCATTCACGTCGAGCGCGGTGGCGGTCTTGGGCGCATCGCGGAAGAGCGAGCGGATTTCCTTCTGCGTCCGGCCCAGCGCGTAATGTTCCAGTGCTCCAGAGAAGGAAAAGAGGAATAGCAAAGTCGAGCCTTCCGCCCAGGCATTGATGCAGGCAGCACCGGCGGCAACGGCCAGCATGAGGAAATGAACATCGAGCGTCCGTTTTCGAAGTCGCTCCCACACCTCCTCGGCCGGAAACCACGCGCCGGCCAGATAGCTCACAGCAAACAGCGGCAGCCGCCAGGCGGGAAAGACAAAGGCCGCCAGCAAGCCAAACCCACCGCAAACGACGGCCAGAGCCAGCTGCCACTTCCATTCATCGGCATGGTCATGTTCGTCCGCATGTTCAAGAAACTCCACATCCCGCTGGACAAATTTAGGGAAGGGCAATTCGCGCCAGCGCCAGAATTTTGGCGCCGTCGGACAAGTCACACGAGCGATGGTGGTGGCGTCGCCTTCAGTGCGAACCGTAAACATTTTCTGCTCGGATTCGGACAGCGGCAGATTGCAGGTAGCGCAGTTATTTTTCCCCTCTAGCAGCTGGCAATGATTCTGCGCGGTGACGGATTGCGACAATTCCAGTTCGCGGCTGATGCGGGCGGTGAGTTTCTCAACATCCGTGCGCCCGAGCGTCGCCACAGAAATCTTCTGATGCACGCGGTCAATCGTTACTGCTTCCAGCGTCGGCTCCTCGGCCAAAGTTTCGACCAGCGAACGCGCCAGGCACCTTTCCGATGCCGGGCGGCGGGTATTTTCAGTGGCGGGTGAATTGGCCATATTGTCTAATTCTGTAACACAGCCCACAGTGCGATGCGAAGCCAAAAGGGAAATATTTTCCGGTTTTCTTCATTTTTCCATTGTTTAGGCAACCTGTTTTATGGCATTGTTCGCCCCGCAATTTCTAATTTATAAAAAAATGAGCAGCACCAAATCAAACAAACCAAATACGACGAACAATAAACTCATTTTCTGGGTCCAGGAAATGGCCGAACTGTGCCAACCCGCCGCCATCCACTGGTGCGACGGTTCGGCGACTGAAAACCAATCGCTTTGCGACCAGATGGTCAAGGCGGGCACATTCATCAAGCTAGATGAAAAGAAGCGCCCGGGCTGCTACCTCGCTCGTTCACATCCCAGTGACGTGGCGCGCGTGGAAGACCGCACCTTCATCTGCGCCAAGACCAAGGAAGAAGTCGGCACCAACAACAATTGGGCTGACCCCATCCATATGCATCAGGAGATGCTTGCCCGCTTTAAAGGCTGCATGCAGGGCCGGACGATGTATGTTATCCCGTTCGCCATGGGTCCGCTCGAATCGCCCATCTGCAAGATCGGCATCGAAATCACGGACTCGCCCTACGTCGTCGTCAACATGCGCATCATGACCAAAATGGGTCAGGCGGTCATGGATAAACTGGGCGCGGACGGCAAGTTCATTCCGTGCATGCACTCGGTGGGCGCGCCGTTGGCGCCCGGCCAAAAGGACGTTCCCTGGCCCTGCGAACCTGATCCGAAGAAAAAATACATCGTCCACTTCCCTGACGACCAATCCATCTGGTCTTATGGTTCCGGCTACGGCGGCAATGCCTTGCTCGGCAAGAAATGTCTCGCCCTGCGCATCGCCTCAACCATCGCGCATCGCGAAGGCTGGATGGCTGAACACATGCTCATCCTCGGCCTTACCGCGCCGTCCGGCAAGAAATACTATGTGGCGGCCGCGTTCCCCAGCGCCTGCGGCAAGACGAACCTGGCCATGATGCAACCCACGCTGCCCGGCTGGAAAGTCACCACGCTCGGCGACGATATCGCCTGGATCCGCGTCGGCAAAGACGGGCAACTCTGGGCGATGAACCCGGAAACCGGTTTCTTCGGCGTCGCGCCGGGGACCTCGGCCAAGTCCAACCCCCACGCGCTCACGTCCTGCGCCAAGAACACCATCTTCACCAACGTCGTGCTCACGCCCGACAATGACATCTGGTGGGAAGACATGGGCGTTCCGGCTCCGGCCTCCGGCATCGACTGGGAAGGCAATCCCTGGACCCCGACCAACGGCAAGAAAGGCGCGCACGCCAACAGCCGTTTCACGGCACCCGCGTCACAGTGCCCCGTCCTCGATCCCGCCTGGCAGAATCCCGAAGGCGTGCCGCTTTCAGCGATCATGTTCGGCGGTCGCCGCCCCAGCACGATTCCGCTCGTGAACGAAGCCTTCGACTGGGAACACGGCGTGTTCATGGGTTCCGCCTGTGGTTCCGAAACCACCGCCGCCGCCCTTGGCGCCGCGGGCGTCCTTCGACGCGATCCGTTTGCCATGCTGCCGTTCTGCGGTTACAACATGGCTGACTACTTCGCCCACTGGCTCTCCTTCGCGAAAAAGACCGACCGCTCCAAGCTGCCGAAAGTTTTCTTCGTGAACTGGTTCCGCCGCAGCGCCGAAGGCAAATTTCTCTGGCCCGGCTACGGCGACAACAGCCGAGTCTTGAAATGGATTTGCGAGCGCGTCGAAGGCACCGCCAAGGCCCAGACCACGCCCATCGGCAACATCCCCACGCCCGACGCACTGGACTTGTCCGGCTTGGATATGCCCGCTGGCAACCTCGAAGAACTGCTCAAAGTGGATCTCGCCGGCTGGCGCAATGAAATCGCCGACGTCGCCGCAAACTACGCCAAGCTGGGCAGCAAACTGCCCCAGGCGTTGAATGACCAACTTGCCAGCCTCAAGAAACGGATTGGCTGAAAATTAAATCATCAACCACGAAACGGCCACCGGCAACGGTGGCCGTTTTTGCTTGTCCTTTGGCCGCCACTCGTCCATTCAAAACCAGAACACCGTTCTTATTATGAATAAAACCATCCTCATTCTCGTCACCAGCTTCATCGGCCTCGGACTGATGCCGGCCAACGCGCAATTCGCCCCCGCCGGCGGCGCGCCGCAAGGCCCGCGCTTCGGCGGTGCGATGGACAAACTTTTTGGCGCCAACCAGGCTTTCGCCGCCACGCTTGAATTTCAAACCACCGAACGCCGTGGCGAAAACATCACCATGCCCGGCAAGATCAGTTTCGACAGCGGCAAATCCCGTTTTGAAATGAACATGAGCGAAACCAAAGGCACCAAAATGCCGCCGGATGCCGCCGAGCAGTTGAAATCCATGGGCATGGACACGATGATTTCCATTTCGCGCCCCGACACAAAAACCATCTACCTGGTTTATCCCGGCCTGCACAGCTACGCTGAAATGCCCGCGCCCGACGCGGCGACCAAGTCCGACCCCGCTGACAGCAAAGTCGAGACCACCGAAATCGGCAAGGAAACCGTGGACGGCCACAACTGTATGAAAAACAAGGTCACGGTCACCGACAAAGATGGAACCAAACATGAGTCCACCGTCTGGAACGCGAGCGACATGAAGAATTTCCCCATAAAAATTGTCACCACCGAACAAGGCCAGAACTCCACCATGTTTTTCAGAAACATCTCGTTCACCAAACCCGCCGCCAGCAGCTTCGAAGCTCCGGACGGTTTCACCAAATACAACGACATCCAGACCATGATGCAAACCGAGATGATGAAAAAAATGGGCGGCGGCATGGGTATGCCATCCAGCCGGTAAGATGACCGCCCACGCCACGCCGCAATGGCTCAGCACCGGCCGGGAAATTTTTCCAGCCATGCTCGATGCCATCCGCAACGCGCGCCAATCCGTCCGGCTGGAAACCTACATCTACGCCGACAGCCAGATCGGCCGGCAGTTTCGCGACGTCCTGACCAGCGCCGCCGCGCGCGGCGTGAAAGTTTCCGTGCTGGTGGACGCCTTCGGCTCCTGGCCTTTGCCCGCCAGTTTTTTCGCGCCGCTTCTCGCCGCCGGCGGCAGCGTCCGCTATTTCAACCCGCTCCGGCTTTGGCGGTTCGGCGTGCGTGATCACCGCAAGCTGCTTTTATGCGATGACGCCTTGGTGTTCCTCGGCGGCTTCAATATTTCCGATGAATATGACGGCGACGGCGTGACTCGCGGCTGGTGCGATATAGGCATGTACATCGAAAATCCCGCGCTGGCAGTCGAGCTGACGAAATCATTCGATGAACTGTCAGTGTTGGCGGATTTCCATCGCAAGCCGCTGATGCGCCTGCGCGCCTTCAAACGCCGCCGCAAAACGGAAGCCGGGCTCGGCGGCGAACTATTGCTCAGCCATCCCGGCCGCGGGGCCAGCCCCTTTCAAGTTGCCCTCCATCGCGACCTTGCCCGGGCACGGGTCACGCGCATTGTCACCGCTTATTTTTTACCGACGCGCCGGGTGCGGCGCCACTTGATCCGCGCGGCGCGCAATGGCGGCCTGGTCCAGCTAATTCTCGCCGGCAGATCCGACGTGTTGCTTTCCCAACTGGCCGCCCGCAGTTTGTATCATCGCTTGATGAAGGCGGGTGTGGAAATTTACGAATATCAGCCGCAAATCCTGCACGCAAAATTGATCGTGAGCGACGGCGTTGCCTATGTTGGTTCCAGCAATCTTGACATCCGCAGCCTGAATCTGAATTACGAGCTGATGCTGCGGTTTGAAGATCAAGAAGTGGCCGCTGGCGCGCACGGGGTTTTTGAACAGATGCTAAAACATTCCCGCCGGATTGACCCCGGCTGGTTTAAAACCCAATCCTGGTGGCAACGCTGGCAGTATCGCTGGGCGCACTTCCTGGTGGCGCGAATTGATCCGCTCGTCGCCCTGCGCCAGTTCGGGGCGGTGAAGTGAAGACATGAATTAACTCGAAACTGATAAGCCAGTGGGCAATCGCGGCTCACCACTTATCCAGTTCAGTCGTCCGTATCGTCTTCGCTGTTGTCTTTGCGTCCGATATAGCGCGGGTCGTTCTCCAGATTTTGCGAGAGGTAAACATGACGGATTTCCTGGCCAAAACCGTTGCGGCGGAAAAACGCGACTGCGCTGTGGTTTTTCGCCGCCGTGTCCACCAGCATGATCCGGGCGTCGCGCTCAATGAAGAGCCCTTTCATTTGTTTCATCAGCCGCGTCGCCACACCGCTGCGCTTGAAGCGCCGATCCACTCCCAGCCAAAGCAGCCAGCCATAACGCCAGGCGCTGCGCGGTTTTTCCATCATACGCCCCAGTGCAAAGCCTACTACCTGGCCTTCCGCTTCCGCGACGAGGCAGGTGTCCGCATCGCTGCTGAACAAAAGTGCCAGCTCGTGGTCGTTCCAGGAACGATAGAGCGAGGGCCATTCTTCCGCGGTGAAGAGTTTCTGCCCCAGTTCAAACACCTCCGGCACATCGTTCAATTCCATCTCGCGGATTTCCACGGACGGCAAAGGCTTTGAGCGCTGGCGGCGGATTGGCGAAGGAGTTTCCATTTCAACCGATCAGGCTCTTCGCCTTGGCCAGCGCTTCATCCAATTTGCCCGCGTCCTTGCCACCGCCGCGCGCGTTGTCCGGCTTGCCGCCGCCTTTGCCGCCGACGATTGGCGCAATCTGCTGGATGATTTTCCCTGCCTGAACTTTCGCGGTGAATTCCGGCGAGACGTTTGCAATGAGCGTCACGCTGCCGTTCGCTGCGCCACCGACGACGATGACGCCTTTGAATCGGCCTTTCACCGCGTCCACGATGGCTTGTAAATATTCGCCGTCGGCGTCGGGGAACGCTTGCGTGATGAGCGGGATGCCGTTTACTTCCGTCGTGCGCGTGAGCAACCAACTCGCGGTCTGCGCAGCGTTGCGCTGGATTGCCGACTTGAGCAACTTTTCCAATTCTTTTTGGTGCGCGAGCAAGGCTTCAACTTTCTTTTCCAGTTCCCCAACGGGCGAATTGATTTTGCCGGCGATGCTGCGGATGAGTTGCAACTGCTCGTTCGCCAAGCCGTAAGCGGTCAATCCCGCGACCGCTTCGATGCGCCGAACACCGGCAGCCACAGCGGCTTCACTGACGATGCGGAACAAACCAATCTCGCCGGTCGCCCGCGTATGCGTACCGCCGCATAGTTCCATCGAATAGCCATCCAGTTTGCCGGCGCCGCCACCGATTTGGACGACGCGGACGGTGTCGCCGTATTTGTCGCCGAAGAATTGCATCACGTCCTTGCGCGATTTCACGTCGGCGTGCGCGACTTCCGCCCACGAGACGCCCGCGTTTTCGAGGATGCGTTCGTTGACGAGCTTTTCAATATCAGCGACCTGCCGGGGTGTGAGCGGCGCACTGTTGAAGTCGAAGGTCAATTTGTCCGGCCCGACGAAGGAACCTTTCTGCGAAGCCTCCTTGCTAGCGACTTCGTGCAAGGCCCAGTGCAGCAAATGTGTGACGGTGTGGTGGCGTTGGATCGCGTTGCGCCGAGACAAATCAACTGAAAGTGAAACGGTGCTGCCGACGACCGGCGCAGTTTCAAGTTTCAAGTTTTCAGTTTCAAGGAAATGCAAGAACGTGTTGCCGCTCTTCTGCGTGTTGGAAATCCGCCACAATTTTCCGCTGCCGGTCAACTCGCCGGTGTCGCCGACCTGTCCGCCCATCTCGGCGTAGCACGCGCTGGTGTCGAGGATGACGGCGGTTTTGTCCTTCAAAGAGACGACTTCGAGAACTTTGGCCGGCACGGCCAGTGCCTCGTAGCCGACGAACTTCGTGGGCGTGGTGGTCTCGATTTGCGAGAGGGAAATGACTTCCTTCTTCTGCGCGGCGCGGGCGCGGGCGCGCTGCTCTTCCATCAACCAATCAAATTCGGCCTTATCCACACTGAACCCATGCTCACGCGCCATCAACTCTGTCAAATCGAGCGGAAACCCATACGTGTCGTAAAGAGTGAAAGCAAAACTGCCAAGAAATTCCACCGGCTTTTTTGGTGGTGAAGGAATGCCATTAACCAAGACTGGATTTTCTTTTCCCTGTTTCACAGCCGACATCATTCCATCGAACCGCTCAATTCCGTTGTCCAACGTCTTGTTAAACGCCTCTTCCTCGCGCTGGATGGTTTCCTGCACCTGCTTCTTGCGGGCACGGATTTCGGGGAAGACGTCGCCCATCGTGTCGGCGAGGACGTCCACGAGTTTGTAGAAGAACGGTTCCTTGAATCCGAGGGTGCGTCCGTAGCGCACGGCGCGGCGCAGGATGCGGCGCAATACGTAGTTCCGGTCCGTGTTCCCGGGCTGGATGCCGTCGGCAATGGCAAAACTGAGGGTGCGGATATGGTCGGCGATGACGCGAAAAGCGATGTCCTCGGCAATTTGGGCGGCATTATCGGCGCGACCGGCAGGGTTATCGGTTGAGCCGATAGGCTTATCGGTCGAACCGGCACGGTTATCGGCGGAACCGATAGCCCTATCGGCTGAACCGACAGACGTGCCGGAACCGGCGACAGGCTTATCGGCGGAACCGGCAGGCTTACCGGTTGAACCGGTCGCCTTATCGGTCGAGCCGATAGGGTTGTCGGCTGTTCCGATAATGCGATTGGCGTCGCCGGGCAGCGTGCTTTTATAGGTTTTCCCGCTCATTTTCTCCAAAGCGTCAAAAATGGGGCGGAAAATGTCGGTTTCGTAGTTGGAAATCTTGGCGTGGGCAAAATCCGTCAGGTTTTTAGTGCCTTGGATGATGCTGGTGACGCGCTCGAAACCCATGCCGGTGTCCACCGCTTTTGCCGGCAGCGGCGAAAAGGTGCCATCCGGATTGGCGTTGAACTGCATGAAGACGAGGTTCCAGATTTCAATGCAGCGGGCGTCGCCTTTGTTCACCAGACTGCCTTTGGTATCGCCGGCGGGCGTCAAATCCACATGGAGTTCGGAGCAGGGGCCGCACGGGCCGGTTTCGCCCATCATCCAGAAATTATCTTTCTTGTTGCCGTTGACGATGTGGACGGCGGGGTCGAGGCCGACGGAACGGAATTTCTCGGCCCAGAAGTTCCACGCTTCCTGATCGAATTCGCTGGGGTCGTTTTTGGATTTGTCCGGATTGTAAACGGTGGCGTAAAGGCGTTGCGGCGGGAACTTCCAGATGTTCACGACCAACTCCCACGCCCATTCGATGGCTTCCTGCTTGAAATAGTCGCCGAAGGACCAGTTGCCGAGCATCTCAAAGAACGTGTGGTGATAGGTGTCGAGGCCGACGTCGTCAAGGTCGTTGTGCTTGCCGCCGGCGCGAATGCATTTCTGGGTGTCGGCGGCGCGACCGGGTGTGTAAGGACATTGGCTCTGGCCGAGGAAGATGGGCACGAACTGGTTCATGCCGGCGTTGGTGAACAGCAGGTTCGGGCTGTCCGGCATCAGGCTGGACGAGGGAACGATGGTGTGCTGCTTCGATTTGAAAAAATCGAGGAACGATTGGCGGATTTGCGTGCTGGTCATCATGCGAAATTGAGCGTTGAGCCTAGCGCAAGGAGAGCAGACAGGCGAGTGGAAGTTTTGCATTGAGCCGGTTGCAAAACGGCGGCGATGGACGCATAATCTGACCACCTTGATATTTTCATGAGCCAGAAACCCAGCATGGTGGCGCTACGGGCAGGTTTGATCTACGGCCTGATCGCAGGCTTGTGGATTTTATTTTCCGACAAACTACTGGCGAAATTCGTCCAGGACCGGGATCAATATACCCGGCTGGAAATTTACAAGGGCTGGTTCTTCGTGGGTTTCACAGGCGTGATCCTTTTCATCATCATGCGGCAATTGCTGGAGCGGGAATCCCAAAAAGTCAAGGCCCTGAAGAAAGCGGATTCATTGAATCAGCTACAAAATCTGGCGTTGCAGATGATCGCCAGCGGCAAACCGCTGCCCGACACACTGGAGGAGTTGCTGCGCGGTGTTGAGGCGCAATCGCCGGGAATGCTGGCTTCGATTCTGCTGCTGGATGGAACGCATTTGCACCACGGGGCGGCGCCGTCACTGCCGAAGAAATTTTCGATGGCGATTGACGGCGCAACCATCGGGCCGAGGGTCGGCAGTTGCGGGACGGCGGCGTATCGCGGTTCGCCGGTGTTCGTCAGCGACATTGCGAACGATCCACTGTGGGCGGATTACAAACATCTGGCACTGCCACATGGATTGCGCTCCTGCTGGTCCACGCCCATTTTGGATGAGCAGAAGAAGGTGCTTGGCACGTTTGGCATTTACCACCGCAAGACGGGTTTGCCGAGCGACGACGACGTCGGCTTAATTGAATTGGTAACGCATACGGCAACCACAGCCATTGAAAAGCATCGCGCAGAAAAATCGCTGCGGGAAAGCGAAGAACGATTCCGGATGCTGGTGGAACATGCGTCCGATGCCATTTTTGTTCACGATATCAACGGCAAAGTGCTGGATGTCAATCGAAGCGCATGCGAAACCCTTGGCTATTCGCGGAAGGAATTGCTGCAAATGTCGGTGGCAGATATCGCGGCGGACGTCCAGTTAAGCGCGGCGCAAGAAATTTGGCGAAAACTGCAGGCAGGCGGTTCACAAATAGTGCGCGACCAGCACCGGCGTAAGAACGGAACTATTTTTCCAGTGGAGGTGAGCTTGACCACCTATGAGGTTTCAGGCCAGAAAGTCATAGCAGCAATGGCTCGCAACTTGAGCGGACGCAAAGAATATGAAGACCAGCTGGCGCAGTCGGTTTCACTGCTTCGCGCCACCATTGAATCCAGCGCCAACGGATTGCTGGTGGTAGGTCTCGATGGCAAGGTGACCGTTTATAACAGCCGATTTCTTGAAATGTGGCGGCTCCCCGCCGAACTCGTTGCCCGCAACGATGACGCAGCCATGCTGGAAGCGGTGTTGGATCAACTCTCACAGCCAGACGAGTTTTTGCATCGCGTCCAAGAACTTTACCAGCAGCTGGAGCAGGAATCATTCGAGACGATTGGATTCAAAGACGGTCGGGTCTTTGAGCGGGTATCGAGGCCACAGCGTCTTGGCGACAGGATTATCGGGCGCGTCTGGAGCTTCCGCGATGTAACCGAACAGAAGAGAACGCACGAAGCCTTGGAACGTGAACGTGAGTTGCTGCGCCTGATGGAATCCAATACTTCCGACAGGATTTATTTCAAAGACTTGGAAAGCCGATTCATCCGAGTCAACAAAACGATGGCAAAGTTGTACGGTTGTGACAACCCGGCTGACCTCATCGGGAAAACCGATTTCGACGTTTTTGGCAAAGAACACGCAGGCGAAGCCTTTGTCGATGAACAGCGGATCATCAAAACCGGTGTGCCGATGATCGGCTATGAAGAAAAGGAGGTCTGGGCCAACGGCAAAGTAACCTGGGTCTCATCCAGCAAAGCATGCCTGCGTGACAGCGAAGGACATATCACAGGAACATTTGGCATCTCCCGCGACATAACCAAACAAAAAGAAATCGAATTGACGTTGCGGGAAAACGAATTACGAATGCGCACGCTTTTCGATCTCTCGCCGGATGCCATATTTGTGGAAGATTTGGAGGGCCGAGTGCTCGACGTTAATGCCGCCGCCTGCCATCTGCACGAAATGACCAAGGAAGAATTGATCGGCAAATCTGTGTTTGATCTCACGCCCGCCGACACCCACCCGACCGTCAAAATTGATTTTGCCAAACTCGTCTCAGGCCTGACCAGCAACATCGAAGAGGAGAGTCTTACGGCTAAAGGCCGCCGAATCCCTGTGGATATCAACGCCCGGCGTATCACCTACGATGGACAACCCGCGCTCCAGATCAATGTCCGGGACATTTCGGAGCGCCGCCGCGCCACCGAAACGCTGCACACCACCCAGGCGCTTTATTCCTCACTGGTCGAACAGATGCCAGTGTGTGTGTTCCGCAAGGATGCGGCGGGCCGGTTCGAATTTGTCAACTCACGGTTCAGTGAATTAAAACAGCTCAAGCGGGAGGAAATACTCGGACGCACGGCTGCAGAAATGGCGGAATACAAATTAAAGCAAAACCTCTCAGACGCGAATGATTACAATTTTTCAGTGGTCGGTGTTAACCATCACAACACCATCATAAAAACTGGAAAGACAATTGAAGTAGATGAAGAGTACATCGCTCCGGATGGCGAGGTTCGGTTCTTCCACGTTTTCAAGACCCCGGTGTTTGATAGCAACCGAAAGATTGTCGGCACCCAGGGCATCATGTTTGATCTCACTGACCGCAAACGGATTGATGAAAAACTTAGGCTGGCCAACGAACGGACGAAGTTTTACATGAGCCGGTTGCCGCTGGCATTCATTGCGTGGGACCAGGATTTTTGTGTGACCGAATGGAACCCTGCCGCCGAAAGAATTTTTGGCTGGCCTGCCGCTGAAGCCATTGGACGTCACGCCTACGAGTTGATCGTCCCCGCCGACATTCAGCCGCTGGTCAGCAAACTCTGGCAAGATATCATCGCCGGTGGAAATCTTGCCAGCCATTCCATCAACGACAACATCACTAAAGATGGAAGCCGCCTGAACTGTGAATGGCGCAATATGGCTATCCGCGATGCCCATAGTCGTATTTGTGGCTGCCTCTCGATTGTCGAAGATATCACTGAGCGGGTTCGCAATGAAAAACAACGCGGTGAACTGGAGTCCCAGTTGCGCCAGTCGCAGAAAATGGAAGCGGTCGGCCAGTTATCCGGTGGCATCGCACATGATTTCAACAACATTCTGACGATTATCCAAGGCAACGCCGCACTGCTCCAAAACCTCGACCTCCACCCGGAAGAAATCCGCGACGCCTCCAACCAGATTTCACATGCCGCCGAACGCGCCGCCAGCCTTACCCGCCAATTGCTGCTGTTTGCCCGCAAACAGCAGATGCAGCTCATCAATCTGGACCTCAACGAAACCGTGGCACACATCACCAGAATGCTTCAGCGTATCCTCGGCGAAGATCTCGCGCTGCACACTGAATACGGCTCCGCTCTGCCTTTGATTCAGGCGGACACCGGAATGATTGAGCAAATCCTGTTGAACCTCGCTGTCAACGCCCGTGACGCCATGAGCAATGGCGGCAAACTCACAATCCGCACCTTCACCGAAAAACGAGCCGGTAAAACTGAAAGTTCGGAGGATTTATGGGTTTGCCTGCAATTCAGCGACAATGGTAGCGGCATCCCCCCGGAAATTTTACCCCGCATCTTTGAACCATTTTTTACCACCAAGGAAGTTGGCAAAGGCACCGGCCTCGGCCTGGCTACCGTTTATGGAATCGTGCAGCAGCATCGCGGAAGCATCAATGTTCAAAGCGAACCGGGCAAAGGCACAACCTTCACCGTCGCCTTTCCCGCCATCCGCAACACTGAAGCCAGCCAAGCCACGCTCAAGCCTCAACCAACCCTGCCATGGGGAACGGAAACCATTTTACTGGTGGAAGATGAAATTTCACTGCGCGCCTTTGTAGCCGACCTGCTGAACCGCTGTGGCTACAGCGTGCTAGAAGCCGATTCGGGCCCGGCCGCATTAAAAATCTGGTCGGCCAACCGGGATAAAATTGATTTATTATTTACCGACGTCATCATGCCGGAAAACATGAACGGCATCGAACTAGGCCAGCGCTTGCTTGCAGAAAAACCCACCCTTAAAGTTATCTACACCAGTGGTTATACCGGCAACCTCGAAAGCCGTCGCGCCACCCTCGTTGAAGGCGCAAATTTTATCCGTAAACCTTTTAAACCCGACGCCCTCGCTAACATTATCCGCCATCGGCTCGATGGAAAAACTTCCGCGAAGTAAAAGTAAAAAATCGACGCAGCTTTAAATCTACTCCCGATCGAATACCGGGCGCAAGCGTTTGCGGAAAAATTCGGAAAATATTTATTGTGATTTCACTTGAGAATACGAGCGCCTGAGGCGAGTTTAAACCCAGTTAAAGTTGATCTTTTAAAAACCAGATTTCCCTGCCCTGTTTGTGATTGGCAACAGTCCTTGAACCGTAATTAAAACGATCACGGGATGAGCCGCAGACGGTGGCCAACATGTCGGCCTGCCCGAAAATTGAAAGCCGCCGGGCAAGTCCCACAAGTAGCAATACTTGTTCAAAGGATCGAGTTCCACACGGCAATGGCGGGGGATTAATTAAGATTGCCGGTTTGCTCGCGCACAACGGCAATCAAAGCCCGCCACGCGTGCGGGCTTTTTTATTTTGCCGTTCTCAACCCGATGCTACCTTGTCTGAATGGCGCGCAACGACCTTTTTACCAACCCGGGAGAAAACATGCCGGAAGTAAATTCTACGCCCTCGGATGACAGTTTTCGCAGTCAACCGCTGGCCGCCCGGATGCGCCCGCGCAACCTCGATGAATACGCAGGCCAAACCCACATCCTGGCACCCGGGCAGCTGCTTCGGCGGGCAATTGAGGCAGACCGCATCCAGTCGCTGCTGTTTTATGGCCCGCCAGGCACTGGCAAAACCTCGCTCGCTCAAATTATCGCCCGCCAGACGAAAAGTAAATTTGAGCGCCTCAGCGGTGTGGAATCGAACGTCGCCGATATGCGCCGGGTCCTGTCCGCCGCCGCCAACCGACTGGAAAACACCGGTGCCTCCACGATTCTCTTTATTGACGAAATCCATCGGTTCAACAAAGCGCAACAAGACGTTTTGTTGCCCGACGTGGAAAGCGGTGTCATCAGACTCATCGGCGCAACCACTCACAACCCGTTTTTCTTCGTCAATTCACCGCTCGTCTCACGCTCGCAGATTTTCGAACTGCGCCCGCTGACCGAGGAGGAATTGTTCACCCTGCTCCAGCGGGCGGTGCAAGATGAAGCGAGAGGACTCGGCTACCTGAAAATTTCTGCAGATGAAATCGCCCTACGCCACCTTGCGAAAATCGCCGATGGCGACGCCCGCAAGGTCTTGAACTCGATTGAAATAGCCGCCCTCACGACCGCACCGGATATACATGGCGTGGTCCGCATCACGCTGGCAGTCGCCGAGCAAAGCATCCAGAAGAAAGCCGTGGTCTATGACGGCGAAGGTGATGCGCACCACGACACGATTTCCGCCTTCATCAAATCCATGCGCGGCAGCGATCCCGACGCAGCGCTATACTGGCTCGCAAAAATGATCCACGCCGGAGAAGACCCGCGTTTCATCGCGCGGCGCATCGTGATTTGCGCGGCGGAAGATGTGGGCCTCGCCGATCCGATGGCTTTGGTTTTGGCAAATGCCTGTTTGTCTGCCTCGGAATTTGTCGGCTGGCCCGAAGCGCGGATTCCGCTGGCCGAGGCGACGATTTACATCGCGACCGCCAACAAGAGCAATTCCGCTTACAAGGCCATTGATGCCGCACTGGAAGACGTGCGTTCCGGCCGCACCATTCCCGTGCCGGAGCACTTGCGCAGCGCGGCTTACCCAGGCGCGGAGCGGCTCGACCACGGCCAGGGCTACCAATATGCCCACGATGGCAAGAATCATTTTGTGATCCAGGAATATCTGGGTGTGGATAAAACATTTTATGAACCGACGGAACAGGGCGTGGAAAAGAAAATCAAGGAGCGGTTGGAAAACTGGCGGAGGCAATCTACGGAGAAAAAGAAAAGTCGATGAGCACGGATAAACAAAGATTTAAATCCGAACTGCGCCAGCATATCCGCGCTCGACTGGAAAAGATTTCCCCCGCGGTGAGGGCAGTGGAATCCATTGATTTGAACGATCGGCTGAAACCTCAGATAGCAAGCGCCCGCACGATCTTATTTTTCGCGCCGATGCCGGATGAATTGGACATCTGGCCACTGCTGGAACTTTCGCTGGCGCTGGGTACCAATTGCGCCCTGCCCTTTTTTGACGCGGGGGAAAAAAACTACGGTGCGCGGCTCCTCAAATCGCTGGACAACGACATCGTCACCGGAAAGTTCGAGGTACGCGAACCGGCGGCAACTTGTGAGCAGATTGCACTAAATCAATTCGATCTGGTACTGGTGCCGGGCATGGCGTTTGACTTGAATGGAAACCGGCTTGGTCGAGGCCAAGGCTTCTATGACCGGATTCTGTCGGCAGCGAGCGGAATTAAATGTGGCGTAACCTACGATTTTCAACTGCTGGAAACCATCCCGGCGGAACCTCACGATGCGAAGGTAAACTTTATTTTCACGCCATCACGCTGCGTGCGACGAAAAACTTAACGGTGCTGATAATTCATTCCACCAAGAACACCGCCCTGCCACCCTTCGGGAGAGTTCCAAGGACGGACAGAAGCATTATCCGGATCGGTCGAGGCGCACCCGACCGATAGTACCACCAAGGCTGTAATAACAGCAAACAGAACCACGTGGGTGGCGCAAACCTTCATTTTATGTGGCCGGATGAGCCGGAGTGACTTCGTCGCCTTCGATCATCTCACCCAATTTCCAACCCGGGATGATATTGGCAATGCTGCGATCTTTTTGGACGTTGCGGATAATAATTTTGGCAACCAGCTTGCCTTCACGGCTGACCAGCAATTCGCCGTCCTGAATCGCACCCTGATTTTCGCCGATGTCAAGAACCACAAATTCCCATTTAGGATCCACCACAATAACTTTACCCTTCAAATCGGCGCGCAATTTAATATCGGTATCCGGGCCAATAAATTTTGCCAACTGAGCTTTGGTGCTGATAAACTGGCGAGTTAATATCGCTTTTTCCTCGATAATGGCGGCAATCTGAACTTCCGTGTCCTTAAGTTTTTTGGCAATATTCAAAACTTGTTCGGGCGTCAGGTTTGAGGTTTTGTAGCTTGCCAGCTGGGATTGAACATCATCACGTTCCTGGGTGATTTTGGCAAGTTTGTCGGACAGCTCATCCGCACGCTTCGACTGAGCCACGGCCCGGGCATTGGCCTGATCAAGCTCAGACTTGGTAGTGGCCAATTCCGTCCGAACCTTGGCCAGATCGCCTTTGGTCTTGGTCAGTTCCGTCTTGGTCTTTTTATGAGCATCCTGCTCAGTGACCTTGGCGGATTTCTCGTCATCGCGTTGTTTTGTCAACGCGGGAATTTTGTCGGTTACGGCAAAATAACTTACGGTGCCGGCAGCCAGCGCGGCGACAATGGCCAGAATTAAACTGATGCGAAGTAACATGATTGGTAGCAATTTTTTTGAGACTAAACCGCTTCACTCTAAGTGTCAATGCCGTTTCTATTTTCTTAAAAACCGGCCGACCATGAAATTTTCAACGCGATCAGATAGCACAACCATTAGGAGTACTCCAACACAAATTGCCTGCTTTCACACCATTTTCCGCCACCCGCGCCGGCCAATGCCGAATAGCGCTTTAAAAATCATCAATTCTTCTTTCCCCCGATTTTTATTTTTCCATATCATTGCTTTCTCGATTAACAATGCATTTCACCCCGCAACTGCGCACGCTCCTCGTCCTTGGCCGCGTGGCAAATTTGCCGACGGCATGGTCAAACTGCCTGGCCGGCTGGTGGCTCGGCGGAGGGGGGAATTATTGGAAACTACCATTTTTACTTCTGGGCGTCAGTCTGCTGCACACCGGCGGAATGTTTTTAAATGATGCTTTTGATGCCGACTCGGACCACCAGCGGCGTCCGGAACGGCCAATTCCATCAGGAAAAATTTCGATCCACCTCGCCTGGCGTCTTGGCTTCAGCCTTCTGGTCGCGGGCATATTCCTGTTGCTATTCTGTAGTCAGCTCTCGGCCGGTGCGGCAATTGTCCTCGCGCTGTGCATCCTGCTTTACAACTTCTCTCACAAATTTTTCACTGCGGCGCCATGGTTGCTCGGCACCTGCCGCTTTTGGATTTACATCATCGCCGGAGCATCGGGTGCAACGGGCTTGAATGGTTGGCCAATCCTGTGCGGCCTGGCCATGGCACTCTATGTCGTAGGCTCAAACTTCGTTGTGCGACGCGAAAGCCATCGGGGTGCCATCCCCTTCTGGCCGCTGCTCCCGCTCGCGGTGCCAATCCTGCTGGCGGTCGCGATGAACACCGGCGGTTTCCGGCTCCGTGCCCTCGGGCTTGCCGCCGGTTTAATCGGGTGGACCGGCTGGTGCGTGCGGAAGCTTTTCACCGGTGGTGCGGGCAGCGTTGCCATCATCGCCGCAAACCTCATGGCCGGTATTGTCTTCGTAGATTGGCTCGCCGTTGCGCCGCAATTATCATTCTGGCCGGGCGCTGCCGTCTTCCTTTCGCTCTTCGGCTTGACGAAATGGCTGCAAAAAATCGCACCGGTAAGCTGATTCCACGGAAACAAAGCGTCGGGCCGATATATTTGACGAACCGGAGGAAATTTGTTCCCCGCCCTTGCCTCCGGCGCGCGACTCCAGCAAACCACGCTTGAACAGTAGGCTACATCAAGCTATGCTTGTCGTTCGCTTATGAGCGCTGAAGGAACTGTCAAATTGACCCACAACGAGGAAATCAAGGCCGCCATTCCAACCTTGGCCGGCACCATTGCCGCGACCATTGCTGATCCGTCGACCGACCATTTCTCCGAGGACGACAACCAATTCCTGAAATTCCACGGCAGCTATCAACAGGACGACCGCGACCTGCGCAAGACGGGCAAGAAATACATCATGATGATCCGCGGCCGCATCCCCGGCGGTGTCATGACCACCAGGCAATACGCTGTCTTCGACCAGCTCGCTTCGGATTACGGCAATACCACGCTGCGCATCACCACCCGCCAGAGCATCCAGTTCCACGGCGTGGTCAAAAATAATTTCCGGCCGGTGGTCAAGGCCATCAACGAATGCCTGCTCTCCACGCTCGCCGCCTGCGGCGATGTGAACCGCAACGTGCTCGCGCCGCCCACGCCCGCCTACACCAAGGCACGGGAACAGGTTGTTGCCGACGCACACAAGGTCGCGCTGGCGCTCGCGCCAAAGACGCCGGCGTATCACGCCATCTGGATTGACGGCGTGCAGCTCGACAATGACGCGCCGGAGAATAAAAACTTCGTGGATCCGCTTTATGGCAAGACCTATTTGCCACGCAAGTTTAAGATCGCCTTTGTCATCCCGCCGGTGAATGACCTGGACGTTTACACGAACTGCCTCGGCCTCATCGCCATCGTCGAGAACGACCAACTCATTGGATATAACCTCTGCGTTGGCGGCGGCATGGGCCGCAGCCATGGCAACGAGGCGACCTATCCGCGCCTGGCGGATGTCATCGGCTTTTTCACACCGGACAAGATTGTGGACGTGACGAAAGCCGTACTGACCATCCATCGCGATTTCGGCGACCGCACCGACCGCAAGCATGCGCGCTTAAAATACGTCGTCGCCGAACGCGGCGTGAAGTTCATGCAGGACGAGGTGAACCAGCGCGCCGGCATCACGCTCGCCCCGGCGAAGCATTATCAATTCACCACGACGAGCGATCTGCTCGGCTGGCGCAAGGCAGTGGATGGAAGCTGGTTTCTCGGCGTGTTTGTCGAATCCGGCCGCGTGAAAGGCGCGCAGAAAAAAGCGTTGCGCGACGTCGCGGACAAATTTCCGAAGATCGAATTCCGGCTGACGGCGAATCAAAATGTTATTCTGGCCAACGTCAGTGATGCCGACAAAGCAGGCATCAACGCGGCCTTCAGCGCCCATGGCTTGAAAACGGAAAATCAGACGACCCTTTTGCATGCCGCAGCCATGGCCTGTCCATCGTTGCCGACCTGCGGCCTCGGCCTGGCGGAATCCGAACGCATGCTGCCGGGCTTCATTGACCGCATCGAAAAACTTTTGACCGAAGTTGGTTTGGATGGCGAAGAAATCATCATCCGCTCGACCGGCTGCCCGAACGGCTGTGCGCGCCCCTACATGGCGGAGATTGCGTTCGTCGGCAAGGCGCCCGGACGTTATCAAGTCTGGCTTGGCGGCGACGTCGCGGGCACGCGGCTCAACCAAATCTGGAAAGACGTCATCAAGGAATCCGATTTGGAAACGGAGTTCCGCCCCGTATTCACGCGCTTCGCGAAAGAACGCACCGCCGGCGAACGCTTCGGCGACTGGTGCGCGCGCGTTTTGCTGAAAGAACAACCGACCACCAATTGATCTGACCCATGACCCCTGAAAAAATTTCCCGGGCCAACATCGAACTGCGTCACCATACGCCGCTGGAAATCATCCGTTGGGCCATCGCGCAGTCGAATGGTCACGCGATCGTCTCGACCAATTTTCGCCCCTACGAAGCGGTGATCCTCCATCTTGTCACGCAAGTGCAGCCGGACATTCCAGTGCTCTGGGTGGACCACGGCTACAATCGCCCGGCGACTTATGTCCACGCCGAGCAGGTGACGAAATTACTCAAGCTAAACCTCAAGGCCTACCTTCCCAAGGTGACCGCCGCGCATTACGACGCCGCGTTCGGCGGCATGCCGGAACCGACACCGGAAAACGAGGAGCGCATCAAGGCGTTCAGCACCGCGATGAAACTGGAGCCATTCCAGCGCGGCATGAAAGAGCTAGCGCCAACCGTCTGGCTCACGGCGCTGCGCCAGGTGCAGAACCCGAACCGCGCCGGCCTCGACATCGTGACTGAGGACAAGAATTTTAATTCGCTGAAAGTCAGCCCGCTCTTTTACTGGAGCGACGCCGACCTGGAAAATTATCTGCGGCAGCACCACCTTCCGAACGAGTGGGATTATTTCGATCCCGCCAAAGCCGACGACAAGCGCGAGTGCGGCTTGCACGCAAGCTGGGGCGGCAAAGCCATGGAAAAAACCTAAACTTCCCGCAGAGGCGGCCGATTTCCGCAGATTGGTTTTTTATTTTATCTGCGTCCATCTGCGTTAATCTGCGGGCGACAAAATGAGCTCATACCATCTTGACCATTTGCAGTATCTGGAAACGGAAGCGATCCACATCATGCGTGAAGTCGCCGCCGAATTTGAACGCCCCGCCCTGCTCTTCTCCGGCGGCAAAGATTCCATCTGTCTGCTGCGCCTCGCGGAAAAAGCCTTCCGCCCTTCCGACATCCCGATGCCGTTCCTGAATGTCGAGACCGGTCACGAGTTTCCCGAGCTCCTCGAGTTCCGCGACCGCCGCGCCAAGGAACTTGGCGCCAAGCTCATCGTTCGCACCGTGGATGAAGCCATCGCCAAGGGGCTCGCCCATCCCGCGCCCGGCGAGATCAGCCGCAATAAGCTCCAGATTCCCGTGCTGCTCGGCGCAATCGAGGAATTTCAATTTGACTGCGCCATCGGCGGCGCGCGACGCGACGAGGAAAAAGCCCGCGCCAAGGAACGCTTCTTCAGCTTCCGGGATTCCTTCGGCCAGTGGGATCCGAAAAATCAGCGGCCCGAGATCTGGAACCTTTATAATGCCAAGTTGAATCCGGGCGAGAATATGCGCGTCTTTCCGCTTTCCAACTGGACGGAGATGGATGTCTGGGAATACATCAAAACAGAGAAGCTCGAGGTGCCGAACATCTATTTCAGTCACGAGCGCGAATGTTATCGCAAGGGCGGCCAATGGCTGCCAGTCCCGCCGCCGCACACCGATGCGAGCAAGCCCGATCCTTATGCCGGTGCGCGTCCGAAACCGAATGAGCCGATCAAGAAAATGATCTGCCGCGTCCGCACGATTGCCGACATGATCAGCACCGGCATGATCGAATCAAAAACGGAAACGATTGACGACATCATCGGCGAAGTTTCCGCCGCGCGCGTGACCGAACGCGGCACCCGCGCTGACGACAAGGCCAGTGAAGCCGCCATGGAAGATCGTAAAAAAGCCGGTTACTTTTGATTGATATGCCCCACTCGCATCCCATCGAACTTTTGCGCTTCAACACCTGCGGGTCCGTTGACGACGGCAAATCCACGCTTATCGGCCGGCTGCTTTACGATTCCAAGTCGCTGATGGAAGACCAGGTCGAGGCGCTCGAGCGCAGCGCCGACATCACCGGCGGCGGCCAGATCAATCTCGCCAATCTCACCGACGGTCTCCGCGCCGAACGCGAACAGGGGATCACGATTGATGTGGCCTATCGCTATTTCGCCACGCCCAAGCGCAAGTTCATCGTCGCCGACACGCCGGGCCATGTGCAATACACCCGCAACATGGTCACGGGCGCGAGCACGGCGAATCTTTCCATCGTCCTCGTGGATGCGCGGCAGGGCGTGATCGAGCAGACGCGCCGGCACACTTACATCGCGGCGCTGCTGGGCATTCCGCACCTGGTCATCGCGGTGAACAAGATGGACCTGGTGGATTGGAGCGAGGCGCGCTTCACGGAAATCCGCGACGAGATTGAAGGGTTTCTGCCGAAGTTCGGCTCCTTCCGCGACGTGAAATTCATTCCCATGAGCGCCTTGTCCGGCGACAACGTGGTGGATGCCTCCGCGAAAACGCCGTGGTATGAAGGCCCGGCGCTGCTGCATCATCTCGAAACCGTTTACATCGCGAGCGACCGCAATTTCAGCACGTTCCGCTTCCCCGTGCAATGGGTCAACCGCCCGAATAACCCGACGAACAAGGAACTGCACGACTTCCGCGGCTTGAGCGGACAGATCGCCAGCGGCATTGTTGCCCAAGGGCAGGAAGTGGTCATCTTCCCCGCCGGCATCAAGACCAAGGTGAAGGAGATCTGGAGCTATGACGGTTCGCTCGCCGAGGCGTTTTGCCCGCAATCCGTGACCATTTGTTTGCAGGACGACATCGACGTGAGCCGGGGCGACATGATTGTGGGCCTGCAAAACCTGCCCGGGCGCAGCACCGAGCTGCAGGCGCGCGTCTGCTGGATGAGCCAGCGGCCGCTGGCGGCGGGCAAAAAGTTTTATCTCAAGCACACCACGCAAATCGTGCAGGCGGCCGTCACGCAGATAGAAAACCGCATCAACTTCACCACCTTCGAGCCGGAGCCCCAGCCGGCCGGACTCGGCCTGAACGACATCGGCACCATCCGCCTCCGCACGGCCAAGCCGCTGCTGTTCGACGGCTATGAAACCAACCGGCTCACCGGCTCATTCATCCTCGTCGAACAAGGCTCGAACGCCACCGTTGCCGCCGGCATGCTGTTTCCGCCCCTGGAAGCCGCCAGGCCGGAATACGACGACTTCGCGATTTGAAGAAAACTCAACTTGTCGCAGTCGCGCGGAAGATGGGTTCGTTGCTTGGAAAGAATCGCCCGGTCAATGCAATAAATCCGTAAATTGCTACTTGGTCAGCCCGGTTTCGCGAATCAAGGCGTGCAACGTGCCTTTGGCCAGTTCGCGGTGATTCGGTACGGTCAGATACCGATGGGAAGAATGGCGTAAAATGAACCTATTGTCCGCAATTGAAGTGGTGTTCAAAGGGTGAATGAGTGAATAAAATTGGGGGCAATGAGCATCTATCCATCACTGGTTTCGATTCACCTGGCGGGTGAAGGGAAGGATGAGATATCCTTGGACACGCTGCAACTTAACCCACCGCCCGCGGCCACCCACCGTCACCGGCGTCCACTTCCGGCCACCAGAATTTGAAATTTCACGTTTAATGGTACACGGCGAAACCGGAAACCGGATTTAATCCGCCAAAGACAACAAAGCCAGGGGCAGAAATTTGAAACTGACGACCGGAACCCGAGGCGTGGATTTTAATTCAATATTCACCGAAAAATGGAAGACGGACTTAAGTAGGTGTTTTCCCTATACATGTAGTCTATTTTGAGTATATACGACTAGTGTTTAGTCTAATTGTGAGCAACTCGCTGTTAGCTTAATTTGTCAACGTGCAAACAATATTTGCAAAATCAGATGATGCGACCAATGGCGTCGCCGACCATTCCCAGCCCCATAATTTCACCACCGCTGCCCCCGGAGAAAATGGCCTGGGCAACCGCGCTCTGGTTGACGCATTGACCAACTCCCGCATCTATCGTGATTACGAACGCGCGTTCAGCGATTTAACCGGCCTGCCGGTCGCCTTGCAGCCGATTGAGACCTGGCAACTACCGCATCATGGCAAACGCAACGAGAACGCCTTCTGCTCCCTGATCTCCAAAAAAAGCCGCGCTTGCGCCGCCTGCCTACAGGTGCAGGAACACCTGTGCCAGCAGGCGACAAACGAACCGGAGACGGTGGTTTGCCCCGTCGGTTTGAGCGATAGCGCCGTGCCGGTGCGCATGAGCGACCGGTTGGTAGGCTTCCTGCAAATCGGCCAGGTATTCCGCAAGAAACCGACCGCCGCCCAGTTTGAAAAAGTCGTCAAATTGACCGCCAAATGGGGATTGGACGCCGACCGAGAAACGTTGCGCAACGCCTACTTTTCCGGCAAGGTCATTTCACAAAAAGAACACGATTCCGCCATCAAGCTCCTAACCATTTTTGCCCAGCATCTGGCAATGCTGAGCAATCAGGTCTTCATCCAGCAGGAAAACTCCGAGCCGCCCGCCATCACCAAAGCGCGCGCCTACATCCACGAACACCAGACCGAGGAATTGTCGCTGGGGCAGGTGGCGAAATCCATCAACATGAGCAGTTATTACTTCTGCAAAATGTTCAAGAAGGTCACCGGCATCAACTTCACCGATTACGTCGCCCGCGTGCGGATTGAGAAGTCCAAAAATCTGCTCCTCAACCCCAACCTGCGCGTCAGCGAAATCGCCTTTGAAGTCGGATTCCAGTCGCTCACCCATTTCAACCGCGTGTTCAAAAAGATTCTGGGCCAGTCCCCCACCGACTACCGCGCCCAGCTGCTGGCGCACTAACCCTCGCGCCCAAGTCCCGCCCCGGCGCCACTGGGGCAGTCGTTATTGATTCTGCAATTGGCATTGGCAGGGGCCGATTAATTTCCGATATTCCCGCGATGCAAGGGATGAGGAAAAAATCAACAAACTCCCGCGCCCGCGTGGCGTCCGCCGTGCGCGACCGGGATGAGCGGCTGCGGGCCATCCTCGAAACCGCCGTCGAAGGCATCATCACGATTGACGAGCGCGGCATCATCGAATCCTTCAATCCCGCCGCAGAAAAGATCTTCGGCTACCCGGCGGCTGAAATCATCGGCAAAAACGTCAGCCGGTTAATGCCAACGCCGCACCAACAAAAGCACGACGGCTATATCGAAAATTACCGGCGCACCGGCCACGCCAAAATCATCGGCATCGGCCGCGAAACCCTGGCGCAAAAGAAAGACGGCACGATTTTCCCCATCGACCTGTCCATCAGCGAGGTCAAGCTGAGCGACCGGCGCCGGTTTACCGGCTTCATCCGCGACATCACCGAACGAAAGCGGCTGGAAAAAGAGATCCTTGAAATCAGCGAACGCGAACAACGCCGGATCGGCCAGGATCTCCACGATGGTCTCTGCCAGCATCTCGCGGGAATTGAAATGTTGAGCCAGGTGCTCGCCCAAAAGCTGGCCGCCCAATCACGGCCCGCCGCCGCCCGCGCCCGTGAAATCGCCAAAGCTGTTCGCCAAGCCATCCGTGAAACCCGGCGACTGGCACGCGGGCTTTCACCGGTCACGCTGGAGGCCGACGGCTTGATGTCCGCCCTGGCGGAACTGGCTTTAAACACCGAAAAAATGTTCCGCGTGCGGTGCGAGTTCAACTGTCCCGACCCGGTGAAATCCGACAACCACGCGACCGCCACGCATTTGTTTCGCATCGCGCAGGAAGCCGTTTCCAACGCCATCAAACATGGGCGAGCCAAGACCATCGCCATCGAACTGCGCGAGGAAAACGAGCAAATCCATTTACGAATCAGCGACAACGGAAAGGGGTTCCCGAAAAAAAAATCCGGCCGCAACGGCATGGGATTGCGGATCATGCAGTCCCGCAGCAGCATGGTCAGCGGCACCCTGACCATCGAACCCAACCCCGGCGGCGGCACGATCGTCACCGGCAGCGCTCCCAAGCAATAACTCTATATGCCCGCAAAAACGAAACCGACCGCCAAGCGCATTCTGATCGTGGACGATCATCCGATGATGCGCAATGGGCTGGCCCAGTTGATCGACAATGAACCCGACTTGAAGGCCATCGCCGAAGCCGACACCGCCCGACAGGCGATCGAAGCGGCGACCCGCCAGAAATTCGACCTCGCCCTGCTCGACCTGTCCCTGCCCGATAAAAACGGATTGGAACTCATCAAAGACCTCCGCGTGCTGCAGCCGGAACTGCCGCTGCTGGTGGTCTCGATGCACGATGAAATGATTTATGCCGAACGCGTGCTGCGCGCCGGCGCCCGCGGCTACATCATGAAGCAGGAGGGCGGACAGAAATTTTTACGAGCCATCCGGCAAGTGCTCAGCGGACAAGTCTATGTCAGTGAAAAAATGGCGGCCCGAATCCTGGAAACCTTCTCCGGCCGGAGCGCCGCCGGATCCACCTCGCCAGTCAGCCAGCTGTCCGACCGCGAATTTGAAGTGTATCAACTCATCGGCCAGGGCGTCAGCACGCGGGATATTGCCGAGCGCCTGCATATAAGCGCCAAGACGGTGGAAGTGCACCGGGCGAACATCAAACACAAGCTGCACTTAAAGACCGCCTCCGAACTAGTGCGCCATGCCGTGCGCTGGGTGGACGCCCAAGCCCAAAAATCATAACGGACGAACCCGCTCCGCACCCAGGCAGGCATGGGTTGCCGAAAAAATCACAATTATTGGTGATGATTTGCCAAAAGTAGAGAAGTTTGAAGTTTCTACTACTGCCACCTTCTTTGTTGAACGAATTATTTAAGCCAACTTTATTATGACTCCCATTTCAACCACCCCGCAAAAGCTCGAATCCGCCCACGACATCCTGCACCACACCACCCGGCGTCCGCTCGACCCGATTTTCTCGCCCAAGTCCGTGGCGGTCATCGGCGCGACGGAAACCATCGGGAGCGTGGGGCGGACGATTCTTGACAACCTGATCAAGGGCGGATTCGCCGGCACGATTTACCCGGTGAATCCCAAACGCCCGACGGTCCTCGGTCTCCCGGCCTACACGAGCATCACCGCCGTTCCGCAAGCGCCCGACCTCGCCGTCATCATCACGCCGCCGGCGACCGTGCCGGGCATCATCAAGGATTGCGGCGCCAAAGGCGTCAAAGGCGTCATCATTATTTCCGCCGGCTTCAAAGAAATCGGCCCCGTGGGCGTGGAACTGGAACGCCAGGTCCTCGAAGAAGCGACCAAGGCCGGCATCCGCATTGTCGGACCGAATTGTTTGGGCGTGATGGTTCCCGGCTCAAAACTTAACGCCACCTTCGCCGCCGACATGGCGAAGGCGGGCAGCGTCGGATTCATCAGCCAGAGCGGCGCCCTCTGCACGGCGATTCTCGACTGGAGCTTGAAAGAAAACGTCGGCTTCAGCGCCTTCGTTTCGCTCGGCTCCATGCTCGACGTCGGCTGGGGCGATTTGATTTCGCACCTCGGCGATGATCCGGCCACCAAGAGCATCGTCATCTACATGGAAAGCATCGGCGACGCGCGCTCCTTCCTATCCGCCGCGCGCGAAGTCGCCCTGACCAAGCCCATCATTGTCATCAAGCCCGGCCGCACCGACGCCGCCGCCAAAGCCGCCGCGTCCCATACCGGCTCGCTCACCGGCAGCGATGAAGTCTTGCAGGCCGCCTTCCAGCGCGTCGGCGTCTTGCGCGTGGATTCCATCTCCGAACTGTTCGACATGGCGGAAGTGCTCGCCAAACAACCGCGCCCGAAAGGCCCGCGCCTGACCATCGTCACCAATGCCGGCGGCCCCAGCGTCATCGCCACCGACATGCTGATCGGCAGCGGCGCGCAGCTCGCCGAGCTTTCGGCGGAAACCATGGAAGCGTTCAACAAAATCCTCCCGCCCACCTGGAGCCACAACAATCCCGTGGACATCATCGGCGACGCCAAGCCGGAGCTTTACGCCAAGTCCCTCGAAATCGCCGCCAAGGATCCCAACACCGACGGCATGCTCGTCATCCTCACCCCGCAGGCGATGACCGACCCGACCGCCACGGCCGAATGTCTCAAGGCCTACGCGCACATCCCCAACAAGCCCGTCATCGCGAGTTGGATGGGCGCCGACATCGTCGCCAAGGGCGAGGACATCCTCAACGCCGCGAACATCCCCACCTTCAAGTATCCCGACCGCGCCGCCAAGGCGTTCTACTACATGTGGAACTCCAGCGAAAATCTCCGCCAGCTTTACGAAACCCCGGCCGCGGCGCCCGATGATGAACGCGGCGAAATCGACCGCGAGAAAGCCTCCGCCATCATCAACGAAGTCCGCAAATCCGGCCGCACCCTGCTCACGGAATTCGAATCCAAGAAGCTCCTCGCCGCCTACGGCATCCCGACCGTCGAGACGCACATCGCCACCACCGAGAGCGACGCCGTCAAACAAGCCGCGCGCCTCGGCTTCCCCGTGGTGCTGAAGCTGCACTCCGAAACCATCACGCACAAGACCGACGTCGGCGGCGTGCAATTGAATCTCCGCACCGCCTCCGCCGTGCGCCAGGCCTACAAGTCCATCGAAAGCTCCTGCGCCAAGAAGGTCGGCAAGGAACATTTCCAAGGCGTCACCGTGCAGCCCATGATCAAGCTGGACGGCTACGAAATCATCATCGGCAGCAGCATTGACCCGCAGTTCGGACCCGTATTGCTTTTCGGCACCGGCGGCCAGCTGGTGGAAGTGTTCAAGGACCGCGCGCTCGGCCTGCCGCCGCTCAACGCCACGCTCGCCCGCCGCATGATGGAGCGCACCAAGATCTACACCGCGCTCAAGGGCGTGCGCGGCCGCAAGGCGACCAACCTCGCCGCCATCGAGCAGCTCCTCGTGCGCTTCAGCCAGCTCGTCGTCGAACAGCCGTGGATCGCGGAAATCGACATCAATCCCCTGCTCGTCTCCGCCGAACGCATCTTCGCGCTCGACGGCCGCGTCGTCCTGCATCCGCTGAACACGCCGGAAGACAAGCTGCCCAAGTCCGCCATCCGCCCGTATCCGAACCAATACGCCACGCCGTGGAAATTGAAGAACAAGGCGCCGCTCTTCATCCGCCCCATCAAGCCCGAAGACGAACCGATGATGGTAAAATTCCACGAAACGCTGTCCGAAGAGAGCGTTTACAACCGCTATTTTAGCGCGCTGAAACTCTCGCAGCGCATCACCCACGAACGGCTCCAGCGCATCTGCTTCAACGATTACGACCGGGAAATCGCGCTCGTCGCGGAATTGAAAGCCCCGAAAGGCGAGGAGAAGAAAATCCTCGGCGTGGGCCGCCTGAGCAAACAGCACGGCCGCAGCGAGGCGGAATTCGCCGTCCTCGTCAACGACCACTGGCACGATCAAGGCCTCGGCAGCGAACTCCTCCGCCGCCTCATCGAAATCGGCCGGGTGGAAAAGCTCACGAAGATCTCCGGCCAGATCCTCGCGGAAAATCACGCCATGCAGCACATCTGCCGCAAGACCGGATTCAAAGTCGTCCACGACTCTGAAAGCAACATCTTCAACGCCAGCTACACCTACTGAGCCGGCGATCCATCGGACTACACCAAAGCCCGCGACCTTGTGTCGCGGGTTTTGTTTTACCTGCCCCGATTGTGAACATTCACCACGACCAAGTGCCATCAGACATTAGCTCCGGCAGCGGACTGTTTGCAATATTTGGTGGCGACGAAGACACGAAGTGTCGTCACGAAGAAGTTAAGGGGTTTTTAACAGATTACGTCAGTGGGCGTTGATGCGGTAAAACTTCCTGCCGCCGGCGCCGCCGGTCTGGCTGCCATCATCCGACCAGGTGGCCATGCCGTCTTTGATGCTGAATAGCGGATTAGTCACGGTCAGCCAACTGATCAGGTTGGTGGAATAATCAATCCCGTTGGTGATCCCGGTTTCAGCGCCAAACACCACGCTGAACACCTGATTGCTCACGGATTGGCTCACGACGATGGGCGGCGTGGCCACGACTTGTGGCAGCCTGATGGAATAATCCGTGTCGTAGGCAAACCCGCTGTTGTCCGATCCGCCAGTCGAAAATATGGATGTCTCGGTTACTGCGACACCATTTTGGAATTGAATCTGCGGTAGGAGTGGACCCGTGATCCAAGTGCCCAATGTCCCATCCGCCTGCACAGGAGCATAGAAATAAGACCTCGTTGGGCCGGAGCCATTAAAGCCACCAATCGAAAAAACATGGCCTCCAGAGGCAACCACACCGTGCATAGATTCCGGCTGCGGGAGCGGTGTGGTGGAATGCCAAGCAGAAAGAGTCCCATTTGCGTTGATCTTGGCATAGTAAACATTGCTCGTAACCTGAGATGCGATGTTGAACGCACCACTGACCAGATACAAGTAGCCGTTGGCAGCGGATGCATGATAAACCGTGGCGGCTGGAAGAGGCGTCAGGGCCGTCCAAGCAGAAAGGCTTCCGTCGGCAAGGACTCTTGCCGAATAGACCGTGGCATAATCTGTCGCATAACCGTTCGGTTCATCGTAGCCGCCGATGACAAAGATGATATTGTTCCAGACGGCGGCACTTGCATACACACGGGGGGATGGCAGGGATCGGGCTGACTTCCAAGTGTCGAGACTCCCATCGGGCTTAATTTTGGCAACATAAACCACATTTGTGATGATGAGTCCGTTCGCATCAGTGTAATGATAGCCACCGAGAACATAGAGGTAGCTGCTTGTGGCCACCTCGCAATGGAAAGACACGGCTTCCGGGAGTGGAGACGTTGCAGTCCATACTCCAGCCGTGCCATTGTTGACGCGGGAGTAAAAGCAGTTGACGCCAGCATAAAATCCGTTTTGGTTGGCAGTGCCGCCGGTTTGATAGAGAAAGGGCGATGAATATGCGAGGGCGTGGCTATTATAGCCGTCGGGCAATGATGTCGTCGCCGTCCATGAAGTGGGACCAGCCGAGACGCGAGCCACCGCCAGCCAGAAAAAGAAGATAACGTATCTGCTACGTCGCAGACGATCTCGGAAATCAGACATCATGGATATGTCTCCATGAAATTGACGTCGTCAAAGTGACAGAACTTAATTTATCACATTCTAGCATCGCATGCTAACCTACCAAAACGAACCGGGTCGTCAACCGGCAAGCGAGTTTCCGGTTTTGTGAGAGTCGAGAGGCCGATGGCCTTTCGCGGCGGGGGTTGGGATGACGCAAATGAATGTCCATCCACTTCAGCGCCCATTACTCCCAGAAGTGGAAACCGATTCTCCTTGCTTGGGGAGAAGGCCGGGATGAGGGAGGATAAAAACATTTCCTGTCAGACTTGATGCTTCACCGGAAGTTGGAGCAGCCGACGTCTGTCGGCTCCAATTAATTCCCCCGCATCAATATTTAGAATGTGCGGACTCACATTCGCTGCAAAACCCCACAACCCCATCGGGCAGTGGCCTGATTCGCGCGAAGGGCGCGAAGAAGATAAAGGTAAAACTTTCCGCCATGGTGCCCCACCGGAAGGTGTGGCCGTGCGCAAGCACCTTCACGTCTCCGACATCACCCAGGCGGAGAACGGGCTCCACTGGCCGCCCACCCGGTAACGCATGGCCATCAGCGGAGCGACCCCGCCGTTACCGCCATGCTTCGTCCAAACTGTGCCGCCGTCCGTGCTGCCGGACAATACGGGGAGCAACGTGCAGTTGGACAAATCCTGATTGGGGTCGATGCCGCTGCTGACGGTGACGACACATTGCCACGCCTCCGGCGCGGCGGACACCAGGCTTTTGTCGATGCTCCCATCGGCGGAGGAACTCAGGTCGCTGCTGATCTCCGGCACCGACAGCGGGAAATGCGCCTGCAAACCGGCGATCTGGATTTGCTGGTCCGCGACTTGGGTTTGGAGCGCATCGATGAGCGCTTTGAGGCCGTTGAACTGGTTGCGCAATTCCGCCGCCACGATGGGCGCATGATTCACGGGTAATGTCGGGTCGTATGGCATAAATAATTAGTTATTGATTGGTAGGGCGGGCAGTCCCCTGCCCGCCGCTGTTGTCAACAAACACGTTCTGGTTCACCACGACGGCGCGCAGGGGACTGCGCGCCCTACTCTGATGCCGCACCGGAAGGTATGGCCCTACGCAAGTAGTCAGGGCACGATCTTCGTGGCCGGGTCGCTCCAGGCGCCATCATTCACCGGTTTCGGTGCCCGCGCTTTCACGCGGAACCACAGCTTCTGTCCGCTCGTCAGGTCCGTGAGGCTATACTTGCTGCCGCTGCACGAATCCACCAGCTTCCATTTGCTTGCATCGTTCGGGTCGGTGCTCATCTGCACCTGGTAATTCTTCGTGCCGCGCACCGGATCCCATTGCAAATCCAGCCGCCCCTCGGCGTCGCCCGCCGTGATGGAGAGATTCTGCACCTGCGCCAGCGGCCCGATGGGCGCGGCGGACGCCTTGACGCTCATGCCTGCACTTTCAATCTTCACCTTGTTGCCCTGGGTCACGTTGGACACATAATCCCCCAGCGAGGTGACGAGTCCACTCAACGTCGTGATGGCCGCGTCGCGGTCATCCGTCGCCTGTTTGGCGGCTTGCGCCGCCGCTTTTTGCGCCGCCACTTTCGTCGTGGCCGTGGCCAAGGCCGTGCTGACTGAGGCCAGCGTCGGGTTCGGCGTGGTGAAATTCGCATTCCCCGTCATCGCCGTGATGATCTGGTCGGTCAGCGACAGGATTTCATCCGGCGTCATGCCGCCGAGTCCTAATTTGACTTTTGCCATTTTTTTTATCTCCAGTTGCGGCACGACCGGTTCATCATAATTAACGGATCCGTCATAAACGGATGCACTGTCATCATAATCAGCCATATCATGCCTCGTTTATTTTTGTTGCTGCTCCCGCCCGCCGGCCGCCAGGCCGACCAAGCCGGAAGAACTGATGACGGTTTTACCACAAGCCGACCCGGCCCAAATACGATACTTTCCAAATCTTTTTATCGGGCTTGGGAAAATGATTTTTCAAGGCGGAAACGCGGCCCCCCCAGCTTCCCGCCGGCTTTCCCGGAACTGGAAACCGGTTTCCCGAGCTTGGAATACGACTTTCCTAAACTGGGAAACGGTTTCCCAAGATTGGGAAATGACTTCCCAAGACTGGGAAATGACTTCCCAAGACTGGGAAATGACTTCCCAAGACTGGGAAACGACTTCCCAAGACTGGGAAACGACTTCCCAAGACTGGGAAACGACTTCCCAAGACTGGGAAATGACTTCCCAAGACTGGGAAACGATTTCCAAAAAGCAAAAAACCGTCGAATCAGACTGAAAACCAGCACTTTAGGCTAAAAAAGCGAAAAACGGGTGTTTTGGACGCATTTCCAACCCTCCGCCAGACGCCACGCGCGGGTTGGATGGGAAAGCCATCGTCACGCCGGCTGGGGCGCTGCCGGAGGCGGGCGATTTTCGAAGTTGAGGATGAAATGGTCGCGTTGGTCAAATATATCGTCCCAATTCGGGTCCGGATCGACATTCTTGTGAACCTGCCGTTCGTCCACGCGCGGCTCCGGCACGGTGGGCAGATAATCCACCACATACGGGCCGGGAATATGGTCGAGAAAGGAAAATTTTGTGCCCGGCCCGTGGCCCTTGGCCGTTTCCGAATCCCGGATCAGATGCGCCACCCGATGCCACGTCAGGCGGGAGGACATTTCCGGCTGGGGCGGCGGCAGCGGCACCTTGCGCTCCCATTTCTCATACGCCTCAAACATCCATTTGGCCGGCAGCCAGTGGCGGATGCGGGGAACGGCACAGGTTGGTCCGTAATGCACGTTGAAGGCCAGCGGCGGCAACTGCCGCTCGAGCGAATTCATCTCGTGGATGGTCAGGCAGGTGGTCAGGACGATTTCGTTGTCCTCCAGTTCGAACGGAAAGGCGAGAATGGATTCATTATACGGCAGGATGAACGCCAGGCCCGGCCCGACCGGCAGCGCGATGATGGGCGAACCGAAGATGACCAGCAGCAGCCACGAGAGGTGCTCCCCCACCCGGTTCGGCACCCGCGCCGTGAACCGCTGGAGCAGATGGTCCGTGAAGGCAATCTGCCGCCCCGAGATGCGGACTTCCTCAAAAAAATCCCCGCCGCCGTAAAACTTGAACCGGTGCAGCGCCCCGCGCCGCGTTTCCCGCGTGAGCTGCTGCACGATCGCCGGCCGCGTCACCAGATCGTAATCCGGCAGCGCCTGCAAGTGCAGGCCGTCCGTGCGGGCGGCGTTGAACAGGTTGCAATACAACAGCGCCGCGTGCCGGAGCATCTGCTTGTGAAAACCGTCCCCGCGCCGATCCGTGCGGGCGATGTAATCCGGCAGCGCATTGCGGAACTCCAGGTTCAGCGCCCGGTACAGCAGCGGCAGTTGCTCCGTGTGCGGAAAGAGGGAAACCTTGCCGTGCCGTTCCTCCACCACCTCGAAATTCGGGCGGAACGCAGACGCAAAAGGCACATGCTTGGGCGACGGGTTCACGGGACGCCCCAGCATAAGACGGAACCGGCGAAAATGACAAGCGCGGGCGAAAGCGGTTCTATTTTCCGCCAGCCGCCGCGCCGGGGGGAAAGTTGGTGGGACGACCGTCCTCACCCCGGCCCTCTCCTCCGAGGAGAGGGGGAAACGGTTGCCGCCTCTGGACGATACCCGCGACGGGATTGACGATAACAACTTCCGAATGAGGCCAAACGTGAAACGTGAAATCCTCTCCTGGGGGAGAGACTTTTGTTGGTTGGGAAAGCAACAAAAGGAATTCGGCAGATCGGATCAAGGTTTTTCGGCGTTGAATGTTTCCCCGTTTCCCAGTCGGCAGCGGCCGGTGGGGAGTCAAATATCACCCGAAAACTATTTTGAGGGTTGGACCGCCATTGTCCCACCCCCTCCGCCATGATGGAGGCGTTAATGACCGTTTAAACTATCATTGAGAAAGGATTAATCATGAAAGCCAACGAGGTGTTGCGGAAGTTCTTCAAGAAGCATGGCACCAAAAAGCTCGCGGGGACGCTGGGGCTCTCGGAGCCGTTCCTCTACAAGTGGTGTCAGCCGGACGGCGGCAAGGCGTCGGGCGGCTGGAATCCGCTGGAGCGCGTGGCGGCGCTGACGGCGGCGACGGGCGATGAGGCGTTGCTGGATCATCTCTGCGAACAGGCGGGCGGGCGCTTTGTGCGGTCGGCGGAAATGCCCACGCTCCTGCGCCGCTGGTGGACGCAACTGAAGGCGGAAATGGAAGCGCTGCTAAAAACGGAAGGCGGAAAACGGAAAGCGGAAGCTGCCTTGGAACCGGCGGGAGATTTACAATGCCAACCGGGAGGTTTTAGGTGCCGGCATCGTTTGCCCGGCGGGCGGTGCGGTTTCAGGGAGGCGCAACGGAATTAATCGCCAAGGCCGGCCGGAAGCCGAGCGGACATGGTGGGCGGGTCAAATGCCCGCCGGAGATTTGGGGCGGGTGGTCAGGCTTGGCGCCACTCAGCCAGTTGTTTTTCCCAGCGATGATTAAGGGCGACGAGCTGCGCGTGAAAACTACTGGCCGAGGAGATCGGTTTCATGGGCAACAACCAGCGGAAGCCAATCTCAGCAAGCCGGGCGCAAAGGTCCGGTGCCAATTGTCGGTATTTATGCCGGCGGCGCTGCGTATAAACCCAGTGGCCCAGGGAAGGATCTGGCGGATAATCGTAGGGGACATGACAGTGGCCGTGAGCGGCTTTGAAGGCGATGAGTTTGGCCCAGTTCACTTCCCATCGTTCCCGGCCGATGAGTTGAATATCCCAGTCAAAGCCGATTGCTTCCAGACGCTGGCGGCGATCCGGGCGGAGGCGCTGGAGCCGGGCGTCGCGTCGCTGCCGGATAACCCAGGCCCCCAACTGTTGCAAAGGGATATGATGGCGCGGAACCCGGCAATGGCCGTGCTGTTTTTTGTATTCGACCAACTCCGCCAGTTTTGCGTCCCACTGCCGGTCCAGCGCAGCCAGGTGTTGCTGGAAGGAGGCGATGAGGGCGTCGCGCCGGTAGCGGTTGTCCCACTTGAAGCCGATTTGTTCCAAGCGAGCGATGCGGTCCGGCTTGAGTTTGCCGTGATTGCGAAAGCTGCGCTGATTGGACACCCAGTGGGCGAAGAGCGGGTCTTCGGGCCAATGGCCGTGAACATCGCAGTGGCCGAAGCGGGCCTTGAAGTCAACGAGCTGGGCAAAGCGCTTCTCCCAACCAGAAAACTGCAACTGGTGTCCCGTCCAGTCAAAGCCGATTTCATCCAAACGCTGGCGCTGTTCCGGCGAGAGCTGGTGGTGCCGGGATTTTACCCGCTGGCGAATCATCCATTTGTGCAGGCGGCCAGCGTAGCCATCCTTTTTTCCAACCCGGCAATGCCCCTGTTGATTTTTGAAAGCGACGAGGTTGGCAAACTGGGCGTTCCACAGGGCATCACGAGCGGTGATCCGGCCTCGAAGGGATGGCATCGGAGCCGCCTGACCAAGGAGAGGATGCCAGCGGAAACCCAGTTGATCGAGCCGGTCAACGCGGTCCTGAAGAAGCCGTTTCTGATTGCGAAAACTGCGCTGGTTGGAAACCCAATGGGCGAAGCATCGGTCTTCGGGCCAATGGCTGGGAACATCGCAGTGAGCATACTTTTTTTTGAAAGCCACGAGCTGGGTAAAGCGCTTCTCCCAACGCTGTTCGTTGGACATAATAGGACTGGACGGAGAGCGGGGTTGGACCTGAGCGAATACGCCCAAAACATCAAGCCGGCGGATTTGTTCAGGACTCAATCGGCCGACCACCCAGGCAAGACGCTGCTGCATCAGCCAATACGAGAGGCTGTCCGGGCGCGGATTGTGCGGGACGTCACAATGATGGTGAAAACGGAAAAAAATGCACAGCCTTCTAAACATCTTTTTCCATGACAGTGGAATCGACCGGTTCGCTTGCATACGATAGCGCGGGAGACTGAAAATCAGCTTAACGCCGGCAGTATGACTAAGAATGACTAAAATTGCGAAATGAACAACGGAAATTGCCCAGCCGTCCGCACCGGTTGCATCCGCCTCAAACGGCGGTCAGCCCATTGCCAACCAGTACGACCCGCAGATTTAACCCAGATCGGGTTTTCCACAACCAACGCTGCACCTTTGCCAAAATAGGGCAAGTCTCACCCCCTTTGGGCGGCTAGATTGTCTCCGCAATGACCGCGCCGGACAATCCGGCCGGACATTCAAGCCAACCAACCACCAACGACATTTTTATGGCCAAGAAATTCAAAACTATTGACGGCTGCGAGGCCGCCGCTTACGTCGCCTTCCGCGTCAACGAGACGATGGCGATCTATCCCATCACGCCGTCCTCCCCCATCGCCGAGTGGTGCGATCAATGGGCTTCCGAAGGCAAAAAGAACATCTGGAACACCCAGCCGGCCATCGTGGAAATGCAGAGCGAAGGCGGCGCGGTGGCCGCGGTCCACGGCATGCTGCAGACGGGCACGATGAGCACCACGTTCACGGCGTCGCAGGGCTTGCTGCTGATGATCCCGAACATGTTCAAGATCGCCGGCGAACTGCTGCCGACAGTGTTCCACGTCACGGCCCGCACGGTGGCCACGCACGCGCTCTCCATTTTCGGCGATCACAGCGACATCATGGCCTGCCGTTCCACGGGCTGGGGCATGCTCGGCGCGGCGTCGGTGCAGGAGACGATGGACATGGCGCTGATCTCGCAGGCGGCCACGCTCCGTTCGCGCCTGCCGTTCATCCATTTCTTCGACGGCTTCCGGACGTCGCACGAAGTCTCCAAGATCGAGCTGCTGGATGACACGGTCATCCGGGCGCTGATTGACGACAAGATCATCGCCGCGCATCGCGCGAACTCGATGACGCCGGACAAGCCGGTGCTGCGCGGCACGGCGCAGAATCCCGACGTGTTCTTCCAGGGCCGCGAAGCCGCGAACGCGTTTTACTCCGCCTGCCCCGACATCGTGCAGGGCGTGATGGACGAGTTCGCGAAGCTGACGGGCCGCAGCTACAATTTGTTCGACTACGTCGGCGCGAAAGACGCGGAGCGCGTCGTCGTGCTGATGGGTTCCGGGGCCGAAGCCGCGCATGAAGCGGTGGACCATCTGGTCGCGAAGGGCGAGAAGATCGGCATTCTCAAGGTGCGCCTGTATCGTCCGTTCGACGGCAAGCGCTTCATCGAGTCCCTGCCGGCCACGGTCAAGCGGATCGCCATCCTCGACCGCACGAAGGAACCGGGCGCGACGGGCGAGCCGCTGTATCAGGATTGCGTCACGGCGCTCATGGAAGAGACCGCCGCCGGCCGTTCGCACCTGAAGACGGTGCCGCAGATGTACACAGGCCGCTACGGCCTGTCCTCCAAGGAATTCACGCCGGCGATGGTCAAGGCGGTATTCGACAACCTCACCGTTGCCGCGCCGATGAATCATTTCACCGTCGGCATCAACGACGACGTGAACCACACGAGTTTGACCTACGACGCCAACTTTTCCACGGAGCCGGCGAACGTCGTCCGCGCACTGTTCTTCGGCCTCGGCGCCGACGGCACGGTGGGCGCGAACAAGAATTCCATCAAGATCATCGGCGAGGAGACCAGCAACTACGCGCAGGGCTATTTCGTGTATGACTCGAAGAAGTCCGGCTCGATGACGGTGTCGCATCTGCGCTTCGGTCCGCAGCCGATCCGCTCGTCGTATCTCATCACCAGTTCCAATTTTGTCGCGTGCCATTTGCCGGTGTTCCTCGAACGCTACGAGATGCTGCGCAGCCTGGTGAACGGCGGGACGTTCCTCTTGAACACGCCGCAGTCGAAGGAAGCGATCTGGGCCACGCTGCCGACGCCGGTGCAACAGACGTTGCTCGCAAAGAAGGCGAAGTTCTATGTCATCAACGCCACCAAGGTCGCGCGCGAAAGCGGCATGGGCGGGCGCATCAACACCATCATGCAGGTCTGCTTCTTCGCCCTCTCCGGCGTGCTGCCGAAGGACGAGGCGATTGCGGCCATCAAGAATTCCATCAAGAAGACCTACGGCAAGAAGGGCGACGAAGTCGTCAACATGAACCTCAAAGCCGTGGACAACACGCTGGCCAATCTGCACGAAGTAATCGTGGCTGACAACAAGGTCAACGGCGTCGGTCCCCTGCTCCCGTCCATCACGGCGGACGCGCCGGAGTTCGTGCGCAATGTGCTCGGCAAGATTGCCGCCGGCGACGGCGACGATTTGCCCGTCAGCGCGTTCCCGAACAACGGCTCCTTCCCGACCGGCACCGCGCAATACGAGAAGCGCAATCTCGCGCTGGAAATCCCGGTGTGGGACGAGAAGACCTGCATCCAATGTCTGAAGTGCGTGGCCATCTGCCCGCACGCCACCATCCGCGCCAAGGTGTATGACGAAGCGGATTTGAAGGGCGCGCCCGCGACGTTCAAGAGCTGCGACTCACGCCTGCCGGAGTTCAAGGGCAAGAAATTCACGCTGCAAGTCGCGGCGGAAGATTGCACCGGCTGCACCATCTGCGTGGACGTCTGCCCCGCGAAGAACAAGACCGAAGCCAAGCTCAAGGCCATCAACATGCGCCCGCAGCCGCCCTTGCGTGCCGCGGAGCATGACAACTGGAATTTCTTCCTCGGCCTCCCGGAAGTGGATCGCCGCAAGATCAAGAACGGCACGCTGCGCCAGCAGCAGCTGCTCCAACCGCTGTTTGAGTTCAGCGGCGCGTGCTCCGGCTGCGGTGAAACGCCCTACATCAAGATGCTCACGCAGCTGTTCGGCGACCGCATGGTCGTGGCCAACGCCACGGGCTGCTCCTCCATCTACGGCGGCAACCTGCCGACCACGCCCTACGCGACCAACAAATGCGGACGCGGCCCGACGTGGGCGAACTCGCTGTTTGAGGACAACGCGGAATTCGGTCTCGGCTTCCGCGTCTCAATCGACCAGCAGAAACATTTTGCCGGCGAATTGCTGAAGAAGCTCGCGCCGCAGCTCGGCGATGATTTAGTCACCGCCATCCTCAACGCCGACCAGAGCGACGAGGCGGGCATTTACGACCAGCGCGAACGCGTCGAGGCGTTGAAAAAGAAACTGCCGGCGCTGAACACCACCGAATCCAAGCTGCTGATTCCGCTCGCGGACCAGCTCGTGAAGAAGAGCGTGTGGATTTTCGGCGGCGACGGCTGGGCCTACGACATCGGCTATGGCGGTCTGGATCACGTTCTCGCCAGCGGCCACAAGGTCAACGTGCTCGTCATGGACACGGAAGTTTATTCCAACACCGGCGGCCAGATGAGCAAATCCACCCCGCGCGGGGCGATTGCCAAGTTCGCCGCCGGCGGCAAGCCGGCCGGCAAGAAAGACCTCGGCCTGATCGCCATGAGCTACGGCAACATCTACGTCGCCAGCGTGGCGATGGGCGCGAAGGACGAGCACACGCTGAAGGCGTTCATCGAGGCGGAATCCTATCCGGGACCGTCCTTGATCATCGCTTACAGCCATTGCATCGCCCACGGCATCGCGCTGGATCAAGGCATCGGCGCGCGGCAGCAGAAGCTCGCGGTCGAGTCCGGCCAATGGCTGCTGTATCGCTACGACCCACGCCGGGCCGAACGCGGCGAGAACCCGCTGCAGCTGGATTCCGGCGCGGCGAAGTCCAAAGTGGCGGATTTCATGATGTCCGAAAACCGATTCAAGATGCTCACGAAGAGCAAACCGGAGGACGCGAAGAAATTCTTTGCCCAGGCCCAGGTGGACGCCGACCGGCGCTGGAAGTTCTATCAATACATGGCGCAGCCCACCCCGAAACCGGTCGCCGCTCCGACAACGATACCTCAGAGCAGCACCGAAGCCTGATCAACACTTAACGAAATAAAATTATGGATCTCACCACCAATTATCTCGGCCTGAAACTGCGTACGCCGCTGGTTGTCTCAGCCTCGCCGCTGTCGGAAGACATTGACAACCTCAAGCGCATGGAAGATGCCGGCGCGTCGGCCGTGGTCCTGTATTCGCTGTTCGAAGAACAGTTGCGCCAGGACCGGCTGGAGATGCATCAACGACTGGAGCACGGCACGGAAAGTTTTGCCGAAGCGCTCTCGTATTTCCCGGAGCCGGACGAATTCAAACTCGGCCCGGAGGAATATCTGAAGCACATCGCCGCCGCCAAAAAAGCGACGCGCCTGCCCATCATCGCGAGCCTCAACGGCTCGTCCGTCGGCGGCTGGACAGAATACGCCAAGAAAATTCAGCAAGCCGGTGCGGATGCGCTGGAGCTGAACATCTATTACATCCCGACGGACATGAACCTCACCGGCACGGAAGTGGAGATGACCTATCTCGACATCCTGAAATCCGTGAAGGCGAATGTCTCCATTCCCGTGGCGGTCAAGCTGAGTCCGTTCTTCAGCAACTTTGCCAACATGGCGAAGCGGCTGGACCAGGCGGGCGCGAATGGACTGGTGCTGTTCAACCGATTTTACCAGCCGGACATCGAACTGGAATCGCTGGAGGTGAAGCCGAACATCCTGTTGAGCACGCCGATGGCCATGCGCCTGCCGTTGCGCTGGATCGCGCTGCTGCATGGCCGGGTGAACGCCAGCCTGGCCGCCACCAGCGGCATCCATCGCGCGTCGGATGCGCTGAAAATGCTGATGGTGGGCGCGGATGTGACCATGCTTTGCTCCACCCTGCTCCGCCACGGCATCCCGCAAATCACCGCCATCGAACGCGAACTGACGGCGTGGCTGACCGAGCATGAATACGAATCGGTCAGCCAGCTGAAAGGCAGTTTGAGCCAGAAGAAATGCCCTGAACCGGCGGCTTTTGAACGGGCGCAATACATGAAAGCGCTGACCGGCTACACCGCGGAGCGTTGAAAAGAAGGCATATTTACCAAACAAAAAACCAGACTCCCAGCGGAGTCTGGTTTTTTATTGAAAATATTTTTTAGAACACTTCCGTGCGGAGACCGGTCACTTGACGGACGGTTTGCGCGATTTGAGAAAGCACCCGTAACGGCAGATGACCGCATTCGGCATTGATGCCAGGCCGGGCGGCGGAATAGATTTGCACCAGTGAAATCTGGGCGCCGCCGGCTTTGAGTTCTTTCAAGCGCAACGCATATTCATTGATTTCTTCAAACGGCGGCTCTTCCCCGTGGATGGCGGGAAACAAACTTTGGATGACCACCGGGCGCAGACGGCCGACGAGCAAAATATTGGCCAGAATTTTTTCCAACGGCACGTTGGGACTGTTGACCAAATCGATAAAGCCCTGCGTCCCGCCGTCGAGCTTGATCCAGATTTCATCCGACTTGGTCAGATGTTCGAGCCCGCGCAGAATCAGCGGCTGGTCCAGACCGGTTCCGTTCGTGATCAAAACAATTTTAAAAAATCCGCCCAAGGCGCGCACCCGCACCACCGCTTCGACGGCTTCAACAAAATCCGGCGCCAGCGTCGGCTCGCCATCGCCACTCAAGGCCACCTGGCGCAGCCGGAGCAATTCGGACGGCAGGGAATGAAACCACGGACGCTCGACCAGATGCCCCGTCTGAACGCAGGCAAGGGTTTTGCGCAACTCCATGGCCATGACATCGACATCCAGTTTACTTTCACGGGATGGCGGGCGACGGTCCACCTCACAGTAGTTGCATTTGAAGTTGCAATATTTGTCGGGGTTCATGTTAACCCCCACCGACAAGCCGCCAGCCCGGGAAGAAATCACGGCATAAACAAACCGGTTCCCAAGAAAATCCCGGGGGCGATCAAAGGCAGTTTCCCGCGACGCAACATGAAAAGAACCATTGGTCTTTTTCCGGTCGGCCGTTTCAACATTCAAGGCATGCGTTGATAACTGCGTCATAAATCCGCCCTAAAACTAAGCCCGAAACCCGCATCAAACCACACCCTGATTGCTCAACTTGAGACAATTTTTGCGGCCGTTAAAAGACATTTTACTGACGACAATAAGCGATCGCCGACCCGAAATAAAAATCAGCAAATGCGCGGCAACTGCTCGCCGCTCGGCATATCGAGGATCCGGCTCACGCCCAGCTCGCTCTTGAGCGTCACCAGCGGCGCGGATTTTTCCACGACGCGGCCAATGAGCGATGCCTGCGCGGCAACCTCGGTGCCGCGCAATATTTGCAGCGCGCGCGCCGCATCCGGCGCGGCAACAAACGCCACGAACCGGCCTTCGTTGGCAACGTGCAACGGATCCAGGCCCAGCAGCTCGCAAGCGGCGTGAACATCTTCACGCACCGGGATGAGTTTCGATTCAACGGCAATTTTCACCCCGGCCGACTCAGCAATTTCGTTCAATGCGCTGGCCAACCCACCACGGGTCAAATCACGCAAACAGTGGATTTCAATGCCGCTTTGCAGCAGCTCAAGGACCGGCACGTGAACCGGCGCGGAATCGCTTTCAATGGTCGTGTCAAATTGCAGACCTTCGCGCACGGCCATGATCGCCATGCCATGCCGACCGAGATCACCGCTCACGATCACCGCGTCGCCCGGCCGGACATTTTGCGGGGAAATATTTTGTTCGTGTTCAATGACGCCGATTCCCGTCGTATTGATGAACAGTCCGTCGCCCTTGCCCTTGTCCACGACTTTCGTGTCACCCGTGACGATTTGCACCCGGCATTGATTCGCCGCGTCGCGCATCGAACACACCACGCGCCACAGCGTTTCCATCGGCAGCCCTTCCTCGATGATGAAGCCGCAACTCAAATACAGGGGGCGCGCGCCGCTCATCGCCAGATCGTTCACGGTGCCGTGAATGGCCATGGAACCAATATCGCCGCCAGGGAAAAAGATGGGGCGCACAACGTAAGAATCCGTTGTCATCGCCAGCCGCCCCGGCGGCACGGTGAACTGCGCCGAATCATGCCGCGTATCGAGAATCGGATTGCTGAACGCCCGGCCGAAAACTTCTTCGAGCAACCGGTGCATCAGCGTGCCGCCACCGCCGTGCGCCATCAGGACGTGCGGATACCGGGAGATGGGAATTGGACAAATGGGATTGAACTCCATAAAAGTCAAAAATGAAAACATTCAACATTCAACGCCCAACACCCAACAACCTGGCGATATGCAGCTTTTGATCGATCGAAGTTGAATGCTGAATGTTGAGTGTTTTTCACAGTTGGATCAGTTATGCCGGCGATACCGGTAATACGCCGCGCACGCGCCTTCGCTGGAAACCATCGTCGCGCCGAGCGGATGTTCCGGCGTGCATTTCGCGCCGAACGCCGGGCATTCATGCGGCTTCAGCAAACCTTGTAAAATCAAGCCGGACTTGCACTCCGCCGGTTCATCCACGTGCCGATCAGCCAGGCCAAATCGCTGCTCCGCGTCAAACGCCGCATACTCGCCAGCCAAGCCGAGGCCGCTCTGGGGAATTTCGCCGACGCCGCGCCATTTACGAGGAACGACCTGAAAAACTTTTTTCATCAACGCCTGCGCGGGCAGGTTGCCGGCGCGGCAGACGGAGCGGGAGTATTGATTCTCCACTTCCGCCTGACCGGATTCCAGTTGCTGCACGACCATCAGGATCCCATGCAGAATGTCCAGCGGCTCGAAACCGGCGACAACGATCGGCACGCGATATTTTTTCACGAGGGGGAAATACTCCTCGTAGCCCATCACCGTGCAGACGTGGCCGGCAGCGAGAAACGCCTGCACCCGGCAGTCCGGCGACGACATCAAGGCTTCAATTGCGGGCGGCACCAGGACGTGCGAAATCAGCATCGAAAAATTCTTCAGCTTTTTCTGCGCCGCCTGATACCCCGCCATCGCGGTCGCCGGAGCGGTGGTTTCAAAGCCAACACCGAAGAAAACGACTTCGCGCGCCGGATTTTCCTCCGCCAGTTTTACGGCATCCAGCGGCGAATAAACAATGCGCACGTCACCGCCCCGGGCTTTTACGGAAAGCAAATCCGTGGTGCTGCCCGGCACGCGCAGCATGTCGCCGAACGACGTAAATATCACCTGGGGCCGGGCGGCGATTTCCAGCGCCTTGTCAATCATCTCCAGCGGCGTCACGCAGACCGGACACCCCGGCCCGTGAATCAGTTCGATTTGCTTCGGCAGCAGCTCATCGATGCCAAATTTGACGATGGCGTGCGTCTGCCCACCACAAACTTCCATGATCGTCCACGGCTTGGTCGTAAGGCGACGGATTTCCAGCGCGAACTTCTGCGCTAGATCCGCGTCGCGGTATTCGTCGAGAAATTTCACGACTAAACTCGCTCCTCCAGTTCGCCGAGCTCGCCGATCTGTTTCAAATATTCAAAAACTTTTTGCGCCTCAGCCTCATCCACCTTGCTCAAGGCGAAACCGACGTGAACGATGACGTAATCGCCGATCCGCACCTCCGGCACGTAGGCAAGGCTCGCCAATTTGATGACGCCGGAGAAATCAATCTTGCCCATGCGCGTCAGCGCGTCGTCACCGCTGATGCTCACGACTTTTCCAGGAATGGCCAGGCACATATAATTTAGGATTCTCGATTGCCGATTTCAGCCCGGGCTCGCAGCGCGGCCAGCACTTGTCCCAAGGCGATGCCGCCGTCGTTGGGCGGAACACGCTGGTGCCAGTGCGGCTGGAAATTTTCGGCGCGCAGCCGGGTCACCGTCCGCTCCACCAAATAACGATTCTGGAAGCAGCCACCGCTTAACACGACGCGAGTTTCCCCGATTTTTTTGGCGACGGCAACCACCGACTCAGCGAGCGCATTGTGAAATTTTGCAGAAATTTCCCCAATCGCAACGCCGCCGGCGGTGTCGCTCAAGACCGATTGCACCAGGGGCGACCAATCCAAAACCAATGGCGGTTTTCGGTTTTCGATTTCAAATTTGGATGAGACGACACGCGCGGGAGCCAGCGACAAGGAATACGCTTCAGCCAGCTTGATGTCACCAATCGCAAACTCCAGTTCCATCGCCGCCTGTCCTTCAAAGCGAAGGTGCTGCCGCAAATTGGTCAGCGAAGCCACCGCGTCGAATATCCGGCCCAGGCTCGAAGTCAGCGGCGAATTGAAACGGCGCTGTAACATTCCGCGCAGCGTCATCATCTCCACCGGCGGGATCGCCCGCAGCGGGGCCAGATGCTCCATCTCAAACGCGGACTCGCCATACAACTCATACAGCAGCCCCAACGCGACGCGACGCGGTTCCTTCATCGCCTTGTCGCCGCCGGGCAGCGGGAACAGGCGCAGGTGCGCGACGCGCTCGACGTTTTTTTCCGTGACCAAAAAAAATTCACCGCCCCAAATGGTGCCATCCGTGCCATAGCCCGTCCCGTCCCACGCGACCCCAAGCGCGGGCAACGGCACTTCGTTTTCCGCAATGCACGACAGAACGTGCGCGATGTGATGTTGGACTTGGATGACGTGCGGAGCGCCGAGCACCGTCTCGGCGAGTTTGCTGCTTTTACGGGCTGAGTCGTGTCGGGACGATGCCCGGCGCTCCAGTGCAAATTTCGTCGAAAGGTAATCCGGGTGCAGATCGGCGGCGATGATGTCCGGCTGAACCGCGTAAAGCCTGGGCAAATCGGCGGCGACGCGGCGGAAGGCTTGATGGGACGCCTCCGTTTCCAAATCGCCGATGTGCTGGCTGATGAAAACATTTCCACCAACGGCCAGTGCGACGGAATTTTTCAGATGCGCACCCACCGCCAAAATTGTTTTAGGTTCAAGCTTCAGCGTTCCGGGTTTATCGGCAGCTTGCAGTTTTGAACCCTGAACTCGGAACCCTAAACTTTGAACGCCCATGTCAATTGGCAGCGGCGCATATCCCCTCGCCCGGCGCAAAACCATTTCGCGTCCCAGCATCACGCGGACGATCGAATCATCCATATGCCGGACAATCGGGCGGTTGTGGACGAGGAATACGTCGGCAATACCGCGCAACCGATTGAGCGCTTCAACCTCATCGGTGCAAATCGGCTCATCACTCAAGTTGCCGCTGGTGGCGATGACGGGAAAGTCCAGTTCCCCCATGAGCAGATGATGCAGCGGATTGGAGGGCAGCATGACGCCGAGGTTGGGATTTCCGGGGGCAATTTCATTTCCGATTTCCGATTTCCGACCTCCGCTTTTTTTCAGCAGGACAATCGGCGCCTCCGGCGATCGCAGCAATCGTTCTTCCAACGGCGAAACTTCGCAAACTGTCATCACGCTGGCGAGTGAGGGAAACATCAACGCGAATGGCTTTTCTTCACGATGCTTCCGTTCCCGCAATCGCCGGACGACGTTTTCGTCACGCGCATCGGCCAGCAGATGAAAGCCGCCAACGCCTTTGACCGCGACGATTTTCCCGTCACGAACCGCGTTGACGGCGGCTTTCAACGCCGCATCTTGGTGGCAGAGGACTAGCCCGGCGCCATCCCAGAATTGCAATTGCGGGCCACAGGCGGGACAGGCGTTGGGCTGCGCGTGAAAGCGGCGGTCGCGGGGATTTTTGTATTCCGCCTGACATTGCGGACACATTTTGAAACCGCGCATCGAAGTGTTGGCGCGATCGTAGGGCAATGCCTCGATGAGGCTAAAACGCGGACCGCAGTTCGTGCAATTGGTGAACGGATAGCGGAAACGACGGTTGGCCGGGTCAAGAATTTCGCGCAAACAATCCGGGCAAGTGGCGATGTCCGGCAAAACCAGCACGGATTTGCCACCGGAAGTTTCGCTCGCGCGGATTTCAAACTGGTCATAGCCGATGGCATCCAGCCAAGAGGATTCGAGGCTTTGGATGGAACTGCGCGGCGGTTTTTCGGTCTCCAGTCGGAGCAGAAATTTTTCCAACGCGGAATGGCTGCCTTCCGCCTCGATGAAAACGCCCTGCGGCGAATTGCTGACCCAGCCGGCAAGTTTCAATTCTTCCGCCAGCCGGAAGACAAAGGGACGGAAGCCCACGCCCTGCACCGCGCCGCGCAACGCGATTTTCAGGCGCGCCGTCGTTGTCTTTAACTGATGGGATGGAATCATTACTGCTGACTGAGGCTCGGAAGCTGGTTCCAAATGTCAGTAGGAGCCGGGGTGACGAGGGTCCAACTAAACTGATTTAGAGACTTTTCACGTCGCCTCCTGCAATTTTGAAATAGCTTCTCAACGGCAAATTTACCCGACGACCGGAAGCGTGTCTTTACGGAAATTGGCGGCCACCAACTTTTTTATTTCCGCAACGGCGGCGTGAAATCCGGCTTCGGCTGCGGGTGAATAGTCCGTGCCAAAACCCAGATGAATCGCGGGAATTGTGAGCCACCATGCTTCCGGCGCGTGGCCAAAAACGTCGCGGGCGAGCGCAAGCATCGTACGCGGATCCGCAGCGTGGGCCATGAGCTGCGAGGTTGCGCCGGGTTCCAGCTTGCGGAATTGCACGCCGTCGGTTTTGTCCACGGCGGCATCCACGAAAATCACGCGGCGGACACGGGCAATCGGGTCGGCATGTTCAGGCGTGAGCAACTGGCAGGTAAGCGTACGAACACCGGGAAACTGTAATTCTTCAATCGCCTCAGCCACCCGCGGGCCGACGCCGTCGTCACGACGCAGACTATTGCCATAGCCGATGACAAGGAGTTCGGCTTCGATCTCAGGCTGTACCACCGTGTTCATATAAAAAAATCGCCGACGGGGAAGGACCAACCGACCTTCCCCGCCGGCATTGCTTTGCCCAAACCAACCAAGGACAAATTGTTAGTGATGGGGGCGGCGCGCTGCGCCGGCCGGACACCGCAACGCGGCGTCCCGACCATAAATCAGCCGCGCATTTTTTCGTCCAGCACCCGGCCGTCCGGCGCAATCATTTGGACATGCAGCGGCATCTGGCCAACGGCGTGCGTGGAACAGCTCAGGCACGGATCGTAGCAGCGGATGCCATGTTCGACGCGGTTGAGCATGGCCTCGGGAATCTGGCCGTTGGCCCCTTTGATGTAATGCCGCGCGATTTGCGCCACAGTCTGGTTCATGGCCAGATTATTCTGGCCGGTGGCGACGATGAGATTGACCTTTTGCAGCAGGCCGTTGCGATCCACGGTGTAGTCGTGGAAGAGCGTGCCGCGCGGGGCTTCGCTCGCGCCCACGCCGCGCAGGCTGTTGATGCCGGCATCAGCGCACAGGTAATCGCTGGAGAGTTCGGGATCGTCCATGTAGCGCTCGATGAATTCAAGCGACGCGAGGATTTCGATCAGCCGCGCGTAGTGATACAGGAACGACGACGTGACCGCACCGCGTCCGAGCTTCTTAAACTTTTTCAGCTCCTCGTCCGCCTTCGGCACGCCCATCTGTTCGGCGACATTGAGCCGCGCGAGCGGGCCGACGCGGTAGATGCCTTCGGGAAAACCGAGCGGCAAATAATACGGCGACTTGAGATAAGAGGTGTTTTGCACGGCCTCGCCGATGTAATCCTTGTAATTCACCACCTCCACCTGGTCCGCGATGATGCTGCCGCTGCTGTCAGTGAAACGCAGCTTACCGCCGTGGTGCTCCCACGAACCGTCCGGCGTGACCAGGCCCATGAAGAGCGACGGGAAGTTGCCGAAAATCTGGATTTCGCGACCGTGCGTCTTCATCGTTTTCTTCCAGATCTCCAGCGCGACGTCTGTCGTGGCGTAGGCTTCCGGCAGCCACGCCTTGATCCGGGCGCGGCCTTCGGCAGACAAATTGGAGCGCACGCCGCCGGGGACGGCCCACGCGGGATGCACTTTTTTGGCTCCGAGGATCTCGATGATTTCCTGGCCGAACTGGCGCAGACGGATGCCGGCGCGGGCGAGACCGGCATTGGAGGCGATGATGCCGAAAACATTCCGGGTAGCGGGCGGCGTATCCCAACCGAGCAAAAAGTCCGGCGCGCTCAAATGGAAAAAGCTCAACGCGTGGCTTTGCACGAACTGGCCGAGGTTCATCAAGCGGCGCAGCTTGTCGGCGGCGGGCGGGATGCTGACGGCCATGATGGCGTCACCGGCTTTGGCGGACGCAAGCGTATGACTGACGGGGCAGATGCCGCAGATGCGCTGGGTGATGCCGGGCATTTCGGGATACGGACGGCCTTCGCAGAATTTTTCAAAGCCGCGAAACTCGACGACATGGAACTCGGCGTCGGCGACATTGCCGGCGTCGTCCATGAAGATGCTGATTTTGGCGTGTCCTTCGATGCGGGTCACGGGATCAATGACAATGCGTTTTGCCATAAAAATTATTTCAACCGAATTTTAATTGAGTGCCTTCGAGTTTCGGGGCCTGGCCGGCGAGCACCTGTCCGAGCAACGCCTTGATGCGATCCGCCGGCGGCGGACAGCCGGGCATGTAATATTCCACCTGCACCGTCTCGTGGACGGGCAGCACGCGGTCCAGCAGCTTCGGCACGATGCCATCGGCTTTCGGAATGACAGGATTGTATTGGGCGTTCTCAATGTAGGCGCGCTGCAACACGCTTTCGGTATTGCCGAGGCCGAATTGATTGCGCATGGCGGGCACATTGGCCGTCACGGCGCAGTCGCCGAACGACACCAGCACCTTCGTCCGCGCGCGGATTTTGTGGATGAGTTCAAGATTATCCTCGTTGCAGACGGCACCTTCGATGAGGCACACGTCCACGCCTTCAGGATATTCCTTCACATCCGCGATGGGGCTGTAGACCACCTGGATTTTGTCCGCGATATCAACGAGAAACTCGTCGAGATCGAGAAAGGACATGTGACAGCCGGCGCAACCGCCGAGCCAGACCGTGGCAATTTTTATGCGTTCCATTGTTTTTTCTCCCGTGCGTTGACGATGAATTCAAGTTTGTTGCGGTCGCGTTCCGATTCCCCAACGGTCGAGCCTTTTTGGAACAGCGCGCCGGTGGGACAGGACATGACACATTTGCCGCACTCGGTGCAGCTTTCAGAATCACCCCACTTTTGGTTGAGGTCGGTGATGATCCTGGATTTGCCGCCGCGGCCGGAAACATTCTTCGTTCCCGCGCCCTCGATGTGCCAGCAAACCCGCACACAGCGCGTGCAAAGAATGCAGCGGTTGTGATCCATGCCGAACAGGCGGTGCGTGTTGTCCACATTCCATTTCGGAAAGGTGTATTCGTAGCGGACGTGCTCCATGCCCTGGCTGTAGGCGAGCGTCTGCAATTCGCAGTGGCCGTTCGCCACGCAGACGGCGCAGACATGGTTGCGCTCGGCGAACAATAGCTCCAGCGTCATGCGGCGATACTTACGAAGCCGCTCGGTGTCGGTGGCAACTTCCATGCCTTCGGCGACTTTAAGCGTGCAAGCCGGCAGCAGTTTCGGCGTGCCGGCCACCTCGACGAGGCACAGGCGGCACGCGCCGATGTCGTAAACGCCTTCGAGATGGCAGAGCGTGGGGATCTTGATGCCCGCCTCGGTGGCGGCCTGCAAAATAGTTTCGCCTTCCTCGGCGGTGATCTGTTTTCCGTCAATAGTCAGTGTCTTGGCGGCCATAAAATTATTTCGTTACGGTTGGAGAATGGGTTGCGCCCGCGCCGAACGTATCCGGCTGGAGCAGTTCCTCGTATTCGTTGCGGAAAAACCGCAACGTGCTCATCGTCGGATTCGGCGCCGTCTGGCCGAGACCGCACAAACTGGTGTTGCGCACCATGTCGCAAAGTTCTTCGAGCTTCGCGAGGTCGCGCGCGGTGGCTTTGCGTTTAAGAATCTTGTCCAGAATATTGTGCATCTGCACCGTGCCCGCGCGGCAGGGAATGCACTTGCCGCAGGATTCGTCCATGCAAAATTCCATGAAGAACCGAGCCACGTCCACCATCCGGGTGGTTTCATCCATCACAATCATGCCGCCGGAACCCATGATGGAGCCGAGTTTGCCCAGCGATTCGTAGTCCACCGGCGTATCGAGATGCTGTGAAGGGATGCAACCACCGGACGGACCGCCGGTCTGCACAGCCTTGATCTTGCCGCCGTCGGGGGCGCCGCCTCCCATTTCTTCGACTATGGTGCGGAGCAGCGTGCCCATTGGCACTTCAATGAGGCCCGTGTTTTTGATCTTGCCGGCGAGCGCGAACACTTTCGTGCCCTTGCTCTTTTCCGTGCCGATACCAGCGAACCATTCCGCGCCGTTACGATAAATGGCCGGGACATTGGCAAAAGTTTCCACGTTATTCAGCAGGGTGGGGCAGCCGAACAAGCCGCTTTCCGCGGGGAATGGCGGGCGCGGTCGTGGCGTGCCGCGCTTGCCCTCGACGGACATCATCAACGCGGTTTCTTCACCGCAGACAAAGGCGCCCGCGCCGATGCGGATTTCGACATTGAAGTTGAACGGCGATTCGAAAATGCCCGCGCCGAGCAGGCTCATCGCCTTGGCCTGCTTGATGGCCAGTTGCAGCCGCGCTATGGCCAGCGGATATTCAGCGCGCACATATAGATAGCCTTGATCCGCGCCGACGGCGTAGGCCGCGATGGCCATGCCTTCAAGCACGCTGTGCGGATCGCTTTCGAGCACGCTGCGATCCATGAACGCACCGGGGTCGCCTTCGTCGGCGTTGCAAATCACATATTTTTTTGCGCCGGGAGATTTGGCCACCGTGCCCCATTTGAGGCCGGTCGGAAAACCCGCCCCGCCGCGGCCGCGCAAGCCGCTTTTGGTCATGGCTTCAACCACTTCCTTGGGCGACATTTCATTCAGAACTTCATGCAACGCAAGATAGCCGTCCGCCGCGATGTAGCTTTCGATCCGTTCGGGATTCACCATGCCACTGTTGGCCAGAACGATGGAAAACTGTTTCTTGAAAAAGGCGGCATCCGGATCGGTCTGCTCCACGTTCGCCTTGCCGCCTTTGAGCGCGGAGATGATGGACGGCGCATTTTCCGCCGTGACTTTGACGTAAAGCTCATTCTTCGGGTCAACCGCGACCAGCGGTCCTTCGCAGCACAGTTTCATGCAGCCGACGCCGCGAACTTCCACATCATTTTGCAACCCAGCCTCGGCGACGGCTTTTTCCAGCTGCTCTTTCACTCCCTTCGAGTCGGAGGACATGCACCCGGCCGCCATGCAGCAGCGCAGCACGATTTTCTTCTGCCCGGCCAGCTCCCGTTCTTTTATCTGAATAAGATCGTTAAGAATCATGATTTCACCCACTGGTTGATATGTTCCATTGTGGACTCTGCCGTCTGACGCGGCGTGACTGTGCCGTCATAAACCACCGCCGGCGCGATCCCGCAGGCGCCAATACAGCGCGCGGTGAGGAGGGAAACCTTGTTGTCCGCAGTCGTTTCGCCCGCTTTGATCTTGAGTTGGTTTTGGACGGCCTCGACCACCTTGTCAGCGCCCTTGACATAGCAGGCGGTGCCCATGCAGACCACGCAGGTATGCTGCCCTTGGGGCTTGAGTGTGAAGAAATGATAAAAGGTTGCCACCCCATATACCCGGCTCGGCGGCAGTTTGAGATGATGCGCGACAAATAGCAGCACGTCGTCTTCAAGGTAGCCGAATAGTTCTTGCGCCTTGTGGAGCACTTCAATCAAAGCATCCTGCTTGAATTGAAGCTTCTTCATGTGAACTTCCAGTATTTTAAACCGTTTATCGCCACTGGGATGGCTGGCTGGCGCTTTGGCCAGTGGCTGTTTAAGTTCGGGTGCAGTAGTGACCATAAATTTTGCCGCTATTGGTTACAATTAGTTTTCAAACGGAAAACTAAATTAAAATTAGTCTATTTGATTATCGTGTCAGCACATTATTTGGCAAAAATTGGCTCTGTTTTGTCAAATCTCCTACCCTAAACTCCTCTCGCCCCATGCAACTACAAGGAATAGTGGCATTCAAAACGATCTAACTAGGCCTTGGGGGTTAAGCAATATCTGCAAAGACAAAGTCAATATCTGGAAAGAACTTCCCCGATAATTTCATCAGATTCATGATGCGGAACGCGTTACCTTTTAAGTTGCGTTTATGCATTTTCAGATGAATGACAAATACAAACAAGTGGCAGCGGGCTCGGACCATCAGATGATACTGATAAGTCTGACCGCGCCATTTCAACTGGTCATTCTGCTGACCCGCGACCGCGACCGCCATCCATCATCATCCCACCGCCAACAACCAATCAGGAAATCATCATAATTTATATGCACCCCCATAAACTCCTCCGGGCGACCGTTGCTACGGTTGCATTTTTCGCCACCGCCACCGCGCTGCACGCCAGCGAGGCCGACTTGAAAATCCCCCCCCTCGGCGCCGTCAAGTTTGACGGGCTGTTTGGCATCTCCGGCATCCAGTTGATGTATATGGGCATTTTGATGTGCGCCATCGGTGCGACGTTCGGCTTGGTGCAATACTGGCAGACCAAATCCCTGCCCGTTCACAAATCCATGGCGGCGGTTTCACAGACGATTTGGGAGACTTGCAAAACCTACCTGTTTCAACAGGGAAAATTTTTAGCCATCCTCTGGCTGCTCATCGGCGGTTGCATCTTTTTCTACTTCAAAGTGCTGGAAGAAAAAAGCTATGGCGACGTCATCGTCATTCTGCTGGCCTCCATCCTTGGCATTCTCGGCAGCTACGGGGTGGCATGGTTCGGAATTCGCATCAATACCACCGCCAACAGCCGCACTTCGTTCGCGGCGCTGAAGGGCACGCCGGTCACCGTCGTTGGCATCCCGCTCCGCTCGGGCATGAGCGTCGGATTGTTGCTCGTCTCGGTGGAATTGTTCTTCATGATCTGCATCTTGATTTTCCTGCCAAACAAGCTGGTCGGCCCCTGCTTCATCGGCTTTGCCATCGGTGAATCGCTCGGCGCCAGCGTGCTGCGCATCTGCGGCGGCATCTTCACCAAGATTGCCGACATCGGTTCCGACCTGATGAAAATCGTCTTCAAACTTCCTGAAGATGATCCGAAGAATCCCGGTGTCATTGCGGATTGCACCGGCGACAACGCCGGCGACAGCGTCGGACCGACGGCGGACGGTTTTGAAACCTACGGCGTCACCGGCGTCGCACTCATCGCCTTTCTCTCGCTGGCCCTGGCGGCCCCCGAATCACAATCCACTTGCGCCACGCTCATCATCTGGCTGTTCGTCATGCGGGCTTTGATGATCGTCACTTCGTTGGTTTCCTATTTTCTGAACGAAGGCATCACCCAGGCAAAATTCGGCGGCAAAAAAGATTTTGACTTTGAAGCCCCGCTCACGCATTTGGTTTGGATCACCTCAGCCGTGTCCATCGTCATCACGTTCATTGCCAGTTTTCTGCTGCTATCCAAACAAACTGGCATTGATTCAAATCTGTGGTGGGTGCTGTCGGCCATCATTTCGTGCGGCACCGTGGCGGGCGCGGTGATCCCTGAATTCACCAAGGTTTTCACCAGCACCAACTCGCAGCACGTCAAAGAAGTGACCACCTGCTCCAAACACGGCGGCGCGTCGCTGAACATCCTGTCCGGCTTTGTCGCGGGCAATTTCTCCGCGTTCTGGATGGGACTCTGCATCCTTTTCCTGATGTTTTGCGCCAGCCTGCTGTCAAATTACACCGACTCGCCGATCATCGCGCTGATGCCGGAGAAATTCAAGTTTGCCGCGCCCATCTTCGCTTTCGGCCTGGTCGCCTTCGGTTTCCTGGGCATGGGGCCGGTGACGATTGCCGTGGACAGCTACGGACCGGTGACCGACAACGCCCAATCCGTCTATGAATTGAGCCGCATCGAAGCGCAGCCAAACATCGCTGCTGAAATTGAAAAAGATTTCGGCTTCAAGCCGGATTTTGAAAACGCCAAGCATCTGCTCGAAAAAAACGACGGCGCCGGCAACACCTTCAAGGCCACCGCCAAGCCGGTGCTCATCGGCACCGCCGTCGTCGGCGCAACCACGATGGTTTTCGGCATCATTATTTTGCTGGAAAATATGTTCGGTAACGTCATTGCGCATTTGAGCCTGGTGCAGCCGGAAATCATTCTCGGCCTGCTTATGGGCGGCGCGGTGATTTATTGGTTCACCGGCGCGAGCACGCAAGCCGTCGTCACCGGCTCCTATCGGGCCGTGGTTTATATCCAGGACCACATGAAACTCGACGCCACCACCGCTTCGGAAGCCGACAGCAAGGAAGTCGTCCGCATCTGCACCGTCTATGCGCAGAAAGGCATGTGGAACATCTTCATCGTCATCTTCTGCCTCGCACTGTCGCTGGCGTTTTTTAACCCGTATTTCTTCATCGGCTACCTCGTCGGCATTGCCTTCTTCGGCTTGTATCAAGCCATCTTCATGGCCAATGCCGGCGGCGCGTGGGACAACGCCAAGAAAATCGTCGAAGTGGATCTCCGCCAAAAAGGCACGCCGCTGCACGCCGCCACCGTCGTCGGCGACACCGTGGGCGATCCGTTCAAAGACACGTCGTCCGTGGCGCTGAATCCCGTGATCAAATTCACTACGCTCTTCGGCCTACTCGCGGTGGAAATCGCCGTGACCATCCAGCAACAAAGCGTCAAAACCCTCATCGGCGGCTTTTTCTTCCTCATCGCCCTGGTGTTCATCTATCGCTCGTTCTACAGCATGCGGATCCCGGAAGAAGATTTGCAGGCGGATGCGGCGCCCAAGAATCACTGATCATATTCCAGCCCCGAACGGCAGGGTCATCTGACCCTGCCGTTTTTTATTTTTGCCACGAAATTTTGAAAGTTGACGTCCATTGCCAATGGGGCCGGACCGAATTTATTCAGAAAACTCTATAAAAATTGCGCGGAGCACGGTGTGGTCTCCGGCCGGGGAATCATGTCAGGGTCAATTAGAGTCACGGTCTCGACGTTTCATCTTTTGCAGAGATTCCTGTCAGGGTTCACATTTCGCGCACAATTCGCTTTCAAAAACTTGACGCCCACCGTCAATTTGCGAGTCTTGACCCTCGCATCCCAACGACTGAACAACCACTGACGCGCTCATTTTGGAGATGCCTGTCCTACATCTATGAAGACGACAATGACTATAAAAACCTCCAGACTCAGGATGCTATTGGCGCTGTTAATCGGCATCCCTGCCTCTGGCCTGCTATCAGGCACCGTTCCAGCAAACGGACAAATTCAGCTTTGGTATCAACAACCGGCCAGACGCTGGTCTGAAGCCTTGCCGCTCGGCAACGGTCGGCTGGGCGCGATGGTCTTTGGCGGTGTGAGCGATGAACACATTCAGTTTAACGAAAGCACACTCTGGACCGGTTATCCGCACGAGTATCAGCACGAGGGAGCGGTGAAATTTCTGCCGCAAATACGTGCGCTGTTGAACGAAGGTCGCGCTCTTGACCGCGAAGCTGCCGCGCTGGAAAAGGCCGGCCAGAAAGTCAACGCGACTGAAAAAGCCAAAGCCGCGCGCGCCAAACAAAAAGAGGCGGAAGACATTGCCGGCAAAGAATTTATGGGCGTACCGATACGTCAAAAAGCGTATCAGGCGTTTGGTGATTTGCGGATTGCGTTCCCCGCATCGACAAACTTCGCTGATTATCGCCGCGACCTTGACCTCGATTCCGCCGTGGCGCATGTGACCTATCGCATCGGCGACACGACGTTCACCCGCGAATGTTTCGCGACGTTTCCAGATCAAGTCATCATCTGGCGCGTGGCGGCGAACAAGAAGGGCGCGGTAAATTTTACCGCCAAACTCGACAGTCTGCACAAATCCGCGCAGATCGCCATGCGCGGCGGCCAGCAACTCGCATTGTCCGGCCAGGTTGAAGAAGGCGGCGTAAAATTTGAAGCCCGCATCGAAGTCCGCGCCGATGGCGGCAAGGTGATGGCGAATGATCAGAGCATCACGGTTGAGAACGCAAACTCCGCAATGCTGATCCTGGCGGCGGCGACCAGCCACAAGAATTTCACCGACATCACCGCCGACCCGACGGCACGTTGCCAAGCGGCGCTGGCGGGCGCAGCGAAAAAAGATTTTGCCACGCTGCTCAAGGCCCACACCGCGGATCATCAGGCAATGTTCCGGCGCGTGTCCCTCAACCTCGGCCAATCCGACGCGGCGAAATTACCCACCGACCAGCGGCTCAAGGACTTCGCCACCGGCAACGATCCCGACCTCGCCGCGCTGACATTTCAATACGGCCGCTACCTGCTTATCGCCAGCAGCCGCCCCGGCGGTCAGCCGGCGAATTTGCAGGGCATTTGGAATGATTCACTCAAGCCGGCCTGGGACAGCAAATGGACGGTGAACATCAACACCGAGATGAATTACTGGCCCGCCGAGGTGGCCAATCTTTCCGAATGCACCGCGCCGCTCTTCGATATGATCGCCGACTGTGCCGTAACCGGGGCCAAGACCGCACAGGCTCATTACGGTGCGCGCGGCTGGGTGTTACACCACAATACCGACCTCTGGCGCGGCACGGCGCCGATCAACGCCAGCAACCACGGCATTTGGGTCACCGGCGGCTCGTGGCTTTGCCAGCATCTGTGGGAACACTATCTCTTTACCGGCGACAAACAATTTCTCGCTGGGCGCGCCTATCCGTTGATGCACGATGCGGCGCTGTTCTTCACCGAATACATCACGCGCGACCCGATCACCGGCAAGCTTGTCAGCGGGCCGTCGAATTCACCCGAACAAGGCGGTCTCGTAATGGGACCGACGATGGATCACGAAATCATCCGTGCGTTGTTCGCCAACACGGCGGCAGCGGCAAGAATTCTTGAGCGTGACGAAAAATTTGCCGCGCGGCTCGACGCGATGAGCCGGGAAATCGTGCCGTTGCAGATTGGCCAATATGGCCAGCTTCAGGAATGGGTCGAGGACAAGGACGACCCAAAGAATCATCATCGTCATGTCTCGCACCTTTGGGCGGTTTATCCCGGCAATGAAATCACGCCGGCACAGACGAATTTATTTGCTGCCGCGCGGCAGTCGCTGCTTTTTCGCGGCGACGAGGCCACCGGCTGGAGCATGGGCTGGAAAATCAATCTCTGGGCACGCTTTCTTGACGGCGACCATGCCAACCAGATGCTGAAGTTGCTGATCAAACCGCTCGCGGACAAAGGCACGATGGGCGGCGGTGGAATGTATCCAAATTTGTTTGATGCGCATCCGCCGTTCCAGATTGATGGCAATTTCGGTGCGGCTTCCGGCATCGCGGAAATGCTGCTGCAAAGCCAGAACGACGAAATCGTCTTGCTTCCGGCGCTGCCGAAAGACTGGCCGGCGGGCAATGTGAATGGCTTGCGCGCGCGCGGCGGTTTTGAAGTGAATATCACCTGGGCAAACGGCCGGTTGGATAAGGCTGAAGTCAAATCCCTGCTCGGCCACCCGCTCCGGGTTCGCTATGGCAAACAAACGACGGAGTTAAAAACCAAGCCCAACCAAATCATCAGATTCGATGAACAACTCCACCACTGACGGACCATCATCCCGTGGCATAACCAATGACTGCAACGCCCGCCGCCAGAATCTCTAGTTGGCTGGAAGCCGCCATTGGTCTGGTTTTTCCGGAAACCTGCCAGTTGTGCAAGAATGGCCGCGCCCAACCCCGCGATGGTTATGTGTGCGGCACCTGCTGGTCGCAAGTCCGCTTCATCCGCCCGCCGTTTTGCGAGCGTTGCGGCCTGCCCTATCCCGGCGACCTCACCACTTCATTTGTCTGCTCGAATTGCAGCGGGCTGGAATTGCATTTCTCCGCCGCGCGCTCGGCCGTCGTCGCCAAAAGTGTCGTGCTGGAGGCCATCCACCGGTACAAATATCAACACGCTCTCTGGTTTGAAAAATTTCTCGCCGACCTGCTCGTGCGCGCGGCCACGACGGAGTTGAAAAGGGAATGCTGGGATTTTATCATTCCCGTCCCGCTCCATCCGCTCAAGTTGCGCGAACGCGAATTCAACCAAGCTGGACGCCTCGCCCGGCATTTGAGCCGGGCCGTGAACCTTCCGCTGGATGAAATATCACTCCGCCGCATCACGCCCACGGCGACCCAGACGCTGCTCACCCGCGAACAACGCGCCGCCAACATGAAAAACGCCTTTGCCGTTCTGCCCGGCGTGCGGCTGGACGGAAAACGAATTGTCCTGGTGGACGATGTTTTCACCACCGGAGCCACCACCGGCGCCTGCGCACGGGCTTTGCGGCAGGCGGGCGCAACGGATGTTTGCGTCTGGACAGTTGCCCGCGGACTTTGAATAATCTGGCCAATCATGGCGACTAAATTTCTTACCAAAGAAAAGATGGGCGTGGAACAGGTGGAACCGGCATTGACGCCACCCCTGGAAAGACCGACGCTGCCCCAAAAGCCCAAGCTGGGCACCTCGAAATCCCGCAAACGGGATATTCCCGAAGGTCTGTGGACGAAATGCCCGACCTGCAGCACGATGATTTTCGACAAGGAACTGGACGAAAACCTCAAGGTTTGCCTGAAATGCGGCCATCATTTCCCCATCGGCTCCCGTGAACGCATCCATTCCCTGGTCGAAACCTGTTCCTTTGAAGAAATGGACGCCAACATGGCCAGCGTGGACGTGCTCGGCTTTAAAGGGGTCGCCACCTATAAATCCAAGCTCGAAGCCTATCGGAAATCCACCACGCTCAAAGACGCTGTCGTCACCGGCATCTGTAAAATCGGCCCGCACCGCGTGGCGCTCGGCGTGATGGATTTCGGTTTTCTCGGCGGCTCCATGGGTTCCGTCGTCGGTGAAAAGCTCACCCGGCTCATTGAACGCGGCACGGAAGGCCGGTTGCCGGTCATCATTATTTCCACCAGCGGCGGTGCGCGGATGTATGAAGGCATGTTCAGCCTCATGCAGATGGCCAAGACCAGCGCCGCCCTCGCCTACCACGCCCAGCAACGCCTGCCTTACCTCAGCGTGCTGACCCATCCGACCACCGCCGGCGTCATGGCCAGCTATGCCACCCTGGGCGATTTGATTCTGGCGGAACCCAAGGCCATGATTGGCTTTGCCGGTCCGCGCGTGATCAAGGACACCACGCAGGCAGAACTGCCGCCGGGCTTTCAAACGGCGGAATTCCTCCTCGACCACGGCCTGATTGACGCCATCGTGCCGCGCAAGGAAATGAAGGAACGCCTCATCGAGTATCTCCACTACGTCACCGCCGGGAAAAAAGACTGAAGCGCTCACGCTTCGCCACCCAGGGTTGCCAGCTACCACTCTTTACCACTCTTAGGCCGGCACAAAACCAACCCCCGCCGGCGAACTGGTGTTTGACTATTGACCAACGTTGACAAAGAATCGGCCTGTATGCGTCACGGACGAAGCAATTTTTTTCTGCTGCCGGTTATCTTCGTGATTACGATCGCCGAGTTTCTTTTTGACATGGCGACGCCCGTGGGAATATCTGATTGGGTTCTGTATTTCATTCCCCTGACGCTGACGGTCTTTGTCGGCACCCGTTATTTCCCGTATCTGCTGGCCGGACTATTTACTGTGCTGATGTTTTCCGGGCTCTATTTGTCTCCCGCCGGTGCTCCCACCAGCCTCGCGTTGACCGGACGGTCAATTGGCATGATTGGTTTGTGGGTGATGGCCCTGATTATTGCCGAGCGAAAAGCCATTGAAGGCGCTCTTCGCCACACCCAACGCACCTTGAAGACCATCAGCGAATGCAATCAGGTGCTCGTGCGCGCCTCCAGCGAATCGGAACTGCTTCACGAAGTTTGCCGCATCATCGTGGAAGACGGCGGCTATCGGCTGGCCTGGGTCGGCTTCCCGGTAAATAACGAGGAAAAATCGGTGACTATCGCGGCCTTCGCCGGTTGCGATGAAGGCTATTTGGATAGCCTGCAAATCACCTGGGCCGATCAGGAACGCGGGCGCGGACCCGTCGGCACCTGCCTCCGCGAAGGTCAAATGGTCATTTGTCGCAATTTCCTGGCCGACCCTAAAACCGCCCCCTGGCATGAGGCCGCATCCAAACGCGGCTTCGCCTCCATGATCTCCCTGCCCTTGTTGAATGAGAAAAAAGTCTTCGCCGTGCTTTCCATATACGCCAAGGAAGCGAACGCATTTGCCGACGAAGAAGTTCGCCTGCTCAACGAACTGGCGGGGGATTTGACCTTCGGCATCATCACCCAGCGCGCGCACCTCGAACAGCAGCAGGCGGAAACGGCCCTGGAGAATGAACGCAACCTGTTGCGCACCCTGATCGACAATATTCCCGACTCCGTCTATGTGCGGGATCTGGCCAACCGCTATGTGCTCGCCAACAAGACCCTCGCCCGGCGATTGGGAGTGGCCGACCCCGCCGCGGTGATTGGCAAGACCGACGCGGATTTTTTCGACGCGACCCACGCGGCCAACGGCGCCCTAATCGACCGCGAAATTTTCGCCGGGAAACTTTATCTTAACTTCGAGCAAACCCATCCGTTCCCCGACGGCAAACTGCGCACCATTCTTGCCAACAAAGTGCCCCTGTATGATGCGCGGGGGGCGGTGACCGGCCTGGTCGGCATCGGGCGCGACATCACCGAGCGCAAGCTGGCGGACGAAAAAATCCGCGAACAGGCCGAGTTGCTCAACCTCGCCCACGATGCCATCACCATCCGCGACCTCGACCATCGCATCACTTATTGGAACCGCAGCGCTGAACGCATCTACGGGTGGACGGACGCCGAAGCCCTCGGCCAACCCATCCATCAGCTATTGAAGCTGGAACCAACCAAAATGGCCGAAGCCCGGCAGTTTTTGCTGGAGAACGGCTATTGGGTCGGCGAATTAACCGCCCGGACCAAAGACCGGCGCGAAGTGCTGGTGGAATCCAGTTGGACCCTCGTGCGCAACGCCGATGGTCAGCCCCAGTCGGTGCTCGCCTTCAGCGTCGATATCACCGAACAGCGGAAATTGGAACATCAGGTTGCCCGCAACCAGCGGATTGAAAGCCTCGGCACCCTTTCCAGCGGCATCGCCCACGACCTCAACAACGTCCTGACCCCGATCATGATGTCCATCGGTCTGCTCAAAGATCAGGCCCATGATCCAACCGTTTCCAAGCTCGTCGCCGGCCTTGAATCCAGCACCCAGCGCGGCGCCCAGCTCGTGAAGCAAATTCTCACTTTCGGACGCGGCGTCAAAGGCGAGCGCATCCCGGTCAGCCTGCGCACCGTCGCCCGTGAAATACAACTGCTCATCCAGGAAACCTTCCCCAAGTCCATCCAGTTGGAATGCAACCTGCCTGACAGTCTTTGGATCGTCATCGGCGACCCCACGCAAATCGACCAGATTTTGCTAAACCTCGCCATCAACGCCCGCGACGCCATGCCCAACGGCGGCAAACTCACCTTCACCTTTGAGAATACGGTTGTGGATCAAGCCACGGCGGCAATTAATTCAGAAATCCGCCCCGGTTCCTACGTCTGCATCCACATCACGGACACCGGCATTGGGATGACGAAAGAGATCATTGCGCGGATATTTGACCCGTTCTTTACCACCAAGCCGACCGGTCAGGGCACCGGCCTCGGCCTTTCCACCACTTTGGGCATCGTCAAAAGTCATGGCGGCTTCATCAATGTTTACAGCGAACCCGGCAAAGGCAGTATTTTCAAAGTTTACCTCCCCGCCCAAGCCTCCGGCGAATTCACCGAAGCGGAACCTCAAAGAGAACAAAAGTTAGCGAGTGGCCGCGGTGAACTCGTCCTGCTGGTGGACGATGAGGAAGCCATTTGCTCCACCGTCAAAAAGATTCTTGAACGGTTCGGCTACCGGGTGCTCACCGCCGCCAACGGCGCGGAAGCCATCTCGCTCTATGCCACCCATGGCAAGGACATCGCCGTCGTCATCACCGACATGCACATGCCCATCATGGACGGCCCGGCCACCATCATCGCCCTCCAAGCCATAAACCCCCGCGTCAAGATCATCGGCTCCAGCGGCCTGGCTGCCAACGGCGGCGTCGCCAAAGCCGCCAGTTCCGGCGTGCGCCATTTTGTGCCCAAACCCTATTCCACGGAAAAAATCCTCCGCACCCTGCGCGATATCCTGGAAAATCGCCTTGAGGAAGAAAACAACCCGAGCATCTGATCTTACACCAGACCGAACGGACCGATCCGCGCGGAAACGGAATTGAATCTCAGATAGTCATCAACCTAGTCCCAGCTCCACCCACCGGCCGTGTTCCCTGACCGAATGCCTTGATTCCGTCACAAAATACCTTGGAAATGACCCAAAACGACACGGGAATGCCAAAAAGGAAGGTTCGGATACCAAAAAGGAAGGTTCCAAAATCAAAAAGGAAGGTTCGGATGCGGCAAAAGAACCTTCCGATGGAACAAAAGAAGGTTCCTAAATGAAAAAGGAAAGTTTGAATGCGACAAAAGAACCTTCCGAAATCAAAAAAGAACCTTCCGAAATCAAAAAGGAAGGTTCCCAAACGACCAAGGAACCCGCATTCAATATCTACGGTCAAAATCCCCTGCCCTGACCATCTCCGGCAGACAAAAATCGAACGCCTTTCACAACCCATTCAGAATGAATTAAATATACTGATGAGTATTTCTTGAAGATTAGCCGGACTATTGTATGATAAAAACCGTCAGACAGGCCTGAAGTTTGACCTTGCCTGAAACGGTAAACATCAAAGTAAATAAAAAATTATGGATGCTGTCTGGGGCTCCGGCCAAACGTGGGGTTCAAAAGGGTTGGCTTGGGGATCAGGCACAAGAAAGGACCTCAATATGCCACTCATTCATGTTTCATTGGGCTTCATGGAATACAAGGACTACGAACTGGACGACTTTGCCACCAAAGTGGTCATCGACTGCACCGCCAATGCGGGCACCTTGGGCACTCTGCCAGTGTCGATGACGGTGTTGGACGGCGCGCAAAAGAGTTTCCACACCGCCCTTTCTCTGGTCAAAGGCGGCGGCACTGACACCACCGCGGATAAAACCGCCAAACGCCTCACCCTGCTGGGCCTCCTGCGCCAAAATGCGCTAGCCCTCCAAGCCAAACCCGGTTTGACCGAAACCGACGTGAATTTGAGCGGCTACAAACCCGTCGTGTCCGGTTCCCATGCGCCCGTGGCCGTGAACGTGCCGGCCATCCTCGATGTCATCAACGTGGCCTCCACCAAGCTGGGCTTTAAGATCACGCCGGTGGCGGGCGCGGTTTTTTACGAATTTCAAGGCAAGGTGGGGAACAATCCGGCGCAACTGCTGGGCACCGTCAAGAGCACCCGGAACATTGTCATGGAGAACCTGATATCCGGCACGACGTATGTCCTGCAAGTGCGCGCCGGTTATGGCGGCAACCGCTTCAGCGAGTGGAGCGAGCCGGTCACCCACATGTGCACCTAGGGAGAATTTCCCCGCGAGATTCGTTTTAGGCAAGAGAGTTCCTTCTTTCCTCTCTTGCGGTTGCCGGGTCTCGCGGGGTTTTTATTTTCCCGCGCCAAGGAGACGGACTGAAGATCTTCAGGTTAGTTCGGCAACCGCCCTCATCCCGGCCTTCTTGTATCTGAATTTCCGTCTAACCTTGTCTGTGAGTAATGGCTCCCCCGGGGAGAAGGAGAAACGTTCACCGCGTCGGCGGACAACCTTGCGCTGGATTGGCCGGACCATCAACCGAACTCCAAAAAACTTGAATGGTGATCCCCTCTCCTTGGGGAGAGGGCCAGGGTGAGGGAGGACGTGAAAACAATGTTTGCCATCGCCCCGCCCAGCACCAGCGGCGCGGCATCTTTGTAGAACCAAGATTCCGTTTTGCCCAAGCTCCGTCAGGAGCGGCATGATGAAAATAGCCCAGCCATTCATGGCTGGGTGGTGAATCCCAAAGCAGATTGAGTCCCGCAAGGGACGGCAGAAATAGGGGTGGCCGTCCGCAAGGACCTTTCGTCCCTGACGGGACTTTTCATCATCGGAAACCGGCAACCCAGCACTAAAGTGCTGGGCTATTTTCAAGGGACTGGCTGGAATGGATTTAAAATAAGCTCCAGCGCCAGCGGCGCGGCATCTTTGTAGAACCAAGATTCCAATTTGGAAAAGCTCCGTCAGGAGCGGCATCAGATTATGTCGCTCCTACGGAGCTAAAATTATCGGGACATTGAGCCTACCAAGATTTCGCGCCTACGGCGCTGGGGTTGAGAACTGGTTCCGGGGTGATGGCAAAAGGTTTCAGGGGCTTTCCCAAAATCCCTGTTCCTTCAGATTCTTCTTCGCCGCCGCATGGGCTTCGGGCGTCTCGATAAGCAACAGGATCGATGGTTCGGGAAGATATTTGAACACGCTCGCGGAACGCCATTCCCCGGTTTGTTCATTCGGCCCGCTGGGAACCATGATGCTCCACAAATGGACTTTGGTAATATCAACAAATGCAGAGCTGACCGGGTCCATGTCCACACGAATCTTGTTCTGCGCCTTCAAATCCTCTGCCAGTTGCTTTAGTTTTTGGGGGATTTTGTAGGCCCGACATTCAAGCTGGCTGGGATTTCTGGACAAATGAATGGCATCAGGCTTCTCATCATAGTCCATTCCCACAGTTTCGGACAGGAACATAAACTCGCAGCTCAATGAATGGCGCGCCATGAATTTTCCCGTGTAGGGAAAGGTTTCAAATCCACTCGCGCCTTTTTTGAGCCAGTTGGTATCATCCTGACGGTAATTGGCGATCAAGACATTCATCACGTCCTTGAACGGCGAGTCCGGTGGCAGGGCAACAATTTTTACCGGGGTCGTGTCCAGATACACCGCTTGCGTCACGGAACCATTGCTGACCTTGGCAACCAGTGCGTTGACTTTGGCAACCACCTCGCTGACTGTCGCGTTGGAAAAAACTTGTTCAGGCAAAATACAGGAGTCCCAACGATAAGGACGTTGATGCGAAACGTGCGTGGCCGAGATCCGGGTGAAAAACGTAAAAAGGACTGATAGCAGAAAAATCATTCCAGCAATCGAGGCAAGAATGATTTTTGTTCTGCGTTTCATGACAAAGAAAATTTATTTTTCAACCACTTCCGGCTCCACCCATTTGCCATGTTCCTTGATGAGGTCCACGAGCCGTTCCACGGCTTCGGCTTCGGGGATGTTGAACTTGATGGCCTGCTTGCCGACGTAGAGGTTGATCTTGTTCGGGGCACCGCCCACGTAGCCAAAGTCCGCATCCGCCATCTCACCGGGGCCGTTTACAATGCAACCCATGATGGCGATCTTCACACCCTTGAGATGTTCCGTCCGCGCCTTGATGCGCGCCGTGACGGTCTGGAGATTGAACAGCGTCCGGCCACAGCTCGGGCACGCCACGTAGTCCGTCTTGAAGGAACGGCAGCCCGCCGCCTGCAAAACATTGAACGCCAGCCGCAGGGAAAGCCCCGCGCCGCTCTCGCCGCGAATGAGAATCGCGTCGCCGATGCCATCCGCCAGCAGCGCGCCAATGACCACGCCCGCCTGCAACAAGGCGATGTTCGGCGCGAGCGGCACCGGTTCGAAATTGATGCAGTCTTTCAGCAGAATGGGGTTGTTGCGCCCCAGCCGCTTGAGCTTCGCCGCCAGCAGTCGGAAGGCCGTGATGGCCGGTAATTTCACGCCGTCCTTCACGGTGACAAGCTGCGTGTCGCAGTTGATCTCAAAATCCTGCGTCGGGTCGATCTCGAAGACGTTCAAGTCCTCATAGACCGCCTCGGGCCGCACGTCGTCCTTCGGGCGGACCTTCGGCGCAACCTTGTCCCAGGTAGCCCGGGTGACGACGACGCGGATGAGCTGTTCGCCACCGCACTTGATGTTGTCATTGAGCGGAATCTCGGGCGTCTCGCGCTTCTCAAAATGGAAGGGGTCAAAGGGAAATTCGGAGTTCGGCAGGCGGAACACGGAATTGGACAGCTTGGGAATCAAGGACAACAGATCGCGGCACACCGGAATCTCGTGCGGTGAATCTTCCGTGAGCGAAACGCGAATCGTGTCGCCCAACCCGTCGCAGAGCAACGAACCGATGCCAATAGCTGACTTGATGCGACCGTCTTCACCCTCACCGGCCTCGGTGACGCCGAGGTGGATGGGATAATTCCAATCCGCGCCCAGTTCATTCAGTCGCGCCACGAGCAGGCGGTAGCATTCGATCATCACCTTCGGGTTGCTCGACTTCATGGAAAACTTGAAGTTGTGGAAGTCGTGCTTGCGGCAGATGTGGGCAAACTCCAGCGCGCTCTCGATCATGCCCAGCGGCGAATCGCCAAAACGGTTCATGATGCGGTCAGACAGCGAGCCGTGGTTGGTGCCGATGCGGATGGCGCGCTTGAGCCGCTTGCATTCCAGCACGAGCGGCGTGAACTTCTCCTCGATGCGCGTCAGCTCCTCGGCATATTGCGCGTCGGAGTATTCCTTGATGGCAAACTTCTTGGTGTCGGCGTAATTGCCGGGATTCACCCGGATGACTTCCACCCACTTCACCGCTTCCATCGCGGCTTCGGGCTTGAAATGGATGTCCGCCACAATCGGCACCGTCACGCCATGCTGGCGCAGCCCGGCGACGATGTTCTGCAAATTGGCCGCATCTTTCACCGTCGGCGCCGTGATGCGCACGATCTGGCAGCCGACTTTGACGAGGTCCAGCGTCTGCTGCACGCTGGCGGCGGTGTCCATCGTGTCGCAGGTGATCATGGACTGCACAACGACGGGATGATCGCCACCGATGATGACGCCGCCCTGCGCCGGATCGCCAATGACGATCTCGCGCGTTTTACGACGTTGGAAAAAATACGGAGATTCGCAGTAACGCATGGCTAGAGTTTCGAATTGGAGATTAAAAGTTGCAAGTGCATTTCGCGCGACGCCCAAACAGAGACGCTAGGGAAACCACTGGCCATGCGCCTTCGCCGCCGGCGCATCCTGCGCGCGAGCGGCTCACTTTTGAGGGGCGGCAAAGATGACCTTCACCTCGCGTTCGGCCCGGGAACTGCGGAACCAGTCACCGGCGTCAAAGAACGCGATGTAAATCATGAAGGCGATCAGCAACGCAGCGAAACCGGACTGGATTTTTTCCAGAATTTTCCCGCTCACCGGACGGCGGCGGACGGCTTCAATCAACGACAGCGTGATGTGACCGCCATCCAGCACCGGCAGCGGCAGCAGATTAAGCAGCGCCAGATTCACATTCAGGATGACGCTGAACCACAGCACGCGGCGCCAGCCGTCCTCGTCTTCAAACAGATTGCTATAGACGCGGATAATCATCACCGCACCGCCGAGCTGCTGGACGCCGATCTCGCCTTTTTTGGAGAACAACGCGCCAAAGGTGTTGAAAATCTGTCCGGCACTGGCCGATATTTGCTCCAGCGGACCGGGGTGCACCAGCACCGTGCCGTTGCCGCTCTGCCAGGAAATGATGCCCAGCATCGGCGTCGCATTCGTCGGCTGCAACGGTTTCACCGGCAGGATGGTGCGGTCGAATTTTTCGGTGCCGCGCAGCACCGTGAGCGTCATGGGCTTGACGACGCCGTTGCTCATCGCCGCCTCGGCATCCACCACCGGCCAGCAGCTGAATAGCTTTTCCCCGTTCAAAGCCACCACCTGATCCCCCTGCTTCAGACCGGCCAAGGCCGCCGGACTATTGCTGCCCACTTCATAAATCCCCGCCTTGCTGGCGGGAGAAATCAACACCTGCCGGAGCGCGCGGCGTTCGTACCATTTCGTCGTGCGATGAAACGGCACGGCGTAGGCCATCGCCTCTTTTCCATTGCGAAGATATTTGATGGCGATGTTTGTGCCCGTGCTGGTAACGATCCGCCACGTCACGCTGTCGGCGGAAGTCGGGGCGAAATGTTTTACCGGCTGCCCGTCCACTTCCAGAATGGTGTCGCCCGGACGCAGGCCCGCCGACCACGCCGGTCCCGGCAAACCATTCGCATCCGTCTGCGCCACCCAGCCGATGGTCGTGGTGTTGTCAGCCTCGTTGCTGGGCTTGCCCACTTGCCAGACAACGATGGCAAACACCACCGCCAGCAGAAAACTGAAGAGCGGTCCGGCGAACGCCACGATGATTTTGTCGAGCGGCGTGACATTCGGCAGCGTTTCCGCTTTTTCATCCGTCTTGCCTTCGATGGTTTCCATCGTGGCCATTTGCGGCAGCGAGACGTAGCCGCCGGCGGGAATCCAGCCGAGGGCGTATTCGATGTCGCCGATTTTCTTCTTCCAGATGGGCTTGCCGAACCAGATGGCGAAG
>CAIXUZ010000050.1 GCA_903922735.1 uncultured Verrucomicrobia subdivision 3 bacterium
CACAATGTTTGTTATATTTAGTTATGGATAGCCTTTTCTGTAAAGATTAATATCATCTAGACCCTCAGGCGAGAGCCTGTCGCATTTTGGCACGTTTTGTCGCATTTTGGCGTTTTTGTCACCTCTTTTTTGGTGCGCGCGGGGTTTACGCAGATGCGCTCAAGTCCGCTACTGGATGCTGGTGAGTCACGGTTTTCTTTACCAGGCTGAGGGTCAATTGCTGTAAGTGGTTGTAGAGCATCTAAAACTTTACCGTTGCTTTACCATTTTTATTTTTTTAGGGGGTAAAGTTTCAAAAGGAATCAGCGCCCAACCAACGGAGCCGGCGTTAGCCAACGGCGGGTGAAAATGACCGGAGATTACCAAAGGTTACCCAAAATGGAATTTTGAGGGTTACCAGGTCGCCGGCCGAAGCGGGCTAATTCCACCGGGCAAACGAACGGGCGGCCGGCCAAAATCCAAATGTCAAAGAACGAACACGCACGCCGCCGACAAGTCAACGCCAGTGGCACCGTCGGCGAACCTCAAGACGAGTTTTCCGAACTTGGTGTAGTGTTATAATTATATACAAACACCCAGTGAAATTGTCAAGATTTTTAGATCCGAGGTGGACAGTATATGAGACGCACGGTCCAATACACCTTGATCCCGATTTCTGAAATCTGAAATGGAAACTCATCCGAGGAAGGCTGTGATTACTGCGCGGCCCCAAGCGATGCTGAACCCCAGGCCGTCCCAACGCTGGCGCGAAGTTCAGGGTTGCCGCACCACCGCGGAGCGATTGGTCGCCGTGCGATTTATCGACGCTTTTCCTACGGCCCGCCCGCCAAGGACGGCAACCAAGTTCGGAGTTCGAGTTGATAGCTCCCCTACCGCTCCCCTCCCCTTTTTTTGGTAAAAAATGATAAAAAAAGCTGCGACGCAGGTTATGCGTCGCAGTGTCCTAAAACCTTCAAATATCCTAACTAAATTACGGCATCATGTGCGGCGGCGTGACCGTGCTGCCGAGATTGCAGTTGATGGAGGGGGTAGAGCCAATCGCGGCATACGAGTAGACACCACCAGCCGGGCAAGGCGGCAGGCTGTTCGCCGCGTTCAGCTTGATGTAGGGCGTCACATCCGTTGAAGTAACGGCGGCACCAGTCGTTTTCTTGTTTTCCAAGGCCCATTGGTTAGCGGCCGCGTCCAACTGACGCATGTTGTTGATGCAGGCATTGGCCTGGGAGGTGGCGCGCGCTTTCACGAAGTTCGGAATCGCAATCGCGGCCAGCAAGCCGATGATGGCCACAACGATCATGATTTCAACGAGCGTGAAGCCCGCCTTACGGAGGTTTTTGGTCTGTTTCATGTTATTTACTTTTTTTTATGCGGTGTGAACAACACGACAGGCGGGTTAGATATATTACAACTTCGTTCACTTGATTGCCTGTCGCAACCGCAGCGAACAAATCATAGCACCTTCAATACCAAAGTCCAATCAAAAAGTAATGATGTTTATTATCAAAGTATTACACAAATCCAACCAACCTTCTTATCTAGGAAATCCAGGTAATCGTAGAATAATGAGACACTGGCATTCCATTTTCTGGACACTCTGAACACGTCCGGACAAATCTGCTCAAACGCTGGCCTTCAAGGGTGCAGCTTGACATGGTTCTTGTTTTCTTCCACGCATCCCCCGATGGAGGAATGGGCGCGGCACGCGGCGGTTACGCCGGTTCACCCTTTGCAGACCCGCAAGGTCATTCGATCCGCTTGCGTCGATTGGCACGCTGAATCCAAACTCCGAACCTGGCCGGCATCGGCGGGCGGGCACGGGGAAAGCGTGGGCTTCGGCACCGCTTGGGGGCGCGCAGTAATCACAGCCTGCCTCGGATGGGTTGCCGTTTCCATTTCAGAAATCGGGTTTAAGCGGCCTGAAGGCCGCGCTCCAAGAACAGGGTCAAGATGCACCCGTTATTCGCCAAAAAGGTAAGCTGCTGGCATGGGTGGCGCTCAATGTTTTTCAGGAACAGCCGAGGCTTTCACCGCAGTTGAGGCATTTGTAGCACGCGCCGTTGCGGACGGTAATCTGCCCACAGTTCGGGCAGCTTGGCGCATCCGACTGGTTGGTGATCATCTGGGTGAGGGTCGAGCCACGACGATCGGGTTTTGCGCCGTTCCCTGATGGGAGTTCGATGATTTCCGTATCTTCGGACACCGCAAGCAGTTCAGGCACCGGACGGTTCACTTTTTTTTTAATTTCCTCGGCGAGGCCGGGAATGGACAATTCCGGCTGTGAACGCACGACGGTCACGTTTTCGCGGTAGCCGGGAATGAACTGAAAAGCCATCCAGCGGAAAACGTAGTCCGTGATGGACGAGGCGTTGCGAATGTCAGGGTTTTTCGTGAAGCCACTCGGCTCGAAGCGCTGATGGGCGAATTTCTTGACGAGGGCTTCCAGCGGCACGCCGTATTGCAACGCCATGCTGGTCAGGGTGCCAACGCTGTCCATCAGACCACCGATGGTGGAACCTTCTTTGGCCATGGTGATGAAGAGTTCGCCGGGCTGATTGTCCTCGAAGAGGCCGACGGTGAGATAGCCCTCGTGGCCGGCAATGTCAAACTTGTGGGTGACGGCCGTGCGGGTGTCGGTAAGGCGGCGGCGAAGCGGTTTGCCGGATTCGTCCTGCAGCCGGGCTACTTCGGCTTCCAATTCACCGATTCGTGCATCCAATGGCGCAGCACTGGTTTTGTCGCCGGCCTCGTTAGTCTTCTTGGTGTTGAGCGGCTGCGAGCGCTTGGATCCGTCGCGATAGATGGCGACGCATTTCAAGCCCATTTTCCAAGCCTGAACGTAAGTATCGCGGATATCGGCAACAGTACATTCGCTAGGCATATTGACAGTCTTCGAAATAGCACCGCTGATGAACGGCTGGGCGGCGGCCATCATCTTGAGATGGGCCAGGTAGCCGATACTGCGCTTGCCTTGCGCCGGTTTGAACGCGCAATCAAACACCGGCAAATGCTCAGCCTTCAAACCGCTCTTGATGGTCTCGCCGTTTTGCACAACGTCCTCAATCGTGTCGTACTTCTCAATATGGGCAATGATGGCGGTGACGGTGGCTTCGTCGTAGCCGAGCCGGTGCAAAGCGTCCGGCACGCCCCGGTTGACGATTTTTAACATGCCACCACCGGCAAGTAATTTATATTTCACGAGCGCGATGTCGGGTTCCACGCCCGTAGTGTCGCAGTCCATGAGGAAAGCGATGGTGCCGGTCGGGGCGAGCACGGTGACCTGCGCGTTGCGGTAGCCATGCTGCTTGCCCTTCGCGAGGGCGTGGTCCCAGGTTTTGCGGGCTTCGGTTTTAAGGTAGTTAAATTCCGCACTGGGCTGAATGGATTCGACCGCTTCACGGTGCAGCTTGATGACGCCGAGCATGGATTCCACGTTATCCTTCGCCACGGTTTTTTCGACCCCGGCGCAACGCGCATCGCGATAACCGGCGAACGGCCCGACGTTGGCGGCGATTTCGGCGGACTGCTCGTAGGCATGACCGGTCATGATGGCCGTGATGGCACCGGCCAGGGCGCGACCCTCATCACTGTCGTAGGGCAAGCCGTAGCTCATGCAGAGCGAGCCGAGGTTCGCAAAGCCGAGGCCGAGCGTGCGGAAGATGTGGGAATTTTCCGCGATGTCCTTGGTCGGATAGCTCGCGTTATCCACGAGAATCTCCTGGGCCGTGATGAAGATACGGACGGCGGCCTTGAAGCGATCGATGTCAAACTTGTTGTCGTCACGCTTGAATTTCATCAAATTCAGCGAGGCGAGATTGCACGCGGTATTGTTGATGAAAACGTATTCGCTGCACGGATTCGTGGAGTGAATCGGCTCGGTGCCTTTGCAGGTGTGCCATTTCTGGATCGCGCCGTCATACTGAATGCCGGGATCGCCGCAGATGTGCGTGCCTTCGGCGATTTTTTCAAGCAGCCGGCTCGCGTCCTTCTTCTGGAGCGGCTTATTGTCCTTGACGGTGCGCGTCCACCATTCCCGGCCAGACAGGGCCGCTTCAAAAAACTCATCGCTGGCGCGGACGGAAAGATTTTCGTTTTGATACATCACGCTGCCGTAGGCGTCGCCGTTGTAGGAACCGTCATACCCCTGCTCGATCAGCGCCCACGCCTTCTTTTCTTCCTTCTGCTTGGCGTCAATAAATTCCTCGATGTCGCCGTGATGATCGCGGAGCGTGTTCATCTTAGCGGCGCGACGGGTCTTGCCGCCGGACTTCACGACATTCGCGACCTGATCATAAACCTTCAGGAAACTCATCGGACCACTCGGGCGGCCGCCACCGCTCAATTTTTCGCGACTGGAACGGATGGGGGTCAGGTCGGTGCCGGTGCCGGAACCATACTTGAACAGCATCGCTTCGCTGTAAGCGAGGTGCATGATGGATTCCATGTCGTCCTTGACAGACTGAATGAAACAAGCGCTGCCCTGCGGATATTCATATTGGGTCCTGGCGCGTTCGGCTTCCTTGGTCTGGCGGTTGAAAAACCAGTTGCCCTTGCTGGAGTTTTTGCCGACGCCGTATTCGTGATAAAGGCCGACGTTGAACCAGACCGGCGAATTGAACGCGCCGTATTGGTTCAGGCAGAGCCAGGTCAATTCTTCGTAAAAAATCTCGCCGTCTGCTTTGGAAAAATAGCCATCCTTAATTCCCCAATCCGCAATGGTGCGGGTGATGCGGTGAATGAGCTGGCGGACGGAGGTTTCGCGCTCGCTGGTGTGCTGCTCGCCGTAAAAATACTTCGACACGACGACTTTGGTCGCGAGGACGGACCAAGATTTCGGCACCTCAACATTTTCCTGCTTGAAGATGATCTTGCCACCATCGTCAGTGATTTCAGCGGTGCGCTTGTCCCATTCGATCTGGTCGAACGGTTTCACCTTGGCGTCGCTAAAAATGCGCTCAATGCGCAGTGATTTTTTGGTTTCGGATCTGGCAGGTTTCATGGCGCGAGTCGGAGAAATTGTGGCGGAGCGGCGGTTGGCGGTTTTCGGAGCCGGCGACGAGACATCTTCACGGGTATCAATCATGGTATTTTCCTAATTTAATTTTCAAACATTCACCCGGACAGTTTCAAGCGAAACAGAAACGCGCCGGCACTTAAAACGGTCAATTTTAACTGAAAAACAGGCTTTTCATTAAAATTGAAGCCCCTACTAATTGGGGAGCGGTCGCCATAATGATACCACCGGTTGTGGATTTCAAGAGATTTTTACAAAAAAGTTACGCAAACGATATTCACAAATGAAATCAATGAAATCCTTGCGGTCTGATTGAAAAACAGTGAGTTGTTCCCCGTGGGTAAACAAGTTTATAGCCGCCGTCCCTTGGCACGATTACTGCCACGGGCGCCGGAATGTTTTTTACGGCGCGGGGAAAATTTTACCGGGGGTTTTCCTGATGGGTTGCCACCAGATTTTCCATAGGGTCTCGCGCCGGCTCGTTCCCCTGCCCGGCCGGTTGATTTTCGCTCCGGCCGCATGAATGTGCGCTTGCCCGTTTTGCTGTCTGGCTGTTTAAATTTCCGCTTGGGCTCGATGGTTTTCGTGCGCGGCTTGGGCACCAGAATGATGGGACAGCCTTCGTAGCCGAAAGCGGTGCGCATTTCACCGGCAAGATATTTTTTGTATTGGTCGGACATCAATTCGTCGTTGTTGACGAACAGCAAAAACGTCGGCGGCGCCGACCGCACCTGCGTGGCATAATAAAACTTGAGCCGATGCCCCTGCGTGGAAACCGGCTGGCGGTGTTCCACGGCGTCGTGAAGGGTGCGATTCAAGATCGCGGTCGGAACTTTCTGTTGCAACTGCGCCGCCACATAGCGCACGGCTTCAAGCAAGCGATCCAAATGGAAACCCGATTTTGCCGACGTGAAAATCACCGGCGCGTAGTCGAGGAAAAACAATTTATCCTGCACCCACTGACCGAATTCGCCAAGGGTGGTGAGGGGTTTGGCCTGGCCCTCGGTGCGCTTTTTTGCATTACGCTTTTCGATTTCTTCTTCACGCGCCTTTTGGATGTCGGCGGTAAACAAATCCCATTTATTGATGACGACGATGCACGCGCGGCGCTGCTCGACGATGGTGTCGGCGATTTTTTTATCCTGCTCGGTGATGCCCACCTCGGCATCAATCACCAGCACTGTAATATCGCTGCGGGCGATGGAATCCTGCGCGCGTTGAACGCTGAAAAATTCCACAGTGTCATCCACCCGCCGCGCCTTTCGCATGCCGGCGGTATCAATCAGAATATATTTTTCGCGTCCGCCTTCGCTGTCCACTTCGAACGGAACGTCAATGGAATCGCGGGTCGTGCCGGGAATCGGCGAAACGATGACGCGCTTGGAATTCGTCAGCGAATTGATGATGGAGGATTTGCCGACATTCGGCCGTCCGACGATGGCGAGCTTCAACGGCTCCGCCTTCGGCGCTGCGGGTTCAGTGGTTTCCGACTCAGATCCCAGAACCGCAACTTCCAAATTCGGTGGCGGCAGCAAATCCGTCGCCGCATTCATCAGCCGTTCAATGCCGAGACCGTGGATGGCGCTGACCGGGAAAATCCTTTGAAAGCCAAGGGCGACAAATTCATCCGCGTCTTTCTCCGCTTCGAACGAGTCCACCTTGTTGGCCGCAATCAATACTGGCTTGCCGCTTTCGCGCAAACGCTGCGCCACCTCGCGGTCCAGCGGCACGATGCCCTCCTGCACGTTGACGACGAGAACGATGACATTGGCCGCGTCAATCGCCAACCCCACCTGCTCCACCGCCGCCTTCACAATCACGTCGTTGGATTTTTCGCCGCGCAGCAGCCCGATGCCGCCGGTGTCCACCAGCGTGAACGCATGTCCGCGCCACTCCGCTTCCGCCGTCAGACGGTCGCGCGTCACGCCTGGCAGATCGTGCACGATGGCGATGCGCTTGCCGACGATACGGTTGAACAGCGCGGATTTGCCGACATTGGGCCGACCGACGATGGCGATGAGATTTGACACGCCAGCATGATAAAATATTTTACGCGCGGCGGAAGCTAAAATGAATTGTCCGCTTGTTTTCATAACGAAAATTTTCGACAATCGGCGGCCACATGAACCAGACGATCATAATTGTGCCGACTTACAATGAGCGGGAAAATCTCCCGCGCATGGCGCAAAAATTATTGTCGCTACCCGTCGGGGTGGATGTGCTGGTGGTGGATGACAATTCTCCGGACGGAACCGGCAAAATCGCAGACGAACTTGCCGCCCAGCATCCGCAAATTCACGTTCTCCACCGCGCCGGCAAAGAAGGACTTGGCCGCGCCTACCTCGCCGGATTTAAATGGGCGCTGGAGAAAAATTACGAATTCATCTTCGAGATGGACTGCGATTTTTCCCACGACCCCGATGCGATTCCAGTTTTTTTGAAGGCGGCGGAGAAAAATGATCTGGTGCTGGGTTCACGCTACGACGGCGGGGTGCGGGTGCTTAACTGGCCGCTCAAGCGGCTGCTGTTGAGCCGTTGTGCCGGGATTTATGTCTGGCTCATCACGGGCATGCCGTTCACCGATCCGACCGGCGGCTACAAATGTTTTCGGCGGCGGGCGTTACAGGCTATCGATCTGGAGGCGGTTCACTCAAATGGCTACAGCTTTCAGATTGAGATGACGCACCGGCTCTGGCGGGTCGGTTTTCCCGTTTCCGAGGTGCCGATCATTTTCACCGAGCGCGTCGTGGGCAGCTCCAAATTATCGCGCGGCATAGTCGTCGAGGCGTTTTGGATGGTCTGGTGGCTCTGGATACAAAACGGATTATGCCGCTGGCCGCGTCGGAAAAAGCAACGCAATTGAATCGGTAAAGCCGGCTGCCACGCCGGTCTTAAGCTCGGGGCAAAGCGCTCTGGTAGACTTTCAGATATTCCTCCACGGTTTTGTCCCAAGAGAAATCCGCCTTCATTCCATTGCGACGGAATTGTCTGAAAAGCTGGGGTTGCTGATAAATTGCCAGGGCTTTGCGGATGGCTTTGGCCAGCGCCCTTGAGGTATAATCGTGGAATTTAACCCCGTTGGCTTTCAGGGCGTTTTCGTTGTAATCAATCACGCTGTCGTCCAGTCCGCCGGTGGCGCGCACAATCGGAATGGTGCCATAGCGCAGGCTATACATCTGATTCAATCCGCAGGGCTCAAACCGCGACGGCATCAGAAAAAAATCGCAACCGGCTTCGATGCGATGTGATAAATTTTCATCGTAGCCGAACTGGACAGCCACTTTGCCGGGAAAGCGCGCGGCGAGTTCGCGATAGCCGCGTTCGTATTCCGGCGAGCCGCTGCCCAGCTGCACGAACTGGATGTCAGAGTTCAACATCTCCTCCAGCGCCCCGAGTTGGATATCCACACCTTTTTGTTCCGCAAGCCGTGAAATGGTGCCGAACAAGGGGATTTTCTCATCCGCGGGCAATCCAACTTGCTTCTGCAATTCCAGCTTGTTGATTCTCTTTCCTGATGGACGCGTGACGGAATACGGCTTGAATATGTGTGAGTTTTGAGTCGTATTCCAATCGGTGTAATCCACGCCGTTGAGGATGCCATTAAGTTTGCCGGCATTCTCACGCAATACGCCGTCGAGCCCGCAACCAAGTTCTTCGGTGGTGATTTCGCGCGCGTAACGCGGGCTCACCGTCGTGATGTGATCGGCAAAAACAATGCCGCCTTTCAAGCAATTGAGCAGTCCGAAATACTCCACTCCCACGCCGTCCGGCCCAAAATAATCCGCCGTCAGATTTGTCAGCGCAAATGCTTCCGCCGGAAAAACCCCCTGATACGCGAGGTTGTGAATCGTCAGGCACGTTGCCGGCGGATTTGCCCAGCCCGCATTTTTCTGCTGCAAGATCAAGGCTGGCACCAGCGCCACCTGCCAGTCATGGACATGGACCACCTCGGCCTGCCATGGCAGGTAGCGCGCCAGATGCACGACGCATTTGGAGAAAAAAATGAAACGTTCGGCGTTGTCCGCGTAACTGATGTGATTTTCCAGGTAAATGCCCGCCCGGTCGAAATAGCCCGGGTTATCGATGAAATATACTTTCGCCTCACCCTTGCGTTTAAGCTCCCACAACTCCGCCTGCGCCCACTGTTGGCCGAGCGGCAAGTTGAAGTGCCAGTCCACCCGCCGCAGTGCCGGAAATTTTTCGCGGATGCCGCGATACAGCGGCGTGACGATAACCGCCTCGTGGCCGGCGTTGACAATGGCCCGCCCCAGAGCGCCCACCATGTCGGCCAATCCGCCTGTTTTTGAGAACGGAAACACTTCGCTGCTGGCGAGCAGGATTTTCATGGATTTACGAATTGCGATTTACGATTTACGCGCCGCGAGCCGAAGCGCGCGTCAATCGCAGATCGGATATCGTAAATGGCTGCGTTCATGCGGTGATTCGATCCGTCTTCAGATACGGCTGCAACGCCTGTGGAATCAGCACGCTTCCATCCGCCTGCTGGTGCGTTTCAATCAAGGCGACGAACAGCCGCGCCAGGGCCGTGCCGCTGCCATTGAGGAGGTGTGGGAATTTGTTTTCGCTGCTCTCGGTTTTATAACGCAGGTTCATCCGGCGCGACTGGAAATCCTCGCAGTTCGAGCAGCTTGAAACTTCGAGATAGCTCCCCTGCCCCGGCGCCCACACTTCGAGGTCGTAAGTCTTCGCGCTGCCAAAGCCCATATCGCCGGTGCACAGCATGATCACCCGGTAATGCAGGCCAAGCAGCTGCAAAACTTTTTCCGCGTTCGCCACCATCTTCTCCAACTCGTCATAGCCCTGCTCCGGCTTCACGATTTTGATCAGCTCCACTTTGTCGAACTGATGCACGCGAATCATGCCGCGCGTGCCCACACCCGCCGCACCGGCCTCGCCGCGAAAACACGGCGTGTAGGCGCAGTAGCGGATCGGCAACTGTTTTTCCGCCAGAATTTCCTCGCGATGAATGTTTGCCACGGGAGTTTCCGCCGTGGGAATCAGGTATAGTTTTCCCAGATCTTCAGCCCGGCCGCCTTCAGCAACGCCGTAGTATTGGTCTTTGAATTTTGGAAACTGGCCGACGCCGACCATGCACTGCTCGCCAACCATAAACGGCGGCGAGACTTCGGTGTATTCGTGCTGCGTGATGTGCAGGTCGAGCAGGAACGAAATTAAAGCGCGTTCCAGACGCGCGCCCCAGTTGGTGTAAAGCAAAAAGCCGCTGCCGGATAATTTCGCCGCGCGCGCGAAATCCACCAGCTTCAGGGACTCGCACAATTCGACGTGCGATTTCAGCTTGAAGGCGTATTCCAGCCTGGCGCCGTGGACGCGCACTTCAGGATTATCTTCCGCTGTTTTTCCCTGGGGAACGGATTCGTGCGGCAGGTTGGGCAATTGCAGCATCAGCGCATCGCGGGCGGCTTCGGCTTCGGCGGCCTGTTTGTCCAGGGCGGATATCTTCTCACCCAGATCTTTCGTCTCGGCTTTCTTGGCTTCCGCCTCGGCGAGTTTTTTCTGGCCCATGAGCGCGCCGATTTCCTTGCTCACGCGGTTGCGGGTGGATTTCAGCGTCTCGACTTCCGCGAGCGCCTTGCGCCGCTGTTCATCGAGTTTAAGCAACTCATCAATCTTCGTTTCGTCCCCGGCTCCGCGCGTAGCGAGGCGCGAGCGGACAAAATCGGTTTTTTCACGGATCAATTTGATGTCGAGCACACGGGAATTTAAGAAATGAAACCGTCAATCGCAAGGCGGAAGCCGGATGTTGATTTCCTTTCACGGCTTAACCTGCCAACAGGGAAGTTCATAATAATTCTGGCCGGTGGGGTACGCGTTAATGGTGGTGGCTTCAATGAGCCCCGACTTTAATTCGGCAAGTTTGGCCTGGAGTTTTTTAAGACTGCCTTCGGCGCTATCGGCATCCACGGCCAGGTTTTTTGCCAAGGTTCGCCGCCGGTCAATTTCAGCGGTGCGAAAAGCGTAAAAATCTGAATAATAGCCGCCGGAAAAGATGGTGGTCGGGACATCGGGAACATTGGCTTCCGCCCGCTTGGCCACCAGCCGCAAGCGTTCAGCGTAAGCGGTTTGGGTGTCAATTTCCGCCTGAAGTTTTTTTACATTTTCGTAATATTCAGCGATGCTTTTCGGAAGGCCGAATAAGCGAACTTTGATAATGCCGGTTTTGGTTTGGATCTGGCACTTGCCAAAGTCATCGGGATGGTCAAGGACACGAATGCTTTGAACCACGGAATTAAAGTAAGCGCGCTGAAGGTCTTCCTGCCGCTGCAATCCGGCAAGATAGGGCAGTTCATTGGTCGCAAGATCGGAAATATTTAAAACAAAATATTTACCATCTTTTTTGACGGTGACGGATGAAGCGGCAGAGGAAATAAATTCACCCTCAAAGGTTTTGCCGGTCTTGAACTTCCAGGCATGCGGTGAACCGAAGGCGAGAATGACGAACGCAAATATTCCAAGCAGCGTTAGTGGAATCTTCATGCTATCTCCTTCTTGATTTGTTTATTCAAATATATCACTTCGGTTCTTTGCCGCAAGGTTCCCAAATAAATCCACCGCCGGCGCATCATTTAATAAATGGCAAAGCGCGGGAATGGGCTACCGGTGTCAGGTGGTTACGGCTTTGAATATTGGTCGTAGGTTCCCGCCATGACTTTTTTGACGGCTTCCAAATAAGCATAGCCCCAAAGCATGTCAGGTTCAAGATAGCTGCCTTCCACCCATTCATTCCATGCGTTGATAACAATCAGTTTTTTCTGTTTGGGATGCTGGTCGGCGTATTCCTTTGCCTTTTGAAGATAAGCGGCAAAGCTGGCGGGTGTGCTGTGAAGATGGATAACAGAGTCTTTGCCCATGTCTGGATATCGGGGCGTGTTATCCCAACCGACGGAGGTGCAGGGGAAGAACGGGACTTTCAAGGTGGCATCCCATTTATTCCGGAGCGCCACCGCCCGTTCGCCGTAGCGGAGGTAATCCTGGAGGCCGGAGCGGGAGGTCCAGTTATACATGGTGACACTGTCTAGTCCGAGGTCGGCAACGATTTCATTGATGCCCCGCCCTTCGCTCAATCTGCCGCCGTCTTTGTAGCCCAGAAGAATCGGGGTTTCCGAGCCATTGCCAACGCCCTGCAAGTGGAGGCCGGGGAAGCCGGCTTTCTTCACTTCCGCGCGGAAATAATCCAGCGCCTTGCGGGTCTCGGTGATGTTGGTGAAGCCTTTGACGAGGTCGGTGAGGCTGTAAATGGAGAAGACGGGCTGGCCATCAATCTTGAAATACGAGGGGTGTTTGAAGTATTGGTTGATGACCCGGTCGACGATGATCTTGAAGTTATCCCAGTCGGCGGCTCCCGGCCAAAGGAGGGTGTCGGAGGTGTAGCGGTAAGGGTTCCACTGCCGTCCTTGCGCGTCATGGTTGGCCCACATTAGGTAGAATTTCGCTTTGTCATTGTTTTTGGCTTTGAGGAAGCCCTTGTCCACCGCCTCTTCCAAAAACGGCTGCCCGCCATACCAATACCAGTCAAAGATGAAGACATTCACGCCGTGTTCGGTCGCGGCATTGATTTTCTTTTCCCAGGCGATGGGGTCGTTGTCCTGGGCGTAGCCCCACAAGGGAACGCGCGGCTGATAATGTCCCTCAAACCGGGGCGTGCCTTTCCTGATGATTTCCCATTCGCCGGTTTTCTCGCCCCAGAGCGCCTCGCGGCTCATGGGTTCGTCGTGGCAGGAAGGCCAGACATAGGCGGCGACAGAATAAACTGCATCCTTTTTGGCAGCAGGATGCTTCGGCGCAACGGAAGCGCAGCCGCTGGCGAAAATGACGCTGCACAAGCAGAGTGTTGTTAAGAAAATATGAGGCAACGAATCTTTGATATTCATGGTTGTTAAATTGGTGATGTCCTGATTTCTGTGCGCGGCTCTAAGAGTCGCAGCACGTCTCCCGGCAATTCAAGCCGCTGCGGTTCACAGACCCGCGCTCCGATTGGGTGTTTGCTAAAAATTGTTATTGGCTATTAGGCCAGAAGTTTCTTCTTGGCGGCTTCAAATTCCTCCTCGGTGAGCAGCCCCTGCTGCTTCAGTTCCGCCAGCGAACGTAATTCCTCCGCCAAATTGCCTTTGGGCGGATTCGGGGCGGGATGCTGTTTGAATTCGTGCATCAACTGCTCCACCTTCCACTTGAAACTTGCCACTTCTTCGTTAGTTTCCTGGCCGAAAATAAACGCATCCGGGTAGTGGGAGGCTTCCACAATTCCGCCTTCGAAAGGCTGGCTGTCAGCATGGGAAAACAAAATGTAACCCGACATGGTCGCGGCGGGCTTCATTTGCATGCCCGTAATGTCGGCAATAGATATGATCCGGTCGCCATTCAATCCGGTTGTCTGCGCATTAGTCGTTCCGAATCGGCGAATGATCACTTTGTCCTTCGCCAGTTCCAAATTTTCATTTATCCCGCGAATCTCCATTTCATTGGTCTGCTTATGAATCGGGATGAACAGGCTGGTTTCCTGGGCGCAATGGGGGCAGGGAAATGTCCGGTTGTCATCGGCGAGGTCATTGGCTTCAAATTCGATGGGACCGCCACAATTCAGGCATGGGCATTTAGTCATCATAATTTTCCGGATTGCTGTCGGATGAATGAATCAGTTTCCACGCCCGCGGTAAAGCTTGAATCTTGAATCCTGAAACTTGAAACTGCGGCCATGACGTTGCCTGCTGATTTACACATGCACACACCGCTCTGTCGCCATGCGACCGGCGAGCCGGTGGATTACGCCCGTCACGCCCTGGCGCTCGGTCTGACGGAAATCGGCTTTTCCGACCATTCGCCGATGCCGCAGGATGATTTCGACAACTGGCGGATGCTCAATCGCCAACTGGATGAATACGCCGCCAAAGTGCGGCTGGCGCAAAAAACTTTTCCGCAACTCGCCATCCGACTCGCGCTGGAAGTGGATTATCTGCCCGGCCACGAGGATTGGATCCGCCAACTCGCCACGCGACAGCCATGGGATTATTTAATCGGCAGCGTGCATTACATCGGCGACGCGTGGGATATTGACAATCCGGCGAAACTGTCCGAATGGAAAAAACGCGAGCCCTTTGACGTCTGGCAGAGTTACTTTGAGCGGTTGACGATGGCGGCGAACTCAAGGCTGTTTGAGATCATCGGCCACGCGGATTTGCCGAAGAAGTTTGGCATCCGTCCGCAGCAGGATTGCACGCCGCTCTACGAAAAGTTTCTGACTGCCGCCGCCCGGGCTGGCTGCGCGATCGAATTGAACACGGCGGGATTGCGGAAAGAGTGCCGGGAAATTTATCCGAGCCGTCCCCTGCTCCAGCTGGCGTTCCAAAAAAACGTGCCCATCACATTCGGTTCCGATGCGCACGCGCCGGAGGAGGTCGGGATGGATTTCACCGATGCCATCAACCTCGCGCTTTGTGCCGGTTACACGGAATGCTGCCGGTTTGAGCAGCGTCAGCGCAAGTTGGTAAAATTCTGATATGGTTGAAACGCGTTTGGACATAAAAAATTTTGCGCTCATTTGTCTGGCGCTCGCGTTGGGAACGGCCGCGCTTTACTGGCCCATCACCAGCCACCCATTTATCCTGTTTGACGACGAGGAATACGTCACCGTCAACAAGCACGTCATCACCGGCTTAAGTTGGGAGAATTTCCGCTGGGCTTTCACCAACACCGAAGCCGCCAACTGGCATCCACTCACCTGGCTCTCGCATCAGCTTGACTGCGAGATGTTCGACCTGAACGCGGGCGCCCATCATTTTATCAACCTGCTCTTCCACGTCACCAATACGCTGCTGGTGTTTGTTTTTCTCCGCGGCGCGACCGGCGCCGTCTGGCGCAGTGCTTTTGTGGCGGCGTTCTTTGCGTGGCATCCGCTGCACGTGGAATCCGTGGCGTGGGCCTCCGAGCGCAAGGACACGTTGAGCACTTTCTTCTTTCTGCTCACGCTGATTGCCTATGCGCGCTATGCGCAGGAAAGAAGCAAAGGGCAAGGCGTCAAAAGTCAGCCGGAAACGCCCGGTGGAAACACCGCGCGCTGCTGGTTTTATGCACTCGCACTGCTTTTGTATGTTTTCGGACTGATGAGCAAGCCGATGGTAGTCACGCTGCCGTTCGTTCTACTGTTGCTGGATTTTTGGCCGCTCGGCCGGATGCTGGATTCCGAATATAGAATTCAAAATCTCAAAATTTTGTTGTTGGAGAAAATTCCATTTTTTGCACTGTCCATTGGCGGGAGCGTAGTGACGTATCTGGTGCAAATCGGCGGCGGGGCGGAATGGAAGACGCCGTGGTTTGACCGGCTGGCGAATGCGGGCATCGCCTACGCCCGCTATGTTGCCAAAACACTCTGGCCGACAGACCTGGTCATCCTTTATCCACACCCCAAACACTGGCCGGTCGCGCTGTCGCTGGGCGCGGCGGTGGTGCTGGTGGCGTGGACGATTCTGTGTGTCCGCCACTGGCGGCGGCAGCCGTATCTTGCGGTCGGGTGGTTTTGGTTTTTGGGCACATTGGTGCCGACCATTGGCATAGTGCAAGTCGGCGCGCAGTCCATGGCCGACCGTTACAGCTACATTCCGAGCATCGGCTTTTTTGTCACGCTGGTCTGGGGGGCGGCGGAACTTGCCAGATTAAAGCCGGAAAGAAAAAATCTGGTCCTGATCCTCGGCGGCGGGGCACTGGCTGGTTGCATGCTGGTGACGACGATGCAAATTTCCTACTGGCGCAACAGCATCAGCCTGTTTCTCCATACCATCGAGGTAACGCAGAATAATTACGTGGCGGCAAATTGTCTCGGCAAGGCGTTTGAGAAAGCTGGCGATAAAAACAAGGCGCTGGTGCTATACCGCGATGTGGTCCGGATGGAACCGCGCTTTTCGCAGGGGCATTTCAACTATGCCATCATTCTGCTGGAATTGGGCCGGACCACCGAGGCGCTCGGACATTTGCAAGCCGCCGCCGCGCTGGAACCGCGCAATCCCGACATCCAGTTTGATCTCGGAATCTATTTTTCACAGCACGCCAGCTGGACGAATGCCGCCCATTGTTTCAGCAATTCAATCTCCCTTCGTCCCGGCTTTCCGCTGGCGCAGCACAACTATGGCTGCGCGCTGGCCAACCTCGGCCAATTTCCTGCGGCAGCAGTTCATTTCCGCGAGGCCCTGCGGCTGAAGCCGGATTTAGCCGATGCGAAAAAGCAATTGACGCATTTGCTGGCGGAACACCCCGGGTTAAAATAACCAGCCTATGAAGCGTCAAGCGTGACGGACTGAGCAAATGTGGGACTTCGGGATGAAATCATTAATCCACGTTTTATGTTCACAAAGCCTCAAAAACGGGGCCCGGGCAAAACCCAGTTACATTTTGATAAGCCGACGATAGCGGGTGAGAGGCTTGGCTCCGAATTTGCAAGACAGATTAAGACAAGATTTGGCCGCATTTTTGGTTAGACAGGTAATCTCGACATCCGTGTCCAATTTTGAAAAACTCCGCGCCGATGAAACAAGTAATCGTCACTTTGGACATGGAAGGCGTGCTCACGCCCGAAATCTGGATCGCCGTCGCGGAGAAGACCGGCATCCCGGAGCTGCGCCGCACCACGCGCGACGAACCTGATTACGACAAGCTGATGAACTACCGCATCGGCATCCTTGACCAGCATGGGATCAAGCTTTCGCACATCCAGGAAGTCATTGGCACGCTCCAGCCATTGCCGGGCGGCAAAGAATTTCTCGATGAGCTGCGGGCGCTGGTGCAGGTGATCATTTTGTCCGACACTTTTGAGCAGTTTGCCCAGCCGCTGATGAAACAACTGAACTGGCCGACGCTGTTCTGCCACCGGCTCATCGTGGAGAACGACCGCATTGCCGGCTACCAACTCCGGCAGCCGAATCAGAAACAGAAATCCGTCGCGGCTTTGAAGTCACTGAACTATCACATCATTTCCGCCGGTGATTCCTACAACGATACCGCCATGCTTGGCGAAGCAAACGTCGGCTTCCTTATTCACGCGCCGGAAAAGGTGAAGAAGGAATTTCCGCAGTTCAAGGCCGTCGAGTCGCACGCGGAATTGCTCAAGCTCATCAAAGGATCGATCTGATGCCAACGCGCCGAGGTTCAGTCAAATTGTTCCGGTTGCTGGGGGTGGACGTCTATCTGCACTGGGCTTGGTTCCTGGCATTTTTCTATTTCACCAGCCGGCCGCACGCGTATTCCAACTACGGCTGGAGCGCGCTGGAAATCTTATCGTTGTTCCTCATCGTGCTAACGCACGAGTTTGGTCATGCGCTGGCCTGCCGTTCAGTCGGCGGCGATGCAAACCTCATTGTGTTGTGGCCGCTCGGCGGCGTCGCCTACGTTAATCCGCCGCAGCGCCCGGGGGCGCAGCTCTGGAGCATCGCGGCCGGACCATTGGTGAACGTGGCGCTGTTTCCGATTTTATTCGGGCTGTATTATTGGGGTAAACACCACGGCTGGCATGAAACCTTTCCCGATGCCTATCTGCTGGTGAGAAATGTCGCCATCATCAACACCGTACTGTTCGTCTTCAACATCATGCCGGTCTATCCGCTCGATGGCGGACAAATTTTGCGCTCGCTGCTGTGGTTTCTCTTCGGTCGCGCGAACAGCCTGATGGCAGCCAGCGTCATTGGATTCATTGGCGTGGCGGGATTGGTTCTGTTCGCTCTTTATGCGGGTTCCATTTGGCTGGGCATCATGGCGGCGTTCATCCTGATGAATTGCTGGGGCGGGCTGAAGCAGGCACAAGCATTGGCGAAGATCGCGAAGATTCCGCGCCGCGAAGGTTTTGCCTGTCCGTCCTGTAAAACCCCGCCACCGTTAGGCCAGCTGTGGCGCTGCGGTCAGTGTGGCAATGCGTTTGACACCTTTGCGACCCATGCCAGCTGCCCGCACTGCGGGGCGCAATACAACCTCACCCAATGCCTCGACTGCGGCACGCGCTCGGCGATGGAAGCGTGGCAAAAGCCCGTCAGTTAATTTTCACTTTTTCGTTTGACGGCGGCGGGTTTGTGGCTTAAAAAGACTTCGTTAAGGAGAGTATTTAGTTTCCTAATTCCAAACCAAGGAATTCTTGAACACCAATCCAAAAGCCCGGGATATGCGGCTCGATGCCGTGCGGGGAATGTTTCTGGTCATCATGGCCGGGGTTCATGTGCCGTCGCCGCTCTCCCATGTCTTGCAGGAGCCGTTCGGTTTCACCAGTGCCGCGGAAGGCTTCATCTTCCTGAGCGCCTGCCTCGCGGGCATGGTCTATGGCAAAACTTATCTGAAAAGCGGCTGGACGGAAATGTCCCGCCGCGTTTGGAGCCGCGCCAAACTGGTTTACATTGTGCATCTCGCCGTGCTGCTGCCGGTGGCGCTGATCGCCTGGCTCTACGCGCGGCAGGTGGCACCGCTCGCGAACCACTTCCATGATTTTCTCCAACATCCGTTCGAGAGCCTGCTGCTGATTCCGCTGCTGCTGCATCAGGCGCCGCTGTTCGACATCCTGCCATTGTATGTCGTGCTGCTGCTGGCGACGCCGCTTGCCTTTGCGACCGCCCGGCGGCACGGCTGGGGCATTGTGTTGTCGGTTTCGTTCCTCGGCTGGCTCGCGGCGCAATTTCCGGCGGCGCATTTAGCGCCGGACGCCCTGCTGCCGGTTCACGGCGGCTCGTTCAACCTGCTGGCATGGCAATTCCTCTGGTTTTGCGGCGTGGCGCTTGGTGAAACTTCGCTGCACGGCGAAATCGTTTCGCAGAAATTCCGCTCCTTCACCGCCACTATGGCCGGCATCGTGGTGCTGGTTGGATTATGCGCACGACACGGCGCGCTGCCCGGCGTGACCATCAATTCTGAAGTCTATTTTTGGATGGACAAATGGACGCTCGGCCCGCTGCGGCTGCTGAACTTCGCGGCGTGGGTGGTTTTTCTGCTGGCCTGGAACCCGCGCCCGCCGAGCTGGCTGATGGAGCAGACCGCACTGTGGGGACGGCATTCGCTGGCGGTATTCGCATTGCACTTGCCGCTGGTCGTCTGCGCCGCGTCGGTGATCCAGATGTTTTCGATGAATGGCGTGGAAGAAACATTTCTCGGCCTTTCGGTGATTGCGGGCATCTCGCTTTGGGTCGCGTGGCTCGAAATCAATTCGCGGCAGCGGAAGCAATTGCCGGCCGTTCCCGCAGAAACACAACCCAAACTTCTCCGGCTATTGAACCGCGAAATCATCCGCACCGCGCCGCCCAAGCCGACGGCGGGTTAATCTTCCGCCTTGAACGCGCGGGATATCAAGTCGCGCACAGCCTGCTTCGGGTTTTTCCCTTCGTAGAGCATCGCATAAACCTCGTTGATAATCGGCGTCGGCACATTTTTCTCCCTGGCCAGCCGGTGCGCTGAACGCGCCGTGGGGTAACCTTCCGCGAGCTTCGGATGCGACGCCTGAATTTGCGCCATGGTTTCGCCCCGCCCCAGACGCTCGCCCAAATCCCGGTTGCGGCTCTGCTGGGAGAAACACGTCAGCATCAAATCGCCAAGGCCGCTCAAGCCGTTGAACGTTTCCGGCTTCGCGCCGCACGCCACGCCCAGCCGGCGCATTTCCGACAGCGCGCGGGAAACGAGACCCGCCTTGGTGTTATCGCCGTAGCCGAGGCCGTCGCCCACGCCCGCGCCGATGGCGATGACGTTTTTCAGTGCGCCGCCGTATTCCACGCCGAGCACGTCGTTGTTGCGGTAGATCCGGAATTCGGGTCGGTGAAAAAGTCCCTGCACCGTCTTCGCCGTGCCCTCGCTCTCGCAAGCGCAGACAATGGAAGTAGGGATGCCCAGCGCCACCTCGCGGGCAAAACTCGGCCCGGACAACGCCGCCACGCGATCCGCCGGAGCCTGTTCCCGCAGAATCCGGCTCATCGTCTCGCCGGTTTCAAATTCGATGCCCTTCGTGACACTGACGAAAATACCCGGATGCCCTTTCAGCTTCACCGCGACATCGCGGAAAAACTGCGACGGAATCGCCAGCACCAGCACTTCGCGCCCGCCCACCGCTTTCGCGAAATCCGGCTCCGTCTTCCAATCCGTTGGCAGGGCGACGCCGGGCAGCAGTTTTTCACTGCGACCGGACTGCAATTCCGCCAGCAGCGACGCATTGATGTCCCACAAGGTCACGGCATTGCCGTTTTCTTGCAGGATTTTGGCCAGCGCCGCGCCCCACGCGCCCGCGCCCAGAACGCAGATTCTCATTTAGATTCTTTCTTTTGGCCCAGGCGGTTTTCGGTTCCGGCCATGAGTCGTTGAAGGTTAGATTTGTGTTTGTAAATGGCCAGCACGCCGAGCGCCGTCGTGACGATGCAGAGAAAATAATTATTCGGTGTCATCACCCAAACCGTGATGGGCAACGCCACCGCTGCCGCAATCGAACCGACCGAGACATATCGCGTCAACAGCAGCGCCAGAATGAAAACCACCACCCCGACCAGCAGTGCCCACGGCGCCAGCGCCAGATAAACCCCCGCCGTAGTTGCAATCCCCTTGCCGCCTTTGAATTTCAGCCAGCAGGTGTAGTTGTGACCCAGCACGGCGAAAATTCCGGCGACAAGCATAAATCTTTTCAACAAAACATAAAATCCGTCATCAAAGTAGTCCAAATCCGAAGCCCAATGAGAAATAAACCCACCTAACACGCACGCGACAAAACCTTTCGCCGCATCCAGCAGCAGCACGGCGATGCCCGCCGGTTTGCCCAGCACGCGCATGGCGTTCGTCGCACCGATGTTCCCGCTGCCGACGCTGCGGATGTCGATGCCTTTGGCTTTGGCCATCAGAAAGCCGAACGGAATCGAGCCGAGCAGATACGCGCCGAGCGCGGTCAGGATGTAACTCAAAATTGGCACGCGACAAGTGTAGGAGACGACGTGAGGAGTCTCAAATTTCTTTTTTGAGTTTAGAGACTCGTCCCCTCGGCTTCTACAATTTTCATTTTCCGCCGCCGGGCGCAATGGCACACTCCGCGCATGTCAAAAGTCAAAGTCGCCGTTCTCGGCACCGGTTCACTGGGTCAACATCACGCCCGCATCTACACGGAACTCGCCGCCGCCGGCGCCGTTGAACTCACCGGCATCTACGACGCGCACGCCGAAACCGCCCGCAAGATCGCCGAGAAACACAAGCTGCACGTCTTCGCCTCCGTGGCCGAAGCCGCCGCCGCCAGCGACGCGCTGAATATCGTCACGCCCACCACCACGCATTTCGACCTCGCCAAACAACTGCTCGTGCAGGGCAAACACGTCCTCGTCGAGAAACCGATGACCGACAACTCCGCGCAGGCCGCCGAGCTGTGCGAACTCGCGCAGCAGAAGAACTGCGTGCTCCAAGTCGGCCACGTCGAGCGGTTCAACCCCGTTTTCACCTTTCTCCAGACCGTCGCCACCGAACCGAAGTTCATCGAGTGCCATCGCCTGTCGCCCTTCCCTGCCCGCTCCACCGACATCGGCGTGGTGCTCGATTTGATGATCCACGACCTCGACATCGTGCTCGCCTTCGTGAAATCGCCCGTGGTCAGCGTGGATGGCGTGGGCATACCCGTGTTGAGCAAGAGCGAGGACATCGCCAACGTGCGCCTGCGCTTTGCCAACGGCTGCGTGGCCAACCTCACCGCCAGCCGCGTCAGTCCGGAGCGGATGCGCAAGATCCGCGTCTTCAGCGGACCGACGAATCCCTGCTACATCTCCCTCGATTACCGCGTGCAGGAAGGATTCATCTATCGCGTCGCCCGCGATGGCGAACCGGAAACGCCGTTCATCAAGAAGCTCATGGCCGCCAAGCTCGGCATCGGCAAAGACGCCGCCATCGTCAGCGAATTTGCCGGCAAGAAGATCGTGCGCGAGCCGGTGCCCATCAACAAAGACGAACCGCTCAAGCTGGAACTGCAACACTTCGTCCAATGCGTCCAGCAGAAGCAAACCCCGAAGGTCAGCGGCGAATCCGCCAAGCAAGCTTTGGACCTGGCCTTTGAAATCACTAGGCAGATTCAGCAGATCAAATAGCCATAGAGACACGGAGGCGCAGAATAATATGGAATGCCAACATATAGCTGCGGAGCAGCGCCCGGCAGTAGCCCATAGCGCCAGCTATGGGTTTCGTCGTCCGCAAACCCACCAAGCTCCGGCAGGAGCGACAGAAACCCACCGCCCAGCATTTCATTTCTTACGCCCCATCCGGGGCTTGAATCGTTTTACCCAATCCATCCCACGGTGTCACCGTGGGCTACTATCGCTCGCCACTCCGTGGCTGAAACAAACCAATCGGTTCCGCAGCTTTGATTTATGGCGCACACGTTCACCCATTTGCTGACGCACATTATTTTCAGCACGAAAGACCGGCGACCAGTGCTCGACGCGGATTTGAAAGCGCGCCTCTTTCCCTATCTCGGCGGCATCATCCGCGCGCACGACGGCAAGGCGATCATCATCAATGGCCCGACGGACCACCTCCACATTCTCGCCTCGCTCGCGGCCAAACACGCGTTGTCTGATTTGATGCGCGAATTGAAAGCCGATTCGTCGGGCTGGGTACATAAGAACTTTCCGAACCAGCACGCGTTTGCATGGCAGATCGGTTACGGTGCGTTCAGCGTGAGCCATTCCAGTTTGGCTGAGGTGGAAAAATATATCGCCAATCAGGAGGAACATCACCGCAAGGTTTCGTTTCAGGAGGAATTTGTGATATTCCTCAAGCGGCACGAAATGGAATTCGACGAAAGGTTTTTGTGGGAGTGAATTTTCTTTCGCCCCTGCCGGGGCTTGAAATATTGTTGAACGCTTTCCCACAGCTGACGCTGTGGGCTATTATCGTGCGCCACTCCGTGGCTGAATTTGTGGACAAATGAAACCGAAAACTTTCATGCTCATCGCCGGCGAGGCGAGCGGAGATTTGCTCGCTTCGGAATTGGTTTCCGCACTGCGCGAGCAATCTTCTGTTCTCCAGCCTTCAGCCGCGCCGGTATTTTTCGGCGCGGGCGGCGCCAAGATGTCCGCCGCGGGCGTGGAGCTGGCGTTTGATCTGACGCAGCACTCGGTCATCGGGGTCACGGATGTCTTGAAAAAGTATTTTGTGTTCCGGCGGCTGTTCAACGAGTTGCTGGCGCTGGCCATCGAACGCAAGCCGGATGTGGTGATCGGCGTGGATTACGGCGGGTTCAACCTGCGCTTTGGTCAGGCGGTCAAAAAATATGTCCGTGAAAATCCCTTTTCCAACTGGAAACCGAAGATCGTGCAGTTCGTCTCGCCGCAAGTCTGGGCTTCGCGTCCCGGTCGCGCGGACAAGCTGGCGCGGGATTATGATCTGCTCCTGAGCATCTTCCCGTTCGAGAAAGACTGGTATGCCAGGCGCGTGCCGCAGTTCCGCGTGGAGTTTGTCGGGCACCCGATGATCGGGCGGTTTACGAATGGGGATTTGCGAATGACGAGCCGCAAATCCACTTCCCATGGTAGCCGAGGTGACGAGGCTCAAATTGAAGGGAAGTTAGAGACTCCTCACGTCGTCTCCTGCAATGTTTTACTGCTGCCGGGCAGCCGGACGAGCGAGCTGAAAAGGCATCTTCCGCCGATGCTGGAGGCGCTGAAGCTGATTCAGGAGAAATTGCCGGCGGCAAAGGCGAAAATGGTTTTGCCGAATCTGGCGCTGATGGAACTGGCGAAAACTCTCGGTGCGGGCGTGGAAATCCAGATTGGCGAACTGCCGTGGGCGCTGGCGGAAGCGGATGTCGCCATCGCCTCAACCGGCACGGTGACGATGGAGTGCGCGTTCTTCGGCGTGCCGACGGTGACGCTCTACAAGACCTCGTGGCTCACCTACCAGATTGCCCGGCGCATCGTAACGGTGAAATCGCTCACCATGCCAAACCTGATGGCCGGCGAAGAAGTGTATCCCGAGTTTATCCAGGAAGCCGCCACGCCGGAAAATCTGGCCGGCGCGACGCTGACGTTGTTGCAGGACGAAGCGCGCCGGACGCAAATCAAGGCGCAGCTCACCAAGATCATTTCATCACTGGGTGAACCCGGTGCGACGGGACGGGCGGCAAACGCGGTTTTGAGTTTGTTTTAACAAGGAAAGCCGGAAGGCGGGAAAAGATTCCTGTTTTCCTGCTTTCCTTATTCGCCGCGAGTTTTAAATTTTTCCCCATGGAATCACTGCACGCACCGTGGCGCATCGAATACATCCTTTCACCCAAGCCCAAGCTCGACGCGAGCCTGTTCACGCGGATCGCGCAGTCGGATGACGACCTGGGCAATCTGGTCGTCGTGCGGGATCGCAGCTGCTACGCCCTGCTCAATCGTTACCCCTACAACGGCGGGCATCTCATGGTGGTGCCCTACAAGGAAGTCGCGGATTTGAACGGCCTGACGGATGAGGAAGTCGCGGATTTGTGGCGGCTCGTGCGCCGCTGCACCAACGCGCTCAAGGCGGTGATGAAGCCGGATGGTTTTAACATCGGAATCAATCTGGGCAAGGTGGCCGGCGCGGGCATCGAGGAGCATCTGCACATCCACATCGTGCCGCGCTGGGGCGGGGACACGAATTTCATGCCGGTCATCGCCGACACCGGGGTGCTGCCGCAGGCGTTGGCGGAAACGGCAGCCAAAATCCGCACGGAACTGGCAAGATAATTTTCCGGCGATATTAATTTGCTTGCAGCTTTCGGGCGGGGGCTTAACTATTTCCTTGTCCATGGTTGCTAAAAAAATCAAACCCAAGGTGGTTCCAGCCCGGCAGAAGAACAAAGGAATTGTTCCCGCGGCGAAAGCGGTTTTGCCCACGCCCATCGTGCCGCCGGTGGATGCGCCGGTGGCCAAGCCGGCTGAAGGTGACACCACAATTTTTCTTCGCCGCGAAGCGGAACGGATGGACGGTGATTCGGCCATCAAACTTTATCTGCGTGAAATCGGCCAGGTGAAGCTGCTCACGGTCCAGGAGGAGATCGACCTCGCCGCGCGCATCAAGAAGGGCGACAAAAAAGCCCGCGAACACATGATCAAGGCGAACCTGCGTCTGGTCGTGAAGATTGCCCGCGATTACGACGGCATTGGCCTGCCGCTGCTCGACTTGATCAGCGAAGGCAACATCGGCCTGATGAAAGCGGTCGAACGGTTTGATCCTAAAAAGGGCGGCAAACTTTCAACCTACGGCTCATGGTGGATCAAGCAATCCATCAAGCGCGCGCTCGCCAACCAATCCAAAACGATCCGCCTGCCGGTTCATCTGGTGGACAAACTTTCGAAGATGCGGCGGATGGCGATGAAATTGCAGGAGGAATTTGGCCGCGAACCCACCGACGAAGAGCTCGCCGCCGAACTGGACACTACGGCCACGCGGATTCGCCAGATGCGCACCGCCGCCATACGCCCGGCCTCGCTGGATGCGCCGGTGGGCGATGATGATTCGAATACTTACTCGGAAATGGTCGAGGATGAGCGCGCCGTGAATCCTTACGAAGAACTGGAAGACAAGACGGTCACCGGCATGCTGCAGGATATGGTGAAACACCTGGATGAACGAGAAGCGACCATTTTGCGCTATCGCTTCGGGCTTGACGGTGGAAATGAAAAAACTTTGGAGGAAGTCGGGGCGAAATTCAACGTCACCCGTGAACGCATCCGGCAAATTCAGAATCTGGCGCTGCGCAAGCTCAGGAAGATGATCGAGAAACTTGAAAAATCAAAAGCCAAATAACCATGCCCACCACCGTCACCCCCGCCGAAATCGCCGCCGCCATCCGCAACGTCCCGGATTTTCCCAAACCCGGCATTCAGTTTAAAGACATCACCCCCGTGCTGGCCGATGCGCGGCTGTTTGCCGGGGCGATCAATCTGCTCACGGAACGATTCACCCCCGGCAGCGTTGACGCCGTGGTCGGCATTGATGCGCGCGGCTTTATTTTCGCGGCCGCGGCGGCCACCAAACTGAAGGCTGGTTTTGTTCCCGTCCGCAAAAAAGGCAAGCTGCCCTACGCCACCATTGAGCAGGATTACGCGCTGGAATACGGCCACGCCACGGTGGCCATGCATACCGATGCGCTCAAGCCCGGCTCACGCGTGCTCTTGATTGACGATTTGCTGGCGACCGGCGGCACATCGGCTGCCGCCGTCGCGCTGGTGCAAAAGCTGGGTGGAAAAATTCTTGAAGCGGGCTTCCTCATCGAACTGAAATTTCTCAACGGCCGCGAAAAGCTGGCCGGCATTCCGGTCCGTTCGCTGATCACCTATTGACCATTATGAAAAAGACGTGGCTCCAACTTTTCGGTTTGATTTTGTTGGCGGGGTTGATCGCCGGGTGTGTGGTCATGTCGGTGTATCCGTATTACACCGTGAAGGACTTGACGTTTGACGCCGGCTTGTCCGGGCGCTGGGCAAAGCCGGGGGCAACGAATGGATTCTGGGAATTCGCTCCCATCAGAAACAAATACTATCTCGTCACCACGGTGGATGGGCAGGAGACGAACCGGTTTGACGGCTATCTGTTTCAGTTGAAAGGCCAGCCGTTCCTCGATCTCTGCACCACCAACCGCGACGGGTTTAACCAGCTGCCGCTGCATCTGGCCGTAAAAATGGCGCGCAGCCAAGATGAACTGCAACTGGCCGCGCTCAACTACGAGTGGCTGGGAAAGTTGCTGGAGGCAAATCCCGCGACCCTCCGCCATATTGAAGTGCCGGAAAAACCGCTGGAAACCAACAGTAACAAAATAATTTATCTGACTGCCGACACGCGTGATTTGCAAAAGTTTCTCCTCAAGCATCAGAACAACACGAATGCTTTCACTCCGCTCGACAAGATGCAGCGGCTGGCACGGTAAGCAATGGGATGGGACGGTAATTGCTCAAGCCGGGTAAACCCGGTTAAGCCACGGCGTTTATCCGCACAAATCAGTTTTCCGGCACGGTTGCTTTCATTAAGCTTTCAATAATGACCTTGCTGCAATCAATCGACACCGCGCTGTTTCATTTCATCAACAGCACGCTGGCCAACCCGTTTTTTGACTGGCTCATGCCCATCTTGAGCGGAAACGGCGTTTCATGGCTGCCCGCTTTGGTCATTGCGGTTCCGGCAATTTTGATCTGGGGTTCCGCGCGGCTGCGGGTTTGTGCGCTGCTCATGCTGCTCGCGGTCACGCTCGGCGATCCACTGGTAATCGGCTCCATCAAGGAATCGGCGAGTCGCTACCGGCCGTTTGTGACCCAGCCCGACGCGAGGCTATTTGGCACTGCCGGCAAAGGCTACGTCGCTCCCCTGCCCGACGGCACCCGACCGCCCACAGCCAATCACCACAGCATGCCCTCCGCCCACTCAGCCAACTGGTTTGCGATGGCGACAATTGCATTTCTCTTTTTCCGACGCAGCGCACGGGTGATGTTTCCGATGGCCGCCGCCGTGGCCTTTTCCCGCATTTATAACGGCGTGCATTATCCCACCGATGTCTTGGTGGGTGGCGTGCTGGGCGCGGGTTATGCCATTGCACTGATCGTCGCGGTGCAGGGAATCTGGAATTTCATCGGCAAAAAAACTTTTCCGGCGTGGCACGCACAAATGCCAAACCTGCTGAATCCAGAGTCCGCTCCCAAACCGGAAATCGGGAACCTGAAATCTGATACGGAGTGGCTTCGGCTCGGTTACGGTGTCATTTTCCTCGCGCTCATCGGACGCTGGATATATCTCGCCAGCGGCATCATCAATCTTTCGCAGGACGAGGCGTATCAGTGGCTTTGGTCCAAGCACCTGGCGCTGTCGTATTACAGCAAGCCGCCGGGCATTGCGCTGCTGCAATGGTTTGGCACGTCACTTTGGGGTGACACCGAATTCGGCGTGCGCTTTTGCTCGCCGCTGCTGGCCGCGATTTTGAGCGTACTGGTGCTGCGCTTCATGGCGCGCGAAGTCGGCGCGAAGCCGGCGTTCGTCCTGCTGCTGATCACCTTTGCCGTGCCCCTGCTCGTGGTCGGTTCCGTGCTGATGACCATCGATCCGCCGCTGGTGTTGTGTTGGATGTGGTCGGTCGTGGCCGGCTGGCGCGCGGTTCAACCGGATGGCAAAACCCGAGACTGGCTGATCGTCGGCCTCGCGATGGGACTCGGTTTTCTCTGCAAATACACCGCCATGTTGCAACTCGTCTGCTGGGTGATTTTCTTTGCGCTGCATCAATCAGCGCGGATTCACCTGAAGAAAACCGGGCCGTGGCTGGCGCTTTTGGTGTTCGGAATCTGCACTTTGCCGGTGTTGATTTGGAATTCACAGCATGGCTGGATTACCGTTAATCACGTCACGGGTGACGCCGGAATGCATAGCGCATGGCAACCGACGTTGAATTATTTCTTCGAGTTCACCGGCGCGGAATTCGGTTTGCTGAATCCCATCTTCTTCATCGCCGCGCTGTGGGCAATGTTTGTCGGATGGAAACGCCGGGCGGAAAAACCGTTGTGGTTATTCCTGTTCTGCATGAGCGCGCCGGTGTTTCTCGGCCACTGGCTGTTTTCATTTCATTCCCGGGTGCAGCCAAACTGGATTGCCGCCGCCGTGCCGCCGATGCTCTGCTTGATGGTGGCGGTCGGGAGCGAAAGCAAGTTGCGGCTGAAGCCGTGGCTCATTGCCGGCATGATGCTCGGCCTGGTTGCTTCAGCGTTTCTCCATGACAGCGGCTTATTGAAGCACTTGGCCGCCAAACTGCCCGGCGACAAAGATCCGGCGCATCGCCTCGTCGGCTGGCGCGAAACCGCCAAACTCGTCGAGATCGAGCGGGCCAAATTTGACACCAACGCCTTCATCATCGCAGATCACTACGGAACCACCGGACTCTATTCGTTCTACTCTGAGCCCGCCCGCGTTGCTGCAAAATCCGCCACGCCCCTGGTCTATTGCGTGGATTCCGACCAGATTCTCAACCAGTTTCCTTTCTGGGACAGTTACAATTATCGCCAGCATCGGCACGGCGAAAATGCCATTTATGTGGTTCGCCTCGATCCGTATCCGCTGGAATCCGGATGGATTGGAAAATGGCTGCGACAACAGAAAGTTTCGCCAGTCGTTCCCGCTCCGCGAATCGAGTCTTACCGCATGACCGCCGAATTTGAATCCGTCACCAATCTCGGGGTGCGGGAAATTCCCATCGAGGACGGACGCATCTTCCAGCGGGTGCAAATCTTTGGTTGTTACCATCTGAAATGACCCAAAGAGAAGTATTTCTCCCCGTCCGCGACTACGACCTTGCCGCCACCCTCAATTCCGGCCAGGTCTTCCGCTGGCAACCCGATGGTGACGTATGGAACGGCGTGCTCGGGAAACATTTTCTCCAGCTCGCGCAAACGTGCGATGGCATCCACGCCCGCGCCGCCGCGCCGGTGGCTGACTGGCAATTTCTCCGCGACTTCTTGCAGGTTGACACGGATCTGGCCGCCATTTTGAAAACTTTTCCCGACGACGAGCCGATGCGCGCCGCCGTCAAGGCGTGCCGCGGACTGCGGCTGCTCCGGCAGGATCCGTGGGAATGTCTCGCCTCGTTCATCCTTTCGTCCACCAAGCAAATCATCCAAATCCGCCAGATCGTCGCCCTGCTCTCCAGCAAGTTTGGTGAGCCGGCTTTGGGCGCAGGCTCAAACAGCTTTCCGACCCCGCAAAGCATTGCCGCCGCTTCCGAGGGTGAATTGCGCGCCTGCAAAATGGGGTTTCGCGCTCCGAGCCTGCTGAACGCGGCACGACAGATCGCCACCGGGAAATTGGATCTAGAAAATATCCGCACGCTCGATTACGCCTCGGCCCGCGCCGAGCTGATGACGCTGCGCGGCGTCGGCGCGAAGATTGCCGACTGCGTGCTGCTGTTCGGCTACGGCTTTGATTCCGCATTTCCCGTGGACGTGTGGATTGAGCGCGCCTTGCAGGAGCTCTATTTCCCCCGTCGCCGGGCCAGCGACAAACGGCTCCGTCACTTTGCCGCCACGCATTTCGGCCCGCATGCCGGCTACGCGCAGCAATATCTTTTCCATTACATGCGGACGAAGTTGAAATAGGATTTTGACGCCATGCACATCGACACCATCCTCTCCCCGCTGGAACTGCCCGCGCTCGCCCGGCGCGACTTGCGCGGGACGGCGTGCGTGGTGTTCGACATTCTCCGCGCGACCAGCACCTTTGTCACCGCGCTGCACCATGGGGCGGCGGCAATCATCCCCGTCAACGAAATCGCCGAGGCGGTCGCAATGCGCCAGGCGAAGCCGGAGCTTCTGCTCGCCGGCGAGCGCGACGGCTTGAGAATCCGCGCCGGACAATCCGGCGGCGTGGATTTTGATTTCGGCAATTCCCCGCGGGAGTTCACGCCGGAGCGCGTGCGGGGAAAAACGATTGTCTCCACCACCACCAATGGCACGCGCGCCTTGAGTTCCTGCGCCGGCGCCAAGCGCGTGCTGGCGGCGGCTTTTCTGAATCTGACCGCCACGGCCGAATTTCTCCAGCGGGAAAAGGTTGCGGAGGTTTTACTGATCTGTGCCGGAACTGGAGACGGGGTGGCGACCGAAGATGTGATGGCGGCGGGGGCGATGGTGGAATTGCTTTCGGCGCGCCAAGGGGTTCGCGGCACCCGTTCTGATTCGTCTGAACACGCGCGCCAGGTTTATGTTCAGGCCAGGACGGATTTGACGGCGGCCATCGGCGGTTCTCAAAATGGCCGCCGGCTGCTGGGGCTGCCGGGGATTTCCGGGGACGTTGCGTTTTGTGCGCAGGCCGACGTCTTCAATCTGGTGGCGGTGATGCAGGCCGGCGGCGCGCTGCGGCGGGCGGCGTGACCGTCTGGTCGCGATTCAAGCCAGCGGACAATAAAAAAGCCGCCCTGGCGGACGGCTTTTAGATTTGTCAAACGCGCGCCTCAGCTATTTCTTCTTCGCGGCTTTCTTGGTCTTGATGATGGCCTTTTTGCGTTTGATGTAGGCCTTTCGGCGTTTCTTATGTTCGGCTTTGTTGTATTGTTGTCCCATATGTTTCTTTACTTTATTCGCGGGTTGCGATTTCGTGTACGCACTATGAATTTTTCCGGGCGACGATTCAACCTTTATTTCCTGCTGACGGTGGCGCTGGCGCTGGGCGCCGGTTGCGCCACCGGCAAAAAAGACAGCAAACAGACCGCCGCGCTGCGGGTGCATATCGAATGCTCCGCCAATATCGCCCCCAGCGGGCAGACGGTGCTGGTGCTGCGTTCCCAGCCGGTGCAAGCCACCGTCACCGTCGATCCGATCCTGACCGAGGCGAATATCGCGTCCGCGAAACTGATTGATACTCCCGGCGGATTTGCCGTGGAGCTCAAGTTCGACAGCGCCGGAACGCGGACGTTGGAGCAATATTCTGCGTCCAATCCTGGCAAGCATTTGGTCATCTTCGGCCAGTGGGGTGAGAAATCAGGGGATGGACGCTGGCTGGCGGCACCGATCATTGGCCATCGCATCGGCACCGGGGTATTGGCATTCAGTGTGGACGCGAGCCGGGACGAGGCTATAAAACTGGTTTTGGGCTTGAACAACAACGCCGCCAAAATGGCCGCCAAGAAATTCTGAAATGTTTCACCGCTTTTCCCGCCGCGCCCTCTGCGCGGCCTTATCCGTTGTCGCCGTCAATTTATCCGCGCAGACGCCGTTTAAATTTCCGACGGCCAATCATTCCCTGTACGAGCCGGGCAAGGAACTGGAGTTTTTCGTCCCCACCTCGGCGGACCGGCCGTGGACGACCGGCACTTTCGGCTGCGTGCGCACCGACGGCTGGCAGATGCACGAAGGGGTGGATATCCGCAGCCTGCAGCACGACAAACGCGGCGAGCCCACCGATCCCGTCCTCGCCACGGCCGACGGCGCCGTGATGTATGTCAACACCAAGGCCGGCCTTTCCAACTACGGCAAATACATCGTCCTCCGCCACCTCGTCGAGGACCTGGAAATCTATTCCCTCTACGCGCACCTGAGCGAGATCGCGCCCGGCGTCAGCGCGGGCAAGGCCGTCAATGCCGGGGCCGTCATCGGCACCATGGGCCACACCTCCAACACCAGCGAACGCATCGGCAAGGAACGCGCCCATGTCCACTTCGAATTGAATGTGCTGATGAACGACAATTTCTCCGCCTGGTTCAAAAAGAACCTCCCCGGCGAGCGCAATGACCATGGCGTGTGGAATGGCCAGAACCTGAACGGCCTCGACCCTCGCGACGTGCTGCTCGCCGAAAAGCCGGGCTCCAGGAAATTCAGCCTGCTCGAATTCATGCGCAGCCAGACCGAGCTTTGCCGGGTGACCGTGCGCGCCACCAACTTCTCCTATCTCAAACGCTACGCCCCGCTCATCCTGAAAAATCCCAAGGCCGACAAGGACGGGATTGCGGGCTATGAAATCGCCATCAATTACAACGGCGTCCCCTTTGCGTTCCTGCCGCGCGCCGCCGCGGAACTCAAGGGCGCGGGGAAAATCCAGTTGCTCTCCGTGAACGAAGCCGAATATCGGGCGCATCCCTGCCGCAAACTCGTCATCCAGCGCGGCACCCGCTGGCAGCTCACCGAAAAAGGCCTGCGCGAATTCGGCTTGCTGACCTATTGAAACCGGCCCGCCGGAACTCCGGCGAGCAGGCTTCCCGCGTCCGGGAGGAACGCCCTGCGTTGAATTGACGCCGCCGCCCGCGCCAAATATCTCGCCGACGGAGCGCGGCTCTGTGAGCCGCAGCACTCCGTTAAGCCAGTCAGCGCTAAAATCTCTCAACCCGTTTCTCTCAGCGAAGCCGCTGCGGGTCACAGACCCGCGCTCCCCCAAGCCTGCACCCTCGCCGACCTTTACGACCCGCTCGCCATGCCGCCCGAACTCGTCCAAGCCCATGCCGAGCTCGATCGCGCCGTGGAGAAATATTACCGCCCCGAGCCCTTCCATTCCGACCGCGAGAGGGTGGAATATCTATTTGGCCGCTACGAAAAGCTCTCCGCCCCCTTGCTCCCCGCCACCCCCAAGACCAAAGGCCGGCGGCCAAAGACCACCGCCTTATAAACCGTCAAGGGCAGGGCGAAAAAGCTGATTGGCCGTGTAGCGCCATCGGCGCGGCATCTTTGTAGCCATCAGAACCACTAAAATTTCAAGCTCCGTAGGAGCGGCATATTCGGGAGAGGTCGCTCCTACGGAGCTTTGGGCCTTCATATTCCCGTTCTACAAAGATTTCGCGCCTACGGCGCTGGGCTTTTTGGTCTCCTTTTGACCATTTCCGGGGGTAAACAGGGATTTTTCCGCCTTTTTGTCGCATTTTGAGCCATTTTCGCCTTCTCCGGTCGCCAGATTGGCTCCACTGGCGGCGGGACTGGCGCATCTGGCGACGGGACTGGCGCATTTGGCGGCGGGACTGCGGGCAATGGCGGCGGGACTGCGGGCAATGGCGGCGGGACTGGCGCATCTGGCGGCACCATAGGGGCAGGGTTTCCGCCTTTTTGTCGCATTTTGAGCCGTTTTTGCCTTCTCCGGTCGCCAGATTGGCGTGGCTGGCGGCGCGAACGGCCACAGTTTGGTTTGGTGGGTCTGCTCGCGCTGCGAGGCGTGCCATCTTGAATTCAGGCACTGCCCGTTTTAAGTAAATTTGACTCGCCCGCGTTCGTGGATAAACTCTCCGCGTTTATTGATACATGAATCGCAAGCCCTCCATGCTGGTTGTCTTCCTGACCGTCTTTATTGACCTCATCGGCTTCGGCATCGTCGTGCCGCTGGTGCCCATGTATAGCCGTCATTACGGTGCGGACGGCTGGCTCATCGGCACCATCATCGCTTCGTTTTCGGCGATGCAATTCATCTTCTCGCCCATCTGGGGCAAACTTTCCGACCGGCACGGCCGCCGCCCGATTCTGCTCATCAGCACGGCCGGGGCGGCACTGTCGTATGTGCTGTTCGCCATCGGTTCCGGCTTTGAAAATCACTCCCTTGCGCTGGGCGCGCTGCTGGTTTCCCGCATCTTTGCCGGCGCGTGCGGCGGCAATATCACCGTCGCGCAGGCTTACATCGCCGACATCACGCCCCCGGAGAACCGCTCCAAACGCATGGGGCTGATCGGCATGGCCTTCGGCCTCGGCTTCATCTTCGGCCCCGCCATCAGCGGCATCGCCTTGAAATTTGGCGGCGCCACCGCCCCCGGCTGGGCGGCGGCGGCCTTGTGCGCGCTGAATTTTTTCCTCGCCTATTTCATTCTGGCCGAGAGCCTCAAGCCGGATTCCATTCAGGCCGCCAACCGTCCGCATCTGGCCCAATGGGGTCACACTCTGGCGCAGCCCAAGATCGGCTTGCTCGTCTTGATTTTCTTCCTCGCCACCTTCGCCTTCAGCTGCTTTGAAAGCACTTTGCCGCTGCTCGTCAGCGACAGTTTTAATCTGGGCATTACCGTGGATGAAACCATGCCCGCAACGACGGTTATCTCGCTGTTTGTTTTTTGCGGGATCATCGGTGCCATTATTCAGGGCGGCTTGATCGGGCGGCTGGTGAAAATGCTGGGAGAACCCAAGTTGATCGCCTTGAGTCTGCTGCTGACCGGCATCGCGCTGGCTGTGCTGCCCTTCATCAAGGGCGATGGCCCGTTGAAATGGTCGTCCGTCTTGCACGCCGCCGATGGTCCGTGGATCAAAATGCTGCTGGCGCTGGCCTTGCTCTCGATCGGCTCCGCGCTCACGCGGGCGCCGCTGTTTGGGCTGCTGTCCAATCTCGCTCCCGCCAGCGAGCAGGGGGCCACCATCGGCATCGCGCAAAGCGCCGGTGCCTTGGCGCGCATCGTGGGTCCGCTGTTCGCCGCGTCGCTTTACTTTCATTCGGCGGTGCTGCCCTACGTCATCTGCGGAGCGGTTTCGCTCATCGCCGCGCTGCTGGCCGCGCTGCGCCTGACGAAATAAATAAATTCGAAGCTGCGGGTGGTTTGAAAAAGAGAGCGGCGAACCGGCTTTTTCACACCCGGTTTTCGCCAATTCGCCGCCTTGCCGTTCACGAGAACGGAAGTTCTATTGTTTGGTGATTCTCACCTGGAAAAGAATTGTTCGTGCATTGCCACCATCAAGTAATAAGCCCCGCAAACCGCGATGGCTCCCGAACCACAGCGGAGCCAGATGGCGGAAAAACTGCTTTTCCATTTGTGCCGGCTCAACTTCAATAGGCCGAACAATGGTAAAACGACCGTTTGGTGTCCGATTTCCACGCCCAGACTGAATGCGCCGAGCGCAATCCAGATGCCGATGGATGGCAATCCCGCCATCGCATCCAGTAAACCGCCGGCAAAACCCAGCCCGTGAATCAGCCCGAAGCCAAATGCCACCGCGAGGCGGGCAGGGGAATGAGCGCGATCCGGCCAAAAAATGTTTTCCACCGCCACAAACACGATGCTCAACGCGATGACCGGCTCAACGACGAATGCCGGCAGCCGGATGATGTCGAAGACCGACAATGCCAGCGTCAAGGTGTGAGCCGATGTGAACGCGGCGATGACCTTGAACATTTCCAGAAAGTTTCGGGTGGCCAGCACGAGCGCCGCAATGAATAGCAGATGATCGTAGCCGGTAAGGATGTGCCGGATGCCATGCCAGAGGTAGGCGCCGAATGTGCGCCAGTTGCCGTTTGCGAGCGGCGGGTTCCTGGTGGCAGAACTCGCGGGCCAGCCCGTGGCCACACTCACGGGCTGCTGGCTTGGTAGCAGCCAGGCATTGACCAAATCAGTCTCCCGGCTTTTCATCCGCAAGACATAATTCACACTCCAGGCCGAGCCGGCCGCGTAAGGACATTCCTTGAGCATGTCGTGATACAATGTCAGTTCCGCCGGCGGCAAACCGGTCAGCGGATATTCGAGTTCATATTGGCAAAATGTATTTTCCGCCTGATCAAATTCCGTCGGCAGCGTCAGGCCGATCACCTGGCCGGCTAGACTGTTGGTGGCCGCCCATATGAAAAGGTGTTTAAGCACATAATCGCGATGATGGTCCGCCGCTCCCTTCAATACTTTCATGTCCTCTCCGTCGAAAGAGCTTGGGTCAACCTTTTGGGCCACCATGATTTCCCGAAGCGAAACATCCACTGCGACATGCACACGCCCGGTTTCAACCTGAACCCACAGCGCATCCTGCAGCATCGGATGGGCGCTCGCCGCGAGCTGGATGACCAGCGCGAGGTAGCAGGCTGTAAATCGTGCGCGCATGATCATGCGCCCGGAGGTTGCGGATAAATTGCTTTCCACTCCCTGCCGCCACTCGTGATTTCCTTTGGCCAGGCGCCACCCTTTTCCACGGCCGGACCACATGAAACAAATTTTCCGCTAGTGGGCGCGACGAAAGCCGGGGTCGCTTCCGCTGAATTGTTTTTCCGCTCTAGATTGGCCGGCGGCCGATTCGGCGGGGGGCGGTTTCCGTCGGGGCGTGCGCCATTGAGTCGTGCGCCATTATCATTCCGCCCGTCGCCGGCCCGATTGGTCTGAACCAGCGTCGTGCCGTCGGCGTTGGCATAGGTGAATACCCAGCTTCCGTTCCCGCTGGTCGCGTAGTTCACCGCTGCCGGCCTTCCATTTACAACATATTTGAGGGAGATGGATTTTTCATCCGGCGATTTTGTGAATCCGATAATCGCCGCCCCGCGCAACGGCGCTCCTGCGCCGCGAAAGTGCTGCGCCCGTGGCTGCGGGTCGACCTGTTGACCCGCCTCGGTGACTTCACCGTGAAAGCCGCCGTTGACGTACGGATATTTTGTTGAGGCGTGGTAGTGGTAACCTTGGCTGTCCGTCGTATGGCCATTGAAGGCGTCGAGTCCGGCCGGCGGCAATCCGTCCGGTTCCGTCAGCCCGAAAATCGGATAGCCGTCGAGCGCATAGGCGATGGGCAGTGATTTGCCGACGATGCTTTGCAGGTGCAGCGGGGCGGCATGGTAATGATAATCATCCGCCCGCCCGCAATGGCCGCCCCATTGGTCCAGCTCACCGATTTGAGCGGAGATTTCGCCGCGATTGTTTTGCGGGTTGAAAATTGGAATGCCGTTGGCGGCGATGGCAATGGCTCCGCGCAGAAAGTGATTTTTGATCGTCTGGGGCTGGGCGGCAGGAATCGGTGCGAGCGGAAGCCGCCACGCATTGTCGCCGAAATACGGTTGCGGCAACGGGACTTGCTGTTGCCAGGCCGTGATGCCCACCATCATGTTGTGGGCGGGCAGGCCACCGCTTTCGATGTAGAGAAAGGAATTGTCCCACCGCACCTTCACGCGCGGCGCAAACACTTCGAACGCTTTTGCCTGTGCTGGCTTTTGGGCGCTCGCGGCTGCGCCGGTTGCTTGACTCCGGCTTGGGCGCGTGTCGGCTTGAGCCAGGAGAAACCATTTTGGCGTTACGGTTTCCGGAGGGCGCACTGCCCAGTCGTAGTGCGAATGCGCTGCATCGCCGTTCAAGTCGTGTGGTGATGCGACGACCTCAAATGCCAATAGAATCCCAATGGCGCAGGTAATGATTGTCATGTGACTGGAGCGCATGCTGCTCATGTTTCTAGAATCCGTTGTCATGATTTCAAGCTACGTCAATTTACCTTAAGGCAAGGTTAAGAATTATCATCAACGGACTTGTTTTATAAATTTATTAGCATCAATGCCTGCCTGGCGCTCGTTACTTGGGTGCAGTAGTGCAAATAGGATCATTGGCCAAGGCGGCGGATTTCTGTGCCGTCAATGCCGCCGGCACGTTTCCGGTTAGGTCGGAGTTGAGCGGCATTTTCACGCGGTAAAATCCAGGCGACTGCGCCAGCCGCGCGGGGTTGGTTTCCACGAAACTCGCCAGCGAGCCGGGACTGGTCACGGTGGTGACATCGTTCCAGCTGGGGTTGGTGATGTTAGTGGCAAATTGCAGGGCGTAGGTTGTGCCCGTGGTGGCTTTGAAGCTGATGGTGGCGTTCGTTGCGCCCAGCCGGGTGAAGTTGGTGATGATCAGGTTCTCGGTTTGATTGTTCACCACGATGAACTGTCCCATCATGCCGCCATCCTCGTGGTTCAAGAAATGGCAGTGGAACATGAACGGGTTCGATCCGCTCGCAAAATCGTCGAATTTGGCGATGACGCTCACCGATTCCGTGCGCGGCACATAGACGGTGTCTTTCCAGCCGGATTCATAAGGGGCATTCGTTCCGGTCGTCGTGACCTGGGTGCCGCTGCGGGCAACGATGTAGAATTTCACGTCGTGGATGTGCAGCGAGTGGCTGAACACGTTCCCGGCGGCGATGGTCCACATTTGCGTGCTGTTCAGTGAAATCGTGAAATTGTTTGAATAGGCACTATACGTCTTGTTGTTGAAAGTGAAACCCGGCGTGGCGCCGTTGCCGCCGGTCACGGTGATGGTGTTTGTGCTCGAGGCGTCCGAGCGTCTCCAATACGTGTTCGTGACCAGCGTCAGTGGCAGGTTGGTGATGGCATTAGCCGTCCGGTTGGTGCCGACGATGATGTGCAGCAGGGTGAAATTGGTGTGGTTCAGCCAGCCGCTGTTTTCAGGGCCATCCGCGCCATTAGGCACGCGGGCTTCCGCTTCCACGCCGGGAAAGCCGGCTTCCGGTCCCGGTGTCGGTTGAAGCAAGCCGCTGATTTCGCCATTGAACGCCTTCAAATCCATCGTCGACCCGGGCGGATTGGTGGTAAGGTCCAGCAAAATTTCCACGCGTTCGCCGACCATCATCTTTATGCGCGCAACCGGCACGGGGGCGTTTAAAAGCCCCTGGTCGTTGCCGATGACGTAATAGATACCGTTCGTCGAGGCCGTGACGCTGTTGCTGAAGCCGAGATTGTAGCCGCGTTGGATTTCGCCGTTGAGCAGGCGCAGGCGCACCATTTGCGGCGGCAGCACGACCTGCGCGTTGTAGGTTCCATTCACCAAGGCAATGTCACCATAGTTGTCCCGCGACGAAGTGCTGCCGTCGCTCTGTGTATATTGGCCGACGGCGAACTGGTTTCCAGGTTTGATGCCGTTATAAGCGTTGGTCAGGAATCGGCGGCTCGTCAAGACCAGTGGTACGTCATCCACGCCATAAGTCCGCGGCAATGGCAGCGATGCCTCCGCCGCGTCCTTGACGATGATGAATCCGCCTGCACCGTAGGTGAGCTGGCTCTGCGTGGTCATGTGCAGATGCGGATGATACCAATAAGTCGCCGCGCGGTTCAGCATTGTGAAAGACGGTGACCATACGGTTTTCGTGGCGATGGGCTGGTGCGGGCCGCCATCCATGATCGCGGGAATATGTAGCCCATGCCAATGCACCGTGGTGGCTTCCGGCAGGTTATTCGTCACGTTGATCCGCACGTAATCACTGTTGCTCATGATGAGCGTCGGCCCCCAGAATGGCATCCCGTTGTAGCCGTAAGTGACCGTCGGTGCGCCGTTCGAGTAGATGTTCAGCGGCGGATTGGTGAGAGCCCAGAACTGCTTGTTCGTTTGCCCCAGCCAGAGATTGAATGTCGTGCCCGTGAGGGCCGGTGGAATGGTGAGGTCATTATAAACAACTGCGGAATTAACGGTGGCCGTCATTACGAGCAGGGCAAAGCCGCTACACCTTGCAATGATGGCTCTCATTGTGTTTTTCTTTAGGCTCATCATCACACCGATTACTTTAATGAGCGATGAAGTTATCTTCATGGATTATCGCGTCGCTTTGATCCGGTAGAACAGATTCGCGCCACCATTGCCGCCCGTATGGATTAGGTTGTTGGTAATGCTCGTCGGCGGGATATTCGTGAAAATGGCGGTCCATTGATTAGTGGTGAGCGAGGGGGAGCATTCAAGATACTGCCACGCGTTGTTGCCGCCGATCCAGGTGAGATTCACATTGCCGCCGGTAACCTGCAGACCGGTGATGGCCAGCCGCGAGGCGGCATTCGTGGGATTCAGGTCGGCGAGGTAGTTTTGCAGCGTGGTGTTGCCGTTGGCATTGATGAGCTTTGCCACGGATGCCAGCGTGGGGTCGAATCCGTAGGCGATGGCCCAGCCATCGGGAATGCCGTTGGTGGCGGAGGACCAGACGTTGGGGTCGAGACCGTATTGATACTCCTGAAGATCGGTCAGGCCGTTGCCGGAATGACTGCTTGTGGCGTTCACGGCGGAAAGGCTGCCGAAATGGGAGCGAACCCAGACATCCGGCAGGCCGAGGCCGACCGTGTCGGTCGCGGCCCCGGTGTAAGTCTCAATGGATCCGCGCGGCGTGAGGTCTTTTCCGGCGAATCCGGCGAAGTTGGTCGGGTAGCGGTGGACCTTGAAAACTTCATTCATCGTTTGCAGCGGAAAATTCGGGTTGCTATTCGGGTCGAAGGGGATGGTGCTGCCCTGCGCGTATGGCGTTGCGGCTGACGGATTGACGTATTGCCAGACAGTCTGGCGGTTGGTCGTGACTTCAAAGAGCGTGCCCCGGACGCCGAAGGTGATGAGCGTGTTGCCGTTCAGCTCGCGCTCCACGCCGCCAATGTCCGCGCCGTAGAAATTGGTGGCGGGGCTGTTGGTATAAACCCAAAAGTAATTCGTAGGGCCGAAATAGACGTTGCTCGCACCGGCATAGAAGCCGTTGGCGTTCACCGGTGGAACGATTTCGTCAATGGAGGTGTAGCAGGCGGAAGCCGGACTGACACGGCCAATGCCGTTGTCGTGGATCAGAATGTGGCCCGCGCCGGGGCAGTTGCTGGGAACCCATGTCGCGCAATGCTGCTGCCAGAGCATTTCTTTGTGGGTGGAGTCAGTGAGATTACACGTTGCGGGATTACCCCAGCGGTAAAGCAAGTCGCCGCCTTTTCCGTATTTGCCGCCAGTATGACCGGCCGCTTGGATGGTCGTGGTGCTATGGTCAATGACCCAAACCTCGGATTGGTTGCGGGAGCTGATAAGGATCTGGTCGAATTGCGGGTTGTAATCAATCCCGTTGAAGTGGTTCCAGAACTGCTGGAGATTGCCGGCATTGGCGTTGATGAGTTCAACGTGATTGCTGACCACGCCGTAGTTTGCCTTCGTCGCATCGTAATCCTGGATGAGATGATCCATGACATGCCATTCCCAGACAATGGTTCCGTTGGTCGTGCCGTCTTTTGCGTCCGGACGAACCTCGATAATGTAGTCGGGCAATAGAAAACCGCCGTCAGTCCTGACGGCGAGGTCGGTTTGCGCATTGGTTCTGAAACCGGCGGCAAGGAGATCTGCGAGATATTTCTTCTCGCAGGCGATCATGAGCACATTGCCATTGGGCAACTGAGCGAGGTCGTGGTGGGTCATGTTGGTGGTGGTATTCAGTTCAAAGCACCAGACCAGATTGTTTTGCCAGTCCCTTTCCTCAAGCCGGCCGCCCTCGCCGCCGCCGGTGTTCAGCTTGGACTGGGCCCCCACGGAACAAGTGCGCAGCAGATGTCCCTCCGGCGTCAGATAATCACCGCGCCCCGGATTATACGAACTGGTCCACTGGTGGACATACTGGCCGCTGTTGTTTACCAAATAGGTTTTATTGCCCTGCATTGGCGACATCAGCGTGTAGCCGGGGCTGGCATTGGTGGAATTGAGAAACAGGCCGACCGTCTGTGAAATCTTTTCCGGCCGCATCACGCGGAAACCGGTCTGACTCCACTGACCGTTCGGATCACCCGGCGGACCGCCGCCAAGAAAATAGGATGGGTCCCGATTGGAGACGCGGGCGTGGCCGTAGTCGTAGTCGTTTGCGGAATTACCGTTCCACCAGGTGCCGCCCCGCAGGCAGCGATAGGCAACAGCGCCGGGTGCGCTGTTGCTGGGAAAAAGATCCGACTGTGCGTAGGTCGGCCCGGGTGGATTCGTGACGATGTTGTTGTTCGTGCAATAGGCATAGTAAGTGTTCATATACCAGTCGTTGCACCATTCCCAGACGTTGCCGCCCATGTCGTAGAGTCCGTAGGGATTCGAACCATCGCTGGTCTGGTACGTGAGCTGATTGCCGGGCCAGTTATAAGCGGACTTCAACCGCAGTGCGCCATTGTAAAAGCCCACCGGCGTCGTGCAGGGATAATCGTTGGTGGATTCGAATGGATCGTAGGAGTTTTCCCAGTTGGCGAACGTGCCGTCGGCATTGGTGTTCATGCCCCACGGGAACATGACATAAGGATTCGTCTGCCCGCCGTGCGCAGCGTATTCCCATTCCGCCTCGGTCGGCAGGCGGAATCCGTTCTTGGAGAAATCCACATCGCCGTTGGTGGTGTTGTAACACGAATCGAAACCGCCTTGCTGGCTGAGCCAGTTGCAATACGCGATGGCGCCGAACCAGCGCACGCTCGTGACCGGATGCAGGTCGCGGCTGTTTAGGACGGTGAAGGAATTGTTTTGAAACTGGATGCGGCTGGAGGACGAGGCGTCGTGCGTGTAGAAAAAGACATTCGTGCCGCCGGCGGCGTAAACGATGTTCGTGCGGACTTCGATCAGTCCGTTCGTTATCGCATTATTGAGATAATCGCAATACTCGCGGCACGTGGTCGGTGTAATGGCCATGTAAAGCGGCGAGATGTAGACGTTGTGAACCGGGATTTCGTCCGTGTAATGCTTGAGGTCAATGTATTCAAATTGGTCGCCCATCAGACAATTGCCGCCCGGAATCCGCACGAACTGGGCGCTGAAAGGGATGATGACATTTGTCGTGCCGAACGTGACCGTGAGCGTGATCTGGTCGAGCCAGATACGCGCGTTCGCCGCGCCGCCGCTGAATTGAAATTGAAGCAATAGGTTGCTGACTAGATCCGCGGGCTGAAGCGTGTAAGTGTAATTGCGCCAGGTGTGATTCGTGCCGGAAGTTTCGCTTAAGCGTGCCGTGAAGCCCCCGCCGGAATTGATCAGCAATGCCCAGCCATTGTTGTTGGTCAGACCGGTGGTGTTGAGGTAAAAGCTGAGCGAGCCGCTCGTGCCGCGCGCATCAATCCCCAGCGTCGTGATGATGGAGCTTTCGGCCAGATTGGTGGTGCCTGTCTTGAATGACAACCCGTTGGTATGGCCGCTGCCATAGTTAGCGTTTGAATTTTGCTCGAAAGGATTGCTTAAGCCGTTGGTAAAAACTATCCATGCGTTGTCACAGCCGCCGCCCGTCCAGGGTTTTTGCGGGTTTGTCCCCATGGTTTCCGAGAACACGACTGCGTTGGTCGTTGCTGCTGTGGTACGCCAAACATCAATCACACCCAAGGCCAGCGCGGCCAAAAAGGTTATAGTGATACGGCGCATGCTCATGGCCACAATGTATGCAAAGTAACCTTAAGCTGGCATTAAGCCGGAACGCCATATTCTTTCACCGCGAATCACAGCCTCATTCCGAAGCGTTGATATAACGGCTAATTTTGCGCTGCTGAGGGTTTTGCTCCTTGCCAGCCTTTTTCCCATTGCGCCATCAGCGTCCGGAGCAAACTGGCATTGGCCTGGACTTTGGCGATGTTCAAGTTCTCCTGCGGATCAGTTTGATGATCGTATAGTTCGGTCGCGTCCACTTTCGAGTGGTCATTGCGATCAACCCACACCGTCAAACGATACCGGTCCGTGCGCATCGTGTAGCCCATCAAGTTTTTTTTGCGCGGATACTGGCTGAACGCGGCGGCCTTCCACGGACGTTTTGCGTCATCGAGCAGCGGTTTGAAGCTCGTGCCCTCCAGATGCCCGGGCAGCGGTAAGCCCGCCAATTCGCACAGCGTGGGATACATGTCCACAAACTCCACGAGCGCGTCGGTGTGTGTGCCGGCTGTCTTCATGCCCGGCACGGAAAGTATCAGCGGCGCGTTTACATCGTTCTCGACATTGCTGTGTTTGCCCCAAGCCATGTGCTCGCCGAGTTTCCATCCGTGGTCCCCCCAGAGGATGATAATGGTGTTGGTGCGCAGATTAAGCCGGTCAAGCTCCGCCAGCACCCGGCCGATTTGCGCGTCGGTGTAGCTGGTGCCGGCGAAGTAGGCTTGCTTGAGTTTATGCTGAATTTCCGGCGGAATTTGACCGCTGGGCGGAACTCCCTTATAGGCGCGAATTTCCCCATCGCTCGGCAGCACGGCGTATTCCGGCGCATCCTTGGGCAGGAACTGATTCGGGGCAAGATCAATTTTATTGGGGTCATACAGATCCCAGTATTTTTTCGGAGCCACCCATGGCAGATGGGGCTTGCGAAAGCCGACCGCCAGAAAAAACGGCTGGGGCTTCTTGCTGATTTCGCCCAGGGTGGTGACCGCGAGGTCGGCCACTTTGCCATCTTCAAAGGTATTGTCCGGCACGTCGGCGCATTCATAGACCGGTCCGCGGACATTGGCTTTGCCGCCTTCAGTATCGCCGCCTTTGTTTTTTTTGCCCTTTTTCTTGGCTGCTTTATCGCCGGCGCCGCTGGCAGCGGTGTCCTTGCCGCTGGTGTTCGGCAACGAATATGCAGCCGTTGATGCCCCTTTGCTGTTCGCGCCGTCCTCATCTACGGGTTCAACATTTTTTCCGACCAAATCAGCATCTTCCGAAAGCGCATAAATCGGTGCTTTCGGCGTCTGCCATGGCACTGACCAGGTTTGCGGGTCATCCAGTCCGCCGTGATAGATTTTCCCCATGCCCTGCACAAAATAACCATTTTGCTTAAAATGTTGCCCCAGCGTCACGACTTCCGGCAGCGCCTTGCGGAAATGCGTGACCAGATCCCATACCTTGGAAGTGTCCGGCCGCGTGCCCGTCATCACCACCGTGCGCGACGGCGAGCAAACCGCCTGCTGGCAATAGGCGCGATTGAAAACCATGCCCGACTTGGCCAGCCCGTCAATGTTCGGGCTCTTGATGTAATCTTTGCCATAGCAGCCCAGTTCCGGCCGCAAATCGTCCACCGCAATGAAGAGGATATTGGGCCTTTGCGAGGCGGTGGCGGCGGTCGACGACAACGGAGTCGCCGCCAGCGCAAGGGCGACCAGTAGAAGGTGGTTTGGATTTAATTTCATAATGAGTTTATTTATTCATCCTCAAGCAAGATTGCTGGATTGCCTCAATCATTTGGCCCGTTTACGGTTTCACTCTTGTCAGGGCTGGCGCCATTTTTCTTTTTGGCTTTCTTGGCGGCTCTTTTCACATTGTTGGCGTGCCGGCCGGAACCGTCCCCCGGATCCATGATCCCGCCCGCAGGATTAAGCTGGGCAAGAATCGCTTGCAGCCGGGCACGGCCGGCGATGGCGGCCGGATCTTGTGTGTTCGTGGAAACGAGCGGCTCGGCATACGGCGCGTTTTTCATGTCGAAAAATTCGGCTGACTCATTGAGCTTCCAGTTCATTTCGCGGTCGTACCAATGCTGGCCCAGTTCGACAAAAATCCAATCCCGTGGCCATGCATCCGATTTGCCAAGAAGTTGCGGCGCGAAAGTTTTACCATCAAGCACCAGACTCGGCGGAACCGTTGCGCCGGCCACTTCGGCAAAGGTCGGCAGGAAATCCGCAAAACTGATTAGGTTGGGCGTCACTTTGCCCGCCGGAACCTTGCCCGCCCAGCTCGCCAGGCAAGGCACCAGCGCGCCGCATTCCAGCATTTCACCCTTTTTGCCGGAAAGAGCCTTGCCGCCGTTGATGGTGCAGCGCGCCGCATAACCTTGAGCCGTGCCGTTGTCGCCGGCAAAAACAATCAGGGTGTTGTCGCGGAGTTTCAGCCGGTCCAACTCCGCCAGTAGCTTGCCAATCAGCTTGTCCATATAGGTAACATTATCCTGATATATTTTGAAATGGTCGGTGGTTCCGGGCGCGGTGTCCGGTGTGGGCAGGATTTCGGCATGGACGTGCGAAATCGCATAGTGGATGTAAAACGGCTGATCCTTGTGGTGCTCGATGAAGCTGAACACAAACTTTTGCATCGTATCGGGGAGATACTCGCCATCTTTCAGCGGCACATCTTTGCCGTTAAGCGTATATGCTTTATTGCCGGCTTGTGTGTTCCAATATTTGCCGCTGCCATTGAAACGCAGGTATTCATCAAATCCAAAATGGCTCGGCTGTAAGGGCAGCTGGCTCCATTTGCCGCACATCGCCGTCACGTATCCGGCGGGCTTGAGGATTTTCGGAATCATGGTTTCGTTTTCCGGCTTTATCAGCGGACCGCTGTCATTTCCGGTCATGCCCGTGTGATAAGCGTAGCGTCCCGTTAATAAAAGTGCGCGCGATGGACCGCACAGCGGCGCGGCATAGCAATGTTCGAAGCGGATGCCGCTTTGCGCCAGCCGGTCAAGGTTTGGCGTCTTGAAGTTGTCCGCACCGTAGCAGCCCACGTTACCGATGCCCAAATCGTCGGCCAGGATGAAAATGATGTTGGGTTTCGAGGGCGGGGCCGCTTTGGCAACCGGGTTGAGCAGTAAAACCAAAAGTGCAAATGCTAGCAGCAGGCTAAGGGTTCGATTCATTCTCATATCTTGGGCTTTGTCTAATCCGAGTTTCTAAAGTCTCCGTAATTCTCGGGCAACTGTCACTCTATTCCGGTGATAAATGGGTTGTTGCGCAATCGTCCAGTGGTCATCAACTGTGTCAAACGGTGGTCGTTGCTCGCTTTTCTATTTTATCCCGCCCCGCACCAGGCGGACGAAATTATAGATATGAATGGCATCGCCTTGCGGTCCGCGCCCGCGGGGAAACATTTTTGGGTCGCCTGATTTGGGGTCGCTCCGCTGGGCGCCCGCACCATGGACATCCACGAGATGATATTCACCACTGCCGCGGTCGCTGCTGCCAGCTTCGGGCGGACCACGCCTTTCGGGCGGGCCGCCGGCCAGACTGCGCGTGGACATCCAGCCGGCGGCGCGGCCAAATGAAATGTAAACCGCCGCTCCGCCGCCGGTTAAACCAGCATGCGTCGTCCCGGTCCAATAAAACGGAAAATCAGCCTGTCCGGTTTCATTGGTGATTTGCGTGCAATGGAACATCGGATCGATCGCCGCCGACCCACTCGTGTCCGGGGAGCGCGAATAGTCCACAATGCTCTGCAATTCCTTGGCGTTGGGCATGCGCCAGTCGTTGTGGCCCAGGAAGTTTTCAGCGTTTTTTTGCTGCACCCACGCCAGCGCGTTCTGCCAGTTCATGCCTTTGCCACTATCGGCTTTAGACCAGATTAGATCGGTAGCGCGATCCGCAATGGTCCCGTTCTGGTTGTTTTGAAAATTATTTTTACCATAGACCGGATTGCCGCGGACGCACAACACAAAAAAAGTCTTTTCCATCCCGCCGCCCGGCATGAACAAGTCATAGCCCTTGATGCGGCCGTCAGCGAAGTTGACGCCAAAAAGCTTGTCAAAACCGCGCGCACCCTTGCCGACATATTTGGTGCTTGTGGCATATTGCGAATCAATGGTGCGTTCGCCGGTGCGGGTATCACCATAGGCAAATTTGAAAAAACTCGTATCAATAAATGGCGTCATTCGGGTGGCATCAGAACTTGGGCCGCTGGGATCTGTCCCGCTGAAAATAATGAGCGAATACAACTCTTTGATGGTTGGCAGTCGCCAATCACTATAACCGCCGAATCTGGCTGCGTTAAGTTTCGCGGGAAGCGCTTGAGCTTGGGTCAAAGTCAATTTATCAGCGCGATTGAGAATGCCATTACCGTCGGTGTCAGGACTGCGCTGCCAGATCAAGCCCGTGACGTTGTCGCAAACTGTTAAGCCATCGGCACCCAACGTATAACTTGTCGGATGAAGGTGAAACTGCGCGTCCTGCCCATAAAAAGCTTCTCCTTTTTTCGGGGGCGCAATTTCGCTGCGATTGTCGTAATACTTCAGCTGGGCGGTATCTACGATCGGGTAGGGTGGCAATGCAAATAGATGCGTCGAGGAAACAAGCCAGAATATTAAGAAGAATGGAGATGGAATTTTAATATGCATGACATTTTGAGCCGTTATTTCGGAGTAATTTCATACGAGTGTGCAACAATTTCTTTGGTTTGATTTATGCCAGCCCCGCCCAATTTGACGTATTCCACTTTCGCCTTGTCGCCCGCAACCGTCACGCGCAGATAGCCCGAACTGCCGAGAATGACGCCGCGCTGGTAGCCGTAATCCGTCGCACTGCGCGGACTGCCCTTCGGATCTCCGGGTTGGGGAACTTCCTGATAGACGATGCCGTCCAAGTCCTGTTTCGCATAGAGATGATCGTGGCCGTGAAAAACTGCCGCGACGTGATTCTGCAAGAGCAGTTGATGAATCGGTGCAGCCCAACCGGGACGATGCTGCGCAAACCCGTCCGCCCCGTCGGCGTTCTTTCCGCCCCATTCGTAGAAAGGTGCGACTTCCACGCCGCCACGTCCTTGGCGATCAGCACCGCCAACAAGGTGGTGGATGAAAACAAACTTAAACTTCGCACGACTTGTTTCGAGCGTGCGCTTGAGCCAATCGTATTGCTCCCGGCCGAGGGTCCAGACCCAGTTGTCGTCGGTGCGGCGGGCGCGCGGCGTGAACCAGAACGGGTCGAGAACGATGCAGAGGGTGCCGTTTGTTTCCCATGAATAGTAGTTGCGTCCGCCCGGCGCAAGTGGTTCGGGGAAATGTTTCACGCGCATCATTCGCGACCACTGGGCGAGGCAGTTGGTGGTGCCGTCGTTATATCGGCCGTTCTCGCCGTCGTGATTGCCGATGACGAGATGCACCGGTGCGCCGAGCAGGTTGAAGTAGCGGCGCTGGTCAAGGTATTGCTGTGCGGCCACGGCGCGGTTCGTTAGCTTCTCGGACATGAACGTGTCGCCAAGATCAACATGGAACAACGGTTTGTCCGCCGCCGCCCGTTTCAACGTGCGCTGATAAAAATCGCGGTCGGTGTGGTCGTCGAGATGCGAATCTGCGGTGATGGTGAAGATGAACGGATTTTCCGCCAGCGCGATGCCGGCGGTGAAAACAAGTCCGAGCGCGGAAAGGATTTTCATGGGCTGGCCTTTCGCTTGCCGCCACCGCCTCGCTTCATTTCCACGGGCTTTGCAGGGTCGTAACTTGGGTTGGGTTTCGGTAATTGTGCGTTCATTGCGGCGAGATATTGCGCCAGCCGCTGGCTCAACTCTTTCGCCTTGTCCGGCATTTGTGCCGAGAGGTCGTGCCGCTCACCCGGGTCTTTGGTGACGTCGAAAAGTTTCAACTCGCCCGTCTCATAAGCGTGAATCAATTTCAAATCGCCCAGATAAATCGCCGACGCCGGGCCTTGGGCATCCTTGTCGTAATGCGGGAAGTGGACGACAAACGCCTCGCGCGGGCGCTTCACGGCGCCGACACCGCCATTTTTCAGCACGCCGGCAAAACTTCCGCCCTCAATGCTTGCCGGCAAAAGTTCGCGAACTCCGGCCAAATCGGCAAAGGTTGGAAACAAATCCGTCGCACTAACACGCACGTGCGAACACTGATTAGGTTTCACGCCCGGCCCGGCGACAACGAACGGCACGCGCAGGCCGCCTTCCCACACGGTGCCCTTGCCGCCGGTGAGCGGGGGATTGCGTCCCGGGGTGCCGTGGTCGGTCGTATAAACAATATAAGTGTTGGCCTTCAATCCCAGTCGTTCGACGGCATCAAGCAACTGACCTAGCGTATGGTCGACAATCAAGGTTTCGTCGTCCGTCGGTTCAGGGCGGCGTTGCGGCCCGTTTTTCTCTGCTTGATTCGGATAATGCGAGAGCTGGAGATAAAACGGTTTACCCGCTTTTACCTGTCGCTCCATGAAATCAATTCCTTTGGCCGTCATCGCGAGCGCCTGTTTCGGGTTTGGTGCCGCAACATTGTCCGGCCCGCCGTTCCCGGTCGCACCGTCACTCTCTTCAAAGCCATGCTGGCTGGGACTTACCCGACCGACGTGCCATTTGCCAAAGTGCGCCGTCGCATAGCCCGCCCGCTGGAGGAATTCCCCAACCGTTGTTTCTGGCAAAGGCAATTCCGTCAGCGCGCTTGGGGTGATGACTCGGCCATTGGCTTCGCCGGAACTGTCGCGTTTGCCTTCGTTCACAAAAGTCATGTGCAATTGCGCCGGACTTTTGCCGGTGAACAAGGCCGCCCGCGACGGCGTGCAACGCGGTGAGGCGGCATAGCCATTCGAGAAACGCATCCCCGCCGCCGCGAGCCGCTCCAGATTTGGCGTGCGGATGCCGGTGCCTTTGGAGGCGGGATTGCGGTCGTCCATTTGCACGGAGGAACTGGTCCAGCCTGCGCCCTCGCCGAGCACGACGATGAAGTTGGGTTGTTTCTCCGTAGCGAAAAGTTGCGTTGAAAACCATACCGCGCTGAAAATGCTGAAAAGTCTTCTCATGGGATTTCCCTATTATGCGGAAAATCTTGATGTGTTGGCGAGTTCATACAGTTTCAGATGGTATCGCGTTTTTGATTATTTTTGTCTTGGTCGCGTCTACCGCTCCGGCCGCCTTGGCCATTGCCTTTCCCTTGAGGTCGATCGCCGGGCGGGCGTTTGCGATAAGAATCAATCCCTTTCTCAGCCCGCTCGGTGATGGTGCCATTAGGGGTAAGCTCGCGGCCCTTGAAGGCCGGATGGTCGGTGGCGTAACGGAAGGCTCGGAACACAGAATTAACCATCGGCAATGCATCGCCGAGGACTTTCACCGCGCCGTCGCGCGTGACGGGGTTGATGTATTCCCAAACCAGTTTGCCGTCGGAAGTCACCTCGAAGAAATGCCCCTCGGTGTCGGAGCAGATGAAAGTGTTGCCGTTCGGGAGGCGCTGGCCGCTGGAACCTATGTGACTGAAGAATCCGTGGCTGTTGACAGAGCGATAGCTCCAGACGATTTGCTTCGAGATTTGGCGCGGTTCGTTGTGAGTGTCGTGGTCGTAAGTCTCGCGCCGGTAGCCGGCCGCAGGCGGGTTGACATACTTGCCGGTGTCGCGTCCGGTGGCCTCGAGGAACGGATTGATTTCCAGAATCGAGGAGCCGGGTGTGCGCTGGTAGAGATATTGGCCGTTGTTGAAGACCATGAGGTGGCCCGCGCCGGGCAGGCCCGGCGGAATCCATGAGGCATCGTGCGAGCCGCCCATCTGTTTGTGGCCGGAAGTGGCGGAGTCCCAGTTCTCCAAAACGCGAGGCGGGTCGCCCTGCGCGTAGCGGGCCGGATCGCCGAAACGATAGAGAAAATCTCCCGCCGGGCTGGCAGCTTTGGCAATACTAGACTTAGCGTCATCGGCAATAAACGTCCCGTCGTGGTCAATGACGTATAGTTCGCCCTGCACGGAATTAATGACGAGGTGGCCTGACGTCGCGTTGTAATCGAGTGAATTACAGTGCAGCCAGTCGCGTTTCAGCGGCTTGCCGGGCATGTTGATGTTGATTCGCCCCGGATAGTCGGCGATGGTTTTGCCGGTCCCGACGTAGTTGGGCTTGGTCGCATCAGTGTCCTGCACCACGTGGTCGAAGAAACACCATTCCCAGATCACGTTGCCCTGCATATCCACTTCGACAATGGCGTCCATCTGTCCTTCATCGCGATTCGAAAGTTTCTTCGGATCTGCTCCGGCGGCGATTGCCTGTTCGGTAGAGATGGATTTGTTGGCGATGTAGAGCGTGGTTGGTGCATTGAGCTTTTTGTTGAAGATGCGCACCCAATCGTGATGCGGTGCGTAACCGGCGCGCTTCTCGGTGTATTCCCAAACTGTCTTGCCGTCCCAGTCCACCTCCTTGAAACCTTGGAACCCGCTGGGGTCGTCTTTGCCGGCGTCCAGGATGTTGCCGTTGTCGAGCAGGTGCGGATTCGTGCCGACGGGCCAGGTGTGAACCACGCGTCCTTGCAGGTCGAGCAGGAAGGTCCGGTTGCCGACGCCGAACAGCGTGTAGCTATCGAAGGCGTTCGTCGGGTTGCAATAAAGCAACTCCGTGGGGCCTTGCAATCGCTCGTAGGCGAAGGCTGAAGTGGTGACCAGTGCGAAAAGGATGAGGATGTGTTTCATGGCTGGTGTTTCATTTGTCTGTTGGTTGGCCATCACGAGGCGGGCGATTCTCACGGTTGCCGCCGCTTTGACCGTCTTGTCCCCTCTTTCCACCGCCACCACCGCCGGGTCCACGGTCGGTGCGTTGCGCTTCGGTCATGAGGTGGAGACCGGTTTTACCCTTTTGTGAGGCCGGCAGCTCGATGACGCCTTTCGGTGTCAGATCACGTCCGGCTAAGCCGGGATAGGTGGGCTCGTAGCGGTGAACCTTGAACACGGCGTTCCATAAGTGGCCGCGCATGTCTTTGCCGGGCAGCTCGCCTTGGGCGAGAATCCCGCCGCGCACCATCGGGTTCACATATTGCCAGACCATTTCGCCGGTAGGCGTGACCTCGAACAGGTTGCCGACGATGCCGCCGCAGATGAGCGTGTTGCCGTTGGGCAACCGGTGCGCCCCGGATATTTCAGCGGAAAAGAAGTCCGTGCGATTCTTTGCTTCGTAGTGCCACACAGGTTTCTCCGGGCCATAGGCTTTGCCGGGTTCGAGGATGTAGCGGCCGCTGGCATCCATCGGCAACACGATTTCTTCCACGCTCGACCAGCCGCGATCATAGCCGTTATTGAAGATCGTCATGTGACCGGCACCGGGATAGCCGTCGGGAATCCACTGGGCGTCGTGCTGCTGGACGAGCTGCTTGTCTTGCAGCGTGCCGCGCTTGTAAGCCGCCGGATTGCCCCAGCGATAGATCAGGTCGCCGCCTTTGCCTTGCTTGCCGCCCGCATGGCTGGCTGCTTCTTTGGTGGTGGTGCTGTGGTCGATGATCCAAACCTCGTTGCAACCCCGAACACTGATGGCGATCTGGTCGAGTTTCGGGTTGTAATCGAACGAATTCATGTGGTTCCAGAATGCAGGCGTGGCGCGACCGTTGCAGGATACGCTTACCAGCTCCGGATGCGCCGCCACGTCCCCGTAGTTGGGCTTGGTGCGGTCGAAGTCTTGAATCAGGTGATCCCAGACGTGCCATTCCCAGACGATGCGGCCGCCTTTGGGCTTGATCGGCTCAATCTCCACCAGGGCGTCGGGCACCAGATATTCATCGCGCATAAGGCTGACATCGAAACCGGCCGCCACAGCTTGCTCGCGCGTTTTGCGCTCGACCATGAGGGCAAGAATATTGCCGTTAGGCAGGGGCTTGAGGTCATGATGCAGCTGGTAGTCGCGGGTGGCGTGGTCAAACTCCCAGACCAGATTGCCGTCCCAATCATACTCCTCAATGCGACCGCCTTCGCCGCCGCCGGTTCCGCCCTGCACCCGGAGCATGCAGGCGCGGATCATGTGTCCGTTAGGCAGCAGATGCACAACCTGACCAGGTTCATAAGCGCTCTTCCAGGAATGAACAACTTGCCCGTCGTTCTTCATCAGGTAGGTCACCAGGTTGTGCTTGGGCGCGAACAATGTGTAGCCGTCGAATGCCTTGGGCGTGTTAAGGAATAGCCCAACGGTCTGACCCGGGTTAGGCGAAACGGGTGTTTTGTTCTCCGGCATCTCATGCCGCCCGCCGCCTTCGCGACTGCGACCCTGGCCCTGGCCACCGGGCTGGCGTGGACGGTCATTGGGTTGTTCTTGCGCCAGGGTGATCTGTGCTACGGCCCCCGTCAGCATGAAGGCGAAGAGGATATTCCGGATCGGATGACTTGTGGATTCGCATTCTTTTTTCATGACAAAATAGAATTTTCAGAGGTTGGTTTACTCGCTAAAACAATGGATTATTGACTGGGAGCCGGACGACGCTCCTCGGGTTGCTTGCTGGAATCACGCGGCGGTCGCTCGCTGGCACCCGAACCATCGGGACGATTTCGTGACGGGCCAGCGCCAGGGTTCCGGTCGTCGCTGCTGCCGGAACGTGTGTAAACCACGCGCAGTTCCGCAGTGGCCAGGATCTTGTCTTTCATGGCGGCGAGCAAAACTTCTCGGTTCACTTCAGCGAGCGGAACCGTGATTTGGGGCGGTGCTGACAGGGCGTAAACCGTGTAGATATAGGTTTTGGCTCCCGGTCCTTTGGAATGAGGTGGCGCGTATTCCCGGCGGCGGTTGACGCTGTTGTTTCCCAACGTCCCGACGCCTTTCACGTTCTTGGGAAGACTTTGGACGGTGGCCGGCAGATCGTAGAGAATCCAATACCATTTGGTCTGGTCTGGTGCCTCGTGGTGCATGATGAGGGCGTAACTCTTGGTTTCGGCAGGAGCACCGCTCCATTCCAACGGCAAGGTGGCAGCGACACCGTCACCGGTAAACTCCGTCGGCAACGGACCACCGTTGGTCACCACGGAACTGCGCAATATGAAATTACCAAATGGCTTCCGGAGGAATTCGCCAGAAATGTGATTGTTAACCGCCGGCAAATCGGCACGTGGTGGACGTTCGCCATTTTGCTCTCCGCCGGGTTGACGTGGACTCCCATCTGGGCGCGGACGCCGCTGGCCGCCACCAGAACCACCGCCCGTTTTACCTTCGCGACCAGGGACATGTTGAACCGGGGTCGGTTTGATGACGGGCCTGCTCTCGGCATTGACCGGCAGCACGACCCGGAAGCCGAGGTGGTAGTAGGGATGGTCCGGATCCTGCGGGCCACGATAATAGGACGGGTTGCGGTTCGACACGCGGCCGTGACCGTTCTCACCATTATACCAGTTGCCGCCGCGCATGCCGCGATACGGCTTGCCGTCCTGCACCAGGCTGCCGTTCGCCGGACCGGGCGGGTTTTCGGATGGGCTGTAGGCGTAGTAATCGCGCACATACCAGTCGTTGATGAACTGCCAGACATTGCCGCTCATGTCATAAAGACCGTAGCCATTCGCGCCATTCGAGGTCTGGAAATTTTCCTGAACGCCGGGCCAGCCGAAGTCGGATTTGCGATGTAACTGGCCGTTGAAAAATCCAACCGGCGTCGTCCACGGAATTGGGCCGGCACGAAAAGGATTCTTTGATTCCGGCCAATTTGCCTTGGTCGCGTCCGGCTCATCGCCCCACGGGAAGTTGCGATAGGGGTTTTGCAGGCCACCCCGTCCGGCGTATTCCCATTCGGCTTCGGTTGGCAAACGGAAGCCGCTCTTGTTGAAGTCGCAGTCCCAGGTCGTCGTGTTGTAGCACAGTGGTTTTCCTTGCTGTGCGCTCAGCCAGTTGCAGTAAGCCGCCGAGCCCGGCCAGCGAATGCAGATGACAGGATGCTGTTCTTTCTTGTCCAGCACCGTGAACGCCTTGCCATTCCAGCCAATCCGGCTGAACGGTGACATCGCTCGCGTTTCGCAAAGCAACTCCTTCTTGCTGGCGAGATACACGCCGCCGTCGCGAACCTCGATTACTTTCTGCGCCTGTGACGAATTTAAGAACTCGCAATATTCCTTCGTAGTCACGGTATAGATGCCCATGTAGAAGGCATCCAGCCGCACTGTGTGGATCGGGGTTTCATCCCCGCCATGCTTCGGATCCACGAAGCCGTGGTGGTCGCCCATCTCAAACTGGCCCGCAGGAATCAGTGTTAATTCGGGAATGGATGGTTGCGCTTGGAGCAACGTTGTGAAATGAGTTGCGGCCAGTAAGGCGAATATCCATTTCGTGGTTTTCATGATGCAACTATGACGCAATAAACCTTAAGTTCGGATGAAGAAAAAAGTGTTTCCAAGCCGTTTGATAGTCGGCCTTCATTCCAGCTTAAGGTTGAATCTGCGAGAGTGACGTTTTCGAAAAATAGTGATAAAAGAACGCAGCATCATGAGGATCTTGATTGTTGAAGACGAGCCAGACTTGCTTACGAGTCTTGCCCAAGCTTTGCGTGAGGAAGGCTATGCCGTGGACACCGCCAATAACGGCAACGACGGCCTATTCAACGCCGAAGGCACGGATTATGACGCCATCGTGCTCGATGTGATGTTGCCGGGCATGGACGGCTGGGAAATCCTCCGGCGGCTTCGCAAAACGAAAAAAACTCCGGTGCTCATGCTCACCGCGCGCGATCAGACGCGCGATCGTGTGAAAGGATTGGATGCCGGCGCGGATGATTACGTGGTCAAACCGTTTGATCTGGAAGAGGTTTTCGCCCGGCTCCGCGCCATCATTCGCCGTAGCGCGAACCAGACCACCAACCTGATCGAGATCGGCGAGGTGAAGATTAATACTGCGGCTCGCAATATATCACTCAAGGGCAAGCCGGTTGAACTCACGGCCCGGGAATATTCGCTGGTGGAATTTCTCGCCCTTCATCGCGGCGAAGTCGTCACGCGCACGCAGCTTTACGAGCACCTGTTCGATGAGAACGAAAGCTCGATGTCCAACCTTTTGGATGTTCACGTCTCCAATGTCCGCAAAAAACTGGGCGCTGATTTCATCGCCACGCGGCGCGGTCATGGTTATTGCATTGAGTGACATGAAAATCTTCAACTCCATCAAATGGCGGCTGCAAATCTGGTATGGACTCATCCTGGTGTCCGTTTTGACCGGCTTTGGCTTGACGGCGTTCCAGTTGGAACGCAGCCGGCAATTCCGCCGGATTGACGAGGAATTACAGCGACGCTTTTCAGCGATCACGATGGCGATTCGGCCGCCGCCCAATCGCGGTCTCAATGCGAACCGGCAATCACCCGAGCGACCATTGGGTCGCCGCCCGGATGATTTGACGCCGCCCAAGAGCGGGCGGCTTCAGACGGACCTTCATTTGCCTCCGCAAGTGTTGGCGCTGTTCGATACCAGCGACCGGAATAATTTTTTTTACAGCATAGAATTTCGGGACGGCCGGGATCCTCTGCGATCAACCAATGCGCCAAATTCATTTGTGGAAACCAGGGATTTTTCACCAAGCCCACCGGCCGCTGATTCCGTCAATCCTCCGGATGCACGTCCGAAAATACCGCAGCCGGCGACGCCTCAGACCAGCGGAATGATTCGTGAAATCGTCCAGAAAATGCCGCAAGGCATGGATGCGGTGGTTCGGGTCGGATGCTCCATCGCTCCGGAAATGAATGAGCTTCAAATCACCGCCCTGAAATTAGCCGGCGTTGGTGGCGTGGTTTTGTTTTTTGGCCTCACCGGCGGCTGGTGGTTGGTGGGGCGCGCGCTAAAGCCCGTCGCCATCATCAGCACCACGGCCGTGAAAATATCTGCCGGTGACTTGTCTCAGCGCATTGAAGTGGACGAGGCGGAAAGCGAACTTGGTCAGCTCGCTGCCGTATTGAATTCCACTTTCGCGCGGCTGGAATCAGCTTTCGCCCAACAGCGGCAATTTGCCTCCGACGCGGCGCACGAATTGCGAACGCCGGTGTCCGTGATTCTCACTCAGACGCAAGCCGCGCTCAACCGCGAGCGGGATGCGGCCGGTTATAAGCAAACCGTTGAAGCCTGCCATCGTGCCGCCCAGCGGATGCGCAAGCTCATTGAAGCCCTGTTGGAACTCGCGCGGTATGACGCCGGGCAGGAGGTTTTGAAGCGGTTGACTTTTGATTTTTCCCGGACCATTGCCGGCTGTGCCGATTTGGTGCAGCCGCTGGCGGAAGATCGCGGGGTGAAAATATGTTGCGATTTTTCACCGCTGGAAATCATCGGGGATCCTGAGCGGCTGGAACAAGTGGTGACCAATTTGCTGACGAACGCGATCCAATACAACCAGCCTGCCGGTGAGGTGACAGTGAGATTGGCTGCCGAAGTCGGTTTGGCGGTTCTGACGATTGCCGATACCGGGCAGGGGATTGCGCCGGATGATTTGCCGCGAGTATTCGAGAGATTTTATCGCGGCGATAAGTCCCGCACCGGGGGCGGCAATGCTGGCTTGGGGCTTTCGATTTGCAAATCCATCATTGAAGCACACGGCGGAACGATTGAGGTGATGAGCGAGCAGAATATTGGGACGACTTTCATTGTCCGGCTGCCCATCCAATCCTAGCGCAAAAACATTTCCGCCGCCGCATCCGCAAACCGCAAGCCGGCCCGGGTCAGGCGAAAACCGTCACCCTCCAAATTTCCCCAGCCGCGTTCTTCCAGCTGCTTCATTTCCGCCCCCCATTCCTGACGCAGATCAAAATCGGTTACGCGCAAAAAGTTTGCGAATGACCAGCCGACATTCATGCGTAAGCCGAACGCGGCAATTTCTCCCGCCCGGCGCAGCGGAGAAAGTTCCTCGCTGGATTCAATGGCTCGTCGGCCTTTTTCCAACTGCTCGCAATAAAGCTGCGTGTTTGCCCAGTTTTTTGTCCGCACGCCGCGCACATATCCCGTCGCGCTTGGACCGAGTCCGTGATACGAACCGCCTTGCCAGTAGTTCACGTTGTGCTTGCAGGCCAGTGAGGGAATGTCAATTAATGCCCCCTCATCCTGTCCTTTTCCCCCGGTGGGGCAGCAGGTGGCCGAAGGCTGGTTGAGAGGGATATCTTTTGCGAGGTTGGCAATCTCATATTGCCTGAAACCAGCATCAACCGAACGCGCAATCAATTCCTCATACATCAGGCAGGCCAACTCCTCGTCCACGGAAAATTCGCCGGCCTGGAGTTGATCAAACAGCGGCGTATCGTCTTCGTAAATCACTTCGTAGCTCGACAGGTGCTCGCTCTGCATCGCCATGACTTCATTTAAGGTCGCGCGCCAGATCTCCATCGTCTGGGTTGGAATGGCGAACATCAGGTCCAGATTAACATTGTCAAAACCGGCTTTTCGCAATGTGTCAAATGATCGGAAAACCATTTCGCGTGAATGAATGCGCCCGAGCCGGTCGAGCAGTTTTTCGTCGAGCGATTGCACGCCCATGGAGATGCGGTTGACGCCAAAATCACGCAATAATTTACATTTGTCGGCGGAAACGGTGGCGGGATTGCTTTCAATGGTGAATTCTTCCGCACCGAGCAGATTCAGTTTTTCCATCGCCTGCAAAATGGTTTCCCACTGGCGCAGATTCAATAGCGATGGCGTTCCGCCGCCGAAAAAAATGGTTTTGGGCTTGAGATCGGACGCGACCATTTCCAGTTCGCGGACGAGGGCGGCGACATACCGGTTGATGAGTTCGCCGGCGGAAGCTTCCGAATAAAATGCGCAGTATTCGCATTTCTGCGCGCAAAACGGGACGTGGACGTAAAGGCTGCCGATGTGAGCCGACAAGGGTTCCAGCATGGCTTCAGGTTAGCGGAGCCACGGGTGGATGCGAACGAAAATTCGCCGGCGGTCAGGCTGGATTGACGCGCTGGACGTTCTGGGCTTTCAACCCTTTGTCGCTGGGCGTGATTTCGAAGGTAACCGCTTCTCCCTCATTCAAGGTTTTATAACCCTCACCCAGGATGGAGGTGTGATGAACAAAAACATCCTGTCCGGAATCCTCAGCAATAAAGCCGAAGCCTTTTTTGTTGTCGAACCATTTCACTTTGCCGCTGGCCATAACTGCTCCTGATTTGCGAGGCGAGCCAAAAGCAAAAAAGACACAGCCAATGTCAGCTGTGTCAGTATTTCACTTTTTCAAAATGCTCATGCCTCAGTTCAATTGAACTTTAAATAGAGGTTATAATTTGGTCAAGTTGTACTTGTGACTCAGTCCAACCGCAGGGCTTGTTCCAAAAGTTGTTCCAAATGCCCGCTCAAAGCCGTTTCGCTGACGGCCAGATTGGCCCCGGATTTTTGCGCGATGGCCAGGAGTTCCGCCTTGTTGTCCGGTGCAAAAGCGATGATGGGCAGATGTTGGGTGTTGTCGTCGGCTTTGATTTTTTCAATGGCCTCGCAAATTTCACCAGGGGCATCGAGATCCACAAACAGCAATAGCGGCGATTCCCGGCGCACGGTGACGGCCAGCAGGGCGGGGTTGCTGAGGGCGAGCACCCGGTAATGCAAGTCCTGCAGCCGGTTCACCAGTTGGCTGCCCGGCATGAGCCGTTCATAGAATACAATCGCCAGCGGTTGCAGCATAACCCCACTTACGGCAAATCGGTTTTGCCCATCAGGAAACGGTCGCACTCGCGCGCCGCGCCACGTCCTTCGTTGAAGGCCCAGACGACGAGGCTCTGGCCGCGACGGCAATCGCCGCAGGCAAACACGCCCTTCACGTTGGTGGTGTATTTCTCGAACTCGGCCTTCGCGTTGGAGCGGGCATCGCGTTCGAGGTTTAGCGCTTCGAGCAAGGGTTGTTCGGGTCCGATAAAACCCATTGCCAGCAGCACCAGTTCGGCGGGGATGGTTTTTTCGCTGCCGGGAACGTTCTTCGGCACAAACTGGCCCTTGTCGTTCTTGGTCCACTCCACTTTCACGGTGTGGACGGCTTTGACCTGGCCGTTCGCGTCGCCTTCAAACTTGGTGGCGGTGGTGAGGTAAATGCGCGGGTCGGCACCGAATTTGGCCGCGGATTCTTCCTGCCCGTAGTCCACTTTGAGCGTCTTGGGCCATTCGGGCCACGGATTGTCCTTGGCGCGTTCCAGCGGCGGCTTAGGCAATATCTCCACCTGCACAATACTCTTGCAGCCGTGGCGAAGGGAAGTTCCGACGCAGTCGGTGCCGGTGTCGCCGCCGCCAATGACCACGACGTTTTTGCTGTCGGCCGTAATCTGCATGCCGGGCTTGACGCCATCGAGCAGGTTCTTGGTGTTGGCGGTGAGGAATTCCATCGCGAGATGAATTCCCTTGAGCTGGCGGCCTTCAATCGGCAAATCACGACCTTTGGTGGCGCCGGTGGCGATGATGACGGCGTCGAATTCTTTCTGCAACTTTTCAACGGGATAATTTTTGCCGATCTCGGTGTTGCAGACAAATTTCACCCCTTCCTTTTCCAGCAGGTCGAGGCGGCGCAGGACGACTTCCTGCTTGTCGAGCTTCATGTTGGGAATGCCATACATGAGCAAACCGCCGGGGCGGTCGGCGCGTTCAAAGACGGTGACGGTGTGGCCGGCTTTATTCAACTGTGCGGCTGCGGAAAGTCCGGCGGGACCGGAGCCAACCACGGCAACTTTCTTGCCGGTGCGCTTCGCCGGTGGTTCGGGGACCACCCAGCCCTGATCCCAGCCGTGGTCAATGATGCTGACTTCATTATTCTTGATGGTGATCGGCGGATCATTGATGCCGAGCACGCAGGAGCCCTCGCAAGGGGCAGGGCAGACACGACCGGTAAATTCCGGAAAGTTGTTGGTCTTGTGCAGGCGGTCCAGCGCTTCCCGCCAGAGGCCGCGAAATACGAGGTCGTTCCATTCCGGAATGAGGTTGTGAATCGGGCAGCCGCTGGCCATGCCGCTGACGAGTTGGCCGGTATGGCAAAACGGAATGCCGCAATCCATGCAGCGCGCGCCCTGCTTCTTCAGCTCGGCGTCGGGCAGGTGCAGGTGAATTTCCTTCCAGTCGGCAAGCCGCTCCAGGGCGGGACGGTCCTGCGGCAGTTGGCGCTGGAACTCTAAAAATCCGGTTGGTTTTCCCATCTTCGGTTTGGTTTATGGATTAAAGTTTCGGGTTGATCAGTGGCCGCCTTTTACGTTTTCTTCGAATGCCGCCATGATGGCTTCGTCGCCGCTCAAGCCTTGCGACTGAACCCTTTTGAGCGAGGCGAGCACGCGGGCGTAGTCCTGCGGCAGCACTTTGACAAATTTTGGCACATAATTTTTCCAGTCCGCGAGGATTTTCGCGGCGCGTTCGCTGTGCGTGTAGGTCTGATGCCGTTGGATGAGCTTCCAGAGCTCTTCGATCTCGTTGGCCTCGGTCAGTATTTCGAGCGAAACCAGCTCCATGTTGCAGCGGGTCTTGAAATCGCCCGCTTCGTCCAAAACGTAAGCCACGCCGCCGCTCATGCCGGCGGCGAAGTTGCGGCCCGATTTGCCGAGGACAACAACGCGTCCGCCGGTCATGTATTCACAGCCATGGTCGCCGATGGCTTCCACCACCGCATCCACGCCAGAGTTGCGGACAGCGAAACGTTCGCCGGCCATGCCGCGCACAAAGATCTCGCCGGCGGTTGCGCCGTAAAGCGCCACGTTGCCGATGATGATGTTGTCTTCCGCAACAAACGTGGAACCCTTCGGCGGATAAACGATGAGCTTGCCGCCGCTGAGACCTTTGCCGAAATAATCGTTGGCATCGCCTTCGAGTTCGTGGGTCATGCCCTTGGGCATGAAAGCCCCGAAGCTTTGTCCCGCACTGCCGTTGAATTTCAGGTGCACGGTGTCTTCGGGCAGGCCTTTGATGCCGTATTTTTTGGTGATCTCGCTGCCGACGATGGTGCCGACGACGCGGTTCACGTTGATGATGGCCAATTCAGCTCGCACTTTTTCGCCGCGCTCAATGGCGGGTTTGCAGAGTTCAAGCAGCTTGGTGATATCGAGCGATTTTTCCAGGCCGTGATCCTGCGCCTGCTGCCGGAAACGGCCGACTTCGGGACCCGCTTCGGGTTGGTGAAGAATCGGCGTGAGATCAATGCCGCTGGCTTTCCAGTGCTCAATTGCTTTCCACGGCACCAGTTTGTCGGTGCGACCGATCATGTCTTCCAGCTTGCGGAAGCCGAGTCTGGCCATGATTTCACGGAGTTCCTGGGCGATGAACCGCATGTAATTCACGACGTGATCCGGATCGCCGGTGAAACGCTTGCGCAGCCGCGGGTCCTGGGTGGCGACACCGACCGGACAGGTGTTTTGATGGCAGACGCGCATCATGATGCAGCCCATGACGACCAGCGGGGCGGTCGCAAACCCGAATTCTTCCGCCCCCAGCAGTGCGGCCACGGCGACATCGCGACCGGTCTTCAACTGGCCGTCGGTTTCGACATAGATGCGGCTGCGGAGATTGTTCAATACGAGCGTCTGGTGGGTTTCGGCCACGCCGAGTTCCCACGGGCCGCCCGCATGCTTGATGGACGAGAGCGGCGAAGCGCCCGTGCCGCCATCATGACCGGAAATCAGCACCACGTCCGCATGCGCCTTGGCGACTCCGGCCGCCACCGTGCCGACGCCGACCTCGGCGACGAGCTTAACGCTGATCCGCGCATCCCGGTTGGCATTCTTCAAATCGTGGATCAATTCCGACAAGTCCTCGATGGAATAAATGTCGTGGTGCGGCGGCGGGGAAATAAGTCCAACTCCGGCGGTGGTGCCGCGCGTTTTGGCCACCCACGGATAAACTTTCTTGCCGGGCAATTCGCCGCCTTCGCCGGGCTTCGCGCCCTGCGCCATCTTGATCTGGATTTCCTTGGCATTGACCAGGTAGTGGCTGGTCACGCCAAATCGTCCGGACGCGACCTGTTTGATGGCGGAATTCTTTGAGTCGCCTTTCTCATTCGTCCAGGTATAGCGCTCGGCATCTTCGCCGCCTTCGCCGGTGTTGGATTTGCCACCGAGGCGGTTCATGGCGATGGCCAGTGTTTCGTGCGCCTCCTGCGAAATGGAACCGTAGCTCATCGCGCCGGTCTTGAATCGCTTGACGAGGCTTTCCACCGATTCCACCTCGTCCAGCGACAGTGGCTTCTCCGCTGGCTTAAAGTCGAGCAGGCCGCGCAGCGTGCAAAGGTTGGCCGCCTGATTGTTGATCAGCTCCGCGAACTCGCGGTAAATCTTCTCGCTGCCGAGGCGGCAGGCCGTTTGCAGCTTGTGGATCGTCTGCGGATTGAACAGGTGATGTTCGCCGCCGTCGCGCCATTGATACTGGCCGCCGGCATCCAGTTCGGCGTTGACCGGAACCGGCGGGAACGCGCGGCGATGGCGGGCGATCGCTTCTTCGGCGACGACCTTCAGCCCGGCCCCTTGAATGCGGGTCGGTGTCCAGGTGAAATACTTGTCCACGATGTCGTTATTGAGGCCGACGGCTTCAAAAATCTGCGCGCCGCGATAACTCTGAACCGTCGAGATGCCCATCTTGGCCATCGTCTTGACGACGCCTTTGATGGCCGCCTTGATGAAATTCTTGATGGCTTTCTTGTGGTCGGTGTTGGTCAGCAAGCCTTCATGGATAAGGTCATCAATGGACTCGTAAGCCAGGTAGGGATTGATGGCGCTGCAACCATAGCCGATGAGCAATGCAAAATGATGCACTTCGCGCGGTTCGCCGGATTCCAGCACCAACCCCATGCGGCCACGCGTGCCGGAGCGGATGAGGTGATGGTGCAATCCCGCCGTGGCGAGCAGGGCCGGGATGGGCGCGTTTTGTGCGTCCACATTGCGGTCGGACAGGATAATGACATTCGCGCCGTCCTTGATGGCTTGATCAGCGGCGGCAAACACTTTTTCCAGCGCCGCTTCCATGCCTTTCGCACCCTCCGCCGCCTTGAACAGAATGGGCAGCGTTGCCGATTTGAAACCGGGCTGGTTGACCTGACGCAGTTTTTCCAATTGCTCGTTGGTCAGAATCGGTTGATCGAGCCGGATGAGCGCGCAGCTTTCCGCGCTGGGGCTTAGCAGGTCGCCGCGCGAACCGACCATCGTGTGCGTGGCCGTGATGATTTCCTCGCGGATCGGATCTATCGGCGGATTCGTGACCTGCGCGAACAATTGCTTGAAATAGCTGTAAAGCAACTGCGGTTTGTTTGAGAGCACCGCCAGCGGCGTGTCGGTGCCCATCGAACCCAGCGGCTGAACCCCGGTGCTGGCCATCGGGCCGACGATAAATCGCAAGTCTTCAAAGGTGTAGCCAAAGGCTTGCTGGTCTTGCAGCACTTTGCGGTGCGGTGCTTCCGTCGGCAATTTCGGCTCCGGCAGGTTTTCGAGCAGTAAATGATGTTTGTCCAGCCATTCGCGATACGGATGGGCGGAGGCGTATTTTTGCTTTAGCTCCTCGTCGGCAATGATCCGGCCTTGATCCGTGTCCACCAGGAACATTCTGCCGGGCTGTAAACGGCCTTTGACGGCGACCCGTTCCGGCGCAATCGGCAGCACCCCGGCTTCCGACGCCATGATGACCACATCGTCTTTCGTGACGTAATAACGCGACGGGCGCAGGCCGTTGCGGTCCAGGCACGCGCCGATGCGGATGCCGTCCGTGAACGCCATCGAAGCCGGGCCGTCCCACGGTTCAATCAGGCAGGAATGATATTCATAGAACGCCTTGCGTTCGGCGTCCATGCTTTCATGATTTTCCCACGGTTCGGGAATCATCATCATCATCGTGTGCGGCAGCTCGCGCCCCGCCATGACCAGCAGCTCGACGCAGTTGTCAAACTGCGCGGAATCGCTGCCATCGGTGTTGATGACGGGAACGACTTTCTTGATGTCGTCGCCGAGCGTGGTGGATTTGAAATTCGCCTGCGCCGCCTTCATCCAGTTGACGTTGCCGCGCAGGGTGTTGATTTCGCCGTTGTGGGCGATGTAGCGGTTGGGATGCGCGCGATCCCAGCTTGGGAACGTGTTCGTTGAGAAGCGGGAGTGGACCAGCGCCATCGCCGTGGTGACGGCCGGATTGCTCAGATCGGGATAATACTTTTCCACCTGCTCGGACATCAGCATGCCTTTGTAGATCAGCGTGCGCGCCGACAGGCTGGAAACGTAAAAATATTTTCCACCCGCAAAAGCATTGCCGTAGCGGATGCGCTGCTCCGCCAGCTTGCGGATGACAAACAGCTTCCGTTCAAATGCCGCCTCGTCTTTCAGCGCGGCCTTGCGCCCGACAAAAACCTGCGCCATGAACGGCTCTGCCGCCACGGCGGTCTTGCCCAGCGACGTGTTATCCGTAGGCACATCCCGCCAGCCGAGCAGCGTCTGGCCTTCGGCGGCAATGATTTTGCCCAGCTCCGCCTTGATGGCTTCGCGCTCCGCCGCAATTTTTGGAAGAAACATCATGCCCACGCCGTATTGGCCGACGGCGGGAAGCTTGAAGCCAAGCCGGGTCGCTTCCGTCACGAAGAAATCATGCGGCACCTGGATGAGGATGCCGGCGCCGTCGCCAGTGTTGGCTTCGCAACCGCACGCGCCGCGATGGTCGAGATTTACCAGGATTTGAAGCGCGTCCGACACCAGTTGGTGGGACTTTTTGCCCTTCATGTTCACGACGAAACCCAGCCCGCACGCATCGTGCTCAAACTGGGGGTCGTAAAGGCCTTGTTTCGGAGGTGCGCCCAAACGCACCGCGGCGGTGTTATTAGCTTTCTGCATTTGTATTCTGGTGAACGCGAAACGGATAAGTCCGCGTTCCGTTATTTTTTACTCAATTTTAACAACTGCGCAATCATTGTTTTTAATTTTTGCGATGATTTTTGCATAAGAAATCCGTGAAAATTGCCGCGTCAGATTAGTGGGGAATTTTATCTGCATTAGCTGGCATCAGTTTGTGTTGATAATCATGCCGAAAACAGGCATTAAAACGCGCGCATGAAACATAATTCTTATTTTGAAGGCAAAGTCCAGAGCCTCGCCGTCGGCACCACCGACGGCCCGGCCACCGTCGGCGTAATCGAACCGGGCCAGTACAGCTTCGGCACGGATTGCATCGAGCACATGCACATCGTGGCGGGCACGCTCAAGGCCAGACTCCCCGGCGGCGAATGGCAGAGCTACGGCAAAGGCCAGTTCTTCATTGTCCCCAAGGGCGTGAAGTTCGAGGTCGAAGCCGTTGGCGACGTGGCTTATCTCTGCTACTACAAGCGCTGAAATAACAATCTCATCAAATCAAACCGCCGGATGAAAATACTTTCTTCCGGCGGTTTTACTTTTGGTGGGGCGAGCGTCCATGCGAGCCGCGAAGGTTTAGAGGTTTGGTATAACCCGGCGGCTCGTCAGGAGCCTCGCCCTACCGGTTACGGCTGCAAACACATTTTACACCCCGCCGATTGCTGATATATTGTCCGCCTTGTGGCTTTGACCAAAAAACAGCGCGTCGTCTGCGGCATGAGCGGGGGAGTGGATTCCTCCGCCACGGCGGCCTTGCTTCTGGAGCAGGGCTACGATGTCATCGGCATCACGCTCAAGCTCTGGCCGCAGGATTGCGTGAACCGCGCCGAGGACAAATGCTGCGGCCCGCAGGCCGTCACCGATGCACGCAGCGTCTGCCATCAGCTCGACGTGCCGTATTACCTCGTGGATGAATCGGCCGATTTCCAGAAGCACGTCATCCAATATTTTGCGGATGAATACAAAGCCGGCCGCACGCCGAATCCGTGCGTGATGTGCAATCAAAACCTGAAATTCGGCCGGCTCATTGACCGGGCCGATCAGCTGGGGGCGGACTTCATTGCCACCGGGCATTTCGCCCGCGTGGAATACCTGGGAGCGCCGAGCACCGTCTCGGCCAGTTTGGAAAATGAGCCGGGTCGAGCCGAGCCGGTGCTCGGCGTTCCGGGACGTTACCTGCTCAAGCGCGGACGTGATCTAAAAAAGGATCAAAGTTATTTTCTCTTCTCGCTCCGGCAGGACCAGCTGGCGCGCACCTTGTTTCCGCTCGGCGAAAAGACCAAGAGCGACACGCGCGAAGTGGCGCGACACTGCCACCTCAAGACTGCGGATAAAGAAGAGAGCATGGAAATCTGTTTCGTGCCGGACAACAACTACGGCGGCTTTCTCCAGTCAGCCAACCTCGTGCAAAAGCATCGCGGCGAGATTGTGGATGTGCGCGGCCAGGTCCTTGGCCATCACGACGGCATTGAGTTTTACACCATCGGCCAGCGCAAGGGGTTGGGCATCACCACCCCCAAGCCCGTCTATGTGGTGGAACTCGACGCGGAGAACAACCGCGTGGTGGTGGGCGATGAAGCCGCGCTCGACCGCGATGAATTTGTGGCCGACCGCTGCAACTGGCATCCGTTTGAAAAGCTCACCGCGCCCATCGAAGTGACGGCCAAGATCCGTTACAACCATCCCGGCGCATCGGCCACGGTCACGCCGCTGGACGGCAATCGAGTGAAGGTGAAACTGCATTCGCCCGCCCGCGCCATCACGCCCGGCCAGGCGGCGGTGTTTTATCAGGACGACTTGGTCGTGGGCGGCGGGTGGATTGTCCGGTGAATTGATAAATCATAAGTTTGCATTTTGGATTTTTAATCCGCCGCTCCGCCGGAGCTGAATCTATTTTGCTCCGGTAATTCTACAAATAGGCCGCACCTACGGGGCTCGGGAATTTCACCCATCTTTTTGCTTCGCCATCCAACTTGTTTCCCGCCGGAACCAACTTTCCCGCGCGGGGAAGGTTAAGATTTTGTCCTCGGCGTTTAGTGTTTTCTTCGGGAAGGTTAGTGTTTCGCCCGCGACAATCTGTGTTTCGGTCGGGAAAGTTAGTGTTTTTACCGGACAAGTCAGTGTCCGCGTCGGTCAAGTCAGTGTTTTTGCCCGGACAGTCAGTGTCCGGCGCGGGAACTAACTGTATTTTCGCGGACAAGTCAGTTCCCGGGCTGGACAAGTCAGTTTCCTTGGGAAAAAAGTTGGTGGACGGGCGGAAAACCAACCTCTTTTGCCGGCCAGAAGCAGGCCGCAGCGCGGGGAATGATACCAAAGGCAGCGGCCCAAGTCTTGTCCAAACGCAAATGGTGTTTGGACATGACTCTCCTTCGTTCCGTGACAAGATGGGAGGGAAAACCGACAGCCAAAGCCAGCGCGCAGGGGCGGGGAATGATAGCTGGTATCGGAAGCACCGCCCATTGCGAATTTAGGTTGTTTTAGCAATAGGCAGGCTCATTGGCTGTGACATGATAGAAGAGAAAACAGACGGCCATGAATTATGATTCCAATCCCCCGGTATATTACGATGACCCGTTGTCATTCTACGATTCGCCGGGGCCGGGGCCGTCGCAACCGAAAAAGCCTATGAAACAAGTTGTATTCAAGCTGAACCAAAAAACGCTCGACCAGAAGTTGGATTTCACCACCGATCTGGCCGCAGCCTTGACGACGAACGTCGCGACGTATGCGAGTCCCGACCCGTCGCCCGCGACGTTGACGGGCAAGGTCACCGCCATCCAGGTCAAACGGGGCGAGGTGACCGCCGCGCAAACCGTGCTGGACACCAAAACCAGTGAACTGGCCGTGCTCGAAGGCGAACTGGATGATCTGTTGACATTGTCGGCGGCTTACATCCAAAAAACCTCCGGCGGCGATGAAGCCAAAATCAATCTCCTGCCCGTGGAGACGAAGGCCGCGCCCAGCCCGACCACCACGCCCGGACAGGTGATGGATCTCAAGCTCTCGCCGGGCAAAAACGCCGGCGAAGTGAAAAATTCCATCAAGAAGACGTCGGGTGCGCAAAGCTACGAGTATGAATCCACCACCGACCCGACGAAACCGGAAACGTGGGTTCATTTGGACACCTCGTCCGGCACCCGCACGACGTTCACCGGCCTGGTGAGCGGCACCAAGCTGTGGGTGCGGGCCCGCGCCGTCGGTGGCAAGAAGACGGGCAAGGGCGCCTGGAGCGATCCGGCCACCATCACCGTGCCCTAGGCGGCGACACCATTGGGGCGGCGCCCCGACACCCGGCCGTGACCACGATTGAAGTTGGCCGCGGCGCGGGTTTTTTCTAGCATCGCGCCATGAACCGTCGTGCTGGCCTCGCTTTGCTGACCGGGTTGCTTGCCGCCCTGTTGAGTTCCGCCCACGCTGCCGACGCCAAAATCCGCGTGCTCATCGTGGACGGGTTCAGCAATCACGACTGGCGGCAGACCACTTCGTTGCTCCGCGGCCTCTTGGATCCGTCGGGATTGTTTGCGGTTGCCGTGAGCACGACCCCGCAGTCCACGAACGCCGCGGATTGGGCGGCGTGGCGTCCGCCTTTTTCCGACTGCGACGTGGTGATCCAAACCTGCAACGACATCAGCCATGGCCCGTCCTGGCCGGAGCCGGTGAAAAAGGAGTTTGCGGATTTCGTCCGGCACGGCGGGGGCGTTTATATTTTCCATTCGGCGGAGAACGCGTTTCTGGGGTGGAAGGAATACGAACAAATGGTCGGCCTCTGCTGGCGCAAGGCGGATTACGGGACGGCCATCCGCGTGAACGCGGACGGTTCGCTCGTGCGGATTCCGCCCGGTGAAGGCGGCAACACCGGCCACGGCCAGCGCGGCGACGTGCTGGTCACGCGCCGGGGCGATGATGTGATCCACGCCGGCTTTCCGCGCGCGTGGCTTTCGCCGGACCTGGAGGTTTATTTTTATGCGCGCGGCCCGGCGGAGAATGTCAACGTGCTGGCGTATGCCAGGGATTCCAAGCCGGGGCAGGGGCTGTTGTGGCCGGTGGAATGGACGACAACTTATGGCCGGGGGCGCGCCTATGTTTCCACTTACGGCCACATCTGGAAAGGCGTGACGAATCCGCCGGCGCTGCGTTGCGCAGCGGTGCAAACCATAATCCCGCGCGTGCTTCAATGGCTGGCGAAACGACCGGTGACGGTTCCGGTGCCGGCGGATTTTCCCGGAACAAATACGGTTTCCTTGCGCCACTGAATCGGCCATCTTTTCCTGAATCTTGGATTTTTGACGAACATGAAAAAGAGTTTGCTGCTTATTGGAATGCTTCTTGGCCTGCTCACCGTGGCGGGTTGCGCCACCGGAACCAATCAAACGCATAACTTTGCGCGCTGGGAAAAAGCCATCCATGCCTTTGAATTGCAGGACGTCAAGCACGCGCCGCCGGCCAATGCCATTGTCTTCGCCGGTTCTTCCACCATTGCCCGCTGGAAAACGCTGGCGAAGGATTTTCCCGGCCTGCCGGTCATGAACCGTGGCTTCGGCGGCTCGCAGATTGTGGATGCGGCGCATTTTGCCGACCGGATGATTTTTCCATATCAGCCGAAGATGGTTTTACTGCGCGCCGGCGGCAACGACCTTTGGGCGGGCAAATCGCCAGCCGAGGTGGCGGGCGATTTCAAGAACTTTGCGGAAACCGTCCACACGCGGTTGCCGGAGACAAAAATTGTTTACATTTCCTGGAGTCCTACTCTTTTGCGCTGGAAGCAGCATGAACAGGAAAAACAGTTGAACACTCTTGTTGGCAGTTATATCGCGGGCAAATCGTGGCTGCAATACATTGAGACCTACGACTTGCCGATGGGAACGAACGGGTTGCCGCGCGCGGAATTGTTTGTGGCGGATAAACTGCATTTCAATGCCGCCGGTTATAAACTGCTTGCCCAACGCGTTCGTCCTTTTCTGCCGAAATGATTTTTTGAAAACCGGAATGGGGTAGCCTGGCTGGCCGTTGCGCATTTGACAGTGAGCCCGACTCGGTGCATGGTTGCCCCCATGAAAAACATTCTGCTTATGCTGGCCGCAATGACGATTCAATCTGCCACCCTCCACGCTGCCGGTTCCATTTATGATATCCCGCTCAAAGATATTGACGGCAAAACCACTTCGCTAAAGCCCTATGCCGGCAAGGTGTTGCTCATTGTGAATGTCGCATCAAAATGCGGCAACACCCCTCAATACCAGTCTCTGGAAGCCATCTACCAAAAATACCAAAGCCAGGGATTGGTCGTGTGTGGTTTCCCTTGCAACCAGTTTGGCGCGCAGGAACCCGGCACTTCCGAAGAAATTAAAAATTTCTGCACCTCAAAATACAGCGTCACGTTTCCGATGTTTGAGAAGCTGGAAGTCAACGGTGCGCATCGCCATCCGCTCTACGCTCTGCTTGCCGGCAATGACTCGCCGTTTCCCGGCAACATTAAATGGAACTTTTCCAAATTCCTGATCGGTCGCGACGGCAAAATCCTGAACCGGTTTGATCCCAAGCTGAAGCCCGATTCCGAGGAAATCACCAAAGCCATCGAAGCGGCGCTGGCGGCTAAATAAATCAAAGGGACGGACGGGCAGGGGACTCAATAAACCTTGCGCAGATTGGAGGGCAAAATGCCCAGTTCGTCGCGATATTTGGCGATGGTGCGCCGGGCGATGTTGATTCCTTTGTCGGTGAGCATTTTCACGGCTTCCTGATCCGACAGCGGCTTGGCGGGATTTTCATTTTTGAAAATTTCCGCCACCATGTCTTTGACACTGGCATTGGAAACGTCGGTGCCGCTGGCGGTTTGCAGGCCGGCGGTAAAAAAGTATTTCATCTCAAATATCCCCTGCGGCGTCTCGATGAATTTTCCGGAAACGGCCCGGCTCACCGTGGTTTCATGCACGCCGACCACTTCCGCGACCTGCGCCATGGTCATGGGCTTCAGATGGGCGACGCCCTTCTCCATGAACTCGCGCTGGCGCTTGACGATTTCCCGGCCGATGTTTGCGATGGTCTGCTGCCGCTGTTGCAGACTTTTGATGAAAAATTTGCCCGTGCGGATTTTCTCGCGGATATATTCTTTTACCTCGGCGTTGTCGCCGCCTTGTGACATCAAATCTTTATAGACATTGCTGATGCGCAAATGCGGAATCTGCTCATCGTTGGTCGTGACGGTGAAATCGTCACCCGCCCGCGTGACAAATACTTCCGGCGCAACGTATTGTTCGACCGCATTCAAGAAAATTCGTCCCGGACGTGGCTCTAATTGTCCAATGCGGGCCAGCGCCGCCTGCACCTCTTCCACGTTGCGTCCGGTGCCGCGGGCGATTTCGGGAATGCGTCTTTTGCCGAGCGCATCCATGAAATCGCGGATGATAAGATATTCCAGGGTTTCCTGCCGGCCGGAACGCTCAAGTTGTAGCATCAGGCATTCCCGTAAGTCGCGCGCGCCCACGCCGGGCGGGTCGAAACTTTGAATGGTGGTCAGAACTTCGGAGATTTTTTCGGGCGGGAGATTGGTGGCGGCCGCCAGTTCATCAATGGTCGCCTTGAGTTGGCCATAATCATCGATGTTGCCGATCAGCAATTCCGCCATTGCGCGCTGCTCCTCGTTCAAATTGGTGTCGCGCACCTGTTCCACTAAATGCTGCGCTAGCGACGTTTCGGCCGTGAGGGAATCAAACATGAACTGCCTCCGCTCTTCGTCCTCGGCCGTGGCCCGGATCGGGGCGTTGGTCGGCGAAAAGCGATCTCGCCAATCCTGGTCCAGTTGGACCATTCTTTCAAATTCTGCCTGAAAATTGTCCACCGTCTCGGCGGGCTTTTCGGCAGCGGGGTCGAATTGCACATCTTCCGGCGGTTCCGTCGGGTCCGGCGACGATTCGGTTTCACCATCACCGGCGGGCTTTTCCGAAGCCTCCGCTTCGGGCGCGGAGATTTCTTCCAAAACTGGATTCTGCTGCAGTTCCTGCTCAACCAGTGCCTTAAGTTCCAATGTGGGAGCCTGTAGCAAAGCGAGCGATTGCTGGAGTTGCGGGGCAAGCACCAGCGATTGCGTCAGTCTTTGCGAAAGTTGCATTCCAAGTCCCATGTGCGTTTCACCATAGCCCAATCTCCCCCAATCTCAAGCAAATCTGGCACGAATCTCGCTGTCTTTGGATTCACCAAAGGAAAAACTGGATTTTATCCCGATCCGGTTGCATCTTTGAAACATGAAACTGATTCTCTCCACTCACAACGTAACGCTCACCAAAGCCATTGAAGATCACATCGTTGCCAAGCTCGACAAGCTGGACCACATGGATCAGCACATTGTGAATTCGCGGGTGACGCTGGAGCATGATCACACCCGCGTTCCGGATAAGCAGTTCAGTTGCTCGATCCGTATCGGTGTGCGCGGACCGGATTTATTCGCCGAAGACCGCGAAAACGACCTCTACGCGGCCATCGATCTGGTTGTCAAAAAAATTGAGCAGCAAATCCGCAAGCGCCACAACAAGCGGAAAGCCGTCAAACACAAGGACGGCGTCAAACTCAAACGCGCTCGCCGTGAGAGCGAAGCATGATTCTGCGCGCGAAGATCGTATTGCCCGTCACCGCGCCGCCCATTGAGGACGGCGCGGTTTTCATTGACGCCCGGATCATCCGTGCCGTCGAACCGTGGCGTGACCTGCGTCCGCACTTGCGGGAAAAAGCGCTGGATCTGGGCGAAGTCATCCTGCTGCCCGGACTCGTCAATGCGCATTGTCATCTGGATTACACCGACATGGCCGGCGAACTGCCGCCGCCGAAAACCTTTACCGACTGGATTGCTGCCATTATCGCCCATAAATCAGGATGGAGCTATTCCGACTACGCCCGCTCCTGGCTGCGCGGCGCGGACCAGCTTTTAAAAACCGGCGCCACGACCGTCGCCGACATCGAGGTGATGCCGGATCTGCTGCCGGACGTTTGGAATAGCACGCCGTTGCGGATTTTTTCCTTTCTCGAAATGACGGGTATCCGCGCCCGCCGCCCGCCGGGCGATATCTTGCAAGCCGCCATCCAAACGATTGAGTCGCTCTCGCACCCCCGCAATCAGGCCGCCCTGTCTCCCCACGCTCCGTATTCCACCCGTCCGGAATTACTGGTCCGGACCGCCGCCATCGCCGCCCAAAGAAAATGGCGGATCAGTATCCACGTCGCCGAATCTGTGCAGGAATTTGAGATGTTCCTGCACGCCCGCGGTAAAATGCATGACTGGCTGAAACGCAATGAACGCGATAACACCGATTGCGGCCACGGCTCGCCCATTGCCCATCTGGCCCGCCATGATCTGCTGGGCGAAAATGTCCTGGCCATTCACGCGAACTGCCTGGCCGGCGGCGATGCGGCCTTGCTCGCACGTCACAAAACTCACGTCGTCCACTGCCCGCGCAGCCATGATTATTTTAAGCATCCGAAATTTGAGCGCGGGCGCCTCGCCCGCGCCGGCGTGAATCTTTGCCTGGGCACCGACAGTCTCGCCACCACCCGCAAAACCGGAAAGCAAAAACCGGTATTGGATATGTTTGCTGAAATGCGGGCACTGATGGCTGCCGATAATTCTGTTTCGCCCAAAACCATCGTGCAGATGGCGACCGTCAACGGTGCCCGCGCGCTCGGCCTGGCTGGCCAAATTGGCGGACTTTCACCCCAGGCGCATGCCGATCTTATTGCGATTCCACTTCCTGGGGGAAAACTCCGCCTCCACGAGGCCGTGCTGGCACATTCGGGATCCGTTGCCGCCAGCATGATTGATGGATGTTGGATGATTCCACCGCCGTCCTGACACGCCTTGCTTTCCATCTGCCTCCATCTGTGTTTATCTGTGGCCAATGAATTCGTTTGCTGACGAATTAAACCGCCGGCTAGTTGATTTGCGCGAACAGAACCTGTTCCGCGAATTGCGCCGCGTGGATTCTCCGCAGGGGGTTCGCATCGAATTCGGCGGCCAGGCGTTCCTGAATTTTTCCTCCAACGATTACCTCGGCCTCGCCAATCATCCCGCGCTGAAAGCCGCCGCCATTCGCGCTGTGGAAAAATTTGGTGCCGGTGCCGGCGCGTCGCGGCTCGTCTGCGGTTCGCTCGCGCCGTTGCACGAACTGGAGGAAGCGTTCGCCGCCTTCAAACAAACGGAAGCCGCGCTGACTTTTTCCACCGGCTACGCCACCGCCGTCGGCACCATCACCGCGCTGCTCGGCAAAGATGACGTCATCATTCTCGACAAACTCGTTCATGCCAGCATCGTGGATGCCGCCAGATTATCCGGCGCAAAAATCCGCGTCTTCGCCCACAACGATCTCGATGATCTTGAAGCCAAACTCAAATGGGCAAATCTGGCAAAAACGGAAAGCGGAAAGCGGAAAGCGGAAATTCTGGTCGCCACCGAATCCATTTTCTCGATGGATGGCGACGCTGCGCCGCTCCGCGAAATCGTGGCGCTCAAGGAAAAATACGGTGCGTGGCTGATGGTGGACGAAGCGCACGCCACCGGCGTCACCGGTAAACACGGTCGCGGACTCGCCAGCGAACTCGGCGTCGGCAACCGCATCGAAATTCAAATGGGCACGCTCGGCAAAGCGCTTGGTGCCAGTGGTGGTTACATTTGCGGTTCGCGTGCCTTGGTGGATTTTCTCATCAACCGCGCCCGCAGTTTTATTTTCAGCACCGCGCCGGTTCCCGCCGCCGCCGCCGCTGCTGCCGCCGGGATTCAATTGGTTCAATCCGTTGAAGGTGAAAGGTTGCGGAAAGAGCTTTACGCACACATTGGCGAATTTAACTCAAAACTCAAAACTCAAAACTCAAAACTTGGCAGCGCCATCGTTCCTTTGATTCTCGGCGATGAAGAACGCGCCGTGGCTGCCGCCGCCAAATTGCGCGAACAAAATATTTTCGTTCCCGCCATCCGCTATCCCACCGTCGCGCGTGGCGCAGCGCGGTTGCGCCTCACTTTCAGCGCCGGCCATTTGCCGGCGGATATTGCCGAACTGGTGCGCGCGCTGAAAACTTTGGACCTTGGACTTTAGACTTTGGACTGATGCACAAACTCGCCCAACTCGACCGCCAATTCGTCTGGCATCCGTTCACCCAGATGCGCGACTGGCTGCAGCATGAGCCGGTGGTGATCTGCGCCGGGCAGTGGGCGGTGCTGCGCGATGTGCGGGGGCGTGAGTATCTCGACGCCAATTCCTCCATCTGGACCAACCTTCACGGTCACCGGCATCCCCAAATCGACGCGGCCATCCGGCGGCAGTTGCGCAAGATATCGCATAGCTCCGCTTTGGGTTTTGCCAATGAACCCGCCAGCCTCCTGGCCGGAAAATTGGTGGACGCCGCCAATTCAAAACGGAACCGGAAAAATCCCAAACTGGAAAAGGTCTTTTACAGCGACAACGGCTCCACCGCGCTCGAAGTCGCCCTGAAACTGGCCTATGAATTTACCCGCCGCACCCGCGGCAAGCTGGTGGGGCGAACGTCCTCGCGAGCCGAATTCCCGCGCTTTCTTTCCGTCAACGGCGCCTATCACGGTGACACCATCGGTGCGGTGTCGCTCGGCCACATTGATCTGTTTCACAAAGCGTACGGCGGAATGCTGTTCTCCACCGACCGCGTGATGTCCCCCTATTGCTACCGCTGCCCGTTCAACCGCGCCCGGCCGGAACGCGATGACGCGCGGAATTATCGCCAGTGCCGATGGGAATGCGTCGGCCAGGTGGAGCAAAAACTTTCTGCCCAAAAGAAAAAGGGAAATCCCTACGCCGCGTTCGTGTTTGAGCCTTTGCTGCAGGGTGCGGCGGGGATGATTCCGCAGCCGGAAGGATGGCTGCGGCGGGTGACGGATATCGCCCGCGGCCACGGCGCGTTGCTCGTCGCGGATGAGGTCATGACCGGATTTGGTCGCACCGGAGCCCAAAGCCCGAAGCCCGAACCTCAAAGTCCGGCCAGCCTGTTCGCCTGCCAGCAGGAATGGGTTCAGCCTGATTTTCTCTGCCTCGCCAAAGGATTGACCGGCGGTTATCTGCCGATGGCGGCCACGCTGACGACGCAGAAGGTTTTTGATGCGTTCTTGGGCGGATACGAGGAATTTAAAACTTTTTTCCACGGTCATAGTTACACCGGCAACCAGTTGGGTGCGGCGGCGGCGCTGGCGAGCCTGGATATTTTGCAGACCCAGTCGTCCGTTTCGCGGCGTGCTCGATTGCAAAAATGGCTGCAGGATGAATTGTCCTCGCTCTGGTCGCTCCCGCAGGTCGGCGATATCCGTCAAGTCGGGCTGGTGGCGGGCATAGAACTCGTGAAAAACTGGCGGACGCGGGAGCCGTTCGCCTTGCGTGAGCGGGCGGGCATCCGGGTGTGCGAGGCGATGGCCCGCCGCGGCGTGCTGACGCGGCCGGTGGGCAATGTGATTGTGCTCATACCGCCTTACTGCACCACCAAAGCGCAGCTGCAAAAAATGGTCTCCGCGCTGGCCGCAGGCATTCGGGAAACCTTTTGATGTCCGCCGGAAGGCGTGGCCGCTAAATCAATGCCCGGCAACTCCATCGGGTAATAGTTTGTTTCGCGCGACCCTTTCCGGCAACCCCTGGAATTGTAGCGTCGAGGCTGTGCCTCGATGGGTTGAGCCGCAGGCTCAACGCTACAGCTAATATCGAGTCGTCTGCCATTACGTCAGACACTTCGATTGTGACGTCAGACACTTCGATTACGACGTCAGACACTTCGATTACGACGTCAGACACTTCGATTACGACGTCAGACACTTCGATTACGACGTCAGACACTTCGGTTGCGACGTCAGACACTTCGGTTGCGACGTCCGACACTTCGGTTGCGACGTCAGACACTTCGGTTGCGACGTCAGACACTTCGGTTGCGACGTCCGACACTTCGGTTGCGACGTCAGACACTTCGGTTGCGACGTCCGACACTTCGATTGCGACGTCCGACACTTCGATTGCGACGCCAGACACTTCGATTACGACAATCGAAGTGTCTAACGTGACGTTATAAGTGCCGAAAAACGCCAAAAACCGTAAAAAATTGCAAAAACGAAGGGCCGATTGATGATTTTGTCCAAAAACTGGTCAAAAAGCAAAAGTTTGAACCCGGTCAGACGGTCACCTAGCTTCGGGCCGTTAATCTGCATAAAAAAACTCCAAGCGCCCAGCTGTTCCTGCCGGTGGCTTGGAGTTTGTGAGGGGAATATTTGTTATTGGGCGAGCAGCTGCTTGATCTTCGGTTCCATGGCGGCGGCCCAGATCTTGTAGCCGGCTTCGTTGGGGTGCAGGGCGTCGGGCATGATGTCCTTGGAGATGGACCCGTCGTTTTCGATCAGTTGCGAGCCGATATCGAGGTAGAAAATGTTTTTATCGTCGTCCAGTCGGGCCAGCGCCTGATTGACCTGAAGATTCTTTCCGCGCTGAATGCTGAAGGTCTTGGTGCGCGGGAAAATCCCCAGCAGCAGGACTTTGGTGGACGGCTGGCGGACGCGAATCTGCTTCACGATGGCGGTGACGCCCGCGAGCATGTCCTCTTCCGGATCATTGCCGGAATTGTTGGTGCCGATCATGACCACCGCAACCTTGGCTTTGATTCCGCTGAGTTGTCCTTGCTCAAAGCGCCACAGGACATGCTGGGTGCGGTCGCCGCTGACGCCGAAGTTGATCGCCCTGCGTTTGCCATAATATTCCGCCCAGACATTCTTGCCGCCGCTTTCCCATCCTTGCGTGATGGAGTCACCAATGAATTCCAGGTCGTAATCGCCGGGGGCGTCTTTGGCGCGTTGGAGGACTTGGGCTTGTCGGTTGGTGATGGGGCCGGTGCGCGGAACGGGAATGATGGCGGTGTTCAGATGCGCTTCCTGCGTGGCCGCCGCCGGGGTGGTGGCCGCTGGTGCGCTCGCTTGCGGCAGCGCTTTGAATTGGAAGCCGGGTGCGATCCGCACCAGCACCCGCAGCCGCTTGGTTTCGTAGGTCGCGCCGTTTTTGGCAAAAGTCCAGTCGGGGTTGCCTGCCGGAGCGTTGCCGATGCCCAGATCGCAGCCCGTGCCCGCCCCCCAATGATTAAAGGCAAATAGGGTCTGCTTCGCTTCAAAGTTGTGCACCTGCATCGACCCATAGTCGCCGGTCGGTTTGATCTCATCGCCAAAATCGAACGCTGTCGGTGAGGCGTTGGGGATGTTTATGGCGTTGGCTTGCCCGTAATTATTGGGCCAGAATTCGATGTTACCCTTGAGGCCGGAACCGGTCACAATCTCCTTTACGTTTGAGAGCACCGTCATTTTTTCAACCTGCTGCTGATACACGGCCTTCGATTCGAAGGTGGGCACGCCGGTCTTCCGGATGTCGTCGGTGAACGTATTCATCGAAACATAAACCCATTGCGCTTTTCCCTCCTTGGCCAGCTCAACCAGATAGGCGACCCGGTCAAAGGATTGGGTGATTTGTGCGCTCTTGTCTGCCTCGTAGGTGATCGTTTTTGCCGCCTTGCCGATGTCAAAATCGTAGACCAGTTGGTAGCCCTTGGCCTCGGGAATGGTGGATAAAACATCCTGGCTGGTGACATTACCGGCGGTCAATAATAACCAGCCGCTGCACAGCAGGAGCCAGAGGTAAGAATGAATTTTGATTGATTTATTCATGGTAGATAAGGATTTAGCATGGGTCATGGCGGAGGAAAATGGCAATTGTTTCGTGCCGGGTCAATCTTCAAAGGCAGCAAAAAAGCCACGGAAGCATCTTCCGTGGCTTGCATTGAAAATCTCCGGCTGAATTATTCGTCCTTGGCTTTTTCAGTCTTTGGCTTCTTTTCCGCCTTGGCCTTCTTCTCGGTCTTGGCCTTCACCTCGGCGATGGTGGGGGCGACAATGTCTCCGCGATGGCCTCGCTTCTCGGTGCGCGGCTTTTCCTCCACCGTGGCGGCGACCGGCGCGGCAATCGGCGTGGTGCTTTCCACGCGGACTTTCAGCGTGCCCTTGACTTCGGCGTGCAAATTCAATTCCACTTCATATTCGCCGGTGGCGCGGATGGAGTGGTCGAGGTGGATTTTCTTTTTGTCGAGTGCGATGTCGAACTGGTGCTTCAGTTCGTCGGCAATCATGCCGGCGGTGACCGCCCCGAACAGTTTGCCTTCTTCGCCCGTCTTGACCTTGATGACGCAAATCAGCTTGGATAGCGCCTTGGACAAATCGGTCATGGTGTTCAGCTCATGTGCTTCGCGCTCGGCGCGGCGCTGCTTGAGCGACTCCATCTGGCGGCGGTTGGATTGGGTGACCGGAATCGCCAGGCGTTGCGGGAACAGATAGTTCCGGGCGTAGCCGGCGGCGACTTTGACCTGGTCGGATTCACCGCCGAGGCCGATGATATTATGCGTGAGGATGACTTCAGTTTTTGCCATACAAAAAATAGGGTTGCGGATGTGTGATGTTAAAAATCAGAATGGAACGTCGTCGCTTTCGGGCGGGCCATCGCCTTCAACCGGTTCGGCGGCCGGCGCGTTGGGGGCGGCGGTGGGCCGGGCGGCGCGCGGCGCCGCTGGGGCAGGGGAGCCGCTGTCGCCACCGGTTGGACTGCCAAGAAATTGCACCGTCTCGGCTACGACCCCGAGTTTGCTGCGTTTGGCTCCCGTCTGCTTGTCGTCCCATTGATCCAGCTTCAGCCGGCCTTCAATCAAAATCGGACGCCCTTTGCGCATGTATTGGCCGACATTCTCTGCCGTGCGGCCAAAGACATCAACGTCCACAAAGGTGACTTCCTCTTTCTTTTCGCCCGCTTCATTGGTCCAGACCCGGTTGACGGCCAGACCGATCTTGGCGATCGCCGTGCCTTTGGGCGTGTAGCGCAATTCCGGATCACGCGTCAAGTTGCCTACCAGAATGACTTTGTTGAAGCTGGCCATAGTGCCTCCAAAAATTACTTCGCCGCCTTCGGCTCCGGCGCCAGGGTGAAGAGCGCCCGGAAAACTTCTTCGTTCAGCGACAGCTTGTGCTGTAGCTGCGACACCGTGGTCGGGGTGCCGGTAAAGATGATGTTGGCATAGAAACCGGAGCTATGCTTTTTGTCCGCAATGCGGGCAAATGCCTTCCGGTCCATCTTTTGCACCGTCTCAACCTTGCCGCCGGCGGCGGTGATTTCGGTTGAAATTTTATCGAGGGCGTCTTTCACGCCTTCTTCGCGACCTGCTGTGTTCAAGATGAACAGACCTTCGTATTTTTTCATTTTTCTTCGTTCGTGGGGCTGATTGCCCCGTTAAATTGGCTCATTGCCTTTTGTATTCCATCATCCAGCCAGCATTCCACCTGGCCCGCCGCCCGTTCCAAAACTTGTTCCAGCCGCGCATTTTCTTCCGCGCTGAATTTTCCGAGCACATGCCCGGTGATCTGCCGGGCTTCATTTTTCCGCCCGATGCCGATCCGCAATCGCGCGTATTTTTTCGATCCGAGATGTTCCGCCACGGATTCCAGTCCGTGATGCCCGCCGCTGCCGCCCTCGGGGCGCAATCGGATTTCACCCAGCGCCAGATCGGCGTCATCCACCGCGATCAAAATCTTTTCCACCGGCAGTTGGTAAAACTTGACCAGCGTTCCGACCGTCTCGCCGCTCAAATTCATGAACGTCTGTGGTTCGCACAGCAAAACTTTTTTTCCGCTGCGTTCCGCCTTCGCCACCCGGGCCGCAAACTTTCGCTCGTTCGCCCAGTTGGCCCGCCAGTTTTCCGCCAGCCTTTCCACCAGCGCAAAGCCGGCGTTGTGCCGCGTCTTGGCGTATTCCGCTCCGGGATTGCCAAGTCCCACAATGAGGTGCATCGGCTCCATGCGGGGCGGCGGCTCTCGCCGCAAAAATTACTTCTTCTTCGCTTCGGCTTTCGCTTCCGGCTTGGCCTCGGCTTTTTTGTCGCCCGTGGCGGCTTTCGCGTCGCCCTTGGCGGCGGCCGGCGCTGCCCCTTCGGCGCCTTCTTCCTTCTTCTCCTTCGTCATTTCGACGTCGCCGGCGGCCGGCACGGCCGTCGCCGCCACTTCTTCCTCGGCGCGCGGCGCGGATACCGCCACCACGGTGAGGTGCTTGTCGCCCAAAATTTCCACGCCCGCGGGCGCGGCGATGTCCCCGAGATGGATGGATTTCCCGATCTCCAGCGCCGCCACATCAACAACAATCTGCTCCGGCAAATCTTTGGGCAGCGAGCGCACCTTGAGCTTGAACATGACGTGCTCCAGCGTGCCGCCGCCGGTCTTGACCCCCGCCGCTTCGCCGATGGTTTCCACCGGGACATTCACGGTCACTTTTTCGTTCTCGGCCACTTCGTGCAAATCAACATGCAGCATCTTGCCGCTGAGCGGGTGGTGCTGGATGTCCTGCACCAGCGCCAGGCGCTTGGTGCGCGCGTCTTTTTCCACGGTCAAATCCACCAGCACGTTTTCCGAGGCCGAATGATTGATGAGTTCCGCGAGGTCGTCGTAAACCACTTCGAGGTTTTGCGGTTCCACCTGGCGGCCATAGATGGTCGCCGGCACGCGGCCGGCGCGGCGGAGTTTCGTGACTTCGGCGCGTTGGACTTGCGCTCGCGGATAGGCTTTCAATGCGACTGATTTCATTTTTATTAAATTGTTTTCTAGTGACGCTTAACTGGTGCGTCCGCCCTTAAATTCAAAAAGCGAGTTCACCGACGAATTACTGTGAATCCGTTTGATGGCTTCGCCCAAAAGTCCCGCCACCGACAACGTGGTTATCTTCACACCGTCAATCGCAGGGCGTTGGACTGTATCAGTTGTTATCAACTCGTCAATAGCCGATTTGCGCAATCTTTCGATGCCGACGTCATTCAGCAGGGCATGCGAGACGCAGGCCATGATGTTTTGGGCGCCCTTGGATTTCAGCACCGCCGCCGCCGAGGTCAGCGTGCCGGCGGTCTCGGTCAGGTCGTCCACCAGCAAAACATTTTTGCCTTCGATTTCGCCGATCACCGCCATGCTCTCCACTTCCGTCGCGCTCTTGCGGCGCTTGGCGACAATGGCCAGCTCCGCTTCCAGCGTCTGCGAATACGCATGCGCCATTTTGATGCCGCCGGCATCCGGGCTGACCACCACGAGGTTGGTCAGGTTTTTTTTCTTCAGATAATCATACATCACCGGCGCCGCATAAAGATGATCCACGGGAATGTCGAAAAAGCCCTGGATTTGTTGGGCATGCAAATCCATCGTCAGCACGCGGCTCGTGCCGGCGGCCACCAGCAGGTTGGCCACGAGCTTTGCCGTGATCGGCACGCGCGGCTGATCCTTGCGGTCCTGGCGGGCGTATCCGTAAAACGGCATGACGGCCGTGATCCGCTTGGCGCTCGCTCGGCGCAGCGCGTCAATGATGATGAATAGCTCCATCAGATTGTGATTCGTCGGCGGCGAGGTCGGCTGGATGATGAAGATGTCTTCACCGCGCACATTCTCCTCGATTTTGACGAACGTCTCCCCGTCGGGAAACGGGGTGATATTGCACTGGCCGAGTTCGCAGCCGATGGATTTGCAAATGGCGCTGGCCAGGGGAAGATTTGCGGTGCCGCTGAAAATTTTCACAGGATAAAATGCCGGTTAAAAATGAAAAACCCGCCGGCCACGGCGGTTAAATCGTGGGTTCATCGTAACAACCAGCCGCTCCCGTGCAAGATGAATCTGCGCGGCAATGATTTGGCCGTTAACCCATTGATCTGGCCCCCCGCCTCACCGTAGCGGCATCTCGGCCGAGCGCCGCCATTGGTTGTTGAATGTTGAGCGTTGAATGTTCGCCTTCTTCTGAAAATATTTCAGCATTTCAGCTTTTGTTTTGGCCGCCCTCTGTTTAGCTCAGGTCTCAGCAAGTTTCAGGTTTGTTTTTTTCCGTTTTGCTGCTGGCTTTGCTTTGTGCCCTTTGTTCCTTTGTTGTAAAATCCTATTCCAGATTTTTTCGTGTATTTTGTGTGTTTCGTGGTTAAAAATGGTTTCCACTTCCCGCTTTGCCTTCGCATTCTTCGCGCGACCCATCTCAACTGAAAACTGAAAACTCCCCACCCCCTCCGCTTTTCCCAAAAACCGTCAACTATTTTTTCGCTCCGGTTCGTGATCGGGAGGTCCCTGTTCGCGCCGGTTCGCAAGTTGTTCGCCGGCTTGAAAATTTCTGCTAAAACCTGTGCTAAGGTTCGTCGCCATGCCAGCCCAAAAAAATCTGAAAACCGGAAATGGAAGTTTTCCACCCGCGCCCTATCATCTTCCGCAGCGGAACTCCGAGTTGCAATAATTTCACTGGACACAACTGTATCAATATGTAACAATACACCTAGTTCGGCAGGCCTCGGTA
>CAIXUZ010000051.1 GCA_903922735.1 uncultured Verrucomicrobia subdivision 3 bacterium
CGAATTACATCGATGTTCCCGCGAATTACATCGATGTTCCCGCGAATTACATCGATGTTCCCGCGAATTACATCATGTTCCCGCGAATAACATCGATGTTCCCGCGAATAACGTCGATGTTCCCACGAATAACGTCGATGTTCCCACGAATAACGTCGATGTTCCCGCGTATAACGTCGACCTTCCGGGCGTAATCTGGGTTGAAAAAGGGTCGCGCGATGACCGCGAAGCTGGCGAAGAATACCAATCTGCTGACTTCGCTGCCTTCGCGCCCTTCGCGCGAAAATGAAAATATACGACCAAGCAAAATTGGATGGATGGACAAATGAAATTAAAAGCCCGTAGGGCTGACATATTTGTAGAACATGAAATTGAAAAATGAATTCAGCTCCGTAGGAGCGGAATATGCCGCCCCGACGGGGCTGGATTTTGTTTGGGCTTGCGATGCTACAAAGATGCCGCGCCTACGGCGCTACGGCGGGGCGGACAGGCAGCGATGACGGCGGCGGAACTTGGACGAAGCATGGCGGCAGCGGGGGGATCGCTCCGCTGCTGGCGGTGCGGTATCGGGTCAACGGCCAGTGGAGCCCGTTCTCCGGCTGGGTCCAGGCGGAGTCCTAGCGGACGGCCACCATGCACCGCGCCTAAGGGATCAAGCGAATTTGCCTTGATGGAAATCTGCCTGTCCGCTTTTATAAGCCCATAATCCAAGCTGCGGATAAAAAAGCTGGGCCTCAGGTCATGCACGAGTTGCGGATGGATAAAAATGCTGGGCCTCATTATGCCTGAAACAAATGGATTAAAACTATTATGAAAAGTAAATTACTTATAGCCGGTGCGCTGTTTTTATTTATTCCTTTGGCGACGTTCGCCCAATTTCTCGAACCTATTCCCCCCAATGCAGATACTTTTTTTGAAAGAGGTTTTCTTAAAGAAGATAAAAAAGATTTCAAAGGTGCGATGGCTGACTACACCCGCGCGATTGAACTCAAACCGGATTTTATTAAGGCTTACATTAATCGGGCTATGCTAAAGGAACATGATGGCGACACAAATGGGGCGATTGCCGATTACAGTAAAGCCATTCAATACAATAAATATGATGCTAAAACATACTATAATCGCGGGTGTGTTTATATGAAGATAGACAATCAGGATGCGGCTTTAAACGATTTTGACAAGGCCATTGAAATCAATCCGCATTTGGCCAGAGCCTATTATAATCGGGCGCTTGTCAAAGCCAAAAAAGTTGACAAGGCCGGCACTATTGCCGATGTAAACAAGGCCATCGAGTTGCAGCCTGATTTTGCGGATGCTTATGTTATTCGTGGAAGGTCTAAGATTGGTGGGCCTGACCAAAAAGATGAGTTGCTTGATTACAACAAAGCCATCGAGCTTCAACCAGACTTGGCGGATGCTTATATGTTCCGTGGACAAGCGAAAATCCGAAGTAGGGATTTGAGTGGCGCACTGCGAGATTTCAATAAAGTCATCGAACTTAATCCGGCCAAGGCTTTAATCAAAGCTGGAGCCTATGCTGGTCGAAGCGTAATTGAACGACACAATGGTGATTTGAAAACAGCACTTGCTGATTCAGAAAAGGCGATTGCACTAGATCCCCAAAATGAGTTCTACCAGAAGATCCGCGACACCATCTTAAAACAAAGATGATGCTTAACATCGGAATAGCCTGCGCAGCCGTGCGGTATAGGCTCACCGGCTAGTGGACACTGTTGATGCCGGCTTGAACCTCAGGGAGGTCCGGTGTGTGGGAAATGACGCAGCTTTGGCGCGCAACACCGTTGCCGGCTCATCAAATTCACTTTACTAAACGCCCGTCCGTATTATCATCACCGTTCGATTTTTTTCGTATAACCAATTAAATTTATGGCCAAACTTTTCATTGAAGATGTTGAATTAAAGGGGAAGCGCGCCCTCATCCGCGTTGATTTTAACGTCCCGCAGGATAAAGCCACCGGTGCCATCACCAATACCAAGCGCATCGAAGCGGCGTTGCCGACCATTCGCTATGCCCTCGACCAGGGCGCGTCCGTGGTGCTGATGAGCCATCTGGGCCGTCCGGACGGCAAGCGCATTGAGAAGTTCAGTCTCAAGCCCGTGGCCGAAGCGCTCCAGAAACTGCTCGGTCGTCCGGTGCAATTCCTCAACGACTGCGTGGGCGCGGAAGTCGAGGCGGCTTGCGCCAAGGCCAAGCCCGGTGATGTGATTTTGCTCGAGAACCTCCGCTTCCACATCGAGGAAGAGGGCAAGGTGAAACTTGAGGACGGTTCCAAACTGAAAGCCGACCCGGAAAAGGTGAAGGCATTCCGCGCCAGCCTGACCAAACTCGGCGACGTTTACATCAACGACGCCTTTGGCACCGCCCATCGCGATCACAGTTCGATGACCGGCGTGCAGTTACCTGAGCGTGCCTGCGGTTACCTGATGAAGAAGGAACTCGACGCGTTTGGCGCGGTGCTCGACAACCCGAAGCGTCCGTTGCTCGCCATTCTTGGCGGCGCGAAGGTTGCGGACAAGATTCAGCTCATCAACAACCTGCTCGACAAGGCCGACGAAATCATCATCGGCGGCGGCATGGCGTTCACTTTTAAGAAGGTGCTCAACAACATGGCCATCGGCAATTCGCTTTATGACGCGGAAGGTGCCAAACTGGTGCCCGACCTGATGAAGAAGGCGCAGGAAAAAGGTCGGAAAATCATCCTGCCGGTGGATTACGTTTGCGGCGATAAGTTTGCGGCCGACGCGCAAGTCAAAGTGGCCGACGATGCCTCCGGCATTGCTGACGGCTGGCTGGGTCTCGACGTGGGGCCCAAGTCGACGGTGTTGTTCCTCGATGCCATCAAGCGGGCTAAGACCATTATCTGGAACGGACCGGCCGGCGTATTTGAATTCCCCGCCTTCGAGAAAGCCACCAAGGCCATGGCGGACGCGATTGTGGAGGCTACGCAGTTTGGCGCGACGACCGTCATCGGCGGCGGCGACACGGCGACGGCGGCGAAGAAATATGGCGCGGACAAGAAAGTGACCCACACTTCGACCGGCGGTGGTGCGTCGCTGGAATTTCTTGAAGGCAAGGTGCTGCCCGGTGTGGCGGCGTTGAGCGAAAAATCTGACTGCGGTTGCAGTTGCTCCCACTAAATTCTAAACTCCTTATAGAACCTTTTAAACATGAACAAAGAACGTAAATTAATCATTGCGGGTAACTGGAAAATGAACAAAACCGTCGCCGAGGCGCTGACCCTCGTCGCCGACCTCAAGCGCGACCTCGCGGGTGTGAAGGAAGTGGACATTGTTGTCGCTCCCGCTTTCACTGCCCTGAGCGAAGTTTCCAAGTCCATTCTCGATTCCAATATCCGCCTCGCGGCGCAAAACATGAGCGAGAATAATTTCGGCGCTTTCACCGGCGAGATCTGCGCGGGCATGTTGAAGGAATTTTCTGTTCGCTACGTCATTCTTGGCCACAGCGAACGCCGCCAGTTCCAGAAGGAAACCGACGCGCTCATCGCGAAAAAGGCCGCGGCGGTTCACGCGGCGGCGCTGAAGCCGATTGTCTGCGTGGGCGAAACGCTGGCGGAGCGTGAAGGCAATTTGACCGAGAAGGTTTTGGAAACTCAGGTGCGCGGCAGCCTAGCTGGTTTGACCAAGGAGCAGATGATGGAAACGGTCGTCGCCTACGAACCCGTCTGGGCCATTGGCACCGGCAAGACCGCCACCACGCAGCAGGCCCAGGATGCCCACGCCTTCATCCGCAAGACCCTCGCGGCGATGTTTGATGCCGAAGTGGCGCGCAAGGTCCGCATCCAATACGGCGGCAGCGTCAAGCCGGGCAATGCCAAGGAATTGATGTCCCAGCCCGACGTGGACGGCGCGTTGGTCGGCGGTGCGTCATTGGAGGCAAGAAGTTTTGCTGACATTATTAAAAATTCCATCTAAACTTAAACCACTATGAGTTTTCTCGTTGGCGTGCTCACATTTTTACTGGTCATCAACTGTCTGCTGTTGATTTTGCTGGTGTTGGTTCAACTGCCCAAGAAAGACGCGGGTGCGGGGCTGGCTTTCGGCGGCGGGGCGGCGGATGCTCTGTTTGGTTCTGGTTCGGGAAACGTCCTGACCAAGGTCACGAAATATTCAACGGTGGTTTTTCTCGTGATGGCCTTGTTGCTGGGCTATCTGCAAGACAAGGCCCAGCGCAGTAACGGCGGCAGCGCCACTGACTTTATGAAGCAGGTTCAGCAAAAACAAATGCAGGCGCCCGTCGCTGCCCCCGCTCCCAAAGCTGCATCTCAGCCGGCGAATAGCCTGCTCACGACGGTTCCTGCCACTGCACCTGCCCAGGTTGGAACGAATTCACCGGCGGCGAAGTAATTTAGCCTTTTTTCAGACGCGCCCGCAGAAAACTGCCGGGCGCGTTTTTGTTTTCAGGTGGTTCCGGCATGGGCTTGAATTGTTAGCCAGATAATCCTCAATTCGCCATCGGAGAAAGCCGGAACAATGCCGCGGGGTTGCCTTATTGCGCAGTGGCCAATACAAAATAAAATCCTTTTCCAGTTTGCGCAGTTCTTGAATCCCTTGACGCTTCAGCGTTTTGGATCGGATCGAGTTTTTGGCCGCCACCGCTTGCTGCCACAGCATGAATTTACAGGATTGTGCCGCCATGCGTGCAGCCAGATCCAATTCTTGCGCCAGGATTTTTGCTGAACTTGATTTTATCTTTGCTCGGGCAAGAATCGTTCGCTGCTTTTCGATTGCCTGGAGAGCGGCCTCGATCTTTGCGGCTGGAATTTTTGAAAACCATTTCAGCCCGTTACGGCAAAATAGTTCGCGTTCCTCTGGTTTCGGTGCGGTAATGACAGTGCCCAGTGGGGTTTCATTGGGCGCTTTGATTCCGAGCTTTTGGTGGGCCAAGCCTAGTTTTAATGCGGCGTCCGCAACTTTGCCGGATGGATCGGAAAAGACATCGCGGTTCAAAACCGACACCAGCTTCTTTGTGTCGAGCGGCTTTGTATTCCACGCCAGCGCCGCGCCGGCGGCGAGCATCGGCCAGCTTACTGCGAGCGGTTGCGGATGTCCGCCATCTCCCCAATCGGTATTGAGAAAGCCTGCCGCGCCGAACTTCTTCCCGGCATGGGCTGCCGCGTGCAGATTGGCAAGGGCATTGTCGTGCTTGCCGATGAGCGTTTGCCAGGTGGAGGTGCCGGGGCAGACATAAAATGGAATCTTTGCCTTGGCGAATTGTGCGGCTTCCCTGGCCAATGGATGATCGGCTTCGTAGCCCCAGTTCAGGGCGATGATATTCTTTGGTAGTTCGCGAATCAGCGCTGGATGCTTCAAAATGATATCGCCCCAGAACATCATCTTCCGGTCGCGTGCTTTGACTTCGCGGTGAAGCTTTTTCAGGAAGTCGAGATATACGCGCCCTTTGCCTTTGGTCTCGCAAAGTTTATGGCTCTGGCCCTTGCCCAAGTCCCATGTTTCATCGCAACCAACATTGAAAAATCGGCTGGAAAAGTTTGGCAGCATTTCGTCATATAGTCCGCGCAGAAAAGGCAGGGTTTCGGGATGATTCGGGGCCAGCGTTGTCGGGCGTCGGAGAAAATCTTTCGTTTCTGAGATAAAAGGCTCGGCGAGTTCGCCGAGTTTCTTCAGGCGCGGGTCGGCGAGAAAACCGCGGAGGTGGCCGAAGGAATTCTGGTTCGGCACGAGGTCAATGCCGAGTTTGCGGCAGCGCGCGTCGAGTATCTTGATTTCTTTCGCCGTGAGTGCGCCCCAGCTTTGCCAGACAGATTTGTATTTGCGATAGGCAAATGTGTGTTCCGTGTAAAGTTGTAGTTCGTTGATCTTGAAACCGGCGAGTTTTTCCGCCAGGTCCAGCAGGGTTTCCAGCTTCGGCACACGACCCCGCGAGATGTCCAGCATCACGCCGCGCCGTGGAAAATCCGGCCAGTCGCGAATCTCGAGGCACGGCAGCTTGCGTCCCTGTTCGCGCATCAATTGGCGCAGGGTCGCTTGTGCTGCTCGCGCACCTGGCAAATCGCGGTAGAAAATGGATATTCCATGCTTGGCGATCGCCAGCGTATAACCTTCGGGGTGATTTGGCGCCGATGGGCTGCGGATAAGTTTGATTGCCCTTGGCCAAAGCGATTTCTCCTTCGGCAAAAGAAAGCTCCCCGTTCGCTTGATGAGCGAGCGGGGAGGCGGCAGCAGATTCATTTGCGAATGTTACTTCGCAATCATGCCGCTGTTGCGGGCGAAATTGAACAATCCGCCGGCATCCACCACCGGGCGCACATCGCCCAGCGGTTTGAATTGATAGACCTTGCCCGTCGCCTTGGCCGTCACGGTCGCGGCGTCGAGATCAACCGTTACGATTTCGCCGGTCTTTAGGATGTCGCACAGACGGTCTGCGCATTCGCATGGATAGAGTTCGCCGGTGGCGACGCAATTGCGGAAAAAGATGCGCGCGAAGCTTTCCGCGAGGACAATCTCGCAGTTGGCCGAGCCCATGGCGATGGGCGCGTGTTCGCGGGAGCTGCCGCAGCCGAAATTTTTACCGGCGACGACGATGGGGTATTCGCTGTCGAGCTGGCCTTCTTTGACGTAGCGCGTCGGGTAGAGGGAGTCGGGCAAACCGGCCAGGGCATAACTGCCAAGCTTTTCGTATTCCTCCGCCATCGTGGGAACGAGATTCAAGAACTGCGCGGAGATGATCTGGTCGGTGTCAATGTTGTCGCGCACCACATAAACTGGACCGGTGAAAACAGATTTCGTCATGCGCAGAATCTGCCGTTTGTGCGCGGTATTTTCAATCAGATTTCCATCGTGCCCAGGCTGGAGTGAATCAGGATTTTGGTGGCGCCGTGCTTTGACGGGTGACCAGTTCGGCGGCGAGGCGTTTTAACTGGATGTTTTCACCGCGAATCAGGTGCATCATGGTGTCCATGGCCGCCACTCCAAGCCGATGTTTGGGTTGGCTTATGGTGGTCAGCGGCACCCGGTAAAATTCTGCGGCGAGGATGTTGCCAAAACCGGTCAGGGAAATGTCTCCGGGGATCTTTAGCCCTTGTTGTAGCAAGGTTTCCGCGCAACCGATGGCGATCAGGTCGCTCACGCATTGGATGGCGGTGGGCTGGCTGTTTTCGTTGAGCATCTGCAAGGCGGCTTTGGCACCGTCTTCAATGGTGCTGCCGGCTTGAAAAACTAGTTTGTCATCCACGATCAAGCCGGCTTCGCGCAGCGCCCGGCGGAAACCTTCGAAGCGTTCATGCGCCCAGGGGGCGGCGGGCGGGCCGGTGAAGTAGGCGATTTTCTTGTGTCCTAAGGCGAGCAGGTGTTTCGTCACGTTGTAACTGGCAACCAGGTCTTCAATTTCGATGGCGGGAAAGCTTTTGCAAAAAGGAGCCGGCGAGCCGAGCAGAACCGTGGGTATTTTACGCGCAACTATTTCCTGATAAATCCGTGCCTCTGCCTCGAATCGGTATACGGGTGTGATAAAGAGTCCATCCACGCGTCGGGATAGCAACCTTCGCAGGCAGGCGGTTTCTCGTTCCGCCAGATTTTGTGTCTGGGCCAGCAGGATGTCGTAGCCGAGGTCTTGAGCGCGTTCCTCAATGGCTAAAACAATCCGCGCGTAGATGGGATTCGTTGTGGCGGGTATGACTAAGCCAAGTAATTTGGTGGTCTTGGTCCGTAATCCTTGTGCGCTGGAATCGGGCACGTACCCCATGTCGATCGCGAGTTTCTTGATCTTGGCCTTGGTGGCGGCGGAGACATCCGGTTCATCGCGCAATGCTTTGGAAACCGTCATCACCGAGACGCCGACAATTTTGGCAATGTCTTTTAATCTAACCATGGTGGTTTGATAAATTGTGGATGTGAGTCGGTTGGGGACGAATTACGCCTGGTGCTTCAACGTTATGACGATTCATGCCATTCATATCAAAGATACGTTCCTCGCCAATGAAGTTTACGCCGCAAGGCTTCGAGAAACGAGCCGTCACCCAGATGCACGAGGCGCACCGTGCTGCGGCTCCGGTGGATGGTTATTTCATCGCCGATGACAAGTTCGCCGACAATCTGGCCGTCCGCATTTAGAAACGTCGCCGGCTCGGTCTTGATGGCCTTTACGCGAAGGGTGGCCGATAGCGGTAGAATGATGGAACGGTTGGATAACGCGTGTGGACAAATCGGTGTCAGGACGAAGACTTCCGCCGTTGGTAAAACAATTGCCCCGCCCGCTGCCAGTGAATAGGCAGTGGAACCGGTTGGTGAACTGATGATTAAGCCGTCGCAACGGTAACGCGTGATGTGCTCGCCGTCCACGCTCACGTCCAGTGCGATGAGTCGTGAGGCGGCCCCGCGGCTGATGACGATATCGTTGAGCGCAGTGGTTTTGATTGGTATTCCGTTGGCGTTGCCGGTGGCCGCAATCAGCGCCCGGGATTCAAAGCGAAATTTCCCTTGCCAGAGCAGCTTTAAAGCCGCGGCCAGCTCGTCCGATGGAACTGCGGTGAGAAAGCCTAACCCGCCAATGTTCACGCCGAGCATCGGCGTTGGCGAGCCGGCAATCTGCCGCGCAACGTGGAGCATCGTGCCGTCACCGCCGAAAATAATTAGCAAATCTACTTCCTGGGCTAATGTGGCGGCATCGGGTAGAACTTCGCATTTCAACTTGGCGAGTTGGGCGGTGATGGCATCGCAAACGATTGTCTTTCGTGCCTGTTTGATTAGCTTTGCCGCCGTGCGGACGATTGCGCCACAAGCGGATTTTTCCGCGTTGCCGACGAGTCCGATTCGGTGAAATGGTTCAGCAGGTTTTTTCAATCAGCGTCAGAAATTCTTTGTTGCCGGCGGGGCCGAGCAGAGGGGATTCAACCACACCTCGCCAGCAAAGACCAGCCTGTGCGGAGATAAAATCTTCCAATTCTGCCAGCACGCGCTGGTGGATGACTGGGTCGGTGATGACCCCGCGACCTTTATCGGCCTCCTCTTTGCCCGCTTCGAACTGGGGCTTGATGAGTGCGATAATCTTCCCGCCTGGTTTGAGTAAAGGCACGGCGGACGGCAGGATTTTTTTGAGCGAGATGAATGAACAATCGATCACCGCAAGGTCGGCCAGAGCGGGCAGGCTTGCCGGCTTAAGATGTCGGGCATTGGTTTTTTCCATGACCGCGACTCGCGGGTCAGTTCGCAGTTTCCATGCCAGCTGACCTTGCCCGACGTCCACGGCAAACACTTTGGTGGCCCCGCGTTGCAGCAGGCAGTCGGTAAATCCGCCGGTCGAAGCCCCCAGGTCGATTGCGGTGCAGTTGGTGACGGTGATTTGAAAATATTCGAGTGCGTGATCAAGCTTATGTCCGCCCCGGCTGACAAACTTATCGGCCGCGGTTACTGTGATTTCATCCGTGGGCTTGATTGAGTCGCTGGGTTTGCGAGCCGGATGGCCGTTGATGCGAACGGCTCCGGCCAGGACCAGTCGCTTGGCTTTTTCCCGGCTGTCGCACTGGGCGCGCTCGACAAGGGCTTGATCCAGTCGGGTCACGTTTAAGTGCGGGTGCCGCTAATGAGCACGCGGTTCTGAACTTCGCGGTAGCTATGGAGAAAAGTGTTGTTGTCGGCGACGGCTTTCTCTACCAATTGTTTGAGGAGGAAAAGCTCGGAACTGTTGATGACGGCGTGGACGCTGTTTTTGAATGCCTCCATTGGCGTAAAAGTTTGAAAAGCGTTGCCGATGAGCAGGATGGTTGCATGGCGGCGCTGATTGACCGGCATGTTTTGCAGGGTTTTAAGCGCAAGGTTTTCGTCTGGGGTATTGGCACCAAAGAGTTCCTCCATGAGCACCAACTGATAATGAGTCTGGCCAAATCGTAGCAGAAAATCACTATGCGTGGCAGCGGTGTGAACCTTGTAGCCAAGCTCATTAAGTGCGGATTTTGCGGAATCTAGCCATTCAGGGGTGGAAAAGGCTACGAGCGCGGGCATGTCTCCGCTGCTGACGAAATCAAAGGTGTCGTTCATTTGATTTTTAAGATTGGTGGTGCCTCGGCGGTCGCGCCATGAGCGCCAGCTTTCATCCGGAGGGTATTCAGGTTGCTGGTTTGTTCACCTCGGGCTTTTTTTAAGTTATCAATTGCGCGGGAGATAATGCTGCGTTTGGTGCAATAGAGCAGGGCGGTCTCTTCCGTGATGGCACCACGGTCATAGGCTTCAATGCAGGTCTGATCAAAATTTCGCCAGCCAAATGGATAACTGGCTTCGATGATTTCATAAAAAGTTTTCCCTTCGCTTTCGCCCAGACGAATGCTTTCCTGGGTTCGAAGGTTGGAGCCCATGATTTCAAGTAATGCAAACCGGCCGCCTTCAATTTTTGGAACGAGCCGTTGACTTACAACCCAGCGCAGCGAGTCGGCCAGCCGGATTCGGATCTGTTCCTGTTCCTCTGGTTCGAACATGCCCAGAATGCGGTTTACTGTCTCGCCAGCATTAATCGTGTGCAGCGTGCTCAATACCAGATGGCCGGTTTCTGCGGCGCTCAAGGCGATTTTAACGGTGTCTTGGTCGCGCATTTCGCCCACGAGAATCACCTTCGGTGCCTGGCGCAGCGCGGCGCGCAGACCGTTGGCATAGGAATCAAAATCAATGCCCAATTCCCGCTGGTTGAATGTGGCCTTATCATGCGTGTGCAGATATTCCACGGGGTCTTCCAGTGTCACAATGTGGACGGGCTTATGGTGGTTAATTTCGTTTAAGATGGCCGCAAGGGTGGTGGATTTGCCGGAACCGGTTGCCCCGGTCACCAACACCAGCCCGGTTTTTTCGCGCGGAATTTCCTTTAAAATCGGCGGAAACTTTAATTGCTCCAGCGTCGGTATCACCGCGTTTAATTGTCGGCAGACGATGGAATAATTGCCGCGTTGTGAAAAAATATTTACGCGAAACCGGGCTTTGTCGCTCAACGCATATGAGGCATCACATGAGCCATGTCGTAGCAGATCCTCAATATGCCATAGGTTGTCGCCGATGATGTTAAGCGCAATGGTCTCAATCTGGAACGGAGTAAGTTTTTCTATCGGTGGATCAATTATGACCGGCTTGAGATCGCCGTAAGCCTCGACCTGTGGCGGACGATCTACGGTGAAATTCAAATCAGAAACTTCTGGCTGTGAAGCCAGCATCGTTGTCAGCATCTGATCCAGTTCCGGTCTTCGCATAGTTACATGGCATCTTCATCTTCCGGCGGATGTGCCAGCAGCGGGCGGAATTTTTTCTTGTCGAGTGCCTTATCAAAGGCGTCTTCCGGTGTGATGCGCTTCATGCGGACATGCTCCATGATGTGGTCGTCCAACTGCTGGTTGCCAAATTTCTTGCCAATCTGAATCATGCCTTGAATCTGATGGGTCTTGCCTTCACGCACGAGATTGGCCACGGCGGTGTTAAACACCAGGACTTCAAACGCCGCCACGCGACCTTTCTTGTCGCAACGCTTGAAAAGGGTCTGTGCCACGACGCCTTTCAAGGCTTCGGATAATGTCTGCCGAATCTTGTTTTGCTGGTCCGCAGGGAAAACGTCAATGATCCGGTCCACCGTCTTGGCTGCGCTCTGCGTGTGCAGTGTGCCGAAGACTAGGTGACCGGTCGCCGCTGCCGTGATTGCGAGTTCGATGGTTTCCAAGTCGCGCATTTCACCGACGAGGATGATGTCCGGGTCTTCGCGCAGCGCACCGCGCAGGGCGGCGGCGAATGATTTGGTGTGCACGCCGACTTCCCGGTGGTTAACCAGGCAGTTTTTACTTTCGTGGACAAACTCGATGGGGTCTTCGACCGTGATGATGTGGTCTTTGCGGTTCCGGTTGCAGTAGTCCACGATCGCTGCCAGCGTGGTGGATTTGCCTGAACCGGTCGGGCCGGTAACGACCACCAGGCCACGGTTTAGCATCGCAAATTTTTTAAATACCGAAGGCAGTGGAGCCTCCAGTTTTTCAAAATCCTCAAACGACAGCACGCGGCTTGGAATTTGACGGAACACCGAGCTGACGCCGTTTTTCTGGTTGAAGAAATTTACGCGGAAACGTGAGATGTTGGGGATTTCGTAACCGAAGTCCACGTCGCCGGTTTCTTCAAATTGTTTAATTTTGTAATCCGGCGCGATTTCGTAGAGCATGGCCTTGAGCGTGTCATTATCCAGAGGGGGATAATCCACGCGTTGCAGCTCGCCGTTGATGCGCATCATGGGCGGGTTGCCGGAAGCCATGTGGAGGTCAGAAGCTTTCTGCTCAAACATCAGGTTGAAAAATGCGTCAATTTTAGCCATAAAGTCCTCTCGTTGATTCGACACTAACGCAAGCCATGTTTATCCGCAAGCAATGAAAATGCCGGGTGAAAATATTCATCAGGAAATCCGGTGTCATGGCGCTATTTCCTTTGCGCGTTTCATGGATCTGGCGCTCTATTCTCCCGAAGCTGGCTATTATGAAAACCAGCAAGGAAACGTTGGCCGGCACGGCGATTTTATCACCAGCGTCAGCGTTGGAAGTCTGTTTGGCGAACTGCTCGCGTGTCAATTTGCTGAATGGCTTGAAGCTTTGCGGGTTCGGCATCACCCAATGCGAATCATCGAGGCTGGGGCCCACGACGGGAAACTTGCCGCTGATATTTTAAAATGGCTCCAAATCCACCGGGAAAAACTTTTTTCTGAAATTGAATATTTCATTCTGGAACCGTCGCCGATCCGGCAGGGATGGCAGCGGGAAACAATGAAAAAACATGCTTTGGCCGTCCGTTGGATTTCCGGTATGACGGATCCAGCGATCCAGGCATCCGGGGGCATTGTTTTTAGCAATGAGCTGCTCGATGCCATGCCCGTTCATCGCCTGGGCTGGGATGCCGAGGCCAAGGCCTGGTTCGAGTGGGGCGTCACTCTCGCCGGGGAAACGCTGGTCTGGATGCGTTTGCAGGAAATTATTCATGATTCCCGGTTTGCCATTCCAGCCCCGCCGGAACTCCTGGCGGTTCTGCCTGACGGCTACACCATCGAAATTTCTCCTGCCGCTGAAAAATGGTGGCGTGAAGCTGCAAGCATATTGGTTGACGGCAAACTGCTTGCCATTGATTACGGATTCACCTCCGGGGAGCAGTTTTCACCTTCACGAATCAATGGCACCCTTCGCGCCTATCATCAACACCACGTCAGTGACGATTTGCTGATGCGTCCAGGCGAACAGGACTTGACCGCCCACGTTAATTTTTCTGCCATTCAAAAAGCCGGTGAGGAAGCTGGATTGAAAACCGAAAATTACTGCCCTCAGCCGCAATTCCTCACCCGGATATTGAGTGCGGCCGTAAGGCAGGGGGATTTCGCCGGCTTGGATGCGCGACAGATCCGGCAGTTTCAAACCCTCACGCATCCGGAACACTTGGGCCGTGCTTTTCATGTGCTGGTTCAGTCGCGCTGAAGTTCGTAATTCAAGAACGACAGGCAGTAAATCGCCGCTGTTTCCACGCGCAAGGTCAGTTTGCCGAGGGTGATGGGTTGTGCGCCAGCCGCTTCGATGGCTTGCAATTCCGCCAGCGTGAAATCTCCTTCCGGCCCGATCCAAATGCCAGCGCTCTTTGGCTTGCGTCCGTGCTGTGACCAAAAAGCGGTGAAAACCTCGCGCGGATGAAATCGTTTCGTTTGAAGTGAGCCAACCAAGGTCAGTTCCGGCAATCCGACCTTCGCGAGAAATTCGTTTAAAACAATTGGAGTTTCAAGGCGTGGCAGCCACGTTGCGCCGCATTGCTTGATGGCTTCGATGGCGACCTGTTGCCATTTATGGCGCTTTGCTTCCGCGCCTTCGCCGTCGAGTTGCGCCACGACGCGTTCGGTCAGCAGCGGAACGATGCGCTGCACCCCGAGTTCCACGGATTTTTGAATGATGTCTTCAATGATTTTCCCCTTGGGAATGGCGACAAACAAGCTGACGGGGCAGGGTGGGGCGGGAGTCAATTTCCTTTCCTTTACGGACAGCGCGATGGCTTTTTTGGCAATGCTTTCCACGGCGCAATGAAATTCAGTGCCCGTACCATCCAGAACCGTCACGCCGGCGCCGGGTTTTAGGCGCAGGACGTGCAGCGCGTGGTGGGTCTCACGTTCGTCCAGGTGGAGTGAATTTCCATGGCAGTTTTCCGGCGCCAGATAAAAGCGATGCATGGCGAATTCACGTGAAGAACTTTTTTGCCTTCTCAAAAAACCCCTGCGCCAGCGGCGCCTCCTTGCCGTCGCACAGGGCGGCAAATTCCTGCAGCTTATGTTTTTGCTCGGAATTCAAATGGGTCGGCACTTCGACTTGGACCCGGATATGCAAGTCGCCCTGTCCGTAGCCTTGGAGGTTTTTCACTCCGCGCCCCTTGAGCCGGAGCAAGGTGCCGGGTTGCGTGCCGGCGGGAATCCTGATCGTGGCTTTGCCTTCCAGCGTGGGCACTTCAATCTCCGCCCCCAGGGTGGCCTGGACAAAACTCACCGGGATTTCACACAGCAAATCGTCACCCTCGCGTGAAAACACCTCGTGCTGCTTGACCTGCAGAAAAACATAGAGATCGCCCGCCGGGCCGCCGCGCGAACCCGCCTCGCCATTGCCGGCGGAGCGCAGGCGGGAACCGGCTTCCACGCCGGCGGGAATGCGCAATTTGATTTTTGAGGTGCGCTCCTGTTTGCCGTTGCCGGCGCATTTCTTGCATGGCTTTTCCAGAATGCGCCCCGCGCCTTTGCAGTGCGGGCACGTTTGCGCGATGCTGAAAATGCCGCGGGAGGTGAGGACCTGGCCGCGTCCGCCACAGGTTCCGCATGGGCGCATTTTTGATCCGGCCTCGGCTCCGGAGCCGTTGCAGCCCTCGCATTTGTCGGGCTTGGTGATGGAGATTTCTTTTTCGCAGCCCAGCGCCGCTTCTTCCAGCGTGATCTGCATGTCATAGCGCAGATCATCGCCGCGTTGCGGGCCGGTGGGATCCTGCCCGCCGCCGAATAGATTTTCAAAAATGCTGCTGCCGCCGCCGCTGCCGCCAAAAACCTCGCGAAAAATATCAAACGGATCATGAAATCCGCCCCCGCCGCCCCGGGCGCGGGCGCGCGGGTCGAAGGCGTCGTGGCCGTATTGATCATAGGCGGCCCGTTTTTGCGGGTCGCTTAGGATTTCATAGGCATGGCCGAGTTCCTTGAAATTTTCCTCGGCGGCTTTGTCACCGGGATTTTTGTCCGGATGGAATTTCACCGCCTGCTTGCGGTAGGCTTTTTTGATTTCATCATCGTTCGCACCGCGTGGCACGCCGAGGATTTCGTAATAGTCGCGTTTGGCCATGAAAGGTTTCGAATTGCTGGTTTTTGATTACAAATTCGCCGCCGGTTTTTTAGCGACGATGACGGTGGCGGGACGCACGAGCCGGTCCTTCAGTTTGTAACCTTTGCGGAGTTGTTGCATCACGTTGCCTTCGGCGACCTCGGCTGATTCCTGTTCGGAAATGGCCTCATGCAGATTCGGGTCGAACTGCTTGCCGGCGGCGTCAATCTCTTCCAGGCCGGTCTCAGTGAGTGCGGTCTTGAGCTGTTGCTGGATCATCACGACGCCGGATTGAAGCGCGGCGAGCTTGTCGCCTTCGGCGTTTTGCGCGGCGGCGAGGGCCATCTCAAAATTGTCGAGGACGGGAAGCAGTTTTTGGATCAGTGAGTAATTGGCGTATTGCGCGGCCTCGATTTTTTCGCGGGCGGCGCGTTTTTTGAAATTATCTAAATCGGCGGTGGCGCGGAGCAGGCGTTCCCAATGCTCATCCGCTTTGGCCGCTTGGCTCTTGAGTTGTTCAATTTGTTCGGGCGTGGGCGGCGGCAGCGGTGCCGGCACGGCGGCGGCGGTTTCGGGGTCGGGCAAATTGTTTTTGGTTTTGCTCATAGGCTTTTTGCGTCCAAACATTAATTGAGAAAATTATCAGGTTCGCTGCTAGGCAGCAACGGGCAAGCCGGGAACCTCCGCGCTTGAATCTTCAAATGTGTAAACTCACTTTGCGGGAACCATTTTTTGAAATTCCGGCAGGGCCCGCAGAGTGTTTAAGCGGGGGTCGGTGCGCGCGGTATTCACCAAATCATTGGCGGTGGGATTGCTGACAATTCTTTTGGTGCTGGCTTCCAGGGAAATCTTAAGATTTTGCAGGGCTTCAGTGGTTCTCCCCCCGATCGCCTGCAGCGCGGCCAGGTCGTAACGCGGCTCCGGTTGATCGGGTGCCAAAACCACGAGTTTCTGAATCGCCGTCTCCAGTTTGCCCAGATTGCCCATGCCGGCAAAGCTTTGGGCGATGGCGGCCGCCTCTTGAAATTTGATGGTGGGACGGGCGAGCGCAAGATCAAAAAGTTCCATGGCGCGGTTGGTCTGCTGCATTTGCAGATACGCGCCGCCGAGCGTGAGCAGATTGGCGACATCGTTTGGGTTGGTGCGGGCGATGTTTTCCATCGTGTTAATCTGGTTTATCGCCTGTGTCCGGTCGGCGGATTGGGCTTTGTAACCTTCCAGTTGACGGATGAGTTCCGTGATAGAATTGTTATAAGGGTCTAGTTTTTTACAGGTTTTGGCGACGATGACGGCGTCATCGAAGCGTCCGTATTGCATGAGAAAATTGACATAGCGATAAACGGCTTCTGGGCTGTACGGGCAGAAGGCAAAAGCCTGCTTGAAGGCAAAATCAGTTTCGCGGATGAGTGCGGATTGGGCGGCGGCGGATTTCTGGCGGAACTCCGGCGGGCATTGTTGTCCCAGTCGCCAGGCATACATGCCCGCCTGGGAACTGCGGAGTTTGGAGAAGGCTTTCTGGGCGTCATCGTCGCGAACAAAGGCGCGGGCCCCGGTGTAGCCCTTGTAATTGTTGCGCACATAAGTGCGTTCGCAGAAATCAGCAATTTGCTGGACGGTCGTATCGTAGGTAATCCAATTGCCGCACAGGCGGGTGGAAAAGTCGCTCCAGAATTTGTGGTCGAGATCAAAGACCTCCTGCGAAAGCTCGGTCACCGGATTCCGGTTGATCTTCATGATGATGCCAAAGGGGGTTTCGTAAGGATACATCCAGTCGAGCGGGAAACTTTCCTCGATGTAGAATTCATTGGTCGGGCAGTTATCAAAGATCACCTTGCAGAGCAGACCGTTGATGTTCATCACGGCGACCTGGCCGGAGACCTGGACCCGGCCGTTTTCAATGCGCACGTCTTCGCCGGGCCGGAGTTGGTTGAGTTGGGATCGGCGGCCGACGTCCTGCGTATAGGTCTCAAAGCACTTTTGCGAATCTTCCGGCGAGGGGATGTAAATTTCATTGGCGGGATAAACGCCTTCGGCCCGCCGCCGGGTTTCCACATGCGCCCCCCACTTGGTGAACGGCACATCCAGCGTGTAATAGAGCAATTTGGCAATCCCTTCAATCAGCGCATTCCCGGATTCGCCGCTGCCGCTGTCAATGCCGTTCATGACGACATTTCCGGAATTGTTGGCGCCCAAAATCAGGCAGGAAACATATTTGAACAACCGGCTGAAAAAGGGCGGGTCAATCTGCTTGGAGCGGTTGTATTGGGAGCGCAAATAACTCAAATAGGTGCCGTCGGCCAGGGCGTTTTGCGTGATGATATAGACGTCGCGGCGGTCAAATTTTTGATCTTGCTCCGGCTGGCAGCGGTGCGGAATAAAACTCTCGCAGAAGATGGTGTACGTCGGGCAGAAGCGGCCGGGGTCGGTGCCGCCAAAAAGCACGGTGTTGCGCGTCATTTCCGGGTAGATGAGTTTGCCCTGCTTGGGGTCTTTTAGCAGCGCGGCGCGCCGTTCATTGTCGTAGCTCAGCTTCCCGTTGGTGTCCATGAACGGCGGGGTGAACATGTCGTGTCCAAACCAGTAGCCAAACCAATGGTTGCGCTGCTCGCTCTTATACCAGTGCGTCAATCCGGAGCAGACCGGCATCATCAGGAAAATGCCGAGGAGAATCAACACGGGGCCGCGGCTGCGGTAGAGGAACAGGGCGATGATGAAAATCAGCGACAGCGCGAGCAGAATCAAGTTGGCGAACACTGGATTGCCGAATTGACCCTTGTCAAAGGCCATGGCGATGTGCTGCGGCAGTTGGGAGAGGCTGATGGAACCCGCCGGTCCGTAGTAAAGTTTGCCTGTCGCGTCGAGCAGGCAGTAAACCGCCAGAATCACCGCAATGCCTCCGCCAATCAATCCCCAGCGGCGGAATTTCGCGTAGTGCGTCGCCACATACGCCGCCAGCAAGGTCAGACCGTAGCCGATCATCAGGGCGAATAATCCGTGCGAGGCGGTGTAGAAAACTTTGTTGAGATCCGAGGACTGGCGATCGGGTGAGACATTCAACAAAATGCCCAGCAGAACGGAAATGCAGATATAAACGGAAGTGACGCCGATGATCCAGCTGCGTTCCCGCTTGTGCATCTTCAGCAGGAATAGGAACGGCAAAAGGCCCACAAAAATGTATACCCAGCTGAAGGATTCGGATAATCCTTCGATGATATACCAAAGTTGAAACATGAACCGGCTCGGGTCGGAAAACACATTCAAACCGTGGACTGTTTCATACTGGCCGCGGCTGAGGGCGTGAAAAAATCCTTCCACGGTGCGCGGATAACCCCATTGCATGGGCGGAACCGTCATGCCCGAAATCGCTTCATAAAAGTAGAAGGAGACGCCCGCGATCCACAGTAAGCCCATGATCACCAGCGTTTTCCATTCTGTTCCCGCACCCTGGGTCTTTAACGCCAGCCAGCCGCCGGTGAAAATGGAACCTAGGCCGACCACGTGGAAAAGAACGCCTTCCACATCCGTCATGTTTGCCAGCGCGGGAATGGAACTCTTCAACATCAGGCAGAGGATATAAATCAAAGAGTTTCCCAGAAATAAATCACGTCCAATGCGTGGATGCGCCAGGACAATGATGATTTCTACCCCCATGGCGCTCAAGAGCAGCGTCTGGTGAATCGTCGCGCAGATGCCGTAAAACAACATGGCCAGATACAGGTATCGGCGTTGTTGCGGTGCGTAGCTCCAGCGCATCAGGAAGAGCATGACGGCAATCAGCCAGGGCACGCCGAACAGGGAAATGCGGTTGATCGCCACCGACTCCTTCCACATGAATCCATCCATCCCCATCAGGGTCCCGGCTACAAAACCGGATACCATGCAGATGGCGGTTTCCCATTCGCGGGAAACGTTTTTGATTTCCTCAATCCCCTCAATGAGCATGCTGCTGCCCCGCGAAACCATCATGCCGACCATACCGCAACCCAGCGCGGCGGCGAACGATTGGCCCACTTCCACGCGCCAGGCCACGTTGCCGATCGGGAGAATCCAGGTCCAAAACCAGCTGTAAATCGCCCAGAATGGATAGCCTGGCGGATGCGGGATGCCGGCGTAAAATGAAGCTGTGCAAAGTTCGCCCGAATCTTCCAGGGTCTGTTCCGGCGCCAGCGTCAGCAGATAAATGATCCAGATCACCCCAAAAGAGAGGGCGAAGGTCAGCCAGTCAATCCGGCGGAACAATGGCGGCACCACCACCGGTGCGGGCGAGGTGGCTGTTTTGGCGGATTCCTGGGTTTTCCCCGTGATGCTCTTGGCACCCTTGGTAGAATTGGGTTTCTGGTTTTCCATTTGGCTGCGTCTTTGGTTTTAAAAATTGACTGAAAGTGTAAAACACATACTAGACTTGAAAACACTGGGGTTTGTCCAATCAAAAGTGACGCCACTGTAATCGTCTGGGGCATTTTCAGACTGTTCTTACTCCCTCTCCCCGCCCAAGCGGGGAGAGAGTTGGGGTGAGTGGATTTGAGCCAAAAATCATTGGCCTAATCACCTCGACCCTCATTCTTAAAATCATGAAAAGTGGACCCTCAATAAACCAATCTCCAAATTTGACCGGCCTATTGGCCCGGCGTTCAATCTGGCGGGTTTGCGTTTTTAAGGGGGGAGTGAATTTGTTCTCAAAACCGGTTTAAGGTTGCGGGATCGAATGTGACTGTGTATTGGAAAAGCATGAATATTCACGTTGAACACATCGCCATCCCGGCGGCTGATCCCGTTGCCTTGAAAACCTGGTATGAAAGGGTCTTGGGCGCTGAAGCCGTCTGGGATAACGGCCAGAATCCGCCGACCTGTCTGATTTCGCTGGCGAACATCTGGTTTGAAATCTATCCCGCCGAGGCGCCCTTGCCGGAACGCGGCAACAACAAGCTGGCCGGCTTTCGTCATCTCGCGCTGCGCGTGCCGTCGCTGGCCGCGGCGAAAGCCGGGTTGGAATCGCAAGGTGTGAAGTTTACGGAAGAGGTTCGCCCCGCCGCCGGTGGAGGGAAAATTCTTTTCTTCGCCGATGGTGAGGGGAATTTGTTGCACCTCGTCGAGCGCCCGGCCGATTTCAAGCTGGGCCGGTAGTGGTGGGTGGTTGCTTACGTGATTTCCTTCGCCCGTTGTTTCGCCACGTCCAAAAAGGCGTCCAGCAGCGGCGTGTTTTTTCCGCGCCATAATGCGCCGATCCGCGCGGGGGGGAAATCTTTCAGCGCCAGCGCCCGGACATTTTCCGGCAGGGATCGGCTGGGGACTTGCACGGACATGCCGATGCCCAGGCCGTTCGCCACATACGTTTCGATCAAATCGGTCGAACTGGCTTCGATGGTGGGAAACCATTCCACCTCCAGCTCGGCCAGCCGCGACTGGAATAGTCGGGTCAGCAATTCCTGCGCGGGCAGGCAGATCAATGGGTCGTTGATCTTGTCGCGTTGCCAGAGTTCCAGCGGCGATTTCAACTTGCTGGTTTTCGGCACCAGCAAGACCATCGGTAGCTCCAGCAGCACCTGGGATTGGAAGCCGGCGGGCGGTTCGCGGTCGATCAGCGTGATGACCATGTCCACTTCGTCTCGCGCCAGCAATTCCACCAGTCGCGCGGCATAGCCTTCGCGTAATGAGACGGTCACGCCGGGATATTTCGTTTTGACTCCCTGCAATAGCCGCGGCAGATGTTCGCGGAGGACGATGGTTGACGCGCCCAGCCGGAAATGCCGCGCCTGGCCGCCTTGCAGTTCGCCCGCCACCGCATCCAGTTTGGAAAAAAACGGGGAGATGAATCCAAAAAGTTTTTCGCCGGCGGGCGTCAGTGCGAAGGGGCGCCTTTGAAACAGGGTCACGCCCAGAAATTCCTCCAGTTGCGCCACCTGCGCGCTCACCGCCGGTTGCTGGATGCCATAGGGGATGTTCCGCACCGCCGGCATGATGCCGCCGTGTTTGGCGACATAATAAAAAAGTTCGAGGTGGTGGACATTCATTGAGCCAGACGATGTTGGGCCAAGTTTTATCAATTAACACCCTGGCGGCAAGCGCGGATACAGTGGCGGTGAAATGAAAACTGAAATCACCCAAATCAACCTGCTCCTTGCCTGGCTGTGGATTCTGCTGGGCTTCATCTCCGGCTCGGTAATGGGAATGTCTTTCCATCGTGAAAACTGGCTGGGCGGCTACGCCAGTTTCCAGCGCCGGATGTATCGGCTCGGCCACATTTCCTTCTTCGGCCTCGGCGGGTTGAACCTGATGTTCTGTTTTACGGTGCGGTATTTCATGTTGACTGGCTCGATGATTCATTTTGCATCGCTGGCTTTCGTCATCGGCGCGATTACGATGCCGATAGGCTGCGCGATCATGGCCGGTTTCCCGAAGGCAACGATGATTTTCTCCGTGCCGGTCGTGAGCCTGATCACCGGCGCGACCTTGACCATCTGGCAACTTTTGAAATTATGAAGGCGGTTACCGCCAGTTTGTTTTTGTTGATTTTGGCCTGTCTGGGCCAGGGTTGCGTTATGGTGCCGGTTCCGGCTTCTGGCAAGGATGCTTCCTGCGGCACGCGTATCCGTCGGGAGGAAACCGGCTTCATCAAGCCCGGTCAGACGACGCGCGCCGAAGTGCTCGGTCGGTTTGGCCAGCCATTTGCGATCCATGAAAAACCGGAAGCCATCGCCTACAACTGGGCGGTTATTACCTGGTATTGGTTTGGAGTGGGGGTAACCGGCTGTCCGGGCCTCAATTTTGACAGCGGAAGATTGTCCGAGCGTGGCGAGGTGCTGCTGCTCCAATTTGACCGTGATGATTGCGTCCAGCGATATGATTTTCGTCATTTGTCTGACCGTCAGACAGTAAAGGAAGTGCTTGCCCAATGGAGCGAAACCAAACTTCGTTAACCAATTATTATTATGAAAAAAATCGCCTTCATCGCCCTGAGCGGCGTCCGCGCCCACAATGCGGAACTCTCGAAGCTTGGTCTCACGTTGCCCGGGTTTGTGGACCGCAACCGGATCATCGCCTCGCTGCCCAGCCTCGGCTTGCTCACGCTCGCCGGTTTGACGCCGGACCAGTTTGAAATCAGCTGTCACGAAATCGCCGATCTGAAAATGCTGCCGTCCTTGCCGGTGGATTTTGACCTTGTCGCCATCGGCACGTTTACCGCGCAATTTTACGAGGCTTGTGACGTGGCGGATTATTACCGCGCGAAAAACATTCCCGTGGTCATGGGCGGCATCACCGTCACCTCCCTGCGTGAGCAGGCGAAAGAGCATTGCACCAGCGTGGTCATTGGCGAGGGCGAACTGCTCTGGCCGGAGCTGCTCGCCGATTTCGAGCGCGGTTATTTAAAACCTTTTTATGTCACCAGCCGGGAGTTTGACCTGGCCGATGCCCCGATGCCGCGCTTCGATTTGCTCGATCCGGACAAATACAATCGCCTCACCGTGCAGACGAGCCGCGGTTGTCCGCACCAATGTGAATTTTGCGCCAGCTCCATTCTGCTGACTCCGCGCTATAAGGTGAAACCGGTGGAGAAAGTTATCGCCGAAATCCGTGCGATCAAAAACATCTGGGCCAGGCCGTTCATTGAGTTTGCCGACGACAACAGTTTCGTCCACCGCGAGCATTACAAAAAACTCCTGCGCGAGCTGGCCGTGGAAAATGTCCGTTGGTTCACCGAAGCCGATATTCGGGTGGCCGAGGATGACGAGCTGCTCGCGCTTATCCGTGATTCCGGCTGCCAGCAGATCCTCATCGGCCTCGAGAGCCCGCGCCGCACGAGCCTTTACGGCGTGGAAATGAAAAGTAATTGGAAGCTGCGTCAGCAGGATTATTACCAGTCCGCCATCGAAAAAATCCAGTCTTACGGCATCACGGTGAATGGCTGCTTCATCCTTGGCCTCGATGGTGACACCCGCGATGTGTTCGCCGATGTGCTGGATTTTGTGCGCGACTCCGCGCTCTACGAAGTGCAGGTGACCTTTATGACCGCGTTCCCCGGCACGCCGCTTTACGCGCGGCTGAAAAAAGAGGGCCGCATCCTGCATGACCGCGCGTGGGAATTGTGCACCTTGTTTGACATCAACTTTCAGCCGAAAAACATGAGCGTCGCCGAATTGCAGGCTGGCTTTCTCGGCTTGGTAAAAGAACTTTACTCGGCTGAAGAAACCCGGTCGCGCCGGGCCGGTTTTAAACGCAGGTTAAAAGTTTCGCCTCATTTTGGCCGGAATGCCCGGCGTGGCGAATCGTCGCTTGCGGTGTAAGTCCGAGCCCCCGTTTTCAGGACTTGGTTGTCACCGGTCAGTGGTTTTAATGTTCTTCGCGCGCAGGACGAGCAGGGGAATTTGAGTGTAATGGCGAACCTGGGTGATGGTGCTGCCGTGAAACAGGTCGCCGAAGAAACGGTGCCCGTGGCTCGTCATCGCAATCAGATCGCAGTTTTCCGCGTCGGCCACGCGCAATATCTCGGCCGGCGGGTCGCCCATGGCCAGCTGCGTTTTCACCGCGAGCCCATGCTGGCGCAATGTCTGGGCGGCGGCTTCGAGATAGTCGCGGTCGCCTTTGATTTCCTCTGATTCGGCGAGCTTCAACTGGTCAAAACAGCGGGCGGCAAAGCCGTCGGCGACGTGGAGCAAAAGAATTTCGGATTGGAATTTTGCGGCAAGTTCGGCGACGTGCGGCAGGATGGTTTGATCGGCCGGCCCGTTTTCCAGGGCGATGAGGATTTTTTTATACATGGCTGGCTCCGGGGGTTATTTGCTCCAATTGCGAAAAGTGTAAAACAGCAGGACGGCGTTGAGCAGGATGATGAGCAGGGTGGTGAGCCATGCGAGGAATTTCAGCCAGGGCGGGTTGACGAATTCGCCCATGCGCTTCTTGTCACTGGTAAAAAGGACCAGCGGCACGACGGCAAAGGACAGCTGCACGCTCAGGATGACCTGGCTGAATAGTAGCAGCTTGGCCACGCCGCTATTGCCGTAAAGCGCGGTGACGATGACGGCCGGCACAATGGCGATTCCCCGGGTGATGAGCCGGCGCAGCCAGGGGCGCAGGCGCAGATTCAGAAAACCTTCCATCACAATCTGGCCGGCGAGCGTGCCGGTGAGGGTGGAATTCTGGCCGGACGCCAGCAGCGCCAGCGCGAACACCGCGCTGGCCATGCCGACCCCGAGGGTGGGGCTTAACAGCTGGTAGGCGTCCTGGATTTCCGCCACATCGTGCTGGCCGCGCGAATAAAACGTCGCGGCGGACACGATGAGGATGGCGGCGTTGATGAACAGCGCCAGCGTCAGCGCGGTGGCCGTGTCAATCGTCGCGAAGCGGATGGCCTCCCGTTTGCCTTCGGCGTTCTGTTCGTATTTGCGTGTTTGGATGATGGAGGAGTGCAGATATAAATTATGCGGCATGACCGTTGCCCCCAGAATGCCGATGGCGATATAGAGCATGGCCGGGTTGGTGACGATTTGCGCCGTGGGCATGAAGCCTTTCAGAACCTCGGCGACATCCGGTTTGGAGAAAATCAATTCCAGCAGAAAACTGGCGCCGATGAGCGCAATCAGCGCGATGACCAGTGCTTCGAGATAGCGAAAACCCCGCTTCTGTAGCAGCATCACCACCAGCACGTCCAGGGCGGTGAGAATGACGCCGGCGATGAGCGGGATCTTGAAGAGCAGATTCAATGCGACGGCCGAACCAATGACTTCCGCCAGGTCGCAGGCGCAAATGGCGATTTCGCACAGCACCCAGAGCGAGATGGCGACGCGTTTGGAATAGTGGTCCCGGCAGGTTTGCGCCAGGTCGCGGCCGGTGGCGATGCCCAGCCGCGCGGAGAGCGTCTGGAGCAAAATCGCCATGAGGTTCGCGAGCAGGATGACCGAGAGCAGCGTGTAGCCGAAGGCGGAACCCCCCGCGAGGTCGGTCGCCCAGTTGCCGGGATCCATGTAGCCGACCGCGACCAGATAGCCGGGGCCGGAGAACGCGAGCAGTTTGCGCCAGAAGCTGTAAGTTTTTGGCACCGGAATAGTGCGGTAGGATTCCGGCAGGCTGGGAATGTCACTGCGGGTATCCGGCTTCACGTCACTGGCGCCTTCAGTTTTCAACAAAAAAAAGATTACCGGCTGTTAACGGCGAGTCAATGAAATCGGAAAAGGTGGACGGCGCCGGGATTTGAAAATAACCTGCCCCGATGCGACCGCTGGACATTCAATCGATTGGATCGGAACTGGCCATCAAGTGGGCTGATGGCCGCGAAGATTTCATAGCCTTGGAAAAACTGCGCCGGGCCTGTCCCTGCGCCGGTTGCAAAGGCGAGATTGACATTCTTGGCAACCTCTACAAAAACCCGGAAAAGCCCTACGCGGCCAATGCGTTTGAACTGGTGAAGCTGGTTAGCGTGGGCGGTTATGCCCTTCAGCCGGTTTGGGCGGATGGCCATAACACGGGTATCTACTCCTTTGAATATCTCCGCCAGTTTGGATTATAGCCAAATTATAAGGGCAAACTTTGTTCGCAGTACTTGTGCCCGAATGCTAAGCCGCCACCCACGATGGTGGGTGGCGGCTTGCTCTTATAACCAGATTGGGGATGAAAATTTACTTTTTATCCGCCGACTTGCTGCTTGAGGGGTTGCTCCAGTCGCTCGTTTTTGTGGTGTCCCACCAAGAATTTGGATTTAATTTTATTGGGGATTTTAGCTCGGCACTGTCCGGAGTCGAGTTCAAATAGTCACTCGTGTTCGGATGGAAGTCGGTGTCCTTGACGATGGTTGGAGTGATGAAGATGATGAGGTTTTGCTTGGTCAAGCTCTTGGTCTCGCTCCGGAAGGCATTGCCCAGATAGGGAATGTCGCCCAAGAGCGGAACCTTGGTGGATTGGGATTTGGGGCTGTCGTTGACCAAGCCGCCCATGACGAGAGTGTTCGCGTTCGGGATGAGCACCTGGGTTTCAATTCTGCGCGTATCAAACAGCGGTGCGGAATATAGTTGGCCGCCGACGGTCCGGGTGCTATCGCCGGGATTGGCGGAGATTTCGGGAACAACCTTAAGCCAGATGAAATCGTTGGCGGAAATGCGCGGAGTCACTTCCAGAGTGGTGCCGACGTTGCTATAGGTGACGGAAGATCCACCGGCCGTCTGGACGGTGCCGGCGGTGACGTTGATCACCGGAATCCCGCGTGATACGGATATGCGTGCCAGCTGATTATCCAAAGTCACGAGGCGGGGAGTGGAGATGGTCTTGGCATCCGTGGAGGTGTTCAAGAAGGAAATCACCGCCTGCACTCCATCCGCATTAAGAAAGCCAATGGCGGGAGTTAGTCCGCTGAGTGTGTTCCATGATAATCCTCCAGCTTGCGTTGTGGGTTGCGCCACTGTGCCAATGGTGGTGGTGGTGGAGCTGGAACCGGTGGTTCCAATGGTGGTGGTTGAGCCCGTGGCTGGTGAGTTTGGAGTGGATCCGGAATTGCCTTGTTTGTTATTCGATTGTAACACCCCATTGCCAAAACTGACATTTTGACCGGCGAGCGTTCCGGACCAGTCTATGCCTTTGGAAGATTGGGGATTGCTCTGAATCTCAATAAACCGGGCTTCAATGAGCACCTGTTTGGTTGGTTTATCGAGCTGGGCAATCAAGGTGTCGATCGCGGTTTGTTCGGGATCGGTGGCGGATACGATGATCTGGCTGGTGCGGACATCGGGGATTACCTTGCTGCGCTTGTCGGATAACACCGACTGCACGGCATCCACCATGTTGGAGGTGCTGGCAAACTTCAACTGCACCACCCGGGTAATGAGCGGTGGGGGGGCCAGTGGATCTTTGAGCGTGATCCGGGTAATCGCGGTATTCTTGTTGCGAACCAGTTGCATGCCATAGTTGTCCAGCAAGGCCATCAGGGCGCTTTCGGCCGTGATGTTTTCCCAGCGAATGGACAATTGCGGCTCGCTTTTGATTTGGCCGTTGGCATCCGGTAGTCCGTAGCCGATCTTGGGATCCAGCATATAATTAATGCCGGCTTGCCGCGACAGGCTTTCAATGGCGGTGGTGATGGGCACATCGGAGAAGTGAATCAGCGGAATCACCGGGCTGCTGATGGTTGCCGGGGAATTCGTGTCGGCCGGAGCCATTCCCTCAGTTGCGGCCACCGGTGGCGTCGAGTTGGTGCTGGTTGCTGTGGTGGTCTCGGTCGGCTGGGGCGCTGGGGTTAACGCCGCTGCCGCAGGGATGACGCTGCCAGTGTTGGTTTGCGCCTTGGCCGCCAGTAAACTGGCCAGTCCGGCGAGCAGGATGATGGGGATGATTTTTTTCATGGCTCGTTTGGGTTCATGTTTCTAGTTCTGCTCCTTGTTTCGAATTCTGTTTTGAATTATTGCTCATGGCAACTGTTATTTTCAGCGGGCTTCAATGTTCAAATCGCGGCGCAGGCCGTTGATCTCGACCGACACCAGATTCTTATGTATTTCCACGCAGCGGATTCGCAAGCGTCCGCCCGCCGTTTTGACTTCCCCTTCGTCGCCCACGGCGAAGGCGTGATTGTTGATAATGGCAACGAAATGGCCCGGGGAACCGAGCACGCCTTTGCATACCAGGGTGCTGATTTCAACTGCGCTGCGGCTGTTGGCTGAAGCCGTTGCCTCAAATGGCCGGGGCGATTCCGGAAAAAACGGGTCGCGCCCTTCCTGGGCGTTTGCGGGCAATACAAACACGGAGCGGATGGGCGCCGGTTTCGAAAGCGCCGGTTTGGCGGCTGTGCTTGTGGCGGGCGCGGCTTTGTCCGGGGTGCCCCCAGCGGTCTGCTGCACCGCCAGACCGGATGCCAGTATGCAAAATATTTTCGTCAAGTTATTCACGATGTTCAAGGGTTGGGTTTGACGAGCACCACCACCTCGGTGCGGAAAGACAATTTTTCCGAGCCGGCTCCAGCGGCTCCGGTATAGGGATCAATTTTCAAGTTGACAATGCGCATGTGCGGGAAGGTGTTTTCAAAATCCGCAAGAAACTTCCCGATATCATGGAAATACCCCGATCCGCTCAGGATGATCCTAGCTTGTTTGTATGGGACGCCCGGCAATAAATCAACCTCTTCCACGGCGGGCTGCCCGATCGTGGGTATTTCCAAACGATAATCCGCCTTGAATCGCCGGAGGGTGTCGTAAGTCCACGAATAAATATCGCCGGACGCGACGTCTTTTTCGGTGAGTTTTAGCTCCGCCGTGACCTCTTCCACCATTTTGGCGGTGTTGCTCGACTGTTTGATAACCGTCTTGTATTGCTCCCATTTGGCCTTTGCGGCCTTGGTGTCCGAGGCCAGTTTTCGGTTGTTCGCGTTTTGCGGGAGAATCAAAAAGATGTAAATTAAGCCAATCAGTCCCGCCGTGGCGATAATCACGACGATCAGCATGTTCCGTTTGGCTGGCGGCAGGCGTTTCATGGTGTTTTATCTATAAAACGGCATTCCAATGAAAAAAGCACATAGGGTTTGGCATCGTTTGCAATTTGGGGCGGTGAGAGGCTCGCCAGCTTCAGGCCGTTGGGCGAACTGAGATTGGTGCCGAAATAAGCCTGCCCGCCCAGTTTGTTCTTAAAGACATTGACCTGCTCTCCCGGGTTGTTGCTGAAGTCCCTCGCCTGGATCGTTAACATCTTTCGTTCGGTCGACGTGGGCGGGTGGCCGGGCACAATGCCAAAGTCATTGGTCTTGTTGGGCACCCCGGCGGAAAGCGTGTAACTTTGTTCCAGCCGCATGCTGATCATCGAAACATTCGGCACGTAAACCTGCTGGACCGCGTTCAGCAGGGTGCCCTGCAAAAAACGGGCGTCGCTGTATTTCTGTAGCAGGTTCAGCCGGTTCCGGGCGTCGTCAATTTTTTTCTGGCTGATTTGCACCGTGCTGTATTCATTGGTGCGGGATTGGATCTCCGCCTGCACCTGGTTGAACCCGCTGCGGGTCAGCATAAATTCAACCAGCGTCGAACTCCACCACACCAGCGCCATCACCACCAATAGCACGCCCACATATATGGCGCGCTTTACGGGGTCGCGCCGGCGCATGTCCTCTTCTTCCAGCGCTTCGGCCAATAGATTGATTCGTATGGGCATAGTCTTAAAGAATCGCCAGGGCGGCGCCGATGGCGACGGATAGTTGCGCCCCGACGTGCTCGATTTCCACCGCCTGCTGTCCCGGCAGTGCCAGTTGCAGAAAGCCGGTCGGATTCCAGGATTTGCATTCCAGCAATAATTCCGAATTAAGCATCTGCGAAATCATTTCCGACCGCGCCGCGCCGCCGCTCAGATAAACCCGCGTCACCGGCCGGTCATTCTGGTGTTCAAAAAAGTCCAGTGACGCGCGGATTTCGCGGAGCAGCGGAATCACCTGTATCCCCAGGGCGGATTCTACTTCCGGGGCCATGCCGACCTTGATGCCTTCGGCTTCGGCGTAGCTGATGTTCATGGTTTCGGCCAGGCTGGCGGTCAGCTTGTCGCCGCCGATGTTCACCACGCGGGTCAAGGCCAGCTCGCTGCGGTCCAGCACGCAGACCGAGGTGTTTTTAAAGCCGATGTCCACCAGCGCCACGGTTTCATTGGCGAACACTTCCGGCAATACGCGTTCAAAGGCGTTTATCGGGGCGATTATCCCCGGAATCAGGCAATCCACCGTCAGGTCGGCCAGTTTCGCCGCTTGTGAGTAATCGGTTATCAATTGCTGCTTCGCGGCCGCTGCCAGCACCTTGAATTTTGGCGCGCTTCCGCTGGCCCGTGCCGGATCGGACCCCTTGTCGCCGGGTGGCAGGGGGCGGGGTGGAATGATATAGCAGTCAAATACATGGTTCGGTAAATCCTGCTGCAGATAATTTTTGTGGTTGACCTTCAGCACCTGCCGCATTTCGCCCAGCGGGATTTGCGGCATTTCAATCTGTCGCACCATCGCATCATTCACGCCCAGGGACATGGTGATAAACTTGGTGCTGTTGCCCAGGGCTTCGGCGACGGTGTGCAAATGGTCGGATAGCAGTTCCGGCGAAATTTTTTTCTCGAAGATTGGCGCGTCAAACAGGGCGTATCGCGTCAGGGCAAAGATGTCGCCCCGGCGTTCCAGCAAAACCGCCTTGGTCGTGCGACTGCCCAGATCCACCGAGATCATTTTAGCACGCTGTGTCCTTGAGGTGCCTTTGAAAAATGCTGGCAGTGTCAAAACCATATCGTTTTTATAGCTCCGTTTCGGATGATGGCAAGCCGTAATTGTATGTTTCTGTTCTCCCGCAAGGAGATGCTTCGCCCTCCGGCGAGGATCCCATATCTGGCGCCGGGGCGCAAAGCCGGTGGTTAATCCGTCCTTCATCGGTTCCGGTTCGGAAAGCGGGCGCCGGAAGGAACGGGCTTTGTTTGGGTGCTTTCAAATGGTTAATTGTGCGCGTAGTTGGTGTAGTTGATCGTGTTGGGCGGCGGCACGGTCCAGGCAAACCGGAGGGGCACGAGGGCCACGGGAATGCCGGGTGGCACCTTGGCGGGATTGATGAAATTCACATCAAAACTGTATTTGCGCGTGGGCGGGTTGTAATAGCCGTTCACCGGGGCGGGGTTGAAGCCCGCTGGATTTCTAAACTGGTTGGTCGCCATCTGGCTGTTCCACAACCGCAGGATGGAGGTGTTCAGCCAGAGATTCTTGCTGCTCCAGTCTTCCAGCAGCCGCGGCAGGTTGTGTACTCCGCCGCTGAAGGTGGTGCCGCTGGTGCCGGTGGAAGGCATGGTGCCGGTGATGATCGCGGCGTTGATGGTGTTGTTGTCCGTGGCGGTATAGTTGGCATTGCCCGTGGAATAGGCGGAGGTGAAACTGGCGGCATCCGACCAGTGGCTGGAAAGGACCGTCAATGAGTCAGACATTAAAGCCGCCGGCACGGTGTAAGTGGTGTTAGTGGTACCGGCGGAGGCATTGACGGCGCTGCTGGCCGTCTGCACGTTGTAATTGCCTAGCACATAAAGCGGATTCATTGTGGCCACGGTAAAACCCATCCCGTTGTTGTCTGGCAGTTGGGCGCCGTTCACCAGGCGGACGGAAGCCAGTTGCTTGGCGTTGCCCGTGCGGCGGTCGGCCACGTAAAGGATGGTGGGATAAACCCCCGCACTGGAAGGCAGGTGGCCTTGGACGGTGGCGTTGGTTTGAACCCATTGGGCAAAGTTCGTCACATTGATCTGGGTGATGATGTTGGTGTCATACTCGCGCTGGTCGTAACTTGTGTTGGTCAGGCTTAGGAATGGCAGGTTGGTGCTTAAGGAACTGGGCGAGGCATTCGTGTATGTCAAAGTCACGGGCGAGGGGTCGTTGCCCGGCACCTGGCCGTTGGGGCTGTTTTGCAGTTTGAGTTGCACTGTGGGATTCGTGATTGCGCCGGTGATGTAATTATTGGTGATAAGCAGTATGATTTGAGCCTCATTGTAAAGGCGTTGCTGGCCAACCGTGGAAGTCGGGTCTTCGCCGGGGGGTGGCATTTCAATCAGGAAATGGGAGTCGGAATTGTTGGTGGTGCCCAGTGAAACCGTGATGCTTTGGACATTCGTCGCGTAGCCCGGAACGGCATTGAAGGTGGTGTTCCAAGTGCTGGGGGTGTTCGGTGTCCAGCCGGATGACAGTCCGTCCACCAGCGGCGCGGTTAATGTGCCGCAACAGCTGACGCCGCTGTTGAAGGTCAGGGAGGCGGAGGTGCCCACATAAATGTCGCCATTGGTGCCATTGGCCATTACCGCGCCGTTTACCACCATGGTCGCGCACTGGCTGAATTCAATCCGTCCGTTGTAAAAGATCGCAAAGTTGCTCAATGGCACTTTTGCCAGCAGCACGTCCTCCTGCGCGGTGCCGATGACATTGTATTGGGAGTTGGCCAGCCTGGCATTCGACATGATCCGATAAACCGGCGCATTGGTGGTGAATTTTCCGGCGTAAGCCGAGGGCAGCATGCCGCTGAAGTTGGTAAAAAAACTGACATAGGTATGGTTCCCATTGCCATTTCCATCGGAAAATACAAAGTTGTTCCAGTACGGGTCTTCGTTGGGATATGAATTTTGATAGCCGGTCAGGTTGGATGACACCATCCCATACCCGTAACTTTGAAAGTCCCAGGCCATGTTCGCGAAGACTTTTTCAACCGCCGCCTCCGCCGCGACACAGCAGGTGTTGTAGTCGTTGTTCCGCTGGTTCAGGAGGGCCACGGTGTATCCGCGATACATGATGCCGCCCAGAATGGCGATGCTGATCCCGGCCATAATGAGAACCATCAGCAGCGCAAAGCCGCTCCGGCGGGTGGCGGTGGATGAAGGGATGATCATACGTTTATTCGGGCAGATGGGGCGTCGCTCTGAAATCCAGCTGATAGGAGTCGAACAGGCAGTTGGAGCCGACCGTGGTGGTGGGATATTGGAATTGGCGGAACTGTAGGGTTGTGTGGATCACGTTTTTGTAGCTCTTGCTGTTCCAGTTGTTGGTTTGTATAACCCCGTTGAAATCTTCGGCTGTGAAGTAGAGCGTGTTGATCAGGTTGGAAGCCAGCACCACCGGGCTCCATGGGCTGTTGTAGGTGCTCAATAATTTGCCGTTGCTGTTATTGGTGTCCGACGTATCAAAATAATAATATATAAACTGGGTGCCATTGGTGGTTTCACACAATGCCAGGGCGTTGCCCCGCTCCTGGCCGCTGCTGACGGCTGTGAAAGTTGAACCGGAAATATTCCCGATGAACCACATTTTTGCCCGACGGATATCGCTTACCAGATTGTTCACCGCCCGGCGTGAGGAATCGCTGGCGCCCGCCTTGCTCTCAATCAGTTGATTCTGTTTCAACCCCATGATGTGGGCGCTTAACAGCGCGGCGATCGTGAACGTCAAGATGAGCATGGCCGTCATCATCTCGACCATGGTGAATCCCCCGGTCCGGGTGAACCGGGCTTTCCCGTTTTCCTGTTTGAGTTGTGGCAGTTTCATGGCTGCATCAGCTTCCTACGCCCAGCGTGGCTGGATCACGGTTGTCCGGTGCAATATAAGAGCCCATCGAATTGGTGTAATACCGGATGCTGCTATTCCCCCATCCGGTGAACCGCCAGACCGTATCCACTCGGATAAACTGAATGAACTTTTGGACATTGGTATTGCCGCTGAGGTTGAACTGCTGGATGGAGACGTAGTTGGTGGCCACCACCACATTATTGCCACTGATCGGCACGTCCAGGATATTGGTCGTGTAACCGCTATAAGTTGTCGTGCTGCCATTCCAATTAGAGGACAGTAGTGCCATGTTGGTTAGCTGATTGACCCCGCGCGCAATATCCCACACCGCCGACCGTGCCTGCTCCACCACTTGCGCCCCTGCCGATTGGGCCGCCAGTGAGTAACCGGTCCATTCCACCTTTTTCGCCGTATAAATATAGCCGTTAAGAATCGCCCCAAACACCAGCGCCACAATTGCCGCGGATACCACCACCTCCACCAGTGTCATCCCCGCCTCCCTTATTCTGCCTGGTTTGGATTCGCCTTCGCCAATCGGCTTGCCATTTTTTAATTTAAAGCGCATTTAAAAAGTTTTTCTCCCTCACCTTCAGAACATTAGCACGCGTCGTGCCATGATGACAAATAATATTTTATTATGTTGAAACCTTGAATTCGCCCGCCCCGCCGTCATTAAGTGGCCCAATTTGAAAACCGGGCGCGGGTCTTCGACCCGCAGCGGCTGGATTTGCCGGCTCACGTGCTGTGGCTCAACCGAGCCGCGCTCCAAAATTGGGACACTGCCCCGCCGTCAGGCTGGCTTTCCCGGCTCGAACCGATATTCTGAGCTCAGACCATTCAAATGGGCTTGAAACGATGTCTTTCCTGCCGCTCGTCAGAATCTGGCTGCTCGTCTCGGCGCTCGCCAGCGCCGCCGGTTGGATTTTGTCGGCGCTGGGGCAGTTGAACCAAACCGGCTACGCCATCGTCGCCGCCCTCGGCTTGGTTGTTTTTTTTCTGGCCCGTCGTGAACTGCTGTGCGATGGCCAGCTTCGTGGCTGGTTGCGGATCAAGTCGCGACTGGCTCGGCCGTTCCCGCTCATTTTTACCGCGCTGGCTGCGCTTGTCTTCTTGGGCGGCGCGCTTTACCTGCCGAGCAATTACGACGCCTTGACTTACCGGTTGCCGCGCGTGTTGCACTGGCTGGCGGAGGGGCAATGGCATTGGATTCAAACCGGCAACCCCCGGATGAATGACCGAAGTTGCGGGTTTGAATGGCTCATGGCACCCATCCTCGTCGCCACCAAATCCGATCGCGCCCTTTTCCTGGTCAATTTCCTGCCCTTCCTCCTGCTGCCCGGCTTGGTCTTCAGCGTCTTTACCCGGCTCGGCGTTCCGGCCCGGGTGGCATGGCCTTGGATGTGGCTGCTGCCGACGGGCTATAATTTTCTGCTCCAGGCCGCCAGCCTGGGCAATGACGCCTATGCGGCGGTTTATGCGCTGGCGTCGGTGGACTTCGCCTTGCGCGCAAGGACCTCCCGCCGGTTGCTGGATGTCTGGCTGTCCCTGTTGGCGGCCGCGTTGCTGACCGGCGCCAAACCCGGCAATCTGCCGCTGCTGCTGCCCTGGCTCATCGTTTTTTTGCCGCTGCTGCCCAAATTGTTTTCCCAAGCGGTGGCGGGTCTGGCGGTCGTTTTGCTGGCGCTGGGCGCATCGTTTTTGCCCACCGCCATCTTGAACCACCTCCACTGCGGTGACTGGACGGGAATGACCTTGGAAAACACCAGCATCATCGGCCAGAATCCGCTGGTGGGAATCCTCGGCAACACGGCCGTGTTTCTGACCAGCAATTTCGTCCCGACCCTCTTTCCTATGGCTGGCTGGTGGAACCATTCCATCCTTACGTTTCTCCCGGACCAGATCAACGCGCTGCTGGCCGCCAATTTTGAGGCGTATTTTTATCGGCTGGGGGAAATCCCCACCGAGGAGGCCGCCGGGCTGGGTTTTGGTTTAAGCGTGCTGCTGGCGGTTTCCCTGCTGTTTGCGGGCAGGCACCGTTCTCGCCGTCCCTCGCCTTTCCTCACCTGGCCGCGCCGCGTGTTGTTGCTTTCACCTTATGTGGCGTTGCTGGTGTTCTTCGCCAAATCGGGAATGATGACGCTGGCGCGGCTCGTGTCGGCGTATTACCCGCTGCTGCTGCCGGCGTTGCTCTGTGCTTCGGCGCAACCGGCTCTGGTTCGTCGGCGCTGGTGGCGTCGGCTGGCGCTGGCCGTCATGCTGCTGGCGTTCGTTGCCGTCGTGCTGACTCCGGCGCGTCCGCTGTGGCCGGTTCGCACCGTGTTTCATTTTATCGGCGACGCCGGCGCGAACCATCCTTTGGCCAGGCGCATTCGGGATGTTTATCTCACCTATGCGGACCGGCCGGATCCCTTGGCCAAAGTGCGGGCCGCTTTGCCGGACGATTGTACCGTGGTGGGATTTGTGGGCGCCGCTGACGACACCGAGATTTCGCTGTGGCGTCCCTTCGGTCAGCGGCGGGTGGCGGATGTTTTATTCACCGATTCGCCGGCGCAACTCCGCGCCCGCCAGATCAAATACGCGGTGGTGGGCGAAACCGTGCTGGGCGAAAATCACCAGACCATTCAAGCCTGGCTCCAGTCGCACCGCGCCACGCTGCTGGCTTCGGTTTCCGCCACCATGACCGTGAGCCTGGGCCCGCGCCTCTGGCATGTCGTCCGCCTTGAATAGCCGCCGCCGTTTTCGTTGTGGCGCCTTGGCCGGCTGCGGTTTCCGCTGGCTGTCAGCGGAATTGCATTGCCCGATTCCAATTCCGGTTTATTTTTCCCGCCTGACAAATGGCTGAAACTATCACTAGCGACATTCCTTCCATCCCGCCCGGCGTGAAACTCACCACGCTCGAAAATGGTCTCGTCATCATCGTGCGCGAAGATCATAACGCACCGGTCGTTTCCGCGCAGGCGTGGGCCATGGCCGGCAGCATCCACGAGGGTCGCTGGCTTGGCGCGGGGCTTTCGCACGTCCTCGAACACATGCTCTTCAAGGGCACGAAGACGCGCGCGGGCAGCCGCATTGACCAGGAAGTGCAGGAGGCTGGTGGCTACATGAACGCCTACACGAGCTTCGACCGCACGGTCTATCACATTGACGTTCCGAATACCGGCGCGGTGAAGGCGGTTGATATTTTGTGCGACATCATGCAGCACGCCACGTTGCCGCCGGATGAACTCGCCAAGGAGATGGATGTCATCCGTCGTGAGATGGACATGTGCCACGACGATCCGGGTCGTCGCGCGAGCCGCCGGTTGTTTGAGACGGCTTACACAAAAAGTCCGTATCGTTTCACGATCATTGGCTATCCGGACATCTTCAACGAGGTGAAGCCGGACGACATCCGCAATTACTACACGGAAAAATACGCGCCCAACAACGTCTTCTTCGTCGTCGCCGGGGATGTGAAAAACGATGACGTTGTCGCGCAGATCAAAACCGCTTACGCCAGCTGCAAGTCCAGGGCGATGCCGCCCGGTGTCCTGCCGCTGGAACCAATGCAGACCGGTGAGCGCACCATCATCGAGGAAGCCGCCATCGAACTCGGCCACGTGCATTTCGCGTGGCACATTCCCGAATTGCGCCATGTCGACGTCGCGGTCCTTGATGTCCTTGCCGTCCTGCTCGGCAGCGGCCGCAGCTCGCGTCTTTTCCAGCAGGTTCGCGAACGTCAGGGGGTCGTGCATCATGTGGATGCGTGGACTTACAGCCCCGGATTACCCGGGCTGTTCGGCATCAGCGCGATTGTGGATGGTGACCAATTTGAAGCTGCGAACGCCGCCATCCTCGCCGAGATTGAAAAAATAAAATCCCTGTCCGTCTCCCCGGATGAGTTGCAGAAGGCCATCAAGCAGTTCATCGCCGCCACGCTGTCTTCGCGCAAGACGATGGAAGGCCAGGCGCAGAATCTCGGCGGCAACTGGCTGGCCGCGAATGACCTGAATTTCTCCGAGCGCTATCTCGCCGCCGTGAAACGCGTCACCACCGCTGAGGTGCAGCGCGTCGCCCGCCATTATCTTACGGCCGAAAACCGCACGCTCTACGCGCTCCTGCCTGCTGGCGCCGCGCCGAAGGCCAGGGCGAATATCGAGACGAGCACCGATCACGCCATCCAGAAAATGGTGCTCCCCAACGGTCTGAAACTTTTGGTGAAGGAGGATTCGCGCCTGCCGTTCGTGGAATTTCGCGCCGTGTTTCAAGGCGGCGTTCTGGCGGAAACGGCGGAGAATAACGGCACGACGGCGTTGCTCGCCAAGCTGCTCATCAAAGGCACCACCACGCGCACTGCGGAAAAGATCGCGACGGAAATCGAATCCGTCGGCGGTCACCTTGACAGCTACGGTGGCAATAACAGTTTCGGCGTGAACGCGGAAGTGTTGAGCGATGATTTCCAGACCGGCTTGGCACTGCTCGCGGATGTCATCCTGAATCCAATCTTTCCCGCCGTCGAACTCGCCCGCGAAGTCGAGGTGCAGGTCGCCAGCATCCAGGCGCGTCGGGATGAGTTGCTCAAGAGCGCTAGCCTCGCCATGCGCCGCACCTTGTTTGGCCACACCGGATACGGTCTCGATTCGCTCGGCACCGAGGAATCCATCACTAGGTTGAAGCCCGCCGACTTGAAGGCCTTCCATCAGAAATTCGCCGTGCCGGACAATTGCGTGCTCGCAATTTTCGGCGACGTTAAAGTCGGGGCGGTCAGCGCGGCGGTGGAAAAAGCGTTTGCCGGATGGAAGGGAGCGCCGGCCGCTGGAGTTCAAGCTTTAGCTTGCTCGGGGAACCTTCCAAAGCGTGAGCTCCAGCGCGTCGAGGAATTTCGCGACAAGAAGCAGGCCGTGCTGGTCATCGGTTTTCCCGGCACCACGATGGACAGTGATGACAAATATGCGCTCGATCTCTTGCAGGAATGTTGCAGCGACCTCGGCTCGCGGCTGTTCCTGCGCATCCGTGAGCAGCTCGGCCTCGCCTACTACGTCGGCGCGCAGAATTTTCCCGGTCTCGTGCCGGGGTACTTCGCGTTTTACACCGGCACCGAGCCGGCCAAGGCCGCGCAGGTGGAAGCCGAATTGCTTAAGGAAGCCGAACTCCTGCGCACCGAAGGTTTGACGGCGGAAGAATTGAAACGCGCCAAGGCCAAGATCATTGGTGGGAAAAAAATCGCCCGCGCCGACCTCGGCCACCTCGCGTCCACCAGTGCGCTCGACGAACTTTACGGCCTGGGCTGGAATCGCGCCGAGCTCGACGACGCGAAATATGAGGGCGTCACGCTGGCGCAGGTAAAAGCCGCCGCCAACCAATACCTGAAACCGGATGCGTATGTGGTTTCCATCGTGCGGCCGGAAAGTTGAATTTCACCGCCTTCAGCTTTTCCGCCGCCAGCTGGCGATGAACATGCCGTTGCCGTCCAAATCCTGCGGCCAAATGGTTCTTGTGGCGGCGGTCGGTTGACCGCCGGGAACAATTGCCGGTAGTTCCATCGGCTCAAACTCTGCCGCGAATTTGGCATTAAAATCTTCCGCCACCTCGGTCGTCTCCGCGCGCGTCAGCGTGCAGACGGAGAAAATCAATTTTCCGCCCGGCTTCACGCTCGGCGCGGCATGTGTAAGCAGCTTCTTCTGAATTGCCGCCAGCTCGCGCACGTCGTTCGGCTCCGTCGTCCAGCGCGCCTGCGGATTCCGTTGCCACGTGCCGATGCCGCTGCACGGCGCGTCCACCAGCACGCCGTCGAACTTCGTTTTCGTCGGCAGCTTCGCGCCGCCGTCCCAGTGCGCCGCGCGATAATTAAACACTTTCGCCCGCCCGGCCCGGCGCTTGAGCTTGGTCAATCGCCATTCCGCGCGATCGCTGGCCCAGAGCATTCCCTTGTTCTGCATCAGGTCGGAAAGATGCAAAGTCTTGCCGCCTTCGCCTGCGCAGGTGTCCCACCACGTCTCGCCTGGCTTGGGATCGCACTGCCTGCCAACCACCTGCGACGCGATGTCTTGGATTTCAAATTCGCCCGCGTGAAACTCCGGCGTCTTGAACAAATCTTCCTCGCCGCGATACAAAATGGCCTCCGGCAGCAACGGACTCACCTCCGCCGCGAACAATGTTCGGGCCAGGGATTCCGCCGTGCCGCGTTTGGCGCGCAGCCACAATTTTGGTTCGCGCTGCAGGGAGAGCAGCCATTCGTCGGTGATGTCCATTTCCGCCGCCGTCCACGCGGGCACGGCCTTGGCGCGCAGTTCCGCCAATGGGATGCTGGCGTTGTTCGCTTGAAAGCGCTGGTTCAACCGGATGGCCAGCCGCATCTTGTTGTCCACGCCGCGTTCCTCGCGCAGCCAGACGTGCCAGCGGTAATACAGGAAAACCGTCTTGGCGATCTCCGTCGCGTCGAAGGGCGCAAGGTCTTTGATCTGTTTGAGCACCTCGCGCAACGCCGCATCCGCCGGCTTGTCCTTGCCGGTTTTACGGATCACTTCCGCCGCGACCGCTTGAACATCATGAATCATATGCCGCAGCATACGCGATGGAAGGATGTCAGCACAACGCTGGCATCGGAACGCCGAGCATTGCTCGGCGCTCCGTTCGCAAATCATGACGGCAAAACCAGACGCCCATACTTGTCGCGAAACCGCGCACTGCTAAATAGCCAACCTTCACCAGTCCGAGACAGTTTTGCCTTCACTGGATTACTCTCAATATAGTAAACAGCTTTCTTTTCCTGTTCCTCGCTCCGCATAAAAGTGTCCCAATACTCACGCTGCCAAAACGAACCATTGCGACCAAGAATACGGTTGGCTTTGACTGCAGTGATGGATTTCCAATTTTGGAGAATCTTTGCCAGTGGCCAGTCCCGGACGTGAACCAAAATATGGGCGTGATTCGGCATCACGCACCAAGCAAGTAATTCGTAGCGTTGGCTATGGTGAAAACAAATCGCATCTTCCACAAGAGCGGCGATTTGAACATCACGCAGCCAGCATTCACCGACGCCTCGGTCAAGATAGGATTCCAATTCCTTTCTCCGCTCGCGAACATCTTCAATCTTGAGCAGGTGCTCCCACTCACCACGACGGGAAGCTGGAAAAGAATCAGCAAGGCGGATTGTGGCAAGCTGAACCAAATTAGGTTTGTCGCAGTGCGGCAAATAACCGCGCTCATGCCAGCCAGGGAAGCCATTGGCCTTGTCAGTGTCGGAAAGTGGTTCATCCCACTTGTTTTTGTGGTAAACCAAATCGCGCAGATACTGCTGCTTTGTGATTGGCGGCTGATTCATTGCAACAAGCGGAGCGCCGAGCATTGCTCGGCATGACAGAGTAAACCAACCCACCTCAAGCCAATAAATGCTTGGCGCTCCTGAAAAAATTGGCAATCCGTATTTGACCTCTGAAAATAATCAGCCGAATTGCTGGCGCACAAGACGTAGGCATTGACGATGCCGCTCGGTCATGCCGATCTCGTTGGCTAAACTGCCAGCCATCTCGGCCACCGTATGCGGTGGACGAATGAGCGGATGTCGTTTCGCACAATAGTCCCGACGTATCAGATAATTGCTGGTCACATACGAGCGATTCCAAGCTAACAACGATTCCACAATCATTAATAATTTTTAGGATTTCTCGTGAGGAATTTGAAAGTGCTGGTGAAGAAGAATTCGATTTTTCCATCCTTGATGAGTTCTAGCATTTGGCGAAGTTCAGGATCAATGTTTGGTGCATAGCCGCTCAAAACAGTCGTTTTCGCCTTAGCTCGGCCAGTTGTTGCCTCTTCTTCGAGCGGAGGTGGTTGAAACTGTTTATCAGCTTCATTTGGCAAGTCGTGTTCCGGTAAGCTGGAATTCGCCAGAATTTCAAGCCGACGCCAGCTCTCAGGAAAACATTTGGATAGAGAACGGAAAAGATCCGAATCCCCTTTCGCACTGGAAAGATTCCAACCGCCCTGCTCTCGATAAGCCGAAGCGAAAAACGCCATGGCCTGACTCGTAATCATTGGAACAATTGAATCTGGCAGACAATGGGCGACTGGAATAAATGCTTTGGTGAATGGCCGGTCAGCGCTGAGGTCTTCCAGTATGCTATTGCGAACAGCCACCACCACAAGCGCGCGAATGTCTAAATCAACACTGGCCGGTTGATAAAAAGTTGCCTCTTCAGTTCCAAGCAAAAGCGCGGTGCGACGAAATACTACGTCGTCCCAATTTCCCATCAATGAATTCAAGCGCGCATTAACATCTTCACCAACCAGAAGTTGCTGCTTACTGCTCAAGCCTAGAATTTCGAGTTGAGGGCGAAGCAGCGAACGAAAGTAGGATTCAATTATCATTCGGAGTATCTTTCATTCGCTTATTCGGCCATGCCGAAAGGCCGAGCAATGCTCGGCGCTCCGCTTACGCCTTCGCCACCAGCTGCCGCAGCACATACGGCAGAATGCCGCCGTGCTGGTAGTAGTCAATTTCGATGGGCGTATCAATGCGGCAGCGGACCGCGACATTTTCCACGGAGCCATCCTGGCGCGTGATCTTGAGCGTCAAATCCTGCTGCGGCTTGATGTTCGCGTCGAGGCCGACGATGTCGTAAGACTCGGTGCCGTCGAGCTTCAAGGTCTGCGCGGTGGTGCCGTCCTTGAATTGCAACGGCAGCACCCCCATGCCGACGAGATTGCTGCGGTGGATGCGTTCGAAGCTCTGCGCCACGACCGCTTTCACGCCGAGGAGGTTCGTGCCTTTCGCCGCCCAGTCGCGCGACGATCCGGTACCGTATTCCTGTCCGGCGATGATGACCAGCGGCGTTTTCTCCGCCTGATATTTCATCGAGGCGTCGTAAATACTGACCTGTTCGCCGGATGGCTGCAACTTGGTCACGCCGCCTTCCACGCCGGGTACCATGAGGTTTTTGATGCGGACATTCGCGAACGTGCCGCGCGTCATCACGCGGTCATTGCCGCGCCGCGAGCCGTAGCTGTTGAAATCTTCCACCGCGACGCCGTTCTCGACGAGATATTTTCCGGCGGGCGTCGTTTTCTTGAACGAGCCGGCGGGCGAAATGTGGTCCGTGGTCACGCTGTCGCCGAAAATGCCCAGCGCACGGGCGCCGGTGATGGGCTTGATGCTGCCCGGCGTCATCGAGAATTTCTCGAAAAATGGCGGTTCCTGAATGTAGGTGGACTTGCGGTCCCACTCGTAAACATTGCCGGTGCTGGAGGAGATCTCGTTCCACTTCGGATTCTGCGCGGCGAAATCCTTGTAGAGCTTGCGGAACACTTCCGGCTGAAGCGCCGCTTGCATGAGATCACGCACTTCGCGGAGGCTCGGCCAGATGTCGCGCAGGTGAACGGGCTTGCCGTCCTTCCCGGTGCCGAGCGCGTCGTTGGCAAGGTCAATGTCCACGCGGCCCGCGAGCGCAAACGCGACAACCAGCGGGGGCGACATGAGGAAGTTCGCCTTGATGTTCTGGTGCACGCGCGCCTCGAAATTGCGGTTGCCGGACAATACGGCGGCGGCGACCAGATTATTTTTCACCACCGCTTCTTCAATGGCCGGATGCAGCGGACCGGAATTGCCGATGCACGTCGTGCAGCCGTAGCCGACGAGGTTGAAGCCGAGCTTGTCCAGATACGGCTGGAGGCCGGTCTTGTCCAGGTAATCCGTGACGACGCGGGAGCCGGGCGCGAGCGAGGCTTTGACCGAGGCGTTGACCGTGAGTCCCTTTTCCACCGCTTTTTTCGCGAGTAAACCGGCCGCCAGCATCACGCTCGGATTGCTGGTGTTCGTGCAGCTCGTGATGGCGGCGATCAAAACCGAGCCGTGCCCAATGGTGGATTTGCCGCCGCCGAGCACCACGTCCGCCTTGGTCTTGCCAAGGTCTTCCGCCTTCATGCCAAAACCGTTTTCGGTGACCGGCTTCGAGAAAGCGGTGGTGAATTCGTTCTTTAGCTTCGGCAGTTCAATCCGGTCTTGCGGCCGCTTCGGACCGGCGACGCTGGGCAGCACGGTGCTGAGATCGAGTTCGATTTCCTGCGAATAGACGACTTCGCCCTTCTTCGGAATGCCCCACAAACCCTGGGCTTTGTAATAATTTTCGTAGGTTTTGACGGCTTCGTCCGTGCGGCCGGTGGCGCAGAGATAATTCGAGCACTCGGCGTCAATCGGAAAGAAACCCATCGTCGCGCCGTATTCGGGCGCCATATTTGCAATGGTCGCGCGGTCCACGAGCGGCAACGCCGCCGCGCCGGGGCCGAAGAATTCGACGAACTTGCCGACGACCTTCGCCTTGCGCAGAATCTGCGTGACGGTGAGCGCGACGTCCGTGGCGGTGACGCCTTCGCGGATCGCGCCCGTCAGGTGTACGCCCACGACATCCGGCGTGAGAAAATAGACCGGCTGGCCGAGCATGCCCGCTTCCGCCTCGATGCCGCCGACGCCCCAGCCGACAATGCCGAGACCGTTGATCATCGTTGTGTGCGAGTCCGTGCCCACGAGCGTGTCGGGATAATATACGTCGCCCGCGTTCAAAACGCCCTTGGCGAGATATTCCAAATTCACTTGGTGTACGATGCCGATGCCCGGCGGCACGACCTTGAACGTGTCAAACGCCTGCATGCCCCACTTGAGAAATTGATAGCGCTCGCGGTTGCGCGTGAACTCCAGATCCAGGTTCTTCGCCATCGAATCCGCGCCGCCGGCGAAATCCACCTGCACCGAGTGATCCACCACCAGGTCCACCGGCACCAGCGGCTCGATGATTTTTGGGTTTTTGCTCAGCTTGGCCACGGCGGTGCGCATCGCCGCCAGATCCACGAGCAGCGGCACGCCGGTGAAATCTTGCAGCACGATGCGCGCAACCACGAAGGGAATTTCCGCCGTGCGCGTCTCGGTCGCCTTCCAGTTGGCGAGTTCCTTCACGTTCGCTTCGTGGACTTTCTTGCCGTCGCAATTTCTCAAAACCGATTCCAGCACGAGCCGGATGGAGACCGGTAGCTTCGAGATGGGGCCGACCCCGGCTTTTTCCAGTGCGGGCAGCGAATAGAATTTTCCAGGTCTGCCGCTGCCGAGTTCAAAATTCTGCAGCGTGCCGAACAAATTATGTGATGTGCTCATTTAATTGGGTGTTTAATTCAACCTTAAACCGTCGCCAGAAAATGAAGATTGTCCGCCCCGCTGTCAAGCGAAGCACGGGACAAATTGCGGATGGTTAATGGGCGGCAATTATGGTGTGGCTGTGGTTGGGGCCGGGTGCCTGGTCGCGGTGCGGGTCGGCGCCCATGCGGGAGCCGTTGGAAAACAAAACGGGCGCGCTGAATTCAGCGCGCCCTGGAAAGCCGCGGCAATAAATTACTTCAGCTTGGCCAGCGTCGCCTTGACCGCTTCAAAGTTCGGCAGGTCTTTGGGCGTCGGCGTCTGCTCGCTGTATTGCACCACGCCGTTCTTATCAATGACGAAGGCTGCGCGCGCCGAGGTGTCGCCCACGCCGGCGAGCATCGGGAATACCACGTCATAGGCTTTGGTGACGGTCTTGTTCAGATCGCTGGCGAGCGGGATGCTGATTTTTTCCTTCGCGGCCCACGCGGCTTGCGCGAACGGGCTGTCCACGCTGACGGCGATGACGTCCGCCCCGAGGTTCGCATAGGTGCCCAGGCCGGAGGAAAGATCGCACATTTCCGCCGTGCAAACCCCGGTGAAGGCAAGCGGGAAAAACAGCAGCACGGTGTTCTTCTTGCCGAAGTTGTTGCTCAGCTTGATTTCCGCGTCCACGGGGGATTTGGATTTGAGCGTGAAATCAGGGGCCTTGGCGCCGACGGGAATTGGCATAGTATATTCTCTTTGGTTTTGGTTTGGTTGTTAAAACGAACTGGCGTTGATTCTGTAAATTCAGACTGCCGGTGTCAAACTTGATTTAGAATAAATCTAATTTCAAACCTCTGCCGGAAAATTTAAGATTTAAGCTGCGCGATTACGCGGTTCCGTCGGTGGATCGTCAATCGAAACCGCCCTTCGCCAATTTACAGCGCCGCCCGCACTTCCGCCGCGTGTTCCTCCGGCTTCACCTGCGGCCAGATTTTCTTGATCCTGCCGTCCGGCCCGATGAGAAACGTCACCCGATGGACGCCGAGATATTTGCGCCCCATAAAACTTTTCTCGCCCCACACGCCGTAAGCCTCGACGATTTTCTTGTCCACGTCCGCCAGCAATGTGAACGGCAGCTTGAATTTCTCCACAAACTTGTCATGCGACTTTACCGGGTCGGGGCTGACGCCGAAAACCACCGCCCCCTTTTTCTTGAACTCCGCGAACTCATCGCGGAACGCGCAAGCCTCCTTCGTGCAGCCCGGCGTGTTGTCCTTGGGGTAAAAATATAAAATGACATTCTGCCCCCGGTGATCCGCGAGGGAAATCATCCCGCCGCCACTGGTCGCCACGGTGAATCCGGGGGCGACGTCGCCTTCCTTCAGTTTGAGTTCAATTGCTTTGGCCATAATTTATGGGCCCCGGATTTGCACGGCTGAAACCCGGATCAGGCAAACCCGAGGATGGAGGTGGAAGACTGAAGCTGGAATCCGAATGGACGCCACACTATTCTCCAGTTTCTATCCTCATTTTGAATCTGTGTTTCATCGGTGTCCATCTGTGGCTTCGCGCTTCACCGGTGAGCTGGCCGGATGCGCGCCGATCTGTTTCATGAAATCCCAAACGTAAAGCAGGCCCGCCGCGCCGGTGAACAAACCCGCGCCCAGGCTGATGATTTGCAGCCAGGCGGCATGGTCGTCGGTCCACTTCAGGAGAATCCACAGCAGCAGGGCCATTTGCAGCACGGTCGCTATCTTCCCGGTCAGGCGCGGCCGCACCGTGACCTTGCCGACGACCAGGCGGACGACGATGACGCCGATGGTCAATAATAAATCCCGCCCGATGATGGTGCCGGTGAGCCAGAGGGGAATGGTCGCCAGATGCGGCGCGTGATTGAAGCTTAAGACGACGATGCCGGACACCAATAATAGTTTGTCTGCCAGCGGATCGAGCACCGTGCCCAGTTCGCTCCATTGGTGGTAGCGCCGCGCCACGTAGCCATCCACGCCGTCCAGAATGGACGCCACGGCAAACGATAGAATGGCCAGCAACCGGTGCAGCTCGTTGCCCGTCTCGACGTAATAAAGAATTTCCACGACGAAGAACGGAATCAGCAGCATCCGCAGGATCGTGATTTTATTTGCCGTCGTCATGCCCTGAATTGTTTGGCGCCAATGTGACCGGTCAATTGACCAGTGGCTTCGCTTCGGAAACCAGCTTGTGCTGGGGCCAGAACGGTTTGCGAAATGCCTCGGTGAAATCGTAGCCGTTCTGAAAATCGTCCCGCGAATCCTTTTCCGTTTTGGCCAGCAGGCTGTTTTCCACCATGTTGAAGACAATCTCGCCGAAATCGTGGCAGCTCCTCACGCCCCATTCTTCCAGCACGGTTACGGCCATCGGACCGTATTGCTGGAGGGCGTATTGGCGGAGGCCGTCCAGGAGTTCCTGCCCGCTCACATGGCGGATGGGTCCCCGGTTTTCCTTGCTGACGAGCTTCTGCGTGAAGTCGAGCGATTCGCGGATGAAATGGTAGGCATCGCGCGCAAAACGCGGGTCTTGCGCGAGGATTATATCCAGACCTTCATCAAAATTGACTTCGTGCATATTAAATTTTGGCCGGCTGAACGGCTTTCACTGGCGGGTGGGCGGCGCGATATGCCTTGACCGCCCAGCCGGTCAGCAGCAATCCCAAGACGGTGATCAGCACCAGTTGTTCCTGCTTCGTCAGCCAGTTCATGGCTGAAATCTAGCCGGAAAACCCGCTTTCGGCAAGTAATGGCAGCGGGTGATGATGGAATGGTTTAAGAATTTATTAGGTTTGCGCGCCGGCCGCGAAGAAAACCGGGCGCCCAAGCTTCAGCTTCTCTTCGTAACCTTCGCGGCCTTCGCGCGCGATAAACTGCTGCTCAGCGGGTTTGGGCTTTAACCTTGCTGCGCGGGCATGCCGTTTGTAGTTTCCTTGCGCATGGCTGCCATCGGACGATTCCAGAAAGGTGACGAAATCTTTTACGCCAAGGTCGTGGCGGGTGAATTATTCCGGCTGCAAGGCGATGTTTTCAGCGCACCGTCTTTTGATCGCAAGCCGACGCCGCGCCAAGGGGTGAAGACGCTGGTGCCGGTGGTGCCCGGCAAAATCATAGCGGTCGGTTTGAATTACGCGGATCACGTTCGCGAGATGAAACGCGAGTTGCCGGCGGAACCTTTGTTCTGGTTCAAGGCCACGACGTCGCTGCTCGCCGCCGGCGGCAAGATTGAAATTCCCTTTCCGTCGCACCGTACCGATTTTGAGGCGGAACTGGCGGTCGTCATCGGGCGAAAAATCCGCAATGCCACGCCCGCGCAGGCGGGGCGCTGCATTTTCGGCTACACTGCGGCGCAGGACATCAGTGACCGCACGATCCAGAAAGCCGAGTCGCAATGGGCGCGCTGTAAATCGTTCGATACCTTCACGCCGCTCGGGCCGTATGTGGAAACGGCGATGGATCCGGACGCGTTAAGCATCCAGCAGTTTCAAAACGGCCAGCTCCGGCAGAATTCAAACACCAGCCAGCTCATTTTTAAACCGGCGGCGCTTGTCAGCTTCATTTCCACGAATATGACCTTGCTGCCCGGCGACGTGATTCTTACCGGCACCCCCGGCGGCGTCGGGCCGATCCAAGGTGGTGACAAGCTGGAAGTGCGGATTCAAGGCCTCGCGCCGCTCTGCAATTCCGTGAAGTAAAACCAGAAGTTGACGGCGCGCCGTGGGGGGGATTAAGTTGGCCGCGATGAAAGTTGAGATTGAACCCATGCAGCAGCCGGTTCACAAGGTGGTCGGGCGTCCGCCGACCATGTCTCGTCGGCTTGCCCACTTGGAAGATTTGGCCGGCTTTCTCAAAAAACACGCGCATGGATCACTCGCCCAAGCCGAGGGAGATTACTTCCCGGTTCGAAAAATTGTTGGTCGCCCTCGCCGCTGACGGTGTTGATTTTGCGGTCGTCGGCGGGGTGGCGGTCATCTTCAACGGCTATCCGCGCCTCACGCTCGACGTCGATATCCTCGTTCACGCCGTGCCGGATAATCTCCGCCAACTGCTGGCTTGCCTGGCAGGCTGGGGCGAAGGTTGGGCGCGCGAACTAAAGCCGGAGGATTTCCTTTGCGACGAAGGTGCCATCCGCGTGATGGAGGATTTTGACCTCGACCTCTTCACGCGCATGGGCGGCAATTCGCTCGACGATTTTCGCCCGCGCTTCGGCATCTGGAGACCGGCGGCGTCCGCATCCCGTATCTCGCGCCCGAAGATTTGATTTTTCTCAAGCAGGATTCCTGGCGCGACAAGGACAAATTGGACGTTCAAGCCCTGCGGGAAATCATCGCGCGCGAAACGAAAACCTAGCGGCCTCTCGGCCGGGCGCCGCCTTTCTGAATTTTCAATTGGCGGCACTCAGCCGGGGAGCCGCTCCAGACAAATCTTGCTGTCGTTGTGGTTAAGTGGGAAATCTAGCGCTTTTGGGCAGCCAGCCGTTTGGCCAGCATGGCGGCGTGGAGATCGGCGGGCTGCAGGCTGCCGGGGGAGAAGTTTTCCAGCCAGCGTCCGTTGGCGTCGAGGATTTGCGGATCGCTCATCGGCAGGCCGATGAGGTTGATGGCGTCGGGGCCAAAATCCTTGGGCCATGGCATCCGGGTCTGGGCGCGAATATTCCAGAAAGTTTCTCCTGCCGCCGTGTGCATGCCGCGCTGCCCGCCGCCGCTGGATTGGAAAAGGCGTTTGCCCAGGCCGGCGTCGATGTCGGTGAACAGGTTTTCGTAGGACGCCCAGCGGTGATGATCCATGCACAAGTTCACCGCGTGCCCGCCGGCGAACACGCAGCCCATCGCGCTTTGCACGGTGACGTCGTGGATGAACTGGCACTCGACGGCAAAGTTGGTGCAGAGGCAGTCCTGACCTTCCAGGGTGATGCCGTGATGGCCGTTGTTGCCGTCCTTGCCCCGGCGCTGCGGGTCGGCGGTGATGTGGATGTTCTCCAGCGTGCAGAACGCCGCGCCTTCCACGAAGGGGCCATTGTCGCCGTTGCGGATGACCATGTCCTTGAGCCAGCAATGCGCGGCGGAGGCGTGGATGGCGACGGGATTCCAGCCGGCTTCCTTGAAATGTCCGGCGTAGGGGCTGGCGGGAAATTCAAAGGTGACCCCTTCAATCCCCACATCCGTGACGGTGGGGCGGAACAGTTCGAGCGTCGGCTGCCATTCGGCCCGCGCGTCAAAGCGCAGTCCGCGATCCAGGATGACGTCCCGTCCGTTCACCGCGCGGACGCGGAAAATCTGCTGGCAATGCCAGCGGTTCAGGCCGGAGAGGTTGCCGGTCTGGCCATGGTAAAGATATTGCAGCAGGCTTTTGTCCGGCGTGTCGTGAACGACCAGCGTCACTTCATCGCCGGTCTTGAATCCGGGTTTCTCCAAGGTGAGCCGGTTGGCACCGCGTTGCGCCGGGGCGGTGACGCGCGTGGAAACATTCCCGGATTTTCCGTTGCGGCCGACGCCATCGCCAATCGTAAACAGCCCGCCCGCCCACGACCAGTCGGTCGTGGGCGTGCCGCCGTCATTCTTGACCCAGCGCGGCTCAATGGTGTTTAAATTCCGGCTGAAGGCAAAAATGGTCTTTCCGGGTCCGGCTCCGCGCAGCACCAGGTTTGAGGTGCGGATTTTTATGATGTCGCTTAAGACAAAGCGGCCGCCGGGAATGTTGATGACTTTTCCGGCCCCGGCCGCGATCGCGCTTTTGAAGGCGGCGGTATCGTCCGTGTGACCGTCACCCTTGGCGCCGAAATCGGTGACGGAAATACTTTGGGACGGGATGCGATAGGGTTCCTCCCCGCGCCGGTAACCGGCGAAGGAAAAATCCGGCAGCCGGCTGGCGGGCGTCCATTTCTCGCCGGCGTTGCCCCAGAGCTGCGAAACCTCGGCGCGCAACGAAACGCTGGTCAAAAGAACAACCGCACCCGCTAGTCGCAAGGGATGGGAGAGAATCATAAGTTTAGGAATATTCAAGGTCGGACGTTAACCGCCCGCGTCAGGTTGCAAAATAAAATTCTTCGGTCCTTGGTTCCGTTTAATCAAAACTCTCGGGCGGTTTTTCAAACTGCCGTCATCGCCGTGGGGCTGGCCGCCGGCGATGGGGCAGGTGGGCTGACTTGAATTTCCACTTTCCACTTTGCCTTCGCGATCTTCGCCATCCCAACTAAAACTAATAACTTAAAAATTAAAACTCCCCCTAGATGTTGAATGTTTTCAATTTCAGCTTTGCATCTTTCGTGAGGTGCCGGCTCCCGATGTTCTGTCTGGACCTTTCTGCCCCCTTTTTAGCTCAGGTTACAGCTAGTTTAAGGTTTGTTTTTTTCCGTTTTGCTGCTGGCTTTGTGCCCTTTGTTCCTTTGTTGTGAAACCCGGTCTCAGATTTTTTTTGTGTATTTTGTGTGTTTCGTGGTTAAAAAAGGTTTCCACTTCCCGCTTCCCTAAAACCCGTCAAATATTTTTTCCAGCTATTTTTTCGCTCCGGTTCGTGATCAAGGGGTCTCGATTCGTGCCTGTTCGCAAGCCGCTTGCCGGCTTGCAAATTTCTGCCAAAACCCGTGCTAAAGTTCGTCGCCATGCCAGCGCAAAAAAATCTGAAAACCGGAAATGGAAGTTTTCCACCCGCGCCCTATCATCTTCCGCAGCGGAACTCCGAGTTGCAATAATTTCACTGGACACAACTGTATCAATATGTAACAATACACCTAGTTCGGCAGGCCTCGGTA
>CAIXUZ010000052.1 GCA_903922735.1 uncultured Verrucomicrobia subdivision 3 bacterium
CTAGCAACCAGCAACTAGCAACCAGCAACTAGCAACCAGCAACTAGCAACCAGTTTTCCCTTCGCATCCTTCGCCCACCGATTCCGAACTGAAAACTCAAAACTCAAAATTAAAAACTGCCTTGCTCCGCTGAACTAATTCGTCCCGGCTTGGCGCAAGCAATTCTTCATTCCACGAACCGGTAGCCCACGCCGCGCACTGTGTCCAGATGCTTTGAGGCCGGGCCGATCTTTTCGCGGAGCCGCCGCATATGCGTGTCCACCGTGCGCGTGTCAATCAGGCTGTCGTATTCCCACACGTCGCGCAAAAGCTGGTCGCGCGACTGCACCCGGCCCGCGCGCTGCGCCAGCACGGTGAGCAGCTTAAACTCGGTTGCGGTCAGTTCTATCGGCTTGTTTTTCCAGCTCGTGATGTGGCGCGGCAGATCAATCAGCAGTTCGCCGTGGCGTATTTGTTCCTTCGGCTTTTCCCCGGCTTGAGCCCGCGCGAGGATTTTTTTTATGCGCAGCAGCAGTTCCCGCGGGCTGAACGGTTTCGTCAAATAATCATCCGCGCCCAGCTCCAGTCCCAGCACCCGGTCAACCTCCGCCGCCTTGGCCGTGAGCATGATGATGGGGGTCTTCGCCGTGGCTGCGTCCAAGCGCAGCATCTTGCAGATTTCGAAGCCGTCCAGCTCCGGCAGCATTACGTCGAGGATGATCAGGGCGGGCGGCTGCGGGCGCGCTTTCTTCAATGCCTCCGCCCCGTCGGCTGCCGTGCTGACGGCGTAACCGGCCTGCTTCAAATTAAACTCGACGAGCTCAATGATATCGGGCTCGTCATCCACCACCAAAATTCGCGGCTTCACCGCGGGCACCGGGTTCGTTTTCAAATTTATCGGCATCACCCTAGCCATCCTTCCGTTCGGGAATTTCGATTTAGACGGTGCTTGCGGGTCTTGAGACCGCTGGGTTCTGCGGGTAAGCCGGGTGGGCGGGATTCATGAAAACCGTTTCACTTTTCCGGGGCAGCGCTAGCACGGGTTCCAGCCCGCCTTCCGCTGCCAACTGCAGGTATTTATCCCCGTTCGCCGTGCGGCCAATCTCCAGGCCAAACAGACTCCCATCGATGGCGATGTAGTAATAAAAAATATTCTTCGTCACATATTCGATGGCCAAAGACAGCGTGTGTTCCCAATCAATTTCCCCGGATTTTCCCCCGATGTGGGTGATGCGTTGGTGCGGGGGGCGCGGCTCGGCGGTTTTAATCCATTTGACCTGAAGTGAGATGGGCATAATTGAATCTTGGTGGCAGACTGGTATATTAAAAGCCATTGCGCGCAACCAAAAATCAATCAGCGCATAAAATTAAGCAGTAAAGGAAGGGCAAAGTGCCTGGAATCAGTTTTCCCGGATCAACCGCGCCCACCGCCCCGCGCCTCAAGCATCTTGGCGTCTAGTTTTCCCTTCGCGCCCTTCGCGCGCCGATTCCGAACTGAAAACTCAAAATTAAAAACTGCCTTGCTCCGCTGAACTAATTCGTCCCGGCTAAGCTTGAATCTATTCGACCAGCCAGCAGCCCAATAAGGCGAAGCTGGCCCCGCCAAAAAGACCGGCCATGAAACCGCCAAAGGGACCCACTGCCGCAAAGCCGATGAAAAAGCCGGATAGGCTGGCCACCATAAATTTCATCCGGTTTTTATATTTCATGGGACCATTTTTTTTGACCAGCTCAGCGTATTAACTGGGCACTGGATAAATGGCTTTCAGGTTATCCCGGGAGAAAGTAAATGGCTTCATTAAATCATTAAGCGCGCTGTTTTTAGAATTAAAAGCCCACATCAGCATGGGCGAAAATAGGTTTTATCCGCCGTGGCCGGGCTCGGTGATCAGCCTGCGGTGGCGTTTCCAGTTAATTTGCTGGTTGAAATCAGGATTGGGGCTTATATTCAATGCGTTCGCACCTATTTTTTATAAACATAGCCCTTTGGGCGTTTAAATTTTATGAAGAAACTCAGGCCGCCTGCCCCGAAGACCGCCCGCCCCAAGTCCGCGCCGGCGGTCCTGGCGAAAGATGTTTTCCCCATTGTCGGCCTTGGCGCGTCCGCCGGCGGGCTGGAGGCGCTGGAACAATTCCTCGCCCAGGTGCCGCCGGCCAGCGGCCTCGCCTTCGTCATCGTCCAGCACCTCGACCCCACGCATGAGTGCATCATGGCCGAACTGCTCCAGCGGATCACGCCGATGAAAGTCATCGAGGTGCAGGAACACACCCGCATCCGGCCCGACTGCGTCTATATCATCCCGCCGAACCGGGATTTGTCGGTGCTGCGGGGCGTGCTGCATCTGCTGGAGCCGGCCGCCCCGCGCGGGCTGCGGCTGCCGATTGATTTCTTTTTCCAGTCGCTCGCGGCGGACCTGCGGGAGCGGGCGGTGGGCGTGATCCTCTCGGGCATGGGCACCGACGGCACGCACGGGCTGCGGGCGATCAAGGAGCAGGCAGGGCTGGTGCTGGTGCAGGACCCGGCTTCGGCCAAGTTCGACGGCATGCCGCGCAGCGCCATTGATTCGGGGCTGGTGGATATCGTGGCGCCGGCGACCGAACTGGCGGCCCGGATTCTGAAATATCAGGCGCACACGCCGCTGTTCGCGCCGGTGTCGGTGCTGGCGGAACCCGGCGCGGAGACGCAGCTGGAAAAGATCATCATCCTGCTCCGCGGCCACACCGGGCACGATTTCTCGCTCTACAAGCGCAGCACGATTTACCGGCGCGTGGAGCGGCGCATGGGGCTGCACCAGCTGGCCAAGCTGGGCCAATACGTCCATTACCTGCGCGACAATCCGCCGGAGCTGGAGCTGCTGTTCAAGGAGCTGCTCATCGGCGTGACCAATTTCTTCCGCGACCCGGCGGCGTGGGAGCAGCTGCGCGACGAGGTGCTGCCGCAGTTGCTGGCCGACCGGTCGGCGCGGCCGGCGCTGCGGGCGTGGGTGACGGGCTGTTCCACCGGCGAGGAGGCCTACACGCTGGCCATGATTTTCAAGGAGGCGCTGGACCAGCTCAAGCCCAAGCGCAATTACACCCTGCAAATCTTCGCCACCGACATCGACCTCGATGCGGTGAACAAGGCGCGGCAGGGGAGCTATCCGGCGGCCATCGCCACCAGCGTCTCGCCGGAGCGGCTGGACCGCTTTTTTATCGAGGAAGGCCGGGGCTTTCGCGTGAGCAAGGAGATCCGCGAGATGATCATCTTTGCGCCGCAGAACCTCATCATGGATCCGCCGTTCACCAAGCTGGATTTTCTGACCTGCCGCAATCTCCTCATCTATTTCACGCCGGAGCTGCAGAAGCAGCTCTTCCCGCTGTTCCATTACTCCCTGAATGCCGGCGGCGTGCTGCTGCTGGGGAGCGCGGAGACCATCGGCGGCTTCACCTCGCAGTTCGCGCCGCTGGGCGGCAAGACGCGGCTCTTCCGTCGGCTGGATTCCAGCGTGCAAATGGAACGGGTGCTGTTCCCGGTCACCCGCAAGCCGGCCCTGGCGCCCGCGGCGCTGGCCGCCGCCGACGTGCTGACGCCGGACCGCATCCAGCCGCTGGCCGAGCAATGGCTGCTGCTGCACCGCGCGCCGGCGGCCGCGCTGGTCAATGAGCAGGGCGACATCCTGTTCACCAGCGGCCGCACCGGGCTGTATCTGGAGCCGGCGGCGGGCAAGGCCAACTGGAACCTGTTTGCGATGGCGCCCGAGGCCTGGCGCCACGCGCTGAACGGCGCCTTCAAGAAGGTCCACCGCGAGGCGGGCACCCCGGAGAAGCTCCTGCTGCGCCGGCCGGCGGATTCCTCCGCGCTGGCCGCCGTGGAAATCACGGTGCAATTCCTCACCGAACCGCCGGCGTTACGCGGGCTGGTGATGGTGGTTTTCCAGCCCGTCGCCCTGCCGGAGCCGGCGGGGTTCGGCGCCGCGGCCAAGACCGCGCACCCCGGCAAAAGAGAGGGCGACCTGCGGCTGGCCGTGCAGCGCGCCCGCGAGGAAATGGAATTTGCGCGCGAGGAATTTCAGAGCACGCAGGAAGAGCTCAAGTCCACCAACGAAGAACAGCAATCCACGAACGAGGAATTGCAGTCCACGAACGAGGAATTGCAGTCCACGAACGAGGAGCTGACCACCTCCAAGGAGGAGATGCAGTCCATCAACGAGGAACTGCAGACGGTGAACGCCGAGCTGCAGTCCAAGGTGGACGAGCTGAACGCCGCGAGCAACGACATGAAGAACCTGCTCAACAGCACGGAGATCGCCACCGTGTTTCTCGACAATCAATTGCAGGTGCGCCGGTTCACCGACCGGGCCAACAAGCTTTTCAACTTCATCCCCGGCGACGTGGGGCGGCCCGTCACCGACCTCTCCTCCGACCTGCTCTACACGACCCTGGCGGCCGACTGCCGCGAGGTGCTGGAGAAATTGGTGCCGGTGGAGAAGCCGGTGTGCACCAGCGGCGGCATCTGGTTCAGCATGCGCATCATCCCCTACCGCACGATGGACGACCGGATCAACGGCGTGGTGCTGACGTTCATGGACATGAAGACCGTGTGCAAATATTGGAAGCCGGACTGTCTGCCCGCCAACTTGAAATGCGCGGTAAAAGAACCGCCCACCGCCCAACCCGCCGCGCTGCCCGCACAGCCGAAAGGCGCCGCGTGAAACCAGCGCCGGAAAAAAGTCGCGCCGCCATTTTGCGAGCGAAAGCCGAGGCGCAGTTGAAAAAACAAAACAGCACCCGCCTGCCACAGTCCGAGGACCAGGTGCGCCGGCTGCAGCAGGAGCTGGAAGTGCACCAGATCGAGCTGGAGATGCAGAATGAGGAATTGCGCGCGGCGGCGGCGGAAACCGCGCTGGCCCTGGAGCAGTTCACGGAACTTTATGATTTTGCGCCGGCGGGCTATTTCACCCTCACCGAGGACGGCACCATCCGCCAGCTGAACCTCACCGGGGCCCAGTTCCTGGGCGCGGCGCGCAGCCACCTGATCGGCACGAGTTTCCGTTTGCTGGCGGGGGAGGGCGACCGGAAAACTTTCAGCCACTTTCTCGCGCAGGTGTTTGGCAGCCCCGAGATCCAGCACCTCCGCCTGCCGCTGCAGCCCAAAAACAGGCCGCCGCTGATCGCCCGGCTGGAAGCCCGGCGCGATGCCGCCGGCACGCGCTGCCGCCTGGTGATGATCGATGTCACGGCGCAGGTGCAGGCGGAGCGGCTGGCGGCGGAAACGCTGGCGCTGAACCAATCCATCCTGGCGGGAATCCCCAACGCGATGGAAATCGTGGATCTGACGGGAAACATCCTCTACCAAAACGAGGCGATGATAAAGGCGGTGGACCGGCCGGTGCTGGGCCAGAAGTGCTGGGAGGTGTATGCAGACAACCGGCAGCAGTGCGCCCATTGCCCGCTGAAACAGCCGCTGGGGATCGGTGAATTGAAAACCACCGAGGTCGGCGGCGTGCTGGGCGGGCGGACGTTTGAGATCCACCACATCGGCATTAAATTCCAAGGCCGGCCGGCGGTGATGGAGCTGTTCCATGACATCACGGAGCGCCAGCAGTCGGCCGCAGCCAACACCCGGCTGGCGGCCATCGTGACCTTCTCGCAAGACGCCATCATCAGCAAAAATCTGGACGGCACCATCACCAGTTGGAACCCTGGCGCGGAAAAGATTTTCGGCTATCCCGCCGCCGAGATGGTCGGCGCCAATATCCGCCGGCTCATTTCGCCGGACCGGCAGGCGGAGGAGGAGAAGATTCTGGCAACGATTGCGCGGGGCGAAGCGGTCGAACATTTTGAGACGGTGCGCCTGACCCGGGCTGGCCGGCTGATCGATGTCTCGGTCACCGCCTCGCCCATCAAGGATGAGACCGGCCAGGTTATTGGCGTGTCCAAGGTGGCCCGCAATATTACGGAGCGCAAGCGGGCGTCGGAAAAACTTAAGACCCAGGCGGAACAGCTGGCGCGATCGAATGAAGAATTGACCCGGTTCAACCAGCTCATGGTGGGCCGGGAAATGCACGTGATCGAATTGAAGCAAGAGATCAACGACCTGTGCGCCCGGCTGGGCCGGCCCCAGCCGTATGCGCTCGAATTCATGGATGCGGCGGCGCCGGAAACCGTTCAGAACCTGCCGCCGGACCTGCCGAAGGAGCCCTCACTGTGAATCCCGCCGTGTCACGAACCCGTTCGGTGGCGGAGATAGGGCTGCTGGCGCTGCTCTACTTCCTCACGGCGCGCTTGGGGCAGCTGATGGCGATACCGCCGGGCAAAATCACCCCGGTCTGGATTCCGTCGGGCATTATTCTGGCCGCCGTGCTGCTGCGGGGCTACCGGGTCTGGCCGGGGATTTTCCTCGGCGCCTTTGCCGGCAATGTCTGGGCCTACTTCAGCGCCGGGTCCGCCGGCGCGTTGCTGCGCTGTCTGCTGGCCGGAACCGCCAACGGCCTGGGCGACACGCTCGGCACGGTGGCCGGCGCGTATCTGATCACCCGGACGACCGGCGGCCGCGATCCGCTCGGCCGGCTGGGGGACATGGCGAAACTCCTGGCTTATGGCGGCATCCTGGGAGCGGGCGTGAGCGCCTTGTTCGGCGTCACCGCCTTGAGTCTGGCGGGCTTTGTCCCCTGGCACAATTACGGCTTCTCGCTCGTGACCTGGTGGACGGGCGATGCGGTCGGCGTCTTGGTGATTGCGCCGCTGCTGCTGGCCTGGCGGCGCGGTTGGCGGGACTGTCATTTCGGCAAGGAGGAATTACTGTTCTGCCTGTTGCTGTCCGCGCTCAGCCCGTTCACTTTCCGGCTGTTTCCCGATGTGCCCGGCTTCAGCATCATCCCGCTGCTCTTGTGGGCCGTTTTACGCTTCGATCGGCGGGTTCTGGTGGTCGCGATCGTCGCGGCCGCGGCCATAGTCAACACGATGACAGTCTTGGGCCTCGGCCCGTTTGCCGCCGGCAGCATGGTCGGCAGCATGAGCGAGATGTTGAATCTCCAGCTGTTCCTGGCCCTGATCACGGTGCCGATGCTGATGCTGGCCGGCGCGCTGGCCGATAGCGCCCAAGTGCAGCGGAATCTGGCGGAATTCAATCACGACCTCGAGAACCGCGTTCAGGAGCGGACGAAACAGTTAGACCAGACGCGGCTCGCGGCTCTGAGCCTGATGGAAGAGGCGGTCGAATCCCACAAAAAAACCAGGTTGGTAAACATTGACCTGAAGAAGGAGATAGCCCAGCGCCAAGTGGCGGATATGGCGCTGCTCGCCACCCAGGAAAACCTCGTCACCCTGATCAACGCCCTGCCGGACAATGTCATTTTCAAGGATGGCAACGGGCGCTGGCTGGTGGCCAACCCGCCGGCGATTGAATTTTTTCAATTAAAAAATATTCCCTGGATCGGCAAGACCGACGCGGAGCTGGCCGGGGCAATCCCGGTGCTCAAGGACCTGTTTGCGGCCTGCACCCGCAGCGATCAAATCGGCTGGGCCGCCCACGAGCTAACCCGCGTCACTGAGCACGGGCCGGGGCTGGACGGCCGGATGGAGGATCATGAAGTCTGCAAGGTGCCGCTGTTCAACCCGGACGGCAGCCGGCATGCGCTGCTGGTCATCGGGCGCGATGTCACCGCGAAGCGCCGGCTGGAGTCGGCCCTCAAACTCTCCGAGCTTATGGCCAGCCAGAGCCGGGACTCGCTGCTGCTCATCCGGCGGAGCGACGGGCGGATTTTTTCCGCCAACGCGGCGGCGGTGATGTTTTATGGCTACCCCCGCGAGGAGTTGCTGACGAAGACCATTTACGATCTGCGGCAGGACAATACCCCCGCGGAGATCACCCGCGTGATGAAGGAGGCATTTAACGGCGGCATTCTGTTTGAAAATGTCCATATCCGCAAAGACGGCCATACGATGCCCGTGGAGGTCAGCGCCCACGGGATCACCTACGAGGGGGAAGAGTTTCTGATCAGCGTCATCCGCGATATCGGCATCCGGAAAAAAACGGAGGAAAAAATGCTCCAGTTGGAGCAGTCCATGGACGCCGCCGCCAACGGCATATTTCTGGTCAGTCCCGCCGGGAAAATCTTCTGGGCCAATGCCGCCTTCACCGGGATGACCGGTTACCCGGCGGCGGAGGTGATGGGAAAAAATCCGCGCTATCTCAAGTCCGGTCAGCATGACGCCGGGTTTTACCGGAGGTTATGGGAGACCATCCTGGCCGGCAAAGTCTGGCACGGCGAAATCATCAACCGCCGGAAGGACGGCACGCTTTATACCGAAAACAAAACCATCACGCCGGTGCTGGATGCGGCGGGCAAGATTTCGCACTTCATCTGCGTGCAGGAAGACATCACCGCGCGTAAAAAGGTGGAAACGGCGCTGATTGAAAGCGAGCAGAAGTTCCGCACGCTGGCGGAAGCTGTGCCCCAAATAATTTGGGTTACCACGCCCGCGGGAGCGAATATTTATTATAATCAGCAATGGGTTGATTACACGGGCTTGACCCGGGAGGAATGCTATGGCGAAAACTGGGTGAAACCCTTTCATCCGGGCGACCGCCAGCGTGCCTTGGAAGCCTGGCAGATTGCCACGGCCACCCATGAAACCTACCAGTTGGAATGCCGGCTGCGTCGGGCCGATGGGGTCTATCATTGGTGGCTGATCCGCGGGGAACCCAAGTGGGATCAGAATGGAAACATTATCCAGTGGTTCGGCACCTGCACCGACATTGACAACCTGAAGCAGGCGGAGACAAGGCTGGCGCAGCTAAATGATGAATTGGAACAGCGCGTGCTTGAGCGCACCCATGAAATCAAGTTGTTGTCGGAGGTGATTAACCAATCCACGGTGGCATTTTCGATGTCGAACCCCGACGGCAGTTTCATCACCATCAATGAAGCCTATGCCAGGCTTACCGGTTACTCGCGCGCGGAAATTCTGGATAAAAAGTTGAAATGGAGCGAGGATCTGACGCCGCCCGAATGGCGCCCAATCGGCGACCAAAAACTGAAGGAATGTCTGCGCACGCGGCAGACGGTGCAATTCGAAAAGGAATATTTGCGCAAGAATGGGAGCCGGGTGCCGGTGGAAGTGTTCGTGCAGCCCGTCTTTGGCCCGGATGATAAACTGTTGAATCTCCGTGCGTTTATCACGGACATCACGGAGCGCAAGGAGTTGGCGCGGAAACTGGCGTCCGATGCGCACGAGATTGAGGAGCTATACAACCGGGCGCCCTGCGGCTACCACAGTTTGAATAATCAGGGCGAGTTTGTGCGGGTCAACGACACGGAGCTGGGATGGCTGGGCTACACGCGCGCCGAACTGTTGGGCCGTAACCTGGCGGATATTCTTACGCCGGAATGCCGGGAATTATTCGAGCAGATTTTCACCGGCTTCACCAATGCCGACACCAAAGGCAGTTTTGACATGGAAATAGTCGGCAAAGACGGGATGATAATTCCGGTGGTGATGAACTCGGTGGCGGTGCGGGATGCGGCCGGGAATTTTGTGCAGAGCCGGATGACGGTGTTTGACAACACGGAGCGCAAGAAAGCCGCCGCGGAGCTGGAGCGGGCGTGGCTGGGGGCCAACGCGGCGAGCCGGGCGAAGAGCGAATTTCTGGCGAACATGTCGCATGAGATCCGGACGCCGCTCAACGCCATTCTGGGATTCACGCATTTGCTGCGGCAGGATGCGAGTCTGCCCGAGCCGGCGTTGAACAAGCTGCAAATCATCGGCCAGAGCGGGGACCATCTGCTAACTATTCTCAATGACATTCTGGATCTGGCCAAGATTGAGTCGGGGCGGATGGGGGTGCTGCCGGTGGAATTTTCCTTTGCCGGCTTGTTGGAAGATGTGCTGCATCTGTTCCGGGCGCCGGCGGAAGCCAAGCGATTAAGCCTGAAGCTGGTCAAGGCGGGGGAACTGCCGCCACTGGTTCGCGGGGACGGGGAGAAAATCCGGCGGGTGATATCCAATCTGGTGGGCAACGCGGTAAAATTCACGCAGACCGGCGGGATTGAAGTGACGGCGAAAACCATTGGCGGCGGAGCTGGGCAGCCGCTGCGTATGCACATCGCGGTCAAGGACACGGGTCTGGGCATCGCCCCCGAAGAGATTGGCCGGCTCTTTAAAAAATTTGAACAGACGAACAGCGGGCGTGTGAGCCAGACGGGGACCGGGCTGGGTCTGGCCATCAGCCAGGAGTATGCGCGGTTGCTGGGGGGGGGCATCACCGTTCAGAGCGAGTTTGGGCAGGGGAGCACCTTTGAATTTGAGGTGCCCGTTGAAGTGGTCTGGGACCCGGAGCCTATCCGGTGCAGGGTTAAGGGTTTGACCCAGCAGCTGGTGCCGTGCATGCCGGAGTGCCGGGTGCTGGTGGTGGATGATCTGGAAGACAACCGGATATTTCTGAAGGAACTGCTGGAGCTGGCCGGCTTTGCATGCCGCATGGCGGCCAGCGGGGCCGAAGCGCTGGTGTTGGCGTCAGCCTGGCGGCCGCAGCTGGTGCTGATGGACACGCGGATGCCGGAGACGGACGGGCTGGAGACGATCCGCCGGCTGCGGGCCGAGCCGGAGAATGCCGCCCTGAAAATCATCAGCCTGACGGCCACGGCGTATGCGGAAGACCGGGCCGCCGCGCGAGCGGCCGGCGCGGACGACTTTTTGGCCAAACCGGTGCCGCCGGCCGAACTGCTCGATACAATCGCCGGGCTGCTGGGGGTGAATCTGGTTCTCAGCGCGCCGGCGGCTCCCGCCTCCATTCCGGCGCAGGCGGAAACGGTGGCCGCCCTGGCCCGTCTGCCTCAAAGCTGGCGCGACCCATTGCGTGACAATCTGCAGACCGCGAATTTTCACCAGGTCGAGGAGGCCATTAAAACCATCAAGTCCGAACACCCGGACCTCGCCCGGTCCCTGCGGCAACTGACCGGGCAGTTTGATGCCGAAAGCCTGCTGCAGCTGTTGGCGGACGCCGCGGCATTAGCTTCAAATCACCATGAATGAAAAAAGCTCCGTTTTGATTGTGGACGACGTGCCGGAAAACCTGCAGCTGTTGTCGGTCATGCTGAAGCAGACCGGCTTTCTGGTGCGCTCGGCCACCAGCGCCAGGCGGGCCTTGGCGGCGGCGCAGCAGGCCGCGCCCTCCCTGTTTTTGCTGGACATCTGCATGCCGGAGATGGACGGGCTGGAAATGTGCCAGCAGCTCAAGGCGATTGATGCCTTGAAAGATATCCCCGTCATCTTTATCAGCGCCTTGAACGAGACCGGCGAAAAAATCAAGGCCTTCCAGGCCGGCGGCGTGGATTACATCACCAAGCCGTTTCAGGAACGGGAAGTGGTGGCCCGCGTCACCGCCCACCTGGAGCTGCACCGGCAGAAAATTGAATTGGAAGCCGTCAACCGGCGGCTCAAAGAGCTGGAAAGCCTGCGCGACAACCTGATCCACATGATTGTCCACGACATGAATGGCCCGCTGATGGTGGTCAATGGCCATCTCGAAATGATCCGGAAGTTTGACGTCGCCGCCCTTTCCCAGGAAGGCAGCCATAGCCTGGACGAGGCCCAGGGCGGAACCAGGCGGCTGGCGCGCATGGTTTCCGAAATGCTTCTGGTCAGCAAACTCGAGGCCGGCAAGCTGGTTTCCGATTTCAAACCCTGCAACCTGTCCGCCCTAGCCTGCAAGGCGGCGGCGGATATCTGTTCGGCCAGTAGCCCCAAGCAAATCAAAATCAACCTGGTTTCCCATCCGGAAAATGTGACGGTGCCGCTGGATGCGGAACTGATCGAGCGCGTGCTGCAAAATCTGCTGGGCAACGCGTGGAAGTTTTCTCCGGAGCGCGGCACCATCAACCTGACCATTGCGGCGGCCGAAGGCCGGGTGCGGGTGGAAGTGAGCGATGCCGGTCCGGGCATCGCCCCGGAATTCCAAGAGATGATTTTCGAGAGGTTTGGCCAGGTGGCATCGGGCAAGAGCCGGCAGGGCACCGGCCTGGGCCTGGCATTCTGCAAGCTGGCCGTGGAGGCCCACGGCGGCAGCCTTGGCGTGAACAGTCAAGCCGGGCAGGGGAGCACCTTCTGGTTCACACTTAAACTGAACTAGTGGTGTTTCTCCGCTGTCACGGCGGCTTACTTAACTTGTCGCTCACAATTTTTAATCCATCGCTGCTTCAGTGGACATCCGCTGTCCCGCCCATTGTCCTGCCGCTGGAATACGCTGAAGCGCAGGCGGTGCTGAATGGGCTTGGCAGCGGTTCACGCCGCCTGCGCGTTTTTGCGGCTGCCGGAATAGTTAAACGACTCTAGTTCATTTATGTATTTCGTGTGTTTCGTGGTAAATATTTGCCTGCCTAAACCGCCTCCGCTCCGAACTAAAAACTAAAAATTATAACTGCCTTGCCCCGTGGTTGAACTGCATCGTTCCGGCTTGCCGGCATGCGCTGGCTGCATAAATAGTTGCGTCCAGTGCAATTCCGGGAATTAAATTTGAACGTTAATAATTATTTATTTTGAACGGGCTTAGAGAACCAGCCGCATTTTCATTGGTGGAGTGAACATCACCGGGATAGGTAACGCGGAAAAATATAATGTAGCTTATCCAACCTAAATGCTGCGGGCGACAGTATTAATGTCCACATCGCCCAATCTTCTCACCATCCTGCCGGGTGCTCACGATATTTATCTTTCCCCAACAACAACAACTATAATTCCCCGCGTTGACTGACGGCTAATATTGCCAATATATGATCTGGATTGCCGTTTCACTGGCTAATTAAAACGAGAAGAAGGGGCGAGCCGCGAGTCTTAGCTAGCGCCACCAGCAATCGCGTGACTGTGACTTGCCGGGGAAATGAGCGCCCGGCGTTGAATGTTGCATGTTCCCCTTTTACGCCCTTGGTGCCGCCTTCGTGCGACCATCCGCTACCTCTCAGCATCCAGCATCCAGCATCCACGAAGCATCTGGATTGCGGCGCCTTGACCTGTTCTCAACCCTTGATTTTGAAAGCCCAATTGAGACCGGTGTTTGCCAGCATCAGGGCGATGAAGAGATCTAGCCAGATGGAAACGGGTTTGGATAACATCTCCGCCGGCGTCATATGCCGGTCAGGGCTTTGGACGTTTTTTGCATTCGGCAAAGCGGGGTTCAAGCCGTTGCCATTCGCTGCCGCCCCGCGGAGGGTGATTCCCTGGGAAAGGTTGTTGCCTGCCTGGCCAGCCGGGGTGGCGACCGCGATGCTTCCTGCCACCGGTGCCAATGGCTTGGTTGAAGTTAGGAAGGCATCAGCTTTCCCTGTCGCCAGGGCAATCAGTAAAATAATAATGAGTGATCTCGCTGTCATGTTTTTTTAAAATTTAATTCGGCTAATTCATCAGCCACGCTGCCGGGACCTTGGTCCGCTCGGGGTTTTCCTCCCATGGCAGACCCAGGACCATGGGTATCGCCCATGGCTCCGAATTCCTGAAAGTTTCGTCTGAACACCGCCGGCACAAATTGGGATTAGTCGGACAATGTCCTCCATTGTTACGCATCTGGCCGCCACAGCATCGGCAGATCAGGCAGGTGGACTTGTTGGGGCTCATAGGTCTTAAGAGCTAAAACAATACCCGGCTATGAAGCCATCACATTTAAGCTGGCGATGTGATTAATGCATTATGCGTCGTAAAAACAGCGTATGGAAGATAGCTGATATAAAATTTCCGGATGGTGATTCTATGATTGATGCCGGGATTGATGGCGTGGGCAGATTAAGTGGTGCAGGGTTTGGGCTTGATTGTCAGTTGCCCGTTGATGACTGACCCAACCACGGCCGAAATCGCTTTTATCCCTAGTTTTTATCTGTGCCCATCTGCGGCAAAAAATCAACCCGGAACCGCATCCGTATCCCCGCGCCTCTAGCCTCTAGTTTTCCCTTCGCGTCCTTCGTGCGACCATTCGCCAGCAAACTGCCTCATCTCCTGCTCTGTGAAGCGGAAAATATTTGATGGTTTCACTGGTCATATATGTACCTATGTGTAAATATACAGAATATTCGGCGGGCTGGCTAGGAGTCTGCCTTTCGCAGGCCGATGGTGTCTCTGGCGCTGCCTTGCCGGCGGCGGGTGGGTTTTCTGTGCGGCGTGCGTGGCCGTTTCTTTGACATCTTGATTTTATCCCGTCGCCCGTTCTGGGTTGCCCGAGTGGAGTGTGCCCGCTTCGCCTCTTTTGTAATTCAGGTTACAAGTCTCAGATTTTTGCAGTTTTCGGTGCGGTTTGGTGCGGTTTAGTGCGGTCAGGTCCCCTTCGCATCCTTCGCGCGCCGATTCCGAACTAAAAACGGCATTGCCCATCTGTGGCCGAACTAAATCGTTCCGCTCAGGACATCCTGTTAGCGCGGTGCTTTTTATTTCACGGTCGGGACCGTCGCGGGTTCCAGCAGTTGCAGCAGTTGCTCGGCATCAAACCGGTCAGCCAGATGAGTGAGGCTGCTGGCCAGTTGTGAATCCAGCGGCTCGACTTGGGCAATTATTTGTTGCACCGCCACAAAATCGGCCACGACCACCGCCTCGTACATTTGCTGCCGCAGGCCGGTCGGCAGCCCCGCCATGTTTTCCGGCTTCAGCGGCCGGTGCCGCCATTCCGTGTCCGCCGGTTCGGCAACGGGTTCCGGCGGGGCGGCAACGCTGGCATATTTGATGCCCAGCAACCGGCCGGTTTTTTCCAACAGCTCCTGAATATTGAACGGCTTGGCCAGAAAATCATCCGCGCCCGCCTGCTTGGCGGCCTCGCGATTTTCAACAAAGACCAATGCGCTGACGGTCATGATTTTCGGGGCGGCTCCCCCCGGCAGTGCCCGCAATTGGCGGATGGTTTCCAGCCCGTCCATCTCCGGCATCATCGTGTCCATCAGAATCAAATCGGGCTGACCCGCTGCGAATGCCGCCAGCACTTCCTTGCCGCCGGCAAAGGTTTTCACTTCAAAGCCGGCGTCTCTCAGCATATGGGATAGCATTTCCCGGTTCGTCGGCATGTCATCCACGACGAAGACGCGCTTGCTTCCTGTCGCGGGCGCAATCCGCAATCGCTCACCGGCGGCTGGCTTATTCGGGGTGGTGGTGTCACTGGCCACTTTGACCGGCACCTCGAATTGAAAAATACTGCCCTTTTCCGGCTTGCTGGCCACGGTGATGTCGCCGCCCATCAGCCGCGCATATCGGCGGCTGATGAACAACCCCAGGCCCGAGCCGGTGGCGACCTGGCGGCCGCTGTTGGTCTGCGTAAATATTTTAAAAAGGTTCGGTATTTCTTCCGGGGCAATCCCCGCACCGGTGTCTTCGATCTGGACGACCAGCCGGATATGGCCGGCGTCGGGCCTCATCATGGAAGCGGATAACTGGATGCCGCCGTGTTCGGTGAACTTGATGGCGTTGCTCAAAAGATTGCTCAGCACCTGCCGGATTTTTCCCTGATCCGCCTCCAGGAAGCGCGGCAGTCCGGCTTCCTTGTGAAACGTCAGCACGAGCCCATTGTTGACCGCCTGCACGCGGAATAGCCGCACCAGATCCTCCAGGAGTGCCAGGGGATCAAACCTGACTGGCTGCACCGTAACCTGGCCCTCTTCGATCTTGGAGATTTCCAGGATGCTGTTGATCAGGCTCAGCAGGTTTTCGCTGCTGCGATGGATGATTTCCACCTGCTGACGCGCGGTGTCGGTCAGGGAGGGGTTGTGCTGGAGCAGCTGCGTGTAGCCCATGATCGCGTTCATGGGCGTGCGGATCTCGTGGGACATGTTTGCCAGAAATTCCGACTTGGCGCGGTTGGCGTCGGCGGCGGTTTGCACCGCCCGGCGGAGCGTCTCTTCCGTCTTCAGCTGTTCCGTGATGTCGCGAATCGTCCCCTGAATCTGCACCTTCCCCCCGACCTCGATTTTGCTTAAGAGCACACTGGCCTGAAACGCTTCGCCATCCAGCCGGAGATGAGTCCATTCAAAACAATGCGAGCCGTGGCGCAAAGCCAGCTCAAACATTTCTTGGGCCTTCTCGGCGGAACGCCGTCCGTCCGGTTGCTTTTCCGGTGAGAGTTTCCAGGGATCACACTGCGTGAGTTCCTCCAGATTTTTGGCGCGGAACAATTCCATCGCCGCCGGGTTGCCGGAGGTGAACCGCCACAAGGGCGGTTCCCCGGCGGTGAGAGCATCCCGCGAACCTTCAAAGAGCATCCGGTATTTTTCCTCGCTCTCGGCCAGCTGCCGGGTGCGTTCATGCACCTGCTGTTCGAGCTCCGGGTTGGCGCGGACCAGTTGCCCGGATACGCTTTCAACCCCATTGGTTTCTTCTCGCCGCACAGTCATAAAACATCAGGTTGGCGATGAAAGCGGGTCGGTATTTAGCGGGGGATAGCGGGGCAGTTGCGCCATGATTTCGACGCCGGCGGGCGTGGTGTTCTTGATTTTCACCCAGCCGCCCAGCTGGCTGATAATCTGGCTGGCGACGGCGGGCGAAAGTCCCAGATCACCGCGCGGGGTGATGGCCCGGCCAATGGCCAGAACCTCAAATATCTTCGGCAAATCCTTTTCGGCCGCCGCGTAGCCCCGGGCTTTGATGGTCAGCAACACTTCGTGTTCCAACGGACAGGCGGATACGACCACTTCGTTCCCGGGTTGGGAAAACTTGATCCCGGTTTCAATCAGGCGGATCATCGCGCGGGTCAGGAAATACCAGTCGCCCAGAACCTGCCCCAGGCCGCTGGGCGCGGCGCTCATCAGCACATCGTTGGCCTCGGCCGCTTCGTGGCACTCCTTGACGGCCGTCTTCAGCACGGCATCCAATTCGCTTCGGTTGTCGGCAAACTGGCCGCCTTTAACCTGCAGGTTGGACAACAGCAGCGCATCTTCCACAAACAGCAGGATGCGCTGGCGGGAATCGTTAAACAGCTTTTTGTATTCTACCAGCCGGGGATAATTCGGAAATTCCGCAAAGGCGAGTTCGCCGGCGCCGAGCAGGCCGTTGAGCGGCGTGCGCAATTCATGTGAGATGAGGGCCAGAAAATGGCTTTTCGCATCTTCCAACAGCGTGAGTTTTTGACTGGTTTCCCCGAGCTGGCGGTCGCGCAGCTGGATTAACCGCTCCAGCGCCTTGTTTTTGCCCTTGGCCTCCTGTTGCAGGCGGCGGATTTCCAGGTGGGTGCGAATGCGGGATTGCACCTCCTCCGCCTGAAACGGTTTGGTGATGTAATCCACGCCGCCGGCTTGAAAGGCTTTGACCTTGTCGTCAATTTCACCGTGCGCGCTGACAAAGATGACCGGAATATCCTTGAGTTTCTCGTCCCGCTTCAGCTGCTTGCAGACCTCGTAGCCATCCATCTTTGGCATGCGCGCATCGAGCAGGATCAGGTCTGGCGGCAAACGGCGGGCGGCTTGCAGGGCGATTTCCCCGTTGATGGCCGGGCGAACGGTGAATCCGTATTTTCCCAGCAGGCTGGTGAGCAACTGAAGATTGGCCGGGGTGTCATCCACCGCCAGTATGTCGGCGGCTTTATCGGGAAACTTTGAAATGGAAGTGTTAAGCTTCAAGCGATTAACCTTTCATTGGCCGGAATTTTTTCAGGCTGCGGTTGAACGCCGCTTTCGCCCGCTGGCTCACAGCGATTACCTGCTTAAAGCCCTTGATATGGATGTGCTGCTTGTTTTCCAAATCCTGCTCCACGAAATCCAAAAAAGCCAGATTGATAATGGCCGAGCGATGCACCCGCACAAACCGTTCCGGCGGCAGTTCCAGTTCCCAATGTTTCAATGGCTTGCGAAACATGATATGCCGATGGTCACCCCAGTATAAAACGGAGTATTCCCCGTCCGCCAGAAACACCTTCACTTCCGAAAGCTGCAGGTATTGCCGGCGATTCTCATCTTTTATCAACAAGGTGGATAAGGCGCCCGGCGAGCTTGCCTCGCCATGTTTTGCGGGCGGCTGGGTCTTTAGAATTTGCCGGACGCGTTGAATGATGGGGTTGGGCGAATCTGACCGACTCTCGCCCGCCTCGCTCCACCATTTGATGTCCGATTTCGCCGGGTCCAGATTATTGATGATGCCGGCGATAAAATCGGCCGCCTGATCCAGTTGCTGGGCTTTCCGGTGCCGTTGCTGGCCCAGCCGGGCGATGCGGGCGTTGACGGTTTCAAGTATCTCCGGCAGTTCCGCGGGTTTGCTGATGAAATCGTCGCCGCCCGAATTCATGCTCCGGCGAATTTCTTTGCGGTCGGAGCAGGCGCTCAAAAAAATCACCGGAATTTCCCCCAGTTTATCGTCTTGTCGCAGCGAGGACACCACGCCTTTTCCGTCCACGCCGGGCATATCCAGGTCGCACAGGATCAGGTCCGGCAGAAAATCGGCGACTTGAAGCAGTCCCTGACCGCCATCGGAAGCCGTTTTGACTTCATGCCCGTGGCGGGACAAGAAATCACTCACCAGCTGTTGAAGCTGCCAGTCGTCCTCGATGATAAGAATCTTGGCCAAAATATTTTTGCGTTAAACGTCGGAATCGCTTTTGGCATGTGCCAAAACCCAGTCGGGGTAAATTGATTTTATATATATGTAAATGATTATGTGTAATCTGTCATCTTTTACATTCTTTATTCAGCAGTCGTAGGTATTTTAGCATTAAGCGCAGTATGCGATGTCGGCTGCCTATGGTTTCAACCACAGTCTGAATATCGGCATTTCTGTAACTGCGTGCCAATTGGTTCTGGCGGCTGCCGTTTTGATGCTGTCATGGGTAGGTGCCGATCACACGCCAACGCTAACAGTGCGATGCTTTGCCCCACCCTCGTATGCCATTGAGATGTACGTGAAGTCATTATTTGATACCGGCTCTGGAAGGCAGTGAGAAAAGATCCAGCTTTATTGCGGTATCTACGCCGTTATTAACCTGGTTTGGATTGGTGAGTCCGCGTTTTATACGGTTTGGCTGCTAAAACCGCGAATGTGAGCGCTGTTAAATACGCATTAAGCGTCGGCTAACCACAAATCGGTCGTCTTCTAATGCAATGCTGTTTCATAAACCACCCACACCCAATATGGTTGTAATACTTAGTAAAAGTTCCCTGAGCAGAGCTGAAGAGCTGAGTTTGGTTTGTGGTGAAATTAGAAACGAAACGGTTTGCCGATTCCTGTGTGAAATGCACGGGATGACGGTAGTCTGTTTAAAGTTCCCGGTCTTCTGGCTGGTTTCCCGTCCCTTGATTTGCTCCCGGTAGCTCAAAAGCAGAGCAGTTGACTCTTTCTCAACAGGTTCCAGGTTCAATTCTGGCCGGGGCACCATCAGCCAGCTTACAAATCAAAACCTCCCCAATAATTTGTCGGACCTGCCTGACAATTTTCAAAATACAAAAACATCATGAATACAACCAACCCTGTTTCAACCGGTAAAGAACCTAGTCTGGCGATTGTTGGTCTGGGTTATGTCGGCTTGCCGCTCTCGCTGCAATTCGCCCGTTCGGGCATGACGGTGATTGGATTGGACATCGACGGCAAGAAGGTGGACGCGCTCAACGCTTCGCAAAGTTATATCCATCATATTTTGCCAGCCACCATTGCCGAGCAGGTTGCGGCCGGCCGATTCAGCGCTTCGGTGGATTTTAGTCGTGTTCGGGAAGTTCAGGCTGTCATCATTTGCGTTCCGACGCCGTTGAATAAAAATCGCGAGCCGGACATTTCCTATATTTTACAGACGGGCGAGGCCATAGCCCCCCATTTACAACGCGGGCAGCTGGTGGTGCTGGAATCCACCACTTATCCGGGCACCACGGACGAAGATTTGCGGCAGGTGTTGGAAAAAGGCTCAGGCCTCAAAGCTGGAACAGATTTCCACCTGGCGTTCAGCCCCGAACGGGAAGACCCCGGCAACCCGGACAGCAAAGTGGCGCTGATTCCCAAAGTGGTGGGCGGGTTAACCCCGGAATGCCTGGAAAAGGCGGCCGCCCTCTATGGGGTTGCCATCCAGAAGATTGTGAAAGTCAGTTCCTGCCGCACGGCGGAGGCCACCAAGCTTTTGGAAAATATTTTTCGCGGCGTCAACATCGCCCTGGTGAACGAACTGAAGATGGTTTACGGCGCGATGGACATTGACGTTTGGGAAGTCATCAATGCGGCCAAGACCAAGCCGTTTGGTTTTATGCCGTTTTATCCCGGACCCGGTTTGGGCGGGCACTGCATCCCCATTGACCCGTTTTATCTGACCTGGAAAGCGCGCGAATATGGGCAGTCCACGCGGTTCATCGAACTGGCCGGCGAAGTGAATACCGCCATGCCGGAATGGGTGGTGCAACGGGTGGCCGAGGCGCTGAATTTCAACACCAAGCCCATCAAGGGCTCGCGCGTTCTTATCGTGGGTCTCGCCTATAAGGCCAACGTGGATGATGACCGCGAATCACCAAGTTACATCCTGCTGCAGAAACTCAAAGATCGCGGCGCCGAGGTCGCCTACTACGATCCTTATGTGCCGGTCATCCGCCCGTCGCGTGAACATTCCCATTGGGCGGGGACAAAATCCGTGGCGTGGAATCAAAAGACGATTGGTTCGTTTGATGTTGTATTGATCAGCACTGCGCACGCGAATGTGAATTACACCGAACTGTCGCAATGGGCGCCGCTGATCGTGGACACCCGCAATGCGCTCGCCGGGGTTGGCACCAGGCCCGGCCAGCTTTGGAAAGCCTGAAGATACTGCTCCCATGAACCGCTACGAACAATTACAGCAGGAAATGTCGAAGCAACCGCGCCGGTGGCTGGTTACCGGTGCCGCCGGCTTCATCGGCTCGCATCTGGTCGCACGGCTGCTGAAACTCAACCAGACGGTCGGCGGCCTGGATAACTTTCTGACCGGGTCGTGGAAAAATCTGGAAGCTGTGCGTGCCGAAGTGGGGGAAGACTTATGGTCGAAGTTTAAATTCCTGGAAGGTGATATTCGCGATCTGGCAATCTGCCAGCAGGTCTGCGCCGGTGCGGATTTCGTCCTGCATCAAGCTGCGCTGGGTTCTGTGCCTCGCTCCATTGCCCAACCGGCAGATACTCACGCCCATAACATCAATGGTTTTCTCAACATGCAACTCGCCGCCCGCGAGGCTGGAGTAAAAGCGTTTGTCTATGCCTCCAGCAGCGCGGTTTACGGTGATAACTCAGCCCTGCCCAAACGCGAAGAGATCATTGGGCGGCCGCTGTCACCTTACGCCTTGTCGAAATGGGTCAACGAGCTTTACGCCGAGATTTTTGCCCGCTGCTACGGCATGAGTTCCATCGGCCTGCGCTATTTTAATGTCTTCGGTCCGCGGCAGGATCCCAATGGCCCCTATGCGGCGGTGATCCCCAAATGGATTGATGCCATGATCAAAGGCCAGCCGATTTGCATCAACGGCGACGGCGAAACCAGCCGGGATTTCTGCTATGTGAACAACACGGTCCAGGCGAACCTGCTCGCGGCCGACTGGCTGGCGGATCCGGCGCACCAGACCCTGGTGCCATCGGCCCAGGTGTTCAACGTGGCCGCCGGCGGCCGGACGACGCTGAACCAGTTGTTTTATCTGCTGCGCGACGAACTGGTCGTCACCCATCCGTCACTGGCTGGATCCTTGCCGGTGTATGGCCCGTTCCGGGCTGGGGATGTCCGGCATTCGCAGGCGGATGTCCGGCAGATCCAGGACACCCTCGCCTACCTCTCCACCCAGGATCTGGCCGAGGGGTTGAAAGAATTCCTGCCGCAGTATCTCAAGTCACTGTGCTGCACTCAAAGCAAACGGTAATAACGAGAAGTAAATATGAATAAACGCACCAAAGATATTCTGGCGGCCACCCTGGTATGGTTTTGCTATACGCTCAACATTTCTGCGCAATCGGTAGTCTGGACCCAATGGAATTCGACCAATGCTAACTCTGCCGCTGGCGTGCTGGATACCTTAAATGTGGGCTATTCCGGTGAGGTTTATGGTTATTCGACAATCAATAATCAGGGAGTTAATTATTGGCTTCCTGCCGCAACCTTCACCAACAGCTTGGCTCCCATACCGCCAACATATTCCGATATCATCACCCTTAGTTCAAATGGAATCTGCACTCTGACATTCTCAAAGCCGGTCAATAATCTTATAATGGATGTTATTTCACTTGGTTCAATCAACAAGCCGCTGACGCCTTCCACATATACCTTTAGCCAATCATTTGCCATTTTGAGTTCAGGAGGTGACTATTGGGTTCCAAGTGGGGTTGGATCAAATGGCACGAATTGCGGTCTTACAGCCTTGAATAGTTATACACTTTCAGGTGTCGAAGGAAGTGGCTGCATCCTGTTTGCTGGTGAAATATCCAGTTTGACCTGGACCGTGGCCAATGCGGAATCATACAGTGGATTCACCATTGGCATGGAGGCCGTCCCCGAACCATGCACTCTCGCACTGCTGGGCTTGGGTGGTTTAAGTCTGTTGCGATTCCGCCGCTGGAAATAAGTTTTTTTTGAGCCTGCTGACCGTCGCGCGACGGTTTGATTTATCTGATTTCTCATAGCCGCGAAGAATTCGCGACCTAAGTTACGCTGCCCCGGTTCATTGTTAATATTCTGATTGTCAGGCACCAGGGGGGCGGAATGATTAAAGAAACCGGTTTGCGACTACCGAGGGCGCGCACGGAGTGACGCGCCCTACCTGCAGCAGTCTAGGTAACCCGCCATAAAGAACCTCTATTATTATCCCATGAAACCCATTGAATTCATTGACCTGAAACAACAATACCAGCTTCATAAGGCTGAAATTGACGCGCGGATTCATCGCGTCCTCGACCACGGCCATTTCATCATGGGGCCGGAAGTCAGTGAGCTGGAGGCGGAACTGTCCAAATATGTGGGTGTCAAACACGCCCTCACCGTCGCCAGCGGCACCGACAGTCTGGAAATCGTCCTGCGGGCGCTCGGCATTGGCGCGGGCGACGAAGTGATCACCGTGCCCTTCACCTGGATCAGCACAGCGGAAGTCATTGGATTGATTGGAGCAAAACCGGTTTTTGTGGACATCGAACCGGCGACCTACAACCTCAATGTGGATTTGATCGAAGCCGCCATCACTCCGCGCACTAAGGCCATCCTGCCGGTCAGCCTGTACGGCCAGATGCCCGATTACGACCGCATCAATGCCATCGCTGCCAGACATGGTCTGACTGTCATCGAGGATGCCGCGCAAAGTTTTGGCGCCACGCAAAATGGCCGGCGCAGTGGTGGGGTCACGACCATTGCCAGCACGAGTTTTTTCCCGGCCAAGCCATTCGGCTGTTATGGCGACGGCGGGGCGCTCTTCACCAGCGACGACGCGCTGGCCGAAAAAATGAAGGCCATTCGCACCCATGGCGGACTCAAGCGCCATCACCATCCTTATCTCGGCATGAACGGCCGTTTCGACACGATCCAGGCGGCGGTGTTGCTGGCCAAGTTTCCGTATTTTCAATGGGAAGTGGAGCAGCGCGGCCGCATTGGTGCGCGCTATACGGAATTGCTGCGCAATGTGTGCGCCGTGCCGGAAATCGCTCCGGGCAACACGCACGTCTATGCGCAATACACCATCCGCGTGCCGCAACGTGACCAGGTCGGCGAGAAACTCAAGGCCAGGGGCATTCCCACGGCGGTCTATTATCCGAAGTGTTTGCATGAACAACCCGTGTTCGCCGGTTGTGGCAACCGGTATGGAGACTTCCCCAACGCGGAGAAAGCGGCGCTGGAAGTCATCAGCCTGCCGATGCACCCATACCTAAGTGAGGCGAATCAGGACGAAATCGTGGCTGCCGTCAAGTGCGTCCTGGCCTGAATATTTCCCCATCATGAATGTTCAAAATACCACCCGCGATCTCGCCCTGGTCGGTGCCGGTTACTGGGGCAAGAATCTCGCCCGCAATTTCAACCTCCTCGGCGCGCTGCACACCCTGTGCGACCAGAGCCAGGCGACGCTCGACAGCTACCAGGCTGACTATGCCGGTGTCCAAAAAACCTCCCGCTTTGACGACGTCTTGAAAAATCCGGCGATCAAAAAAGTGGTCGTGGCCGCGCCTGCGGTCCTGCACTTTGAACTGGTGAAATCCGCGCTGCTCGCTGGCAAGGATGTGCTGGTGGAAAAGCCGCTTTGCCTGGAGGCCCGGCAGGGCGCTGAATTGCAAGTGCTCGCGGCCGGAAAACAGGCCGTCCTCATGGTTGGGCATCTGTTGCAATACCATCCCTGCATCCAAAAACTGCAGGCGATGATTTTTGCGGGGGAACTGGGCCAGCTGCATTACATCACTTCCAACCGGCTTAACCTGGGCAAAATCCGCCGCGAAGAAAATGCGCTCTGGAGTTTCGCACCGCACGACATCTCGGTGATCCTGTCGCTGGTGGGCGGGAAGTTGCCGGAGGAAATCCGCTGCCTGGGCGAATCACATCTCACCCCCGGGGTGGCCGACACCACGCTGACCACCCTTAAGTTTTCCGGCAATCTGCGCGCCCACATATTCGTGAGTTGGCTGAATCCATTCAAGGAGCAGAAGCTCACCGTGGTCGGCTCTGAAGGCATGGTGGTGTTTGATGACACCCGGCCATGGAATGAAAAGCTGGTCATTCACCGCCACTATCTTACCTGGACGAATGGCCAGGAACCCACGCCCAGGAAGAATTCCAGCGAACTCGTGGTCGTCCCGGAAGCCGAGCCGCTGCGTGAGGAATGCCGGCATTTTCTGGAATGCTGTCAGACGCGCTGCGTGCCGCGCACCGACGCCGCGGAGGGTCTGCGGGTTCTCCAGGTGCTGCAATCTGCGCAACACAGTCTTAACCGCGGTGGCGATGGGGTTTGCCCCTCCGCAGTGCTGCATTCGGACGCCGACTATTTCGTTCATCCTACGGCGCTGGTGGACGACGGCGCGATGGTTGGACGCGGCACCAAGGTCTGGCATTTCTCACATATCATGAAAGGCGCGCGGTTGGGCAAAGGCTGCGTGCTCGGCCAGAATGTCAACGTGGATGGCGGCACGGTCATCGGTAACAACGTGAAGATCCAGAACAACGTTTCCATCTACACCGGCCTGGTGATTGAAGATGATGTTTTTCTCGGCCCATCGTGCGTGTTTACGAACGTCAAAAACCCGCGCTCCCAGGTGAACCGTCGCGGCCTTTATGACAAAACGACCGTCAAGCGCGGTGCGACCATCGGGGCCAATGCCACCATTGTCTGCGGCGTGACCATCGGGCGCTACGCCTTCATCGGCGCCGGCGCCGTGGTGACCAAGGATGTGCCGGATTACGCGATGATCGTCGGCAACCCCGGCCGCCAAACCGGCTGGATGAGCCGGCACGGGCATATTTTGAAAAATCCGGACACGCAGGGCGTTATGGTTTGTCCTGAATCCGGATTTCGTTATCAAGTTGAGAAATCGGAAACCGGAAACCGAAAACCGGAAATTCTGCGGTGTCGCGATTTGGTGGAAGATGACATCCTGCCGGCCGCGCTGGCGAAGGGTGAGAAAACTTACGGCGAATTCAAAATCCTCGAACCGTCTGCGGCTTGACCTGATGAAAATTCTCACCATCGTCGGGGCCCGGCCGCAGTTCGTCAAAGCGGCGGTGGTCAGCCGTGCCTTCAAAAAAAACGCACGGGCTGCAGGAAGTTGAAAAAAAGGTCCTAAGGAAGTGAGCGAGTCACGCACAGCGCGGGTTTTAATTTTATCCAGCGGCAGCATCCTCACCGCGCTCGTGTCCATTTTTTCGGGCATGGTGCTGACCAGGCTGTTGAGCCAGCACGATTTCGGGACTTACCGGCAAGCCATTCTGGCCATGACTTTTGCCGTGCCGTTTGTGATGCTGGGGCTGGACCGCGTGCTGTTCACATTTCTGCCGAAGGAAACGGAAAATCCCCGCGCAACGCTGGTAGAAAATCTGACGTGGTTGATGATGGCGGGCGGGCTGCTTTCTAGTTTTGCATTGCTGGGCGGAAATCATCTGTTGGCGAAACGGTTTGACAATCCGGCGCTGGCGCCGCTGCTGGCTTGGTTCGGGCTTTACGCGTTGTTTTTTATCCCGGCGGCGGCGGTGTCCGCCGGCTTGCTGGCCCGCCAGCGAATCCGGACGCTGGCGGTATACAACGTCGCGAGCCGAGTGATTAATTTTCTGTTCGTGGTCGGATTGGTGTGGTTTTGGCGGACGCCGGGCGCGGCGTTGCTGGGAGTGCTGGCCGGCACCATCTTGAACTGTCTGACAGGAATGTGGCTGATGTGGCACGCGTGTCCGGGCACGAACTGGCGGCCTTCGGCGGCGGGAATGCGGCGGCAGTTGCTGTTTGCCATTCCGCTGGGACTGGGATCGCTGATGGGAACCTTGAGTGCTTCCATGGATCAGATGATTGTTTCCATGCGCTGCACCCCGGCGGAATTTGCGGTTTACACGGTCGGGGCGATGGAAATCCCGCTCATCAGTGTCATCACCGGCTCCATCACCTCCGTGGTGCTGGTGGATTATGCAAGACTGCATCAGGCGGGGAAATTAAATGAAGTTTTGCGGCTGATGCAGACAGCGATGACTCGCTCCGCTTTGATTTTGCTGCCAGCGATGATGCTCTTTTGGGTTCTAGCCCCTTATCTGATGCAGTTGTTGTATGGCGCAGCCTATGCCAAGGCAGCGGTGCCGTTTCGAATTTATCTCCTGCTGCTGCCACTGCGGACGCTGACTTTTGGCGCCGTATTTCAAGCAACCGGATCCAGTCGCCCGATTCTGGTCTTGTCCACGATTGGATTGGTGGCGGGAGCAGTTTTGGGCTGGTTGCTGACCGGTTGGCTGGGGGCGGCCGGGGCCGCCGTCGCCTCAATTTCCGTATCGTATTTAATATATCTGCCGCTGTCGCTTTATGTGCTGCGTCAAAGACTGCAATGTTCGGTGCGTGAGGTGTTTCCGTGGAAAAAACTGGGCAGCATCCTAGCTGCATCCGGATTGGCGGCCGGGGTAGTGGGACTGGCATTAAGTTGTCTGCATTTGAATGCCATCCCAGCGATTGCGATGGCGACGGGCGGATTTCTGCCGCTGGTGCTGGGCGGATTAGTCTGGCTGGGCGCGGCCGATGGGCAACTACTCAAAACCACTTGGAGATCGCTATGGCCGCGCCAGAGTGCGCCATAAGGAACCATATTTCTGCAATATGAATTTAAGTTTTCACCATCATTGGCGCGCGGTCACAGTTTGTCAAAGCGGTGGTGGAAAAACCGTTGGCCGCTTTGCCCAAAAGCACACAGCACGAGGCAGCAACTAGTAATTGAAGGTATCTATGATTTATCATTTTGGACAAAAGAAACTCGATCATTACAAGGGCCTGATCATCAAGGCGGATATGCATCTGCACACGCAGATTGCCGCGCGGCTCGCACAATTGCAGCCGGCACCGGCGCAGGTGCTGGACTTTGGTGCCGGTGAAGGGGCGCTATCCTACCGCTTGGCCGATGCCGGCTACGATGTGACGGCGGTGGATATTGACGAAAAATCCTACAAGTGTCCGGCGGCCAGATTTGTTCCGCTGGATTTCAACGACAAGGCTGCCGTGGATGCTTTTGTGGCCACCCACCAAAATCAATTCGACGTGGTGCTCGGTATTGAAGTCATCGAACACATCGAAAGCCCGTGGGAATACGTACGCAGTCTCACCTCGATGCTGCGGCCTGGAGGCATTATTCTAATCACCACGCCCAATATCACCTCGTGGATGTCCCGCTTCCGTTTTTTGTTCTGGGGCCGTTTTCAGCATTTTGGCGAGGCTCAATTGAGTTACGGCCACATCGCGCCGATTTCGCCGTGGGAGCTGGAGTTGGTTTTGAAGCGTAGTAATCTGAAGGAAGTGGCGGTAACCTCGGCGGGAACTTTGCCGCCGATTTTCATAACGGGATTTGATCTCGGGCTGTTGGCGAACCTGTTCATGCTGCCGTTCCGGCCATTCATGAAAGGCCTGGTGGATGGCTGGTGTATTATGGCGACCGGTCGGAAACCGTGAAATGAATATCTTGGTCATACCGTCGTGGTATCCCTCGCAAAAACATCCGCTGGGCGGGATTTTTTGTCGAGAACAGGCGGAGGCGCTGGCCACCTGCTCCGATTGCCGCATCATCGTGGCTGACTGGGGGCAAAACGACGGGGCTTTGCCCTTGTCGCATCCACTGGATTTGCTACAGGCATTGTGGTGGCGTGCTGGTGCACGGCGGCAAATACGTCCGCGCAACGAACGGTTTTTTGAAGTTTTTGAACCAACTCTTATTTGGTCGCCCAAGCTGCCCGGCGGCGGCAATAAGAGAATTTGTCAAGCGCTACGCCGGATTTACAGCGACGCGGTGAAGATGTTTGGGAATATTGATTTGATTCACGCTCATGTAAGCCATCCAGGCGGTTATCTGGCCGGCTTATTGTCTGCCGAAACCGGTGTGCCCTATGTGCTGACTGAACACTGGAGCCAGTTTCCCGGCCCGCTCTTGAATGGCCGACCGCGACCCGAAATTGAGGCGGCGATGAAGGGCGCCCGCGCGGTCCTCGCCGTGAGCCACCCGGCGGCGGAAAAAATCAAGGCGTTCGGCTACCGGAGGGTCCGGGTCATTCCCAATCTGGTGGCCGAAAATTATTTTGTCCCCCGACCTCCGTCGGCCGGAGTATTTCAGTTTTTTTCCATGGGCGGCATCAAGTTCCAGAAAGGCTTTGATGTTTTACTTCGCGCTATTGCCCAATGGTCACCTCGACCAGACGAAGTGGAGTTTATCATCGGCGGCGAAGGCGAACAAAAGCAAGAATACCAAATACTGGCCGAAAATCTGGGAATCGCGGGCTTGATCCGCTGGGTGGGAGCCATTCCCCGCGCAGAAGCTCCGAGCTATTTTCAGAATTGTCATGCGTTTGTGCTGCCCAGCCGCCATGAGTCATTCGGGGTGGTGTTTGCCGAAGCCATCGCATGCGGGCGGCCGATTATTGCCACGTCTTCCGGCGGGCCGGAAGACATCGTCAATGAAATCAACGGACTACTGGTGCCGGTCGGGGATGTGGCGGCTCTGGTAACAGCAATGAAAAGTGTGCGGGACAATTATCAACGCTACGATGCTGCCGCCATCCGTGAAGATTTTATGAAGCGCTTTTCGCGACCGGCGGTGGTGGCGCAAATCCGTGATTTGTATGCCGAAGTTCTGGAGCGAAACTAAATTTTGATTGCGCCAATGAAACGCTCTCCCAAGCTGCTGTTTTTTGCATATGCCTTTCCGCCTTCGCGGGCGATTGGTGCGGTGCGGTGCTGGAACATCGCCAAACATCTGTCCCGCCGCGGCTGGGACGTGGAGGTAGTGACGATTAATCCGGCGCTGTTAACCGAACCGCAGCCAGGCATGGATGTGATTGCCGATTGCGTTCGCGAAAATATTCGATTACGCCCGACGGGTTTTGACTGGCCGATTTTAACCGGTGGCGGGATAAAACTGGCTCCTTGGCAGCCTAATATCCTGGCACGGATTGCTCGTCGAGTGGTGAATTGGATCAAATTGGATCCTGACCGAGGGTGGATAACTGCTGCAGTCCGAGCCTGTGCGTCGTTAGGTCCCGGGGATATGGATGCCGTTCTGGTATCGGCGCCACCACATATCGCGTTCGAAGCTGGCGCTAATGTAGCTCGGCGACTTGCTGTGCCTCTATTTTTAGATTACCGCGATCTGTGGAGCTTAAATCCACACAGCAAAAGAAATGCGACAAGAAAAGTGTGGGATTTGGAGGCTCGACTATTGGGTTTCGCCCAAGCCGTAACCGTTGTGTCGCCATCCATGTCAGCTCTGCTAAAATCTGAATTTCAGTTTAATAAACCGATCGAAGTTATCACCAATGGCTTCGACAATGAGGAATTCGATGGTATCAGGCCAGAAGGATTCGATGACTTCGCGGTGGTTTACGCCGGACGATTTTATCCGCCAAGCAGCACAGCAAAGCCGTTGTTAGAGGCCATAGCTTTGGTAAATAGGGATAAGGCGCAGGAACAGCCTGTACGGTTGCATTATTTTGGATCGGATCAAAAACATGTTAAAACGGCTGCTGTCGAAGCAGGAGCCAGTTCATGGCTGATTAATCATGGCAATGTGTCGCGCAAAATAGTTTTGGCAGCGCTGAAGGGGGCAAGCGCTGCGGCGGTTGTCACCACAGTTGAGGAAACGGCGACCCAGGCGGAAATGGGGATTCTTACAGGCAAGCTATTCGATGCTTTGGGAGCCCAAGTGCCGGTGCTTTTGATTTCTCCAAAGGAGTCAGATGCTTCAACTCTGGTGCGTGAAAACAATTTTGGCGGTGCTTTTACCGGTTGCGAATCGGTTGCGATGGGAAAATGGCTGTCGAAATTGCGGGAGGATGCAAAAAAGCACTCTGGTTCTTCAGAAAATTTTTCGTGGCTACAGATTTCCGCCCAACTTGATGTGTTTCTGCGAGGCTTGCTACCAAAAAAATAGGTCGCTGCGGAGAAAAATCAGGTTGGATTATATATACCAGGCCTGAAGTAGTTTGAAAGCTGCGATTTTTTCAGTCGGCATACCTGTTTATCCCGGTAACAACTACACGACAAGATGCCAGTTTCTTTGAACTATTTTGGCTGGTTAAAACGCCCCAGCGGTTGGAGCCTGTTTCTATTCTTTTGTACAACACTATTCCTGGAGGGAGCTAATCAGCAGCGGGTTTTAGGAATTTTGCTTTGCGGCAGTTTTATTTGGGGGTGTGTTAACAAAGGGCAATGGCACTGGCTAAAGGAGCCGCCGCCCGAAATGCTCATCCAGAGCTTGTGGGTTGTTTGGGCCGGGGTGACGGGAATTTGCGTTGCCGATAATATTTATGAGTTCTGGAATGTATTTCGGGTCGTAGCCCAGGTGCTGATTTTGATGTGGGTGGTATATGGTCTGGTTATAACCTGGCCAGAAATGGTGCATGCGATCTTTGCGGGATTGCTGGTAGGAAGTCTGATTTTAATTGGTTCGGCTTTTACCGGGGAAGCTCATTTACAGCAAGAGGCCGATGAGCGGGTGATGGGCATCACCAGTAATCCCAACAATCTGGGATTGTATTTGACCATCATATTTGTTCTGGCGTTTTGGTATTGGGGCGAGCTGGCAGCCGCAAAGAAACGGTGGCGTTTTTTATTGCTGCCCTACTGGGCCATTTCAATAGTCACGATTGCAATGTCGGGCTCCAAAAAATCGCTTGTCGGTGTCATGTTTTTTCTTTTGATATGGTTTGGGTGGGCTTCAACCTTAAAAACATCTCTAGCCAAGGTGTTTATCCGATTCCTGACCATGGTGATTATGGTTGCAGTGGCCTTTATCATTGTTCCCAAGATGTTGGAGGATACAAATGTCGGCAAACGATTCGCTAATTTCTATAATCAGAGTAACGGGAGTATCAGCGGCGCGGCAGAGGACAATATTCGATATCAAATGTATCAAGATGGCTGGAATATGACCCTAGAGCACCCAGTTTTTGGGGTGGGATTGGGCAATTTCGGCCAGCACTTTTGGACAGGCCAAGTATCACATTCAAATTACATGGAGCCACTGGCGACCACGGGATTTGTCGGATTCGTTTTATATCAATCCATTTATGTGATCTTCTTCTATCGTGCTTTGCGGTTGATGGGTGGTAGTGACTTTGTCTCCCGTTATAAAATGAAGATCATAGTCCTCATGCTTTTTACTTTGCAGTTACTAGGAATTGGGGCGCCGTGGCAGGCAGACACGACAGCTTATGGGATGCTGGGTGTGATTTCCGCCTTGACCTGTTCCCTGAAGAGATCGCAACAACAAATTAACGTAATAGATACCGCTGGTGAAGATACAGTCTCGTAGCCTGTAGTGATTTAGCATACTCATATTTGCCGTTGAATAAATGAGGGTGGACGAGATGTTATGGCCAGAGAGGCGGCCACCCACAAGTGAAACCGGCAGACAAATTATTGTGATTAACAGTCAACTAGTCTGATTGTCGACAACCGTCATGGGAGCGTTTTTTTTATATCGGGCCGGCACGAACCTCAATTTGCCAGCAGTTGAGGCAATCTTTGAAGCCAAAGGTTTTTCACAACCTAATATTTATCAACCCGGTGGTGACTGGATATTGTGGTCTTATGGCAAGCAGTTGGTGGTAGCGGAAACATTCTATTCGGATGGCGCAGGGAATTTTTTATTTGCATTTGGAACGTTCGCATATTGGGGATTTGGCCGGCGGGAGAGCATGGCGGCAGTCCTCAAGGATTACCTGAAACAGGAATTGGACCAAGACGCCTTAAACGGCGCGTATGGTCTACTGATTTGCACTGCGGGGAATCTTGCCTTCGTCACCGACCGGATGAACTTGTTCCATCTGTTCACCAACGAAGAACAAAGTGTCTTCAGCTCGTCATTTGCAGCGATGCTCAAAGCTGCGCCGGGCTCATTGTCACTCAATGTGCCCGCGGTAATTGAAAACGCACTAATCGGTTATATTATCGGTCCGGAGACCGTGGTGTCCGATGTGTATTTGGTGGATGAACAACACCGTCAGAAAATTCACTGTCCTAAACTTGTTTTTTTGCCTCACAAACGTGATGAGTTGATTTATGATGCCGAGCCCAGCGGCGGATTTTCGGAATGTGTCACGAAACAACTGGAGTCACTTGATCTCTATTTCAGATCGTTGAAGGCTCTCGCGACCGAGGCCGGCGGCATGGAAGTAGGTTTGTCTGGTGGTTACGACAGTCGCCTGCTGATCTTGCTGGCCCGTCGGCACTTCGGCACGGTAACGGCCCATACCCATTATCATCGCAAAACGACCGTGGATGAAACAGTGGCGCAACAGGTGGCCGCCGCGCTGGAAATCCCACTAAAACTTTGCGAAGCAGCCAAGCAGCCGGTCGAAATGGAACAGAATGAGTTTGAAGCCAATCTGGCTAATGCAGCTCCTTTCTCAGATATGCGGGTGGTTCATGACTATAGCTGGCTGAGTTATTTTCGCACCCGCACTTACCGAGAGATTGTTCTTCAAGACGGGCGTTTTGCCATGAACGGCCTGGCGGGAGAGCTCTACCGCAATCATGACAATCATCTGCAAGGCATTTGCGATACGCGGGAATGGGTTAAGGCTCGGGTGATGGGGCCGGGTGTTTTCTCGAGCGCTTTGCCAAGAACACTGGAGGCGTCGATTGACCATACGCTTGCGAAAGCTGCGAAGGTATTAGGCGAGCCGGTTCAGAACCGCATCACACACCGGCAAACCCGCCGGTATTTCGGGGAGATGTTTTCCGTCTATGGAGCCGCTGTCCGGCTGAACACCGACAATCAACTTGCCTACAGCTTGTCCCCATTCATGGATTATCCATTGCGTGTCGCTTCCTATCGAGCCCTGCCTTATCTGGGACTGGCTGGCCGGTTTGAAGCTGAGATGATCCGGCGGCTTGATCCTTCGGTTGCGGCGATAGCGTCGAGTTACGGACGAGCATTTGACTCTGCTGAGCCCGTCGGCCGCCGAATTAAATATTCCGCCCGTGGCCTGCTGCCCTATCGGTGGCAGAATACATTGACCCCGGTGCGCATGCATCGGCGCGCGGGCGCATGCCCAATTTATGGCCCGCTCTTGAAACGGCAGCCACTTATTCGTCAAGCAGTCGAGCTGATGCGCGATCCCCGTTTCGGATTCAAATGGGAGCGGGTGATTCAGCACGATGTGCTTCTGCAAAGAGTCCTGTCTCTTGGAATCATGCTGATCAAGAACCAAGACTGCATCCGACTATAAAACCACCTCCGGATTGGCAATATGCGTTCTAAACTTTTTGAACTGGTCAGAACCACGGCGGCGACTGTGCGGTCGCAGCCCTGGCTGGCCGCGGCAATTCCTGGCAGCTTGGAACAATTATTGCGGCAACGGCTGTTCACGGCGGAATATATCCTGCACCTAGCCCACAAGACAAAGGCGGTCACAGATTCACCGCCGCCAGAATCCTACTATCCCTCAGTCAGCCCTTGGCGCATCGGCATAGTGCACGACTTGTTTTACAACCACGAAAGCTATATTGCTGCCTGCCGGGAGTTGAAAGTGGCTTACAAAACGGTCGATCTATTTGCGTCTGACTGGATACAGCAAGTTCGGGAGGCCAGGTGTGATGCATTCGTCGCCTGGCCGTCTGAATGCCTGTCCGAATGGAAGCGCATGTATGATGAAAGACTGAAGCTCATTAACCAGGAGATGGGGATATTGATTTACCCCCCCGTAAATGCGCTCTGGCTTTATGGCAGTAAACAACGAATGCACAGCTGGCTTGAGATTCATGGATTTCCACATGCCAAAACCCTGGTGTTCTACCTTAAGGATGAAGCGCTAGCTTTTCTGGAAAAAGCCGTGTTTCCAATGGTCTTGAAACTCGATATTGGCGCCGCAGCTAATGGTGTCTGGGTAGTTAAATCGAAGCGCGAAGCAGTAAAAATGGTTTTACAAGTGTTTGAGAAGGGCTTAGCTGGCAAACGTTGGGATATCAGGGCCCGCCAGTGGCGCTACATTCTCATGCAGGAATTTGTTCCGAACCTGCGCGAATGGCGCATGATTCGGGTAGGCGAAAGTTATTTCGGGCACGAGAAAGGCCAACTCGGCGATTTTCACAGCGGATCAGGAAAGGTTGGCTGGTTTGCCCCCCCCCCGGCCGCTTTGGATCTGCTCCACCAAGTCACGGAGACCGGCGGGTTCCGCAGCATGGCGATGGATTTGTTTCAGACCGCCGACGGGCGTTTTCTCATCAATGAATTGCAAAGCGTCTTCGGAGCCGTTGACACGGCGCAAATGTATATTGACGGCGTTCCCGGCCGCTATCAACGGATAAACGGGGAATTTGTTTTCGAGGAGGGGCGGTTTTGTGGCAATGCCTGCTGCAATCTCCGGGTGGAAGACTTGCTAAACATCCTCGAATCGACCTCGCTAAAGAAAGGACAAGGTGCCATATGATCATCGGAACAGACAAAGAACGCAAGGTGGACAGCCAGGGTCGTATAGTGGAATGGCGGGTGGGAGTCACCCCTGGTGCGGTAGAGCGATTGAAGTCGCTGGGACACGCCTGTTTAATTGAATCGGGAGCGGGAGCCGCCGCCGGCTACACCGATGAAGAATATCTTCGCAGCGGAGCTGAAATTGTGGCCACGCAAAGCGAGGTATATGAGCGATCCGACATGATCTACAAGGTCAAGGAACCGCAAAAAGACGAGCGGGCCCTGTTCAAAAAGGGCCAGATTCTATTCACTTACATTCACGCGGGTAACCGGGCGGAAATGCTGGGTAACTTGCTTCAGCGCGAGGTGGTTGGGATTGCCTATGAGGATGTTCAGACCGCTGAAGGCCGGCTGCCCATGCTGGAGCCAATGTCGATCATCGCCGGGCACATCTCCCAGCAGCGGGCTTACCAATATCTGCTGACTGACACCGGCAATGTGGGTATCCTCTCCGGTTCCATGGCCGGAGTACCGCCGGCCAAAGTGGTGGTGGTGGGCACGGGGTACGCCGGGGAGGCGGCCATCCGGTTGGCGCGAGCAAGCGGCTCACAGGTGGTGGCTCTATTCAAAGATAATTTTGCCCGGGCCGAGCGAATCATGCTGACCTATCCGGGCGTAATATGCCTCAAGTCCACACCGGACAATGTGCGCGTGGCCCTCTATGGCGCCCACGTGTTGAACAACTGCATGACCTGGCCCATTTCAATGCGCAATGAAGTATTGATTCCCACCGCCATGCTGGAGTTGATGGATTCCCATGGCATTGTCATGGATGTTTCTTCGGAACTCCAAGGTGGACTGGAAACCACGCGGGGTATTCATACTTCGCACGCGGAACCAACGGTGAAACTGGCGGGGAAAACCCACTATGTCGTGCCCAACATTCCAGCCATAGCCGCGCGCTCGGCATCCAACGCCCTGGTCAATGCGACTTTGCCTTGGGCCGAAAAAATTGCCAAAGGCTGGGATTGGCGCAATGCCAGACATGGCACGCCACTTTACTCAGGGTTGACCTGCGCCGGCGGAAAAGTCATCAACCCAATTATCAAGGAATGGTTTGAAAGTATCAGTCGCTAACAGAGAGACCTCGGAAGTTATTTAGACCATTTGTTCAATTATGTGTGGCATCGGTGGCATCATGCAGCGCAGCGCGCAGCCCTTGTTTGGCCAAGATTTGGCCGAGATGAGCCGTTTGGTGGCGCACCGTGGTCCGGATGCTGTTGGGTATCGAATCTTTGGTGAAAACGGGCGGTCTCACAGTAACACTGCCGAACCGGGAAAGTGGACGGTGGGATTGATTCACCGGCGGCTGGCAATAGTAGATCTTTCCAGCGATGGCCAGCAGCCCATGTCCGATGAGTCGGCACGATATTGGATAGTCTTTAATGGCGAAATATATAATCATATTGAATTGCGTTCTGAATTAGCGGCCCAGGGCTATCGGTTTCAATCTCATTCTGACACAGAGGTTGTTCTGGCCGCTTATTCCCGCTGGGGCCGGGATTGCCTCCAGCGTTTCAACGGCATGTGGGCTTTTGCGATTTATGATTGCCGGGCAAAAAACCTCTTCCTCGCCCGGGATCGCTTTGGCGTCAAACCGCTCTATTATTTTTCCGAACCGGGAAGGTTTGCCTTCGCTTCCGAGTTGAAGCAGTTGCATCACTTGCAGGGTGGAAAAGGGCGGGTGAACCGCCGTCTGTTGGCAGATTTCTTCATGTGGCGACTGGAGACGCACACCCAAGAAACCTTCTTTGAGGAAATGTTTTGTCTGCCGCCGGGTGCCTGGGCTGAGGTTGATGCCGAAACCCTGCTTGCTGGCAACATTCGCCCTCAACAATTTTGGTTTCCGAAAGCGTTGGCACATGGCAACCCGGCCAACATTCATGCGGATTTTCGCGCCTTGTTTGAAGACGCGGTGCGCTTGCGACTGCGCAGCGATGTTCCCGTTGGCATTACTTTGTCCGGCGGCCTTGATTCTTCAGCCGTGGCCTGTGTGGCCAGCGGCCAACAAAAACGCGATGGGGCAGGTGCCATGGAAGCATTCACGGCGGCCTATCATGACCCGGGATTTTCCGAAGAGCCTTTTGCCCGGAGCGTGGCGCAAAACGCCGGTTTGAAGCATACTCTGATCTACCCCGAAAGCGGGCAAATCACGGAAGATTGGAATCGGTTTTTGTGGTTCATGGAGGAGCCATTTGGCAGCCTCTCGTATTATACCAACTGGAAAGTATATCAGCAAATCCGCGCGGCAGGAATATCGGTGATTTTGAGCGGGCAAGGCGGTGACGAGCTGTTGCTGGGATACGAGCGATACCGTTTTCCGTTCCTGCTTCAGCAAATGAAAAACGGCCGTTTTCCGGAAGCTTTCAAGTTTTTTTTGCAAGGCCGTCACCGCGGCAATATGGGAATTTTCCGGCAGCTACAATTCATGGCCTATTTTACGATGCCGGAACTGCGGGCGCTGCGCCGTCGCCGTCTAGTCGGGCCGTTTTTGCGCAAGGATTTTCTTGAGTTCGGTCTCACCCGCAAACCGGTGCTGATGGACAGTGCGAATTGTCAGAACCGGATCGAGATGCAGATAAAGGAATTTTCCAAATACCAATTGCCACATTTGCTCCGGCATGAGGATCGCGTCTCAATGAGTCACGCCGTTGAGACGCGCCTGCCGTTTCTGGATTACCGGCTCTTTGAATTTGTGCTGGGCCAACGCGATGAAGATCTGTTGGCAGAAGGTTGGTCCAAGCACCTGCTGCGGGAAGCGATGAGGGATATTCTGCCAGAACCAGTGCGATTACGTACCGATAAAAAAGGCTTCGATACTCCCAGCCGACGTTTATTGCGCGAGCATCCGGAATTTTTTGGGGCGCTGCTGGATCGCAACCATGACGATGCCGCATTGGATACAGCCGCCATCCGGCGAGCCTATAATGCGGGGACCATTGACGCAGGCCTGTTGTGCTCGGCTTGCGCCTATCTCTCGTGGAAGGAAATATTTCAGATGCAAAATTAGGCCATGCGCATTCTCTTCATCACCGGCAACTATCCTTCAGCGGCTTTTCCAGCCAATGGCGCGTTTGTCCGACAACTGGTCTGGGCGGTGGCCCGGCAAGGGCATGATTGCTCCGTTATCAGCCCCGTGCGCCAGTTATTGCGTCGCTTTGGCCCGCTGCCGCCATTGGTGTCCCAGGAATCGGCTGGAGCCGGGGTTGGGGTTCAGGTGTTGCGACCCCGATATCATTCGGCCGGATCGAAGAAAATTGGATTTATCCACACGGGCCGGTTCACCCAATTTGCGTTTGAGCATGCGGTGATAAAATCCTTGTCCGATTTGGGAAATCGCCCTGATGTTTGCTATGGTCATTTTTTGTATCCCGGCGGTAGCGGCGCGGCGGTAGCGGCGCGGCATTTCGGAGTGCCGGCATTTGCAGCGGTTGGTGAAGGCACCTTCTGGACCATAGAACCATTTGGGGCCCCGCGAGCCCAGCGACATCTTGCACCCGTTAGTGGATTCGTGGCGGTGTCCTCCGTAATCAGCGGAATGCTACGAGAGCAGTTGCAAATTCCGGATGAGAAAATCGGGGTGTTTCCCAACGGAGTGGATTTATGCCGGTTTCACCCGCGGCCCCGAGAGGAAATGTGCCGGAAGCACGGACTGTGCCCGGATGCCTTTCATATCAGTTTTGTTGGTAACTTTGACGAACTGAAAGGAGTGGCCCGGCTGGCGGAAGCAGTCCGCAACTTGAAGGGAGTGCGACTTATCCTCATAGGCAAAGGTCCGGTGAAAGTCGCGTCCCCAGTGATTGTTTTCAAGGGACCCGTGGCGCACGAAGTCGTTCCGGAGCTGCTGTGTGCCTCGGATTTGTTTGTCTTGCCCACGGCCGAGGAAGGTTCGTGTAACGCGGTGATTGAAGCCATGGCCTGCGGCCTTCCCGTGGTTACCTCCAATGGCAATTATATGGATGATCTGGTGAACGATCAAGTGGCGTTGCGCGTGAACCCACTGGACGTTGCCGAGATTCGCCGAGGCATTCTCACTTTGATGAATGAGCCCGCCCGCCGCCACGCACTGGCTGCCCGCGCGCTGGAACATTCACGGAAATATGACATCAATCTCCGTGCGAAAAAAATATTGAACTGGATACAACAACGGATGGATTACCCATCCCCAATCGTTTCGAGCCATGCAAGCCAGGCCCATTGACTCGTCAAGCAGGGACGCTTATGACGACCTAGCGTCCGAGTATGGCAGGGTGTTTTATATGCGACCCTGGGCTGAAAACTTTGGCACCACCCTGCGGCAAGTCGGGATTTTTGATGACCACAATCATTTGGTGGGCGGATTTCATTATGTTGAAGAGCGGGTGGCGGGTTTTAAGTTTATCAGAAATCCCCCCTTTACGCCTGTGATTGGCCCTTTCATGCGAGTCAAGTCGCAGAACCCTGTGGCTATATTAGAATCAAAACGAAAAATCCTTGAAACGGTCGCAGATTTCTTTTCCTGCCAGCGCAGGGCAATTGTGAGCGTGGCTTTGGAATATCAGGTTACGGATGGACTTGCCTTTCAGTGGCGCGGATTCAAAACCAGCCCTCGATACACTTATCGCATCGAATTGAACCAAACAAAGGAGCATATCTTCAAGAACTTTTCTCAGGCGAGGCGCAACGACATATCCAAGGCAATTCGTGATGGTTTGACGGTTGAGCGTTCACGCGATTTCCAGAGTGTCAGTAAACTTGTTCAGGGAACTTTTATCCGAACCAGCGGACGGCTCAATGAGGAAGTGTTGCAGGCAATTCTAATGCGGTATGCGCAGCCGGAAAATAGTTTTGCCTATATTGTGCGGCAACACGACCGGCCTATTGCGGCAACATTCATCGTCCTCGATAAGGGAACAGCCTACTATCTTTTGGGCGGATATGACAGCGAGCATAGCCACCATGGAGCTGGGGCTTTGGCGGTTTCTGAATCCATCATTGCCGCAAATGAGATGGGATTGCAGATTTTTGATTTCGAAGGTTCCTCTATTCCGCCAATTGAGCGGTTTTTTCGTGGTTTTGGTGGTCAGTTGACGCACCATTTCATTGTCAGTCGCGCATGGTTTCCGATGGAAGTGTTGCTTAAGTTTAGAAAGCGCAACCTTTTTTGAATTCGGTCTATAAATTAATGGCTGACCAGAAACAACTCAATCGTACCTGCATTATTACGACCGTGCATAATGCCCAGGACGAACGTATTTTCCACAAGCAGGCATTGTCGCTGGCACACGCCGGGTTTAAGGTGTCGATGATTGCCGGCTGGACGGCGGATATGGATTCCGGGCCGGTGAAAAAACTGCCGCTGCCGGTTTTTCATGGAAAGCTGGAACGGATCTTTCGTGGCTCGTTTTGCGCCCTGCGGCTGGCATTAAAGGAAAAGGCTGCCGTTTATCATTTTCATGATCCGGAGTTGTTGCCGCTGGGCGTAGCACTAAAATGTTTTGGCAAGCGCGTGATTTATGATGTGCACGAGGATTACTCCCGAAAAATCCTCTCACGCGGTTTGCCGCCATTTTTGGGTAGGGTGGGGTCAAGGTGCCTCCGCCTTTTTGAATCACTGTGTGCCGCGAGTTTTGATCACATCATCGTGGCGGATTCTCATGTGGCTACACTATTCCAATCGGCGAAGACCACGGTCATTGCCAATTACCCGCCGCTGGATTTCGTGCGGCAGGCCGCGCCGCTGCTGCAGGATCCGTCCAGGCCGTTTCGCGTGGTTTACGTTGGTGGAATCAGTTTGAGCCGCGGCATCGGCAAGATCTTGGATGCGCTGGAGTTGATCAAAGATCGTCCGATCGAATTTCATCTAGCGGGTTCAGTCAGCGATGCCGGCTTGCTGGCACAGATAAAGCGGCATCCGCAGGTTGTGTATCATGGGGTGCTGCCGTGGGGGAAGGTAAATGAATTGCTCGCGCAGGCGGATGTCGGGATGGTCTTGTTTCAGCCCGTGCCGGCTTTCCAATACTATCCAGGTGAGAACATCATCAAGCTATGGGAATATTTGGGCATGGGGTTGCCGATCATTATCTCGGACTTTCCCAAGCTCAAGACGCTCACTGAAACGCTGGGGGCCGGAATTGCGGTGGATCCGATCAGGCCGGTGGCCATCGCGGCGGCCATACGTCAATTGCGGGATAAACCAGAGCTGCGGTGTCGATTGGGCGAGAATGGGCGTAGGGCTGTGTTAAAGGAGCGAAATTGGGACAACCAAGCTATGAAACTAGTGGCGGTTTATCAAGAACTTGGAGAATGAGTATCAGCTTATGAAAAAAAGTTTTTTAATATTGCTCATCTGTTGCGCGGTATTGTTGTGTGTTCTGGCTGATGCTCCATTCCGACTGGCCATTGCTTCGTCGGGCGGTGCCGGAATGTTGGTATTGGCGGGGGTTTCTAATGGTTTTTGCCAGGTAGAAAGCGCGCCGCAACTTGGCAGCAGCTGGGTCACTTACCCGATGACAGGAGCGGTGGTGGCGGTTACTTCAACCCAGATGGCAATCAACTTGCCGTATTTGGATCAGCAACGATTTTTCCGCGCCGTTCATCTGGGCACAAATCCTGTGACGGTCAGCCAGCCGGTTTTCATCAGAGCTACCAACAGTTTTCAGCGCACCGGCAATTCGATTGATCCGGTCACAGGCGCGGTGGCGGGCGCAAACACGCCAAACCTTCGGAACGTGGAATTACCCGTTTGGCCACCGGGTCAGGGGCTTCAGCGAATAGGTGGAACTAATTTTGTGGTCGGCATCAGGCGTGATGGTGCGCTTTTGGGCACACCTAACATTTTGGGCCAAGGGGCATTGTTCCTATCAACCAACGCTGGCATTACATGGAATCCGTTAGCCAACCTGCCAACACAAAGAACCACAGACGCCATTCTCAGAATATGCAGTGTGCCATTTGGAACCAACGAGTTGGTATTCGCTTCCATGCAGCAAGGATGGTTGCTGCTCTCCACAAATCAAGGGTTGACTTTTTCAAAAAACCTTTTGCCGACATGGTATTCCGCTGAGGGAACAAGGGCGCCATTTCACGATAATCTACTGGTGGAGGCGGTGGCGGGCAAACCGCTGGAGGATTGCCACCTGTTGGCATGTTTGTACGGCTCAAGATTGGAGGGTGGCACTGTGTCGACAGCCAATTATACCATGATTGGCTGCATTTATGTGTTTCGCACCAGCGCCACCTTAAAACAGATGGCAGCAGGAACGGCCCCGCAATTTGATCTGGCCTGGAAGCAGGATTATTTTGACTTCTTTACTCGATACGTTACGGGAGCCATCGCCGTGAATAATCATACCGGGCTGGTTTCCGGCACTACAAATACCCTGACGGATGCCACCGCCAACTTTGGTGCCAATGTAACAACATATCCCCGTTGCGTGCGGATTGTCAGTGGCACGGGCGCAGGGCAAAGCCGGATGGTGGTTTCCAATACCCCAAATACTCTGACTGTCTATACGCCTTGGCAGGTCACACCCGACAGTGCCAGTGACTATCAGATCATCAACGGCGGGGTGGTTGGCCAGGGTATGCATCTGCATTGTGCAACGTGGCTGCCACAATCACGCAATGGTGATTCAAATGTGCTATTTGTAAGCTTTGGCGACAAAAGTTCTGGGCATGTATGCCGCATCCCGAGCTTTGATCAATTAGGCGTAAACCCCAGTGGGGAGGATTATTCCGGATTGGGCTGGAATTATTCCGATACGCAAGTGTTTGCGGTGGGCCACCAGCCTACGGCGATGTGGCCGGATGGCCATGGCCAGCTTTATTTCTTAGCGCGGGATTATGATGGAACAATCCTAAATACGCCGGACGATGTCTTTATCCCGCAAGATATCTTTGAGGATTCATTTAATCCCTACGGTTCCACCTATGATGGAGTCGGCTACGACGCCTTGGTTGGCAGCAATCAAGTGGCGGTGGTGGCCAAGCTGACCGAGGGGACCGTTGGCCAATATGGGATTTATGTTGGCGACCCGACCGGTCCGCAACAAATGTATCGGTATGTTCGGGGCCTGAGCTTATCCAGTTCTGGTAGTTATAATGGTTACGGTCTTGCCTATGGTAATCCACAATCCAGCGTTGTTGTTGTATCCGCTGATTCATTTGGAAGTGGCGTTATCACGAACACTTGGTTAATACAACTACCTAGTCTGACTAACATCCAAGCGATATTGGTCGCCAACGCCGCCACTAATCTGATCTCAAATGCTGATTTCATGACTAACTCAGGCATTATGCCGAGCAATTGGTATCGCTCCGGTCCCATCCCGGCGAGCGCACTGGTATATGCCGGAACCAACATTTATGGAGGCGGTTTGGCCTGGCAGGTTGGGCAAACCAATCAATCGACCACCACGGATTTTATTGTCAGCATGCCATTAACAGTTTTTTCACCGGCTAGACCATTATGTCTATCATTCCCCTACCGGATGGCCACTTCAATCAACGCCAGCTATTCCGCTCCGGCAGCCCTGCGTGTGCAGTGGAATTCCCCGACTGGTGCAATACGCATTGACTCCTCAAATGGAAACAGTCGCCAAGTGACAAATCAATGGCACACCGATCATTTCAGTGTGCTTCCCCCGACCAATGCCAATAAAGCACTGATCTCCTATGAATTCAGAAGTTACACCGGCTCAGTGGATGTAGCGCTGCCGTCCGCTAATTGGTCGCGCTATGCGGTGCCGGCGGTCGGTGCCCGCGCGGCCGATGTTTTGGAGTATGCCACCGCCGACGGCGACTGGTCGGGAAAGCTCAACTCGCACGTCGAGTTTCTCGTGCTGCCGCTCTGGCCGACCGATGTGAATCCGTATGCGACGGAAACCCTCTGCTCCATCCTTTCCGGCGACGGTTGCCGCTGTCTTCTGACCTGGGATTACAACTTGGGCTTTCAGGCGTTGTTACAAGACAGTCGGGGGAAGCCATTGCTTTCGTTGAATCTCGGTCAGTTACATTTGTTAACACGCTTTGACCCATGCCGGTTTGTCGTGGATTTTCAGCACGGAGTTTTGACGGTAAAACTGGATGCCGGCGGCGATGTGCTTCAGGCCGTCGGTGCTACCAACGCCATCAATTCTTTAAATCCGATTAAAATCCGCCTTGGTAGCGATCAATTCAACGGTGCCAATCTTGGCTGGGAGGGCTATTACGCTTTGCTGGCTTGTCAGGGGTCGAATTAGGAAGGGGACGGGGAAAAGAAATCTGAGACCCGAATAAAACCAGAAGTTGGGAGTTAGGAGATGGAAGATGGGAGTTAGGCGGCAAAAAGGAACTTCGAATTATTTTATGCGTACATATCAAAAAATCTTCGGCACCGATGGTGTCCGCGGCACCGCGAACATCGAACCCGTCACCGCCGAAACCGCGTTGAAGCTCGGCCGCGCCGCTGCGCACGTCTTTAAAAACCTCGAATCCCAGTCACGCGGCCGCGGCAAGCATCGCATCGTCATCGGCAAGGACACGCGGCTCTCCGGCTACATGCTCGAGAATGCCATCAGCTCCGGCATCCTTTCGATGGGGGTGGACGTGTTCTTCGTCGGCCCGCTGCCGACGCCGGGCGTCGCCTACGTCACGCGCAGCCTGCGCGCGGACGCGGGCATCGTCATCACCGCCTCGCACAATCCCTACACCGACAACGGCATCAAGTTTTTCCGCGCCGACGGCTACAAGCTCGACGACAAAATTGAAGCCGAGATCGAACGCCTCGTCTTCTCCGGCGAAGTGGAGAACATCCGCCCCTCCGCCGAGCACATCGGCCGCGCCGTGCGCATTGACGACGCGCTGGGCCGCTACATCGAGCACGCCAAGGCCAGCTTCCCGCACGGCCTGACGCTCGAAGGCGTGAAAATTGTCTTGGACTGCGGCCACGGTGCGGCTTACAAGGCATCGCCCTGTGTCCTGCGCGAACTGGGAGCGGAAGTCATCGTCTATGGCAACCAGCCCGACGGCAAAAACATCAACGAAAACTGCGGTTCCATGCACCCGGAAACGATGTGCCGGAAAGTCGGCGAGCACGGCGCGCACCTTGGCATTGCGCACGACGGCGACGCCGACCGCGTGCTGCTCTGCGACGAAACCGGCACGCTGATTGACGGCGACGACATCATGGCCATCGCCGCGCTGGAGATGCTCGCGGAAAATTCCCTGGCCGGAAAAACCTTGGTCAGCACCGTGATGAGCAATGCCGGCCTCGAAGCCGCCATCAACAAGGCCGGCGGCAAAATGCTCCGCACCGCGGTCGGCGACAAGAACGTGATTGACGAGATGCTGCGGCACGACTTCAACTTCGGCGGCGAGCAGAGCGGACACCTGATTTTCCGTGATCATGCCAGCACCGGTGACGGGCTGGTGGCGGCGCTGCAAATCCTGCGCATCATGAAAGCCCGGGGAACGCCGCTCTCCCAGCTGGCGAAATGCTGGACGCGCTTTCCGCAACTCGTGACCAACGTGAAGGTGCGCGAGAAAAAACCGTTTACGCAGCTCGATGGCGTGAACCAGTTGGTGGCCGAGGCCGAAAAAGAATTGTCAGCGCAAGGCGGACGACTCCTGCTGCGCTACTCCGGCACGGAGCCAAAGGCGCGGCTGCTCGTGGAGGGCCGCGACGCCGCGATGCTGAAAGCCTGGTCGGAAAAAATCTGCGGCGCGATCCAGAAACAGATCGGTGAGTAGAAAACTCTGCTTAACGCAAAGTAATCTGATTAGTGGTCATGACCGAGATTTTACAACCCAAAACGACTGAGGCACCCAAGGCACCGCTGATCCGGCTGTGCCCATGGCCGGAGGGCCGGTCGTTTGCACTATTTCTGTCGCATGATGTGGATCAGATTCATGACCGCGAACTGTTCCGGGTATTGGCGGATGCCAATCATATCCGCCGCCGGTTGATGCAGGGCGAGACGGGTGATACTCGGCTGGCCGGGATCCGGTTGGCGCGCTCATTGTTCTGGCCCAAGCCGGCGCCAAAAGATTTTGCAACCCTGCTCGAAATGGAAGAACGGCATGGTTTTCGGTCCACGTTCTTTTTGCTGCACGATAAATATTGGGCGCGGCATGGCGGGCGTTATTCTCTGCAGTGCCCCGAAATCCAGAACATCGCCCGCATGATTTTAGCAGCGGGTGGGGAACTGGGGGTGCATGGCGGCTATTACCGTTTCAATGACGCCGTTCGTTACCACGAAAGTCTGGAAGCCGTCGAGTCCAGCTTTGGCGTCCGACCTTGCGGCATTCGCAACCACCTGCTGCGTTTTTCGTATCCGGAAACCTGGCGGGCGCAGGCCGCCGCCGAATTCGCCTACGATGCGTCTTATGGTCTGCCGGGGGAACTGGGGCCGCGCGGCGGCTGGCCGTTTCCGTTTGAGACCTGCGATGTCAGCAAAGGCGAGTTGTTGAACTTGATGGCGCTGCCCATCACGGTGATGGATGCCACGCTGTTCCGACACCTGAGGCTCGAGGGGGAGGCTGCGCTCGAAAAAGCATGGCGCGCGGTGGAGGGCGTGATTGGCGTGGGCGGGATGGTTTCGCTGCTGTGGCACAACAATTATTTTAACGAGCCGGAATACTGGGACTGGCAGATGGTTTATGAGGAACTTCTCAACCGGCTCGCGCCGCTGAAGCCGTGGTGCGCCACCGGGGCGGAAATTAATGGTTGGTGGCGGGCCAAAGCGGCGGTCAACGTACAGACGCATCCGGTCGCTGGGGAAAAAACCAGGGTCGAGATTCATTCACCACAGGAAATCAAAGATCTAGCGCTGGAAATTCGTTCGACCAATGAAATGCGAACTTCATTGCCAAATGTCCGGCTGGAGCCGGTTGAAGGTGGAACGCGAATTCATTTTCCGCGGTTGTCGGCCGGCAAAACGGTAACGCTGGAAGTTGCCACCAGCCATTGATCATGAATTACGTCCAACAATACACAGAAATGCTGACTGCCAAGCGGAAACCGTTTGCTTTGGTGGACGGCCAGTTGTTTGTCCGCCAGCAGCAGTGGATCGCGCCGGTTGGTCCGGCAGCGCAACGGTATTCGCTGACGCGAGAGCAGGCCCGCGACCTGCAAAAAAAACTCGGCGGCTGGTGGGTCAGTTGGACGGAAGGTTTCCGCGCGAAGACCACGGCTTCGGAATGGTATGCCGTTATCTGCCGGCAATTTGTGTCGCTTGAAAAAATGCCGGCCAAACGCCGCTACGAGGTCAATCGGGGACTTAAAAACTGCGACGTGCGTCGCGTGGACGCCGCCGAGATTGCGCAGAATGGCTATGAAACTCATGTGGCCGCGCTGGCTGGTTATGCCGGGGGCAATTCGGCCGCCGTGCCGCAGCGGGAAGAATTCTCCAAGCGGGTCTTGACCGATGTGCCGTTTGCCGACATCAAGCACCACTGGGCGGCTTATCATCAAGGGCGCATGGTTGCCTTTGCGCAATGTTTGCTTTACGACCACACCGAGGTTGATTATACGCTCATCAAGTTGCATCCCGAAAGCCGAGAGCTATACGCTGGCTACGCTCTGGTGCAGCGCATGAACGAGTTTTACCTGCATGAAAAAGGTTTTGAATATGTTAACGACGGCTGGCGTTCCATTCTGCACGAAACTGCCGTGCAGGATTTTCTCATTGGCAAGTTCAACTTTGAAAAAGCTCTAACATTGCTGCGCGTCGAATTCTGCCCTCCTCTTGGCATTCTCTTGAATATATCCACGCCAATACATCCGGCATTGCGGCGGCTAGACAAACGCTTTGCCGCGCTACTTGAACTGCGGCGGTTAGCCGAGGCTCATTGATTCTGACCGTGATCATCCACTACTATCAGCAGTTTTTCACCGGACCGGATGCGCCCGGCACGCTTACGCCGCGCAAGCTCATGCGGCGGCTGGCACAAGCCGGCCACAAGGTTCATGTTGTGGCGACGGATTTCAATGTTTATAACGAGCAGTCCGAACCGCCGGAGCGGGAAACTTTTCCAAACGGCGGAAGCTGGACGGTGCACCGGGTGTCCTCGGCGCGTGGTCTGCGACGCGGCTTGCGGGCAAGGCTGCATACCTATCTTGGTTTCACGCTGCCGGCGTATCGTTTTGCCAAGACGCTGCCGCGGCCGGACGTTGTCATCGGCAGCATTCAACCGTTGTTCACCGGTCTGGTGGCACAGCGGATCGCGGGGCGCTGGCGCGTGCCGTTCCTGCTGGAGATTCGAGACCTCTGGCCGGATGCGTTGGAAGCCAAGCGCGCCATTTCGTCGTGGCAAGCGTGGCCGCTGCACAGGCTCGCCAATTTTCTTTACGCCCGCGCCGACTGCATCGTCAGCCTCACGCCCGGCATCAAATCGGTGCTGCTCAAGAAAGGAATTGCGGCGGAAAAAGTGGACGTGTTTCCGAACGGTTTTGATCCAGCGATGTATGATCTGCCTGCAGGCACACGCGAACTGGTGCGCGCGGAACGAGGCTGGGACGGCCAGTTTGTCGCCGTGTTCACCGGCACGCACGTCGAGGTGACAGCGGTGGAAACCATCGTGCGCGCGGCGAACGAATTGCGCGACCGCCGCGACATCCGGTTCGAGCTGTTCGGCAAAGGCCAGCGCAAACCGGCGGCGATGCAGCTCGCGCAAGACCTCAAGCTCACCAACCTCCATTTCAACGATCCGGTGCCCAAGAGCCGGATTCCCGACATCCTCGCGGCGGCCGACGCGGCGCTGATGACGCTGTTCAAAAGCCCCCTCATTGACATTTATTTTGAGAACAAGCTGGTGGATTACATGGGCGCAGGCAAACCCATCCTGGCGGCGATGGACGGCATGCAAGGCGGTCTGATTGAGAAATATAACGCCGGTCGTGTTGTCGGAAGTTTTGACCATGAAGGTTTGGCCCGATTGGTGTCCGAAGCCGCGGCTGCGCCGGAATCACTGGCCGAAATGGGGCGCAATGGCCGGGCATTTGCCGGCAAAACGCTTTTATTGGAAAATATTCTGGATGGCTACATGAAACGGATTGAAGAAGTCGAGCAAGGCAGGGCCAAAGAACTTCCCGCCACGGACATCGTTTAGGACGCTTTATGAGAAAGTGTCGTTGTAGCCGCGAATTTGTGAAAGATTCATCCTCATTATCCGTCCTACGGACACCTTTTCCACCAGTGGAGAAGGCTGAGATGAGCGGGCCTCACCAGAAAAGTTTCGCTTGTTCGTTCACCAATACGGCCACAGTTTCAGTGAAACTGCTCAAATGATCACCTTGTTCTATATTCCCGCCGCGCTGCTGCTGACTCCCGTCATCGCGGTTCGGCTGATTTTTCTGATTCCCGGCCGGCTGGGCTGGATCAATTATCTCGCCAATGTATTCAGTGAATTTTTTGTGAAGAAAATTCGCTGGTCGCGCACGGCGGTGGAAATCGTCATGGCGCTGCTCGGTTTGGGGCTGCTATTTTTTGCCGGGATCGGATGGCTGACCGTCGGGCTGGCGCTGGCGTGTTTGCTCAGTCTGGAACTCTATGTCAGCAAAATCGAACGCTGGTTGCTGGCCACGTCCTTTACGCCGATTGATCCCATCGGTCTGCGTCGCGCCACGCCGGAAACCACCCGTGGTCTGGCGAATGGTTATCCGACGCCGTCCACGCATCCCGAATTGACGATCAATCTCGTCGGGCCGTTCACCGCGCGAATGCCGCGTTACAAACTCGGCACCCTGATGGTCGGCCGCCGGTTTGAACTGCGGCTGATCATCGGCAACCACACCCTCGTGCCGACGCAAACCGGCATCCGCGTCCGCGTTGCAGCGGCGGCGGCGCTCCGGTGCGAACAAAATATCGGTGAGCTACTGCCGCGACTGGCTTCCGGCGAAGTGCATGTATTGAAGCAAACGTGGACGGTGCAATCCGCCGCCGGTGCCGGGGAAATCCGTTTCATCATCGAGTGGGGGCATTTTCGGCATGAGTTGGAAATTCGTTTTGACGGCTGCCGGTTGGTCGCAGATGCGACGATAGCGAGCGCGGGGATCACCCGTTATCCCGGCGGCTGCCGCTCGGCCTTTGCGTGGCGCGGCGACATGGATTTGTATGATGAATCCACGCTGCAATCCATCGAAGGTCTCGAAGTGACGCTCGGCCTGGCGGCGCGTTACCGGATGCCGCAGACAATGTATCTCTCGTCGCGGCTGTCGCTGGACGAAGCCGCCGCCCGGCAGTGGGGTGAACATTACGGCGCGAACCGCGGCGCGGCGCGCATCCCGGATTTCATTCGGTGGATGCAGGCGAATGTCGAGTTGCGGCACGAGTGCGCTTATCCATTCGCGGTGAAAAAACGGTTTTTGCTGGAGCTGGGAAATCACGGCCATTTGCATTTCGGCACGGACACGGCGGGCGCGGCGGAAAACGGCTGGAAGCCGAAGGCGCGGATGGGCGCGGGCGTTTATCCGTGGCTCGGCAGCGACCGTTCCTCCTTCGGCGAACAGCGCGACAACGCGCTGGAAACCCGCCGGCTGTTTGAAAAATATTTTGGCTACACGCCAAAAAGCTGGGCGATGCCCAACCGCACCAACGACCGGTTCACCGCCGCCGCGATGGCCGCCGCCGGCTGCGAAGTGTTGAGCGATTCCAATGTCCGCACGCAGCACAACGTCCTGCTCCAGCCGCCGCCGCATCATCCGCATGACACGACGGCGGTGGAATTGACGAAGCGCTATCCCGGCGACCCGCAGCACATTTATCACGTCGCGATGAATCTGTTCTGGATCCACCGCGCGCAGCGCAAAGGCATTCCGGTGGTATTCATGTGCCATCAGCATATGCGCCAATTTGACGGCTACGCCTGCGCGCGCTTCACGGAATACACACTGCGCTACGCGCTGGAAAAGTTTCACGGCGACCTGCACATCAACACCGTCTTCGGCATCGGCAAATACTGGCGCGAAGTGTTAAGCCCGAAAACGCGCCGCGTCCGCGTGGTGGTGGAAAACAATTCCGTCCGCATCCGCAACGAAAGTGATTTCAACCTCGTCGAAGCGCCGCTGGAGGTGAAACTGGCCGACGGACGGCGATTCACGGTGCTCGTCAATGTGGCAGCCGGCGTCGAAATCCGCATGCAACCCGATGGGAACTGAAGCTTTCATCGTGCGTCCGTTTCGCGCCGGCGACGCCGCCGGTGTGCGGTCGGTTTTGGCAGCGAGCTATGGCGCGGAAGCGACGCCGTCACCAACTTACGACTGGTGGTCCTTCGGGTGTTCCACCGCCATCAGCGGTTTCATGGTAGCCGAGGCTGCCGGCCGGATTGCCGGCGTGCAACCGATGGAAATCTTTCCATTCGCGGACGGCGGAAAACATTTGACGGGCGCGCTGCTGACCGGGGTGGCGGTGCATCTGGATTGCCGGCGGCGTGGCATTTTTTCCGCGCTGGTGCAAGCGTGTGAACAGGAAGCGTGGCGGCAAAACGCGGCGTTCATCACCACCATGCCGAACGAAAAATCACGGCCCGGATTTTTGAAGGCCGGCTACACCGATTTGGGTCGGCGGCAACTGCTCGTGCGGCCGCTGCAGCCGGCGGCGCTTGGGGGCAAACTTTTCCCGGTGCTAGGACATCTTGCCGGCGCGGCGGGAGGCGTGGCGCAGGCAGTGATTAAAAATATTCGGGTGACGAACGGATTGACGGTCCGGAAAATCAGCGACATCGCCCCGGAAATTGAAATGCTGGCGGCGCGGCACGAACAACTGTTTCCCGGCCTGCGGATGCGGCGCAGCGCAGAATGGCTACGCTGGCGGTTTTTGGAATCACCGCTGCGGAAGTATCACTTGATCGAGGCGCGCGATGCCAAGGGCGCGTTGGCTGGTTTCGCCGCCGCCACAATGGACGACCGGGAGAAATTCAAGGTGTGCTATCTCATGGATTTGTTCGTCGGCGAAAAATGCCACGCGGCGGCTTTGCTTGCCGCGCTGTGCGAACTGGCGCGCAACGAAAAGGCTGAAGCGGTGGCTGCCGTGGTCAGTTCTCCGGCGCTGATTGATACGCTGAGCCACGCTGGATTCTGGCTAGTGCCTTACTGGCTGCCGCTAAAAAAATTTTATTCTGTCGCGCGGTTCAATCCGAACCGGCCGGCGCCGGCCCACTGGCAGAAGCTCGCCGGCTGGTATCAAACACTGGCGGACTGGGACAATTTATGAGCGCGCCGTTCATCATGACCGTGGATGTGGAAGATTGGTTCACGTCGTCCGTGGATCTTTTTGCCGAGGCGGCGGCGGCGGGCCAGCACGGGAGGAAACCGGACGAAAGCGTTTTACACAACACGCTGCGCTGTCTGGAACTGTTCGCGCGCAACGGCAGCAAGGCCACGTTTTTCATCCTCACCACCGTGGCCGAGGCGTATCCTGATTTGATCCGCGAGCTGGAGCGGCAGGGCCATGAAGTCGGCATTCACGCCCACCGGCACCGGTTGGTTTATAATCTGACCCCGCAGGAATTTGAGGAGGATTTGAAACGGGCGCTGGAAATATTGCATGGTACCGGCGTGAAAAACATTCTCGGTTTTCGAGCGCCGTATTGGTCCATCACCAAAAAATCGTTGTGGGCGCTGGAGATTTTGCAAAAGCACGGTTTGAAATATGACGCCAGCATTTTTCCCATCTACCGCGAACTTTACGGCATTCCGGATGCGCCGACGGTGCCGCATGAAATCCGGCCCGGGTTCTGGGAGTTTCCGCCCGCCACCGTGCGCTGTCTCGGCGTGAACCTGCCCATCGCCGGCGGCGGCTATCTGAGGATGCTGCCGTTTGGCTGGTTGAAGCCGCTGATCCGCCGGGCCAGCCGCAGCGGCGCACTGGTGTTTTATCTGCATCCCTACGAGCTGGATCCAACGGACGCGCATTTGCCGATACCATTGACGACTCTCAAATCACGGCTTTATTACCGGCAACAAATGCTGGGACGGCGAGGCAACGCGGCGAAGATTGAAAAACTGCTGCAACTGGCAAAGTTTCAGTCCATCGCCGGCGCCTTTGCCGACAAACTGGGGCTGCCAGTCAATGTCAACCGCGCATGAAGCAATCTGGATTTTACGCGCGCCATGGCAAACGCTGGTTTGATTTTCTGGCGGCCACGGTTGGGTTGCTGGTGCTGGCCGGGCCGATGGCCGGCATCAGCCTGCTGATTTGGATGATGGATGGAACGCCGGTTTTGTTCCGGCAGCAGCGCGTCGGGAGGCATGGCCGGTTGTTCCGCATCTGCAAATTCCGCACGATGACGAACCGACCGGCGGCGGATTCCACTATCACCCTGAGCGGCGATGCGCGCGTGACGCGGCTGGGAAAAATTCTGCGGCAATTCAAGCTGGACGAGCTGCCGCAGCTTATCAATGTGTTAAAGGGAGAGATGAGTCTGGTCGGGCCGCGGCCCGACGTGCCCGGCTATCTCGACCGGTTGCGCGGTGACGATGCGCGGTTGCTAGAGTTGCGTCCCGGAATTACCGGACCGGCGACGCTGGCATTCCGCAACGAGGAGCAATTGCTGGCACAGGCCGCCGACCCGAAGCATTACAACGACGGAATTATTTTCCCGGAAAAAGTCCGGTTGAACCTGGCCTACCATCGTTCACAATCGTTGGAGGTTGATCTAGTCTGCATTATTAAAACAATATTTTCGGGATGAAATTGACCGGTTTTACCAGCCGCAATTATCATCCCGGAATTAAAATCATGCCTTCCGCCAAAGTATTTTTTGATCCGTTTGCCTGGGTGTGGTTCGCGCTAATGGCGGGCGCGATCTGGAATTTGCGGCAGCGGCAGTTCCGCCCGGCGCTGTTGCTGGTCGGGCTGGCCGGCTTGATGAGTTTGAATGAGTTTTTTAAGATTCCCAACCGGCTTATGGCTTTGAAAGAACAAGCTTACTGGCAGGCGGCGGAATCACCGAATTACAAGGCATCCTTTGCCGGCGCGCAGGCGGTGGTGATGTGCGGTGGCACGCTGGGAATCTCCCGGCATGATTTCACGGGCGCGAATTATAACGGCGGCGTGAACCGGTTTTTGAAGGCGGTCGAACTGGCGCGGGCGTTTAACAAGCCGCTGGTGCTCGGCGGCGGTTTGGCCGGCGGCAAAGGTTCACCGCTGGAATCAGCCTATGAAAAAGCCTGGCTGCAAAGCTGGGGACTGACCAATCTGACTATCTTGACTCTGGGGTTTTGCCAGACCACCCACGACGAGGCCCTTGCGGCGGCAAACGTGGCGAAACAGAACGGCTGGAATAAAATCATCCTGGTAACCTCGGCTTATCATATGGATCGCGCGCTGGGCGTGTTCCGCAAAACCGGGCTGAACGTTGTGCCGGTGGGCTGCGAATATTGCGGCGAAGAGACGCTGGCGGAAAAACATCCGAACGGCTACCTGCCCACGACGGGCAGCGCGGAACATTTGCGGCTTTATTTGTGTGAGGTGTTCGGCTGGTGGTTCTACCGACTCCGCAGCTGGCTGTAATTCTGCACCCTAAATATGTCAATGTCACTAAAACCCATGGTCCGCACCGCAAAGCGCATTTTGCTCTCTGTGCCGCACATGGGCGGCAATGAGCGGCGCTATGTGAACGAGGCGTTCGATACGAACTGGCTTTCCACCGTCGGGCCGAACTTGACGGCGCTGGAAAATGAATTTACCTCGCTCACCGGCCGGCCGGCGGTGGCGCTGGCCAATGGCACGGCGGGTTTGCATCTGGCGATGCGATTGGCGGGCGTGGGCAATGGCGACGAAGTCATCGTGCCGACGCTGACCTTTTCCGCCAGCGTGAACCCGATTTTATACGAGCAGGCGCGACCGGTATTTCTGGACAGCGAGCCCCGGGGCTGGAATCTAGACCCGAACCTGCTGGCGGAGTTTCTGGCGCAGCGCGCCCGCGTCGGCCGGCTGCCGAAAGCAGTGGTGGTGGTGCATTTGTTCGGCTTGAGCGCAGCGCTCAATGAGATTCAGGAAATCTGCCAGCGGCACGGGGTCTCGCTGATTGAGGACGCGGCGGAATCGCTGGGAGCACGTTATCACGAACGGCATCCCGGCACCTTCGGGGAGATGGGTGTTTTTTCCTTCAACGGAAATAAAATGATCACCGGCACGACGGGCGGAATGCTGGTGGCCAAAAATGCGGCGAAGGCGGAACAGGCGCGCAAGTGGAGCCAGCAGGCGCGGGACGCCGACCCGCTGGGCGTGAATAATTACGTCCACAGCGAACTTGGTTTCAACTACCGCATGAGCAACGTCGTGGCCGGGATCGTGCGCGGGCAACTGGAAATCCTGGAAACGCGGGTGGAGCAGCGGCGCGCGGTATTCGAGCGGTATCTTGCCGGCCTGGCGGCGGTGCCGGGTTTGACCCCGCAGGCGGAATCCGCCGGCTGCCGGCACACGCGCTGGCTGAGCTGTTTTCAGGTGGATGAGAATCAATTCGGCATGACGGCACCTGATTTGATTCGATGGTTGGACGCGGCGAATGTGGAAGCGCGCCCGGTCTGGCGGCCCATGCACACCCAGCCGCTTTACAAAAACTTTGAGTGCATCGGCGGTAGCGTGGCGGATGCTTTGAACCGCCAGGGCATCTGTCTGCCGAGTTCCAGTTCGCTTTCGGAAGCGGAACAGCGTTTTGTCATTGAACAGATTCGCTCGGCGCATGGCCGGGCGTAGCGCCCCGATAAGTTCACCAACGTCCTTTAGCTTGCAAGCGAATAGCCGGCAGACGGCCGGCTGAAATTCAATCCCATTCAACCCGGGCAGATCACCGTTACGATGGCACGCCCCGAAATTCATAATTTATGTGGAACATTAATCGAATCCTCAGGAATACCTTGGTGGCCATGCTGTATGCACTGTTCGCGGCGGGCAGCCTGGTGTTGAGTTATATATTACGCTACGACTTTGCCCCGCCGGGAGAAGTCTTGCGGCAAATGGGGCAGCAGATCCCGTTTTTTGTGGCGGTGCAGCTGATCGCCATGTTTGTCATGGGCCAGTTTGACAGCCTATTGACATTTTTTTCGGTTCCGGATTTTAAACGAATCCTCAAGGCCAGCCTGTTAGCAGGACTGGCGTTTGGCAGCCTGTGGGTGTTTTCCGGGGGAGAACTCATGCCGCCGAGAAGCATCATGGTTTTGAATGGAATCCTGTTTGTGGGCCTGGTCAGCAGCTTGCGCCTGTTGTTGCGGCATGGACGCGAGCGCTGGGAATCAAAAAGCAACCAAACCAAAGATCATCTGGAAACGGTGGCGATCATTGGCGCGGGTGAAGCGGGTGCCCGATTGGCGCAACGCTATTTGGCGCACACGGGTCACGGGCTCAAGCCCATGGTTTTCCTGGACGACGATGCCAGCAAGTGGGGTCAGCAACTGCACGGTATTCCGATCGTGGGCGGCCCCGCATGGCTGATCGAGAAGGGACAGGCCGCGGGAATTCGCCGGGCCGTTATTGCGATGCCATCCGCCTCGCGCATACGCATGCGCGCCATCATCGAAAAGCTCGAAGGCAAGGGTATCCGCCTGGACACGGTGCAGTCCTATGCCGACCTGCTGCAAAGCAATAATGCCGCCGCGCGCCTGCGACCGATTCAGATTGACGACCTGCTGGGACGCGATCCGGCCGAGCTGAATTCCGACAAAATCCGGGAGATGTTAAGCGGGCGCGTGGCCGTGGTCACCGGTGCCGGCGGGAGCATCGGCAGCGAACTCTGCCGCCAGATTCTGCTATATGCGCCGGCCAAGCTGCTGTTGATTGAACAAAGCGAGGGGCAATTATTCCTGATCGAACAGGAATTAATCGGGGCCGGCTTCAAGCAATTGATCGTGCCGCGGGTGGCGGATATTTCCGACACGGAAAGAATCAGGCATATTTTTACCGAGCATCAGCCCGCGATTTTATTTCATGCCGCCGCCCACAAGCATGTGCCGATGATGGAAAGCCAGCCGGTGGCGGCGATTAAAAACAACGCCCTGGGAACGGCCCGGCTGGCCCAAAATGCGCTGGCCTGCGGGGTAAGGAAATTTGTCCTTATTTCCACCGACAAGGCCATCAATCCGACCAGCGTCATGGGAGCCGCCAAACGCATGGCGGAAATGTTCATCCAGGCGCTCCAAGCGGCCAACCCGGGTAAAACCCATTTCATCTCGGTTCGATTTGGCAATGTGCTGGGATCATCGGGGAGCGTCGTACCGACCTTTCAAAAGCAAATCGCCAACGGCGGCCCCGTGACGGTAACGCATCCGGAAATGACCCGTTATTTCATGACCATTCCAGAAGCGGTGGGACTGGTTTTACAGAGCAGCATGATGGGCAGCGGCGGGGAGATTTTCCTGCTGGACATGGGCAAGCCGGTCAAGATCGTGGATCTGGCCAGAAAACTAATTTTACTCCAGGGCCTAAAGCCGGACGAAGACATCAGCATCCAGTTCTCAGGCTTGAGGCCGGGAGAAAAGATGTTTGAGGAGTTGAGCTACAACAGTGAAAAAATGCAGGAAACGGACCATGCGAAAGTCTTTCGACTCCTCACCACGGCACCACAACTGGAAGCCGTTCAAGCGAAACTGGCGGAATTGGAGTCCAAGTTTGCCGAAGCCACCACCGATGATTTGAAACGCCAGATGACCGGGCTCGTACCGGAATACACCCCGGACTATTCGCAGCCTGAAAGGATGGATACCGCCAAGATCAAGGAGGCTGGATTAATGAAGCCGGCGACGGTTCGAACTTTCGGCAAAAATCTTTTGCCGGAATCCAATTCCACGCTGGTTCACCAAAGTTCTTAAATTATGAAATGCCACATTCATTCTATTTTTTTGGGCCAGTTTAAGTGGCCCGGCCTGTTTACCTTTTCCTTGTTGGTGGGGACCACCCTGCCGGGCACGGCAGGGGCGCAGGCAACGTCAAGCATTGAACCCAAACCCACCGGCGACAATCCGGTGACTGAGACGGGGTCGGTGCCTGCCACCGCGTTCAATCACGGGGATCAGTTTTCTCCGCTTTCCTGGAAATATGGCGACTGGCGCGGCTTTTTCACCTTCACCGGCCAGTTACGCTATAATGACAATATAACGGCTTTGTCCCGGAACACCCTTTCCGACCTGATCGGGGTCGCGGCACCCGCCCTCAACCTTGAATATGTGCCGGCAAAGGTATCCGAGAACACGATGGTGCATTTGGATTACATGCCGCAGTTCGTCGGGTATTGGCAGCATCGAGAACTGGACACCGTCAATCAGCTGGCCAATCTGAATGTTGATTATATCACCGGCCGTTCCGAATTCCGGTTCAGCGACGCGCTGGCCATCACCACGGATCCGGCGGTGGAGCAAACCCAATGGGGACAGACCACGGAAAACACGACCGAATTTTCCTGGGCCTATCAAGCCACGGAAAAGACTTCCATAACCATCAAGCCGCATCAAGACTGGTCGCAGGTGGAGCACGGACTGGAGATATGGCAATACGGCGTAGGGCTGGAACTGGGTTGCCAACTCACCGATAAATTTGATTTGCTGGGCAGCTACGATGTGTCCACGGTGAACTCCAGCGCAGGGTCGGAGGGTCTTATTCATACGTGGCTGGGCGGCTTCTCCTGGGAAATCTCTGGTCGCAGCCGGTTGGATTTGCGGTGCGGCATCCAAACCATCTCCCTGGCCGGCAATAACGCTTCGGGCACCGATACCGCCCCCGACCTATCCCTGGCTTGGAATTATCAAATCGGCCCCAAGACAACCCTTGAATTAAACCTGGCTTATGACAGCCAGTTTTCAAAATACACGGCCAACCAGATAAATAAGACGCTGTTGGGACGGCTGACAGCGAAGTATGCCTGGACGGAAAAAGTCGGTCTGGAACTGCGCGAGGGAGTCCAATCGGTGGAACAAACCAGCATCCAATCCGCCGGCAGCAATGGCGGGACGTTTAATTATTGGACCACCGGCTGCGGGGTGGTTTATCAATTTAACCAAAGAACCGAACTCCGGCTTGATTATGACTATCAAGCGCGCACGGCCAGCCAGCTCTATTCAGCGTATGACCGGAACATCATTCAACTGCAGCTGCAACATCGCTTTTAACATTAATTTTACAACATGAATTTCTATCCTCATAAATTACTGGCCGTCGTTACCGCCGTGGCTGCGGGTTTGGCCATCAGCCGGGCGGAAGCCCCGAACATCCATGCCGCCATTGCCGCGGCGACCGTGACGGAATATCAGCTGCACCCCGGCGACACCATCCAAGTACGGATCTATGGCGAAGAGGATCTTGCGGCCAAGGTCAAGTTGTCTGAAACCGGCCGGGTGATCCTGCCGCTGCTGCCGGCCGTCAACTTAAACGGGATGACGATTGAAGAAGCCAAGTCGTCCATCCGGGACGCTTACCAAAAGGATTACCTGCGCAATCCCGTGGTGACGGTGACCATTGAGGATTACGGGTTGATATATTTCAACATCCTGGGACAGGTCCGTGCCCCGGGCGTCTATCATTATGCCGCCAATGAACAGATCAGTCTGGTGCAAGCCATCGCTTTGGCGGGAGGCTATTCGCGCATTGGCGAGCCCAGCCGGATCACCATCAAGCGAATCATCAAGGGCAAGGTATCCATCATCCGGCCGGACGCGGGTGCCATGGCGGAAAAGGAAAACACTTCAGTCATCACCATCTGTCCCAATGATGTCATCACCATCGGCGAAACGATTTTCTAACCCGACTTATTCACCATGCAAAATCAACCCGTCAAACCGCCCGCCCCACCGATGCCCGGCGGAATCCAAAAGAATATCACGCCGGTGCCGGTGGCGCCGGATGGCCTGGGGGAATTAAGGCAGTTAAGCCACTCCCTGCGGCAGCACTGGCTGTTTGTGGCCATGGTCACGGCCGGTATTTTCATGGGCGCCGTGGTCTATAGCTTTATCACCACGCCGCTATATCGGACGCAGGCCACGGTTGAGGTGGCGTCCCAGGAGCAGACGGTCATGCATATCGAAGACGTGAACAAAGTGGGACTGGGCCAGCTCGATGTGATGAACACGTTAGTGGTCAAGTCCACCCGCCCGTCGGTGCTCCAGCGCGTCGTGGTCCTGAACAGCCTGACCAATCAGGCGGCGTTCCGGGACAAAAAAACCGGACAACCGCCGTCCGAAATGCAGGTGGTGGGGATGATTGCAGGCCAAGTGAAAGCCCAGTTGCGCCGGAATACCCGGCTGATCGACATCACGGTCGAAAGCGCGGACCCCGGGCTGGCCCAGGTGATTGCCAACGGAGTGGCCAACCAGTTTATCCGCCAGGAGATCGAGGATCAGGGCACGGCCAACCGGTTTGCCAATGCCGCACTGATTGAAGAATCGATCCGGCTGCGGATCGCCCTGGAGGAGTCTGAAAAAAAACTGCAGGTTTACCGGGAAAACAACAAGAGCGTGTCGCTGGGAGACCGGCAAAACATTGTCGATCAAAAGCTGCACGCCTTGGCCCAGCAGCTGAATGATGCCAAGGCCGAATTTACCCAGCTGCAATCGCAACAGGAGCAGGCCGGGCAATTGACCAATGACCTGAAACGCATGGAATCGCTGCCCATCATCAAAGCCGACCTGTCGGTCAACGCCCTGCAGGGACAGATTGTGCAGCAGGAGACGATCGTCAATTTTTATTCGACCCGCTACACGGAAAAGTATCCCAAGATGATTGAGGCGCGGCAACGGCTGGCGGAATTGGAAAATTCCCTCGGGGTCGCCGTCCTGGCGGCTTCGAAAAGCCTTGGTTTGGCGATATTGGTATTAAAAGCAAAACTGACCAGTCTGGAGCAAGCCATGGCTGCCGCCGAACAACAATCCCTGGAATTAAGCCGCCTGTCGATTGATTACAAAATTCTCGAACGCCAAATGGAGTCGGACCGCACCCTGTATCAAGCCGTATTGGGGCGAATGAAGGAGACGGATGTGGCCAAAGGCATAGAAAAGACTTCGTTGCAAGTCATCGAGCCGGCGGGATTGCCGGGCGAGGCGTTCAAGCCCAAACGGCTGCTGATCATGGCAGCGGGTTTGTTTGGCGGCCTGATGCTGGGCGCGGGGATGGTCTTTCTCATGGGGCAGCTGGGAGGCAGGATCATGAGCGTGGATCACGCGGAACAGGCCCTGCGCCTGCCCGTGCTGGCCGTCATGCCCGATGAGGTAAAGCTGATGCTGAAAAACCCGAAATGCATCATGAGGAATGCGAGTCAAACCGCGCTGGGAGAAAGTTTCAGAACCTTGTGCGCCGCCCTGCAAATGAGCTGGGCGGACAGTCCGTGCCGGGTGGTTATGTTCACCAGCGCGATGACCGGCGAGGGAAAAACCATGATCTCGGCGAACTATGCCGCCGCCCTGGCCCAGCAAGGTATCCGTTCAGTGGTGGTGGACTGCGATCTGCGTAAAAACACCTTGTCCAAAAAACTGGAGCTGGCTCCCGGGGCTCCAGACTTATGCCGATATCTGGCAGGGAATTGCCGGCTGGAAGAGATAATCCATCCCGGAACCGTGGAAAAACTGAGGGTTATTCCGGCGGGCTTTCCCATGGGACCACCGGGAGTATTATTAAGAAGCCCCGCCTTCGATCAATTTGTAAAAGAGCTGCGGAATCGTTATGACATGGTGGTATTGGACTGCCCCCCGCTGCTGCCGGTGTCGGACACCCAAAGCCTGCTGGCGGTGGCCGACGGCGTGGTTTTGATTGCCTGCGAGCGCAGCACCCCGATTAAAGTCGTCCAGCGGGCCCTGACCTTGTTACGGCGGGCAAATGCACCGATAGTGGGCCTGGTTATCAACCGGGTTTCCAATGAAGAAGCCTACTACCAGTATAAGTATGAATATGAGCCCGTCAGAAAAGATTAAGGCGACGACGGCTTTCAAGACTCATGGTGGTGTAAAATGCCGCCAAAACCACAAACAGGTGCTGGATGGAATAGATTTGAAATGGAAAATCGAGCGTAGCGTTGAGCAAACCGGTGCCCAGACTTAACGCAACCAAGGTGACGAAACGGTCTGGCACGACCAGAGGATGCCGAATCCAGGGGGAAATGGCCACCAAAACACCTGCCCCGAGCACGAGAATAAAACCGCCGAGGCCATAAGTCACGAGCGTCTGGAGCCAGTCACAATGCAAATACACTTGCCATTCCGAACCGGGATCCGGCCGATAGAGTTGATATAGCGCGATAAAACTGCCCGGGCCGGAACCTGACAGCCAATGGTCGTGAAGCATTTCGAAACCCGCCTTGAATAATTTCCAGCGTTCAGCGCTTTGGAAACCGGCGCGGGCAAACCGTTCGGACCAGCAATGCCAGTTCAGCGTCAGGCCGGCCAGGATGGGAATGAGAACGGCACCGGCCAGAATCAATTTTAATTTAATTCCACGGTGGGACTTCAGCAAAATTATCGTGGTAAACAAAATGGCCAGGAGATTCACCGCCAGCGAGAGACGGCTCTCCCAAAAAAACGGACAGATCATCATGGTCAGGGCGAAAACCAGCAATCCCCAGCGCTCTGGATACAAACCGGCGGCAGGCGGGTTCCGCCGGGCGTTGGTCAGCAGGGACCAAGCCGCCAGCCCCAGCGGCCAGACGAGTTCAAGATATTGCAGTCCGTTGCTGCGATAGGCATACGGACCAAACTGCATCCAGGCCTCGGTATTTATTTTAGGCTGGACCAGCCAGAGCAGTTTGGGCGTGTTATGCCACCGTTGCAAAAGACCGACCATCGCCAGTAAAAAGCCATTGGTCACGATGAAATAGATCAGTTGCCGGGAGCGACGCGGCAAGGATTCGGCCTCAAGTGAGGAGTCGTTGGAATGGCTGTTTTTAGCCCCAGTCAGGAGCCAGTCCCGCGTGGCCCAAAACGTCCCCGCCAAGGCGAAATTTTGCCAGCAGACAAACCAACTGGCATTGCGGTCATAGCTGTGAGGCAGCCACGCCAGATGCGGCAGGGGACGGAAGGCGGCGGTGGTCAGGTCAAAAGCCGACTGGGAATTCAACGCCATCAACAGGCTGTAGCCCAGAATGGATAGCGTTGTCCAAAACAGCGCCTTGGTGTTCCATGACAAGGATTCCGCCGGTTTAGGGAACCATAAGTTTTTCAATAGCCAGAGAATTCCCAAGCCGGTGCCGGATATATTTAGTGCCACCATGACCCTGGTCTGGGTGCTGCCAAAGGCCCATGGGGCAAAAGCCAGACTGGTCAGGAGCAATATGCCAATGATGCCGTCGAGCCAATTTTCCCAGAAGCTATCGGCCGGGACAGTTTTTTTTGAAAGTGGATGCATGGGGATTGAATAACCGGCCGCCGTGATTTTGGGCAAATCCCAGTCAGCCAAACCAGCTTAAAACAACAATCGATTATTATTAAAATGAAATTAGAAATAAACTTTAACAATGCAATTTGCGTGCTTTTATTGGCCGGCGAGCTGGTGCAGGCCGCTGAACCAGTCAAGGATGTGCGGCTTTCGGCCATTTGCTGGGGCAGGGGAACCATCGAGATGACCAATTACAACGGGCGATTTCTAAAGGTCGGCGAAGCCTACATGATGGTCGCCAAAGCCTCGGCCGGCTGGGTTTTCACCAATTGGACCGATGGTTACAATCTGCCGGTGACCAATCACCCGCGCCTGACGTTCGTGATGAAAACTAATTCGGCCTTTATTGCCAACTTTGTCAGGCAAAGGCTGCCAGTCGGGAACCTTGATGGCGTTGGCATTGCCGATATTCCGCTCCGGGTGCTCGCGGCGGTGAATGCCGCTCACCCGGGTGAGCGGGCAAATATTTTGGACAGTTGGATTATAACCGTGGCCGCCGTAAAACCAACCGCCTTGGCCTCGGTCATCACCACCGTGGTGACGGCGCATCCGGAACTGCTCGCCGATGCAGTGACATCCGCCGTGGCCGCCAGTCCCGCCCAAACCTATGCGCTGGTTTATGCGGCGGCCAGAACGCCGTCGGCCAGCCTGCCGGCCGTGGTCGCGGCAGCCAGTCTGGGTTCGCCCAAGATGGATTATCAAATTGCCCAGGCAGCCCTGGCCGTGGATCCGACCGCGGGTGCGGCAATCCTGCAAGCCATCATCGCGACCATTCCAGAATTATCAGACGCCATAACCAGCCGATGGTCCAATACCAGCGGAACCCTTACCGTCAATAAAACCTTGGCCATCTTGTCACAAAGCATGACCGCCATAGGTTGGCCAATCAATCCCGCCCCGCCTTATCAACCGCCCCACGATTATTCCCAACCTTGATTATGCCCGGAACCGATAACGTTGCGTTTATGAGTTGTCTAAAAATTCCGAGGGGTGCTGTTTTTGTTCTGAAGGCTCTAAATCCATGAATCAGATTGCCTACAACTTTGCTGATAGTATTAAATCGAATCGTAGCCGATTCATTCTGGCAGCCATTGGTTTTGCCCCGCTCCTTTGGAATTATGGCGGAATGCTATTGAGCCGGCCCGCTTATCAATTCTTTCCGCTGGCCCTGGTAGCGGCGGGAATGCTTGCTTGGCGGTCGGCCGGACAGATGGAGCAGCCACTATCGCCGGGCAATTTGCTGGCGACCCGGATTTTTGGGCTCACCACCGGGCTTTTGTTTACGCTGGCCTGCCTTTTATGGTCACCCTGGCTTGGATATGTCACCGGGTTGCTGGCTATGGTCGCAGCTTTGTGGGGCTTCGGCGGCAGGCCGCTGGTACGGTTGTTTTTACCGTCCGGCCTGATGCTGCTGACGATTCTGCTGCCGCCGCTGGGTTGGGATGAAATCCTGACGCTGTGGCTGCGCACAGTGACGGTAAACTCCAGCAGTGCGCTGCTGGACTGGCTCAAGGTGATTCATGTTCAGGACGGAAATGTCCTGCTATTACCCGGCCAAAAACTTCTGGTGGAAGAGGCCTGCAGCGGCATCAACTCATTTATTCTGGGCAATGCCTTTTGCCTGTTCTGGCTGCTCTGGCAACGGCGTCCGTTAAGTTGGCTGCTGTGGTCCATCACAGGCGCCTCCGGTATGGTCATGCTCGGCAATGTGTTCCGGATTACTGCCGGTGCCACGGCCAGTTACTATTGGCAGTTGAACCTGCTGGGTGGACGGACGCACGAAATATTTGGATTGCTGTTATTGCTGGGTTATTGCGGCCTGATTATCAGCTTCGATCAAATGCTGCTCTTTTTCACGCAATCATTCCTGGGGCCAAAAGCAAATGAAACATCGATTCATAATATGCCAGCCCCGCCGGTTGGCCAACCGGCGGCGGGCCGGTTTTTCAAAGGTTCCCGGTTTGGATTCAAGTATGCCGGTGCGTTTCTAGCATTAGTAGGGATCAGTGCTTGGATCCTTCGGGTCATGGCCGGGAACAATCACGGGGCAGCGAACCTGCCCGGTTTCACCTCGCCGCCGGAATATAAACTGACGCTGCCAGCCAGCGTCGCGGGCTGGCAAAGGACGGATGCTGATACGGGCAATCTGGTGCTGGCCCAGGTTTTTGGGGTGCGATCACGCATCTGGCATTATCAGCGCGACGGTGGCGAGGCTATGGTGGCTGTGGATTATCCGCTGCCCGGATTCCATAATGTTAAAAGATGCTACATGAACGCCGGCTGGAAGGTGCAGAATGAAGAATCGGTTGGTCAGGGGGGGGGGCAGACAGATTTGCATGCCATCAAGCTTACCATGAAACTTTCAATGACGTATGCAATGGTGCTTCATTCCGTTATGAATGATCAGGGAGCCTGGCTTTTAGATGCAAATATTCCCGGGCATAAACCGGATTTATGGCGAAAACTTTTTGGGGACGAACCGATGCTCCCCAAACCCGTTCAGACAGGCTATCGGATACAGCTCATCACTGGCGGCTACGAGCCTTTATCCGAGGCGGAGATGACCAAAGCCCGGGAGTTGTATTTTTCCGTCCGTCCCTTGCTTGCCGCCCAGCTGGTCAACCAGTTGCAGCCGTCGGCGAAATAGACCCATGCTCGCACAACTTAATGATTGGGCGGCCCAGCGCCAGTGGAACCACTTCTGGCGCGGACTTCCCGCCCTGATAGCTGGCGTCATGCTGGGACTGGCTATTCTGATGATTTGGGCCATCCACCGGCAAAGCGACCGGTTGGATTATCAATACCGGCACCGGGCTTTGGCGGCATTGCAGGCGGGCAGGTTTGAAGAGGCGCGGGTGGCCTGCCTGCACGAATTAACCACTGATTTAGGCGAATCCGACCGGATGCAGACCGTCTATCAACTGGCGCAGGCCCTCAATGGTCTGGGCCAGAAGCGGGAGGCGGTGGCCTTGCTGACACATGCCGCACCGCTTGACCGGCCCGGTTCCTTGCCGGCGCATATATTGCTGTCGCAAATGCTCTTGAATGGAGAATTGGTTCCCGCCGAAAACAATCTCAAACTTGCCGAACAGCATTTGCTCAGCGCTTTAGCCTTGGATCCCCAGTCATCTGAAGTCAACGAACTGCTCGGACGCTATTACATCAACACCCGCAATTTACTCAAGGCGCGGGCGCGGCTGATGGAAATCTATCCGGCAAAAACCGAAGCCGCCCTGTTGTTGGCGATTACCTATGCCCTGGGCAAGGATAAGGACACGGCCACGCTCTGGGCCGACACGGCCATCTCCGACTACAGCCTGAAGCTCAAAAACTCCGCTCCCGGCGACAATTCCCCCGCCCGGCTGGGACTGGCGGGCGCCCTGATGATGGAAGAGAAATATGCCCAAGCCATCGCTGCGCTGGAACAAGGCCAGCGCCTTGCCACCAATCCAGCTTACGCATTAACCATCGCGGACGACTGTGCCACGTGGGTAGAGCGAATTGCAGACACAACTAAAAAAAATGCTGCCGAACGGTTGCTACTCATTCAAAAAGGTCTGACGAATTCGCCGCAAAACATAAAATTGCAGTTGCATCTGGTGCGGGCTGCCCAAGCGACCGATGAGGCCGGTCAGGCCGCCAAAACATTCTTGAATCAGCTGATGGCCTCGGCCAAGGGGGAAGCCGCCGCCGGCTGGCATTTTTTATTGTGGACGGATGCGCGTGAGCGGGGTGATTGGATTGCCGCCCGCCGGCAGCTCCAGGCCGCCTACGAACTGGCTCCGCAAGTGCCATTCATCCGGAATGATCTGGCGATGGATCTCTTGACCGGCAATCAGGATAATGCGGAACGCGGCTTGAAACTCATTCAATCCGTGGTGGAGCAGTTTCCTGAAAACCCGCAATATCGGGATACGCGGGGGCGCATTCTGGCCCGGTTGGGCCGTAATGCCGAGGCGGTGGCCGATCTGGAATGGGCGGTGGCAAAACTCACGAATCCGGAGGAAACCCGGCGGGTACTGGCGAAAGCGAATGCGGCTCTGGGCAAACCTCAATTGACAGAAGAACCACACCGGATAGTGAAAACGGTCAAACCGACGCAATAAAATGGCGTTTTGCAAAAAAACGCTGCGTTCGCAGCCAAAATGACATCGCTTACTGAATTATTGTTCCGGTTTTCTGCTGGCATGCTAAATTAGCCAATAGAAATCGGGTTGGTAGAATCTGAATTTAAAATAAAAAACATATGAAGACAATCAACACATTGCTTTTGGCCGGTTTGGTGCTTTGCGCTGTGAATGCCCGAGCTGATTATGCTTTGTCCACCACGGCGGGGTCGCATAACACGATCGGGACGGCTTTGACAACAATAAATACGGCAAGCGGCAGCACGGTTTTTAATATATCAGTTCTCGGTAATAGTGGTTATTATGCTGGAAGCTTGTTTTCTTTATATGAAGTGGACAGCAGCGGTAACCAATTATCCGATAACCTAGCTGGACTATACACAGCCAGCCAAAGTGGTCTGGGCTTCCGACAAGCATTGAACAATGGCACAGCTTATCATTCAACCGTTTCTTGGACACTTGGTTCGGGCTTGGTGAGTGGTTGGTATGCGTTAGGATTAACCGTAAATCAAAGTGCAAGTGCTGGTGGGCTATCGCAAGCTAGCGGGACGGGATTTACTTATTTTTATATTCAGCCTACAGCCGTCCCGGAACCGTCACAAGCGGTGGCGGGTGGAATGCTATTGGGCTGCGGCGCGCTGGTGTTTACCGGCCGTCGCTGGATGAAGAAGTCGGCCCAATAAGAAAAGTCTTCAGAAATCCGGGTCCGGGTTGGGAAACAAAAAAAGCCTGATATAAAAAGTCAGGCCTTGGTCTTTTCAGGTTTTTCAAATAGATCAGCCCGGTGATTGCGATCCGTTTGCACCTCGTCCAAATTGATTTCCACCTGCGTCTGAATGCCTAAAAATTCAATCAGAAGCGCCACCCGCGCCCGGCCGGGCAAAATCCGGCAGACCATTCCTTCCGTGCCCCGCATGGGACCGCTTTCGATCAGCACCTGGTCGCCGATTTTCAGGGGGTGATCCACGTTGGTCACCTGTTCGGCACCAAAGGCCTCTTGTAATTCCCGGATGGCTTCTGCTGGAATCACCGGATAGTGCTGTCCAAAGTGGATGAGGCCGGAAACGCCGGGAGAATAAGTCACGTCCCGCGCGTGTTGCCGCCAGTCAAATTTGCAAAAGAGATAGCCCGGAAACAATGACTCGGTAATCCACTGGCCTTTTCGCCGGCCAACCCCGCAATACCGAATTCGGGGCCAAAACGCCTCAAGAAAGTCCACCCGCTTAAGAAAGTCAAAGGCAAACGATTCCCGCCGGTTCTGTGTTCTTACACAAAACCAAGCCGGCTCGTTTTTAGACTGGTTAGAATCGTCTGACATGCTACGCAAAACAACCTTTTGGTTTTAATTATATAAAAAATCACCGCAATTCAGGTGTCCGAATATCGTCCAATATTGTCCATTTATTTCTAGTGCGGATTTAATCTAATTATTTTAAGAATAAAGTGCCGCATTTAAGAAGTCTAACTAAAACTGCATTTATAGTAGAAAAAATCGAATTGTTTATGATAAAGCCATTCCCCCTGCGCTATGCCTTGCCGTTATTGCTGTTGTTGTTTGGTGCGGTGCTGACCTGTTTTTTAATCGCAGACAGCATCCGGCTTTCCGACCGCCATATTGAGGCGGAAGCCCGCCTGAATCTCAGTTCGCTGGGGGAACGCTTCGCCATCCAGCTGGAATACTTTTACAGCCATAACGAGGAGGAGTTGATTGCGAGCGGCAATGCGCTGATGAGCCGGATACCGCATCTTCGCAGCAGTGCGATTTTTGACGAGTCCAATCATTCGCTGGTCCCAACGCGTGCCAGGATCAAGCCGCCGGCGGATTATCTGTCATTTGTGCTGGCCCGAAAAACCCTGCTGCCGCAGATTCAAACGAGTGAAAACAATCAGATCCTGACCGGAGCGTTTCCGTTTCGCCTGGGGCCGGGGCGTTGTGGGATATTGAATGTGGAGATGGATTTGCTGGCGATCAGGAATCTGCAGCTGGCCGATGATTTCCGGAGGGCCGAGCTGTTCTGTGTGCTGGCCCTGTTGCTGGTCGTGTTGTCCTGGCTCTATCTGGACCGAATGTTTACGCAACGGATGGCGAGCCTGATTGCCGCCACACGCGAGATGGCGGGTGGCAACTTGTCCCATCGCACCTCCCTGCAAGGCATGGACGAACTGGCTGAAATTGGCCTGGCCTTCAACCAGATGGCCGATCAAGTCCAAAAGCGCACCGAGGAGCTCAAACACAGCGAGGAACATTACCGCCGGCTGGTGGAGACCTGTTATGAAGGGATTCTGGAAATGGATGGATCGCTCCGGCTGGTTTTCGTGAACCGCCGGCTGGCGGAGATGCTGGGATTCACCATTGATGTCATGATGGGGCGTTTTATCACGGATTTTCTTTTTCCGGAAGATGTGCCGGCATATCTGGAGCGAGTGGCCGGCCGCCACCTAAGTGACACGGTCGTTTATGAATGCCGGTTTCGCTCTCGAACGGGCGGGGAAGTTTGGGGCATCGTATCGGCCAATAATCGCTGGGATGAATCCGGCCGGTTTGCCGGAGCCTTTTGCATGGCCACGGACATCACCCTGCGAAAGAAGGCGGAGTTGCAGTTGCTATTGCATTCCAGCGCGCTGATGGCTTCGGCCAATGCGGTGATCATCACCGATGTCGAGGGTCGCATTGAATGGGTCAATCCGGCTTTTACCAATCTGACGGGTTACAATCCGGCCGAGGCCGTCGGACAAAACACCAGGCTGCTCCGCTCTGGCGAACATCCGGTCAAATTTTACGCCGACCTGTGGGCCGACATCAGCGCCGGCAAAATCTGGTCGGGGGAAATTATCAATAAGCGTAAGACCGGTGACACTTACACGGAACACATGACCATCGCGCCCATCCGGCGCGACAGCGGTGTCATCAGCCACTTCGTCGCCATCAAGGAGGACATCACGGAACAAAGGCGATTTGAAGGGCAACTGCGTGAGTCGCAAAAATCAGAGGCGGTGGCCCGGCTCGCCGGCGGCGTGGCTCATGATTTTAACAACGTCCTGACGACCATTATTGGCTATGTTGATATTCTTAAAAGATCTCAACCGCACGCGCCGGCCATTCAGGAAATTGTTTCCCACATTTCCTCCGCCGCCCAGCGGGCGGCCGATCTTACCCGCCAGCTTTCAATTTTCAGCCAGCAACATCCGGTGCAGCTCCGGCCATTGAATCTCAATCAGGTGTTAAGGCACCTGTTCAATATCGTCAAACATCTGCTGGGAGAACATATCGTCATGCAGCGCACCCTGTCCCCAGATCTGCCTGAGATACAGGCAGATGCCAGCCTGATTGAACGGGTGATCATCGCGCTCACCAATCGCGCGAAAGACAGCATGCCCGACGACGGTCGGCTGGTGTTCATCACCCAGGTGCGGAAATTTGATCAAGCAGCCTGCAAGAACGACCCCCATATGCGTCCCGGGCAATTTGTCTGCCTGACGGTGACCGACAATGGTGCCGGTATGAAAACGGATGCGATCCAGCGGGTCTTTGAGCCATTTGGTGAAATAGGGCTGGGGCTGGCTGCGGTTCACAGCATCATCAAACAGCATCAAGGCTGGATCACGGTCGCCAGTCGTCCTCAGGTCGGGACCACTTTTGAAATTTTTCTACCGGTCGCCCCGGTGGCGCCGGTCGCGCCCAGGGAAATCAGCCAGGCTTCTCAATCTGAAGAATTGGCGGGCAACAAAACGATTCTCCTGGTTGAAGACGATGCCTCGGTAAGCAATCTCGTTGGCCTTTGCCTGCGACGACTGGGCTGTCGGGTGCTGACGGCCGCCGACATCCCCCTGGCGTTACAGCTTTGGAATGAGCATTCCAACGCGATTGATCTATTGCTCACCGATATCGTCCTGCCCGGGGATTTAAGCGGGGCGGATCTGGCCGGCCAATTAATCATTCAGAAGCCCAAGCTGAAGGTGATCTTCAGCAGTGGTTACAGTTTTGAGCGCGCCAAAAAAACCATTGAAGGTTTGGTCGAATCGAATTATCTGGCGAAGCCTTATGACCCGGAAACCCTGGTTAAAGTAGTGCGCAATATTCTATTTACCCAAACCTGAAGGTCGTTGGTTTAAATCCAGCCCCCGGAACCCATTTAGTCGCAATGAAACCCCTGTGCCAACAGGGGTTTTTTATTGATGCAGTGAGTTCGCCGCTTTTTTAAACCGCAATACCGTATGAAAGGCCTAAAATGGTTGCCCTAGTGTTATCGGATTTTTGGAACGGGTGCGATTGCCGCCGGCCAAAGTAAAATTGTTCGGCGTGGTATTCCGACTGGATTGCTATTTCCAAATCCAGTCGGGCTACGCCCTCCTTACACCGGAACCTTGACGAAACAGACAAACCGAAACCACCGGAAACTGTCTCATCAAATGTGGAATAACTTGTGGGGGCCAATCACAACCGTGACCCCGGTCGCCGTCAACAAAGTCGCAAAAATAAATTTGGTCAGGGATATCCCGCTTGGCGTTAATCAAAAGATTACGGGGCAGACGGACAATTCGTTCGTCAGGGCCACAACCGGCTGTCGGCGGTAGTTTCGGAGCGGCAACAATGCGCTTCAAGAGCAGGTGGTCGCCCAGGGTTTTAGGATTGACGGGGATTAGCTTCCGGCGACTATATCTCTCCTTTGAATCGTCATATTTAACCGTTTCGGAACGCTGTGCAATACCCACCAGTTGACCCATTAGCAGTCTGGTTAAAAACCCAATGTAGCAATAACAATTTTGAGGGAATGCTTAATAACATTTTCAAAATCTTTGGCATTAAAGTTCAAGACCGATGCCAAAAGCTCCAACTGCTGATTGTCTGGCTGCTGAGTTTTTTCCCATGCGCAAACCAAGGATGTTGCAACACCCATTTTCGCCGCTATATGGCCGAGTGTGAGATTTTTCTCCAAGCGTTTGACTTTGAGCCAATCGCCAGCCGTCTTTATGTTCAATTTCAACGCGTTAGCTCGTTTATGATTTCCTAGATTTGCTGTGGTTTTCACCCTGATTTGCCGTTGTGCAATACCCAACAGGGCTACTCTCCCCCAGGAGAGGATTTTACCAATCACACTTTCCGTCGGTTCGAATGGAGCCTGAACAATCCAGCACACGATTCTTCCCAGACGCGGGAAACGATTCACCTTCTCCTTGGGGAGAAGGCCGGGATGAGGGAGGACAAGAATCTAACTCTTCGTTTTTAGTTTTGACGCCCGCCCTCACCTGATCCCCCTAGGAGAGGATTTTACCAATCACACTTTCCAATGGCTCGAATGGATGCCTGAACAATCCAGCGTCAGGTTTATTCAAGACGCGGGAATAACCGGCGGCGCCCATTCGCAATTCGCAAATCGTAAATCGCAAATCCCTAGAATCCTCTTAGCTTCCGCACGCAAACCGTGCGCGGCTTCGTCGCCACCAGATAGCGCAGCGCGTCCGCCGCGTCATCGCCGCCGACGCCGTCTTCGTCGGCGTCCGCCTTCAGCACATCCTCGGGCCGGTTCGGATCGTGCTGGAGGGCCGGCAGGGTTTCGATAAGCCGCTGGCAGCGCTGATGAATGAAGAGTTTCGGCCGGATGCCGGCGGCGGGATCGCCCAGGCCCAGCAGGATTTCGGCCCAGCCGTTGACCCGGTCCATGTTGGCCGGTTGCAGCCGGATGCCCAGCCGTTCATACTGGCTGGCGATGGTGGTGCCATCGCCCTGCCGGGAAAACACATCCGCCCCGGCCACGAACCGCTTCAAATCTCCCAGCTCCAGGCGCCGCGCTCCAAGCTCCCGGCTGCCCGCCTGATGCCGCTGGAGCATGGCCTTAATGGCCAGGCCGTGCCGCTGCGGCAGCCAGAGCCGCTCCGCGTGCTCATCCACGATGAAGGTATTGCCGTCGCCATCGCGGCAGCCGAGCAGCGCCACGGTGTAATGCGCAAAGCCGTAATCCAGCGCGGCGAACCATTCCCGCGCCCGGGTGTCATCGAACTCCGGGAGGACATGGATCTCGCGGCGGAAGTTCGTAAAATACTGGCCGGCGGCGATGTCCCAATCGCCCTCCAGCCAGGCGCGCTTCTGCCAGCCGGTCAAACCTTCGAGCACGCGGACGTAGTCCGGGTTGTTCCAGCGGTTGTCCGTGACGCGGGCGGGAATGAAAATCGTATCGCCATATATTCGCTGCGCCTGTCCCTCGCCCGCGGGAGTGGGAGAGGGTGGCCGGAGGCCGGGTGAGGGTTGTGTGGATAAATCCATTTTATTGCGCAGCGATTCCAGATGCGGCGCGACAAATTTCGTCCGGTACCAGGCATGGCCCACGCCGCCGGGATTGGTCGTGGAATAAATGCGCGGCCGCCAGTTCGTTTTGGATGACCGGCAGCAGGTGGTGATGTCCTGGTATTTGCGGCTGGTCAGCGTGGTCGCCTCTTCAATGCCGATGACGTCGTATTCCAGGCCGAGATAGGCGTCAATGTCCTTCTCGTTCTGGAAGTGGCCGGCGATGATGCGGGAGCCGTTGGCAAAGGTGAGGATGCCGCGAAACGCCGAGAACTCGTGCGGCAGGCGGTTGAACAGCTTGCGGCGCAGATCCTCGAAATGTTCCAGGTTGGCCTTGCCGACCTTGCGGAGCAGCAGGCATTTCAGCTCCGGCACGCGCTGGCAATCGTCCACGCCCATTTGCGCGAGGAGCCAGTGCGATTTGCCGCCGCCGCGCGCGCCGCCGTAGCCCACGGCCGTCGGGCCGGCCGGCCGGTCGCAGAGCCGCGCCGCCGCGCAGGCGGCGAGCTGCCGCTCCTGCAAGCACGCCTCGCCGCGCACCAGGTTGAGCGTCTGATCCTGCGGACAGCCGGCCTGCGCCGCCGCCCGGGCAAAAATGTCGTATTGATTCATGGCGTTTACGAATTGCGATTTCAGCATTTCAGCATTTCAGCATTTCAGGTCTCAGGTCTCAGATTTCAGCATTTGATTTCCCCGCCCTCTGCCCCCCGACCTCCACCACGCATTCTTTCAGCGTTTCAGGTTTCAGCGTTTCAGCATTTTCCGCCGCGCCATAGGCGCGCCGGATGGCTTCCTCCCATTCGATGGACACCTTGCCGGCGTGCAGATTGTGGACCTCCTTGATCTCGGACGGCATCCCGGCGGCGAACTGTTTGAGCTTGAAGGCGAGGTCGAGCATCCGCGCCATGCCTTCGAAGCCCGGCGTGCGATCCGATTCCAGCCAGCGCTTCCGCGCTTTGCGCACCATCAAGATGGCTTCCTCGGCCTCCAGCCAGGCCTGACGGCGGGCGGGTTCGTGGAGCTGCCACCACTCGACGGCCCGCTCGCACGCCACCCGCTCGATGGCCTGCCGTTCCAGCTCGGCCAGATGCCGGTGGAACGCCGTCACCCGGCCGGGCCAGTCGTATTTCCGGCTCAACTGTCCCATCCGCCCGGCGCTGCAACCCAGTTTGGCCGCGGCGGCCACCAGCGACCGGCCCGGCCCCAGGTCGAGGTAGGTTTTGAAAGCGGCATACGCCCGGTTGCGCTCGCGGGGCTGTTGTTCGAATGGCAGCGCCGGAGCGACCAGGCCGGCCAGTTCTTTTTGTTCAAGGGGGTGGTTCATAATTTTTTACTCATCGTTTGTTTCAATCTCACTGCGTTATTTATCAATTAACGGTTCCGGCGGCGGCGGTGGTAACGTCGGCCCATGACGCTCATCCCTTTGCTCGCGCTCATCGCCGTGGTTTGTCTCACCCGCGGCATCTGCGCGTAGCCGTGCCGGTTGAAATATCCCGGGCCATGCCCTTGGCAGGCAGGGAAGGGCAACCCGACCCCAAGGAGGGTTGTCCCTTCCTCACTGCCGGTTTTGTGGTTCTTTCTCATTCCTTTATAAGCTTGTGATAAAGTGATAAAGCTAGGCGGTTTTCAGCCAATAAAGACCACTACCAGAGGCAATTACGCCTGCTTCAGTCAGTCTTTTCAGGTAGCGGTCAGTGGTGGCGGGTGAAATGGCGTTTTTAGAGGCAGCGGCAACGATGGCACCACGCGAGGCGGGCGTGTCCGAAAGGTATTCGTCCATGAATTCCTTGTCCGAACACACCTTGTTTTTCGACTGGGGCCGGCGGAGCGCATCCGGGTTCAAATCGTTGGCGACCTTCATCAGCGGGAAATCGAGCGAGACGACAAACTCCGGCAATTGCGGCAGGTTGCGCAGGATGCCGGTCACGGTGAAACAGGCGTCCTCCTCATGAGGCGTCAGCACGAGTATCGAGTCCGGGTCGCGTGCCCAGGCACCGGCACCGCTCATCCGGTCCATGGCGGACTTGGCGGTGCTGTCCCCCTTGGCAAAGTGATGCGCAATGACCACGGCGGCCCCGGTGGCCTGCGCCAGCGATTCGAACTCGTTCATCAAACCGGCGATGTCGCCGTTGGCATTCTCATCGCGCGACCCCAGCACCTTGTAAGCCGGGTCGATGATGATCAAACCGAACTGGGTGCCGGCCAGTTTCTGCTCGAGGCGCGGCCGGAGCAGGGAGAGGTCCGCGTTTTTGCCGCGCAGATTCCAGATGGCGAGCATCTGCGGGTCGAACCGGCATTCCGGCCGCGCATGGCACAGCAGCGCGAGCCGCTCATCAATCGCCCACGGCTGCAGCTCCAGATTGATGTAGATCACCGGCGCTTTGATGCACCGGCGCCCCCACCAAGGCTGACCGCTGGCCACCGACATCGCCATGTCGAGCAGGCACCACGACTTGTTCGACTTGGAAGTGCCGCCCAGGATCATCTTGCACCCTTGGTGCAGGATGCCGGCAATCAGCTCCGTCGGTTTCGGATGCGGATTGGCCGCGATGTCCTCGATGTAATGCCAGTCGGCCAGATCAGCCTGGATCGCGCCGAGGGCAATGGCCGGGTCAACCTGGTCGAGCGGGGAAAAGGTTTTAATTTCCATGATATTTCTTCAAAAACATTGTTCACTTGCACCACCGCGCGAAAACTCCATCCTGTTTCCGGCATGAAAAAGACCACCAAAGGCGTCACCTACGAAACGGAAACGGCTAAAAGTTTTTTTTCGGATGGGTTGATAGGTGAAAATCTCACCCTGTATCAAACTTCCACCGGCGAGTTCTTTCTTTTTTCTATACGGCCGTTGATTGATGGAAAGCGGATCCCGAAAGGAAAAGCTACCCATGAGATTCTTCCAGACCTCTTGGCCGACCCCGGCACCGAGCGATGCCAGGTGGCTCGCAAACGGGTCACATGGCAGGATAAGATTCGCCCACTTACTCGGCGAAAGGCTTTGGCATGGTGCATCCGCACGCAGATGCCACGCACCTTTCACAAGGAACTCACCCGTTTCCTCAAGTAAAATTTTCGCGCCTTCGCGTCCTGGTGGTTCAAAACTGTTTTTATCTGTGTCCTCCCGTGTCCATCCGTGGTTTAATTTCGTGCCATGAAAAAGACCATCCGAGGCGTCACCTACGACACGGACAAAGCCAAATCTCTTTGCAGTCTGCCGCCGGTTAGCATGACCCTCATCTCGCTTTGTCGGACAGGCACCGGCCATTTTTTCCTCCATGAGCAGCGTTATTTTGTTCACGGAAAACAACTTCCTTACAACGTGCAAATTGAAGAATTCGCCCCCGGTTCCATTGTTCGCGAAGGCACGAATTGGCATTTTGCTCCGTTTGTCGAAGAACGCCATTTTATCAAGCCGCTCACCCGCAAGCAGGCGCGGGCCTGGGCCATCCGCACCCAGATGCCCCGCACCTTCCACAAAGACCTCGCCCGGTTTCTGAAGTGAAACCTTCGCGCCGGCGTGTCTTTGTTGTTCAAAATCCGTGTTCATAATTGGCTGGGGCCATGAATAGGAAGCCCCTCGAACCCGAAGAGGGCGGGACGCGGCACCTCACCCCGGCGTCTTGGCGTGAGATAATCGGTATTCATAGTTGGCCGACCGCAAGGTCTGTTCATTTCGTGTGCTTCGTGTATTTCGTGGTCAGCCCCGCAGCCAGACAATGCGCTGCCGTTTTCCCGCCCGATCAGCGTCGGTTTTTTCAATGTCGGGCGCATTATTTTCAATGCTGCTTTTGGATTCGGCTTTGATAAGGTGGACGCATGAAAGCCACATCCACCCAACGCGGTCCCTGGAGCCATCGCCTGCTGGTTTACGCCTTCGCCGTGCTGTTCGGCACCCTGATCTATTGGCTGCTGACCTTCTCCATGCGGGACATCGGCACCTGGCCCGGGCCGGCTTATGCCGACGTGGAGAAACGGCTGAGCGATGCCAAGCTGACCCGGGAATCCGGTGCCATTGCGAATCAGATCGAGGAAGTGAATCGGGCGATCGCGAACCGGAAGCAGCGGCAGACCATCCTGCGCGACAGCACCGGCAATTCGGAAAAGACCATGGCCCGGTTGCAGAGCAGCGTAAACAATGGGAAGGTCCCGACCGCGGAAGAGGCCCGGGTCCTGGCGGAAAGTCAGCGGCTGTTCCTGGCCAATCAAGCCAAGTATCAGGAATTGAACGACCAGATCACCACGGAGAATGAACAGCTGGTCGGGCTGCAGGACCGGCAGCGGGATGTTCAGAAGAAGATCGACGCGCAGCGCCCCGTCATCCAGGCGGAATACGACCGCCTGAATGCGCGCCACAATTTCAAACTGGCCGCGGGCAAACTCAGCGTGCTGCTGCCGCTGCTGGCGGTCGCCGGGTTTCTGTTCCTGAAAAAGCGCGGCAGCCTCTACGTCACGCTGATCTACGGCTTTGGCCTGGCGTTGCTGGTGAAAGTCGGGCTGGTGATGCACGAGCATTTCCCGACGCGCTATTTCAAATACATCCTCATCGTCATCGCGATAGCCCTGGTCACGCGCATCCTGATTTATCTGCTCCGCGCCATGGCGTTCCCGAAACTGGACTGGCTGCTCAAGCAATACCGCGACGCCTACGAACACTTTTTCTGCCCCGTTTGCAGCCACCCGATCCGCCGCGGCCCGCGGCAGCATTTGTTCTGGAACCGCCGCAGCCTCCCCCGACTCTGCGTGCCCGCCGCCACGAATGCCGACGAACCCTACACCTGTCCGGCGTGCGCCACGCGGCTGTTCGAGGAATGCCCGGCGTGCAAAAAGATCCGCCACGCGCTCCTGCCCGCCTGCACCCATTGCGGGGCCATCAAGGAATTGCAGCCGGTGCTGGAGAAGAAATGACCTGAAGGCCTTCGCGCCGGCGCGCCCTGGTGATTCAAAATCCGTGTTCATAGTTGGCTGGGGCCATGAATAGGAAGCCCTCGAACCTGAAGAGGGCGGGACGCGGCACCTCACCCCGGCGTCTTGGCGTGAGATAATCGGTATTCATAGTTGGCCGACCGCAAGGTCTGTTCATTTCGTGTGCTTCGTGTATTTCGTGGTTAGCCTCGCAGCCAGACAATGCGTTGCAGTTTTCCATCCCGATACGCGCCGGGCACACGCACCGGCTGGGAATAGGTAAATAATTTCGGGTCGCAGCCAAACACGGTGAGCATGGCCTTGAGCCGCAGCTCGATTTGCCGGTCGCGCGGCGCATCAAACCAGCCGTGCAAAGATTTGCCGGCGGTATCAATGATGGCGTGCAGGTTGAAATGCAGCCGGTGGTTCAGGTAAGCGAACACCGCGCCGATTTCGTCTTTCGTGAGCGTGTCGCTCTCCACGACGAGGAACCGCGTGCCGTTGCAGTTCGCATTGCTGCGCTGGAAACTGCCGGGCTTGAACGACGAGCCGCAGGTGAAATTGCCCATCACCGGCCCGATCTGATACCACTCGGCCACCGGCCGGAAATGGGTGCGATGCTCGGGCTTGCCGGAGGAATACACATCGCCGATCCAGACATGGCAATGCGCCGGCCACAATCGCAGCCAGGTGCGAAACTGCTCATCGGCGTCGCGGTCCGCCACCAGCAGCGGCGAGTCCTCCATGATCTGGGTGAAGGGCCAGCAAAATTTCTCAAACAACTCCGGCTTGAAGCGGTCGGCGACCGCCTGCAATGTGGCGAGCACAAGGCGCTCATTACGTTCTCCCTCTCCGGCCCGCAGAGCGGGAGGGAGAGGGCCGGGGTGAGGTAGGGCCGAGCCATTGTGCGCAGCACCCATCTCAATTTCCCTGCGCGTTTTCACCGTCCCATCCCCCAGCAAAATGTCCCCGCTCCGCAAGACCTTCCCGCCGGGCAATATTATCTCCCATTGGCCCTGCGCAAGCAGCCGTCGCAAACGCAAATTGGCGTTTGCGACCGCCGGCCCGCACGAGGCATGGAAACAATAAATCGTCGGCGCGCCGTCCACGCTCACGCGGCAATCCTTCTTGCCGGTGGGCTGCGTGTGCAGCGACTCGCCGGGACAACGACAAAAGCCCGACACGTCGGTCTGCCAGTCCACCGCGCCGACAATGCCGGCGGCAACTTGACGGGGATCAATCATGCTTGCGCCTTTGCGTCTTTGCGCGAGAAAATCTGTGTTTATCTGTGTTCATCTGTGGCTAAAACTTCAACTCCGGTTCTGAATAATTCTTCGCGGCGGTCAGGAAGTCCGCCGGCCGGCGGATGATTTCGCCCGCCACTTTCGACGGCAGATAAAACAGGTTCTTTGCGCCGTATTGATCCGCAATGAATCGCTCCACCATTTTTTCCGTGCGCGCATCGCCGCCCACCAGCCGGTTCAGATATTCCACCACCGGCACCGGCAGTCTTTCCAGAGGGGCACCATTGCCACCGGCCACCGGCGTGGCGGCGTCCCGACCGAGCGCCATCATTGGATGTTGGGCGTTGAAGGTTGAATGTTTTCCATTTCCGTTTTCATTACGTTCCTCTTCTCCGGCCCGCTCGGAGCGGGAGAGAGACGGCCGGGGTGAGGGGTTTTTTATTTTTTTAAAATATTTCACGGTCGCGCTTGACGGCCGGAAAAGTTTTGGTATTTTCTGCCGCAGCTGATGTGGGCGTGAGTGATAGTTGATCGTTTCCGTGATAGAACAGTCAGTTGAAGTTGCAGGTCAGTTGACAGTCGTCCGTCAGATAGTCAGTTAGTAGATACGCCCACATCAGCTACTCCTTTTCTTTCAGTTTCATGGTCCATTCGGTTTCCATTTGCGACGTCAACTCCATTCCCAATTTCAGGTCTCAGGTTTCAGCGTTTCAGCATTTGCCCGTCACACGTCCACGACCGTCACGGTCGGGTCATAACCCTTTTCGATGGTCCACAGCTTGTGCGCCGCCGCGAAGGCATCCGCGCCCTGCTCCATTTCCGCGTCCGACCAGACATGCTCAATCGGCGGGGCCGGTTCGACCGAGTTCACGATCAGGTTCATGCACTTCACCGGCCGGCCGAGCGCCTGGCGATACGCCGCGAGCTGGTAACACCACGATTTGTAAGGCTTGGGACTGGTGGGGCGAGCGTCCCCGCGAGCCGTCGAAATCTTTTGCGTCTTCAAATCCACCAGGGCAGGCCCGTGCACTACATGCTCGATGAACAAGTCCGCCGTGCCGGCGTAACCGATGGTGCGATTGACCAGCACCTTTTCCGTCCAATGGGCCCGAACGCAGTTCGCCTGATACCAGACGCGATAATGCTGGAGCCAGGCCGCCGCCGGATGTTGCGGATCCACCTCCAGCGTTTGGGCCACGCGCTCCGCGCCGTGATGAAACGCCGTGCCGAAATCCGCCGCGCCATCGCGCGTCGTCAGCGAATCCTCGACGACGCGCCGGGCGAACGCGTCTTCGCTTTCGCCGGGATTGCGCGGCAGCGTGAGCGCGGCCATCACGGCCTGTTCTTGCAGCCAGGCCGTGAGTTCCGGCTTGGCGATGACGCCCAGGATGTTCGTCACGCTCGGCAGCAGGCCGAGCTTGCGCGCATCCCGGAGCGTGGTGGGACGCATGGTGGCCGTCTGCAAAGACCCCTTGGCGGAAAGGACGGAGTGCAAGGGCACGCCATCGCGCTGATACCAATGGGCCTTGTCAGGAGAGAATAATTTCATAATTTTTGTCCCTCCCTCTCCGCCGCAGCGCGGGGGAGAGGGCCGGGGTGAGGTGGTTTTAAATCAGGTTTCAGCTTTTGCTTAAAACGGCACCTCATCCGAATTATCGAACGGAGCCGCTGCCGGAGCCGCCGGCACAGGTGCCTGTGGCGCTGTCACCGGTGCCGCCGCCCCATTCTGACCTCCGACCTCTGACCTCTGACCTCCGTTTTGTTTTATGGTGGCCGTCCGCAAGGACCACTCCGCATACCGCTGCCGCGCCGCCGCCGGATCATAGGTGCCGCTGGGCGTCACCTTTTTGGTCGGCTTGCTGACCGCGTCAATGCTGGCGTAAGTCTTGCCGGCCAGATTTTTCTGGTGACTGATCACCAGCGTGCAGCTCGCGCCGATGAGCTGCTGGAGGCTGATGGTTTCGCCCGGCGCGACCGGCCGGCCGCGCCACTTGCCCAGGAACGTCGCGAGATTCGACTTGGGATGGAGCGACGCGCTGAAGCTGCGGGACACCGTGCAGCGCTTGCCGTCGTCCGTCAGCGCTTCCGATTCAAAGGTAAGCTTCACCTTGTTGACCATTTTCTTCACGCCCTGGAAATCCGTCTCCACGAGACCGAGATCCATGACATCCACGCACGCGGCGGGGTGGATGCCTTCGGGATGCGGCTGGAAATCGCCGCTGTCTTTGCAGGTTAATATGAGGTTGTTCATACGATTCATTCTTTCTGTTGTAGCGGCGACTCGGCAGAGCGCCGCCATTTTATTTTTACAGTTGGTTGTGGTTGATCCAAACCCGCCGGGTGGCTGTCCGCCAGGACCGGGCTGGAAATTGTTTGGGTAAAAAGCCCGGGGAAACGCCGCCCCCACCGCCCTGGCCTTTGTTGCTGGAGTTCATGCTTGGCGCCTTGGCGTCTTGGCGGTTAACGGAGGTGGCCGACCGCTAGGTCCTGGCCACCCGGCAGGACTGGGCGAGCGATGCTTCCACGTCGCTCCATTTGAAAACGACGGTCCGCCCGATTTTGTAATAGGGCAGGAGGCCGCGCTGCATCCAGTTATCCACGGTGCGGAGGGTTTTCCCCAGCCGGCGGGCGGTTTCATTTTTGGTGATGTAAGGTTCCGCGGCCGCCGGAACCGGTTGGTTATTGGTGTTCATAATTTCAGGGTCAGGATTGATTCCGCGCGCCCCCCGCCATCCGGGCGGCTGCCGGCGCGTGCCTGTTTATAGCGCAGGTTTTTCGCCGGAACCGCCGGGGGGAAAACTCGCGAACGCAGATTGAAGAAGGTTGTGGAAAGGACAGGAAGCGAGTGCCGCTTTTGCTGAAAAAATATTTTTGAAAAAAAGATTGACGGGTTTTTTCGGTCACCGGCGGCCTCCGCCCCCGGGACCAGGGCAGCGGGACACAAAAAACCACGGTCACCATGACGCGAACGCCGCGAGGAAACTAGCTACGACCGTAGGGAGCCCATGGGAAAAAGCGGAAATCTGAAAAGCGGAAAGCGGAAATGATTTGAGGGGCTGCGCACAAAGCATCGGCCCTACCTCACCCTGACCCTCTCCCTCCCACTGCGCGGGCCGGAGAGGGGAAAGATTTCGGCGGCACGCGTAAAATAAGTACTAAATTGAACATCGCAAGCAGGCTCATTAAAATAGAGGCTATAAGCACGCCGGTCTTTTGCACGGCTGCCAAATGCTCAAGGGTCCGGATGTATTCGTCATCATTGATAAACATCGTTTGCAACTTCGGATCACTGGTCTTCTTTTCAATTAGAGCGCGATATTCTTCCGGCGTGCGTTTTTGCTGTGGTGTGTGGCAGCAAAAGTGCAACCAAATGACTATAATGATGCCGCCAATCAGAAACATGAGATTCACCATCACGAGAAGAAATCGCTCGGATTTGTTCATAAACTTGAATCAGCTAAACAGGTGTCGCAATCCTGCGACCTATCCATTTTGGCTTTGTGTTTTTGACTGTATGCCGGTGCTGTTGTCGTGTCGAGGATGTTTGGGCCATCGGCGGTCTGCCGACGCGCCGCTACACTGGCATCGGCCCCAGGGAGCGGATTGAAGGGGAAGAATTAGGAAGGGGGGAAGCGGACTGGCTAAAGTTTAGGCGGCTGGAAATTGCGGCCACCTTTTTGAATCATGTGCGCTCCGTATTTGCTGGATGTGTTGCTTAACATTGCGGCTTCCGATTTCCAAGTAAGTAGCAATCTTGTCGGCAAAATCGTCCGCGCCCTGCTCAAACAAATCAAAATGATTCGGTAGATCCAATACAATTGTCTCGATCCGTGTCACCCAATGCGTGCCTGGAAAATCTCGTCGCTCAATGGCTGGCAAGTCATGAAACTCCACACCGAAGTTAATATAAAACCGCCAAGGCCTGCTCGAATGATTAAATGCACTGCCCTGAAACTGAATGCGCTCCGTGTGAGTGCCAACATCGCGTGAAAATGTGTGCCGCACTTTTTTGTATCCACGCGGCATCAAAAATTCGCTGTGCAAATGTCTAAAAAACTCTTTGACGTAATCTTGCATTATCTCGTGATTTTGACTTTATGCCGGTGGTGGCAGCGTGTCGAGGAGGTTCCGGCCATCGGCGGTCTGCCGACACGCCGCTACACTGGCATCGGCCCCAGGGAGCGGATTGAAGGGGAAGGATTAGGAGGAGAAGCAGGCTGTCTGAATATTTGGCATCAACTCTCTCTTGGCTGCTTGCCTTTTTTCAATATAACGACGCCCAAAACGACATTCAGCATGGCTATCGCAGAAAACACCAATGCCATGTTTGGCGTTGGTGACTTCGCAAAGAAAACCGCTGCACCGGCAAAACAAACCGCAGCATAAAAAGCCATGCCAGCTCCGAGTTTCCTGTTTTTGAATGGTGTGGTTTTCATATATTTTTTGGGTGCTCAACGGCTCCGGCGGGTTAGGTTTTATGGTCTAACCTCAGACTTCTCAATTGGCTCTGATTTCTCGGACTTCGTCGGCAGGCTGATATCGAAAGCTCCAGCCAGCCGATGTCCAAGATGAACCAAAATCAACAGGATAAGCGATAAGAAGAAAATCACGGCGCAACGGAAAAACTCGTCATAATGCTCCGTGCTATATGTGCCAGACAAACGCTGACTGATAAAACTAGTCATTGGTGCGCCGCCAACAAATAAGCCGACGATTCCAGCGATAGAACTCAAACAATAAAGCAAAAAGCGAAAAGGTTGCATAAAGTTCAGGTATTGTGTCGCAATTTTGCGACTCATTCGTTTTTGGTTCGTGATTTTGAATTTATGCCTGTGTTGGGTGCGTGCCGAGGAGGCTGGCTTGCTTCCGGCGGTGAAAAATGTAAAGCATGACGCACACCGCCGCGGCGCAACTAACAAACACGGATTCCGCAAAGTCTCCCCCAAAATGGCCGATGACATCGCCTAGACCGTCGGCGGCTAAAATCAAAAGCAGGATTTTAAGATTCCTTTGCATAAAAATGAAATGGGCCTATGACTTCTCAACCCTTTTCTTAAATGAAAGCGCAACCAGTATAAAGGTCAGCATAAACGTGCTGAAAAAAACGATCGCCCGGGTTTTAATCTCCGCTGCGCCCGACGCGAGCTGCATCATCACCACGATCATCGTGGCCGGGACGGATGCTCCCAATGCTTGCTGGATGATTTGGTTCATAAATCCTGCGACCTATCCATTTTGGCTTCGCGAGTTGAATTTATGCCGGGGCTGGCGGCGTGTCGAGGAGGTTTCGGCCATCGGCGGTCTGCCGACACGCCGCTACACTGGCATCGGCCCCAGGGAGCGGATTGAAGGGGAAGGATTACGAAGGGAAACGGCTAGCTTGATAGGCGATTTCATGAATGTTTTTCAACCTCATCCGAAATCGGAACCTCCTCACCGCTGAGGAGAACGCGCCAGCGATATGGAGGCATGGTGGACAACTGAACTGCATTCAACTCTTCAATACCTTGCAGATATGCCTTACATACACGATGCCAGCCATCCAGCACCTCTCCGGTCGGCGAAAGGATGATGGGGCAACTCAAATCCGATTCGTAGATATCCCGTGCGTGCTCCGCGATCGCACGACAGGTCGGCTGGATGTTTCGCGGGCCACCAAACCACCGCACTTCGTCAAATCCAACGAGTTCACGAAGACGGATTTTTTTAACCGGGAGATTTTCTGCCAACTCCCAGAATTGGTGCATGCGGTGAAAACGCATCGAACCATCCGCTTGCGGAGTTTCGCACGAACGGCGCGCTGCCGCGCGCTGGGTTTGGGTTTCTTTTTCGTTTTTGTTCACGAAGATTGTCGGCTTTCGCCAAACAGGTTTTGCATCGCAATTTTGCGAGCTACATTTTGGCTTCTGATTTTGACTTTATGCCTGAGCTGGCGGCGTGTCGAGAAGGTTTGGGCATCGGCGGTCTGCCGACGCGCCGCCACAATCCATCAAGTCATGCCGAAATCCGGCTGCTGTAAAGTGTGTGTGGCGATGGAACAAATTTGCGACGTTCACGCTGATACTCAATGGCTATTTGACAACGTAAAACCAGCCGTCGGAAGAAACCCGCTTGCGCGATCTCGGCCGCATGCCGAGCTTGAATGGTCCGTCGCAACTCCAGCAAACGCGCCTGAAACCCCGGACTGGTTTGTAATCTCCGTGCGCCATCGGAAACGATCTGTTGCTTCATAAATTCGAAACTATGCTCGCATCGGGCTCTTGTCCATGATTTTTCCCCACAGTTTCTGACCCGGCCCATATTCGCCCGACGTCCCTCACCCAGCTTAGCTCATGCCCTCATCCGGCTGCGCCACCTTCTCCCATCCGATGGGCGAAGGGCATCTCCCGTTCCCACGGGCGAGGGACAGGCGGAGCTTCAGGAATTGGCATGCGGGATACCGGCCCGCTGACGCACTTCAACCGTGAAACCAAACACCGGGTCCGGCGGCCATGTCGCCCGCCCTAGTTTCCAGTCCATTTATACTCATAGCCGGCGGGCGGTTCGTTGAAGAAGGGAAAGTCCGTAACCCCCGTGATGCCGTCCCAGTAAATCCGGACGTAGCTGACGTGGCCATCCACAAAACCGCCGACGTTGGGCGCGTTGTTATACTGGCCGACGGGCCTGGGGTCGTGCCAGCTGACCCCGATGCCGCCGGAAATCTCGCCGTCCAGCGCCGTCCGGGAGGGCTCGCGCACCGAGCTGAACTTGCGCCGGGCCATGCCGAAGTCATTGGAGCCGCGCGCCGCGCCGTTGAAGCCATAGCTGGAATAATGGGTCAGGGAAACCGCATATAACGAGGTGTCGGCGGGGCAGACGAAGACGAAATTGGTTTGCGCATTCGTGGCCAGGCCGACATACGGGGCCACGAAGTCTTTGTAGGAATAATAAACATTGGTGTCATAGCCGATTTCATCGCGGTGGTCGTCGGCATACATGGTGAGGGCGAGATTGATCTGCCGGACATTGCCGGTGCATTTGATTCGCTTGGCGGAGGCCTTGGCCCGGGTCAAGGCCGGCAGGAGCAACGCGGCGAGAATGCCGATAATGGCGATCACGACGAGCAGCTCAATCAGGGTGAAAGCGCGTTTCATTTTATTTCGCCCCCCGGCGGCTCGCAACCGAACGGGTCGTCGCGCGGCTGGATTGCGACTTATTGGAGTGGGGTTTCGTGATTTCGACTGTATGCCCGCGCGGCTGGCGTGTCGAGGAGGTTTGGGCCACCGGCGGGCGGCGGACGCGCCGCCACCACAGCAACGACCCTGGGGAGGTGAATGAATGAGGGGGAAGACGAAACAGGGTTAGGCGACTGGTTCCTGTCTGGGCAAAAATAAAAGCGCCAGCGAAACGAGTGCAATGACGAGAGTGAAAACGGAAACGATACCGCTCCAGAGGGAAAATGATTTTGATATCAACACGATGTAGGAAATTTCTCCAACCACCTCCCAGACGGCAAGCACAGCAATAAACCAGCGCGCCCATCTTGCACCGCGAAACAAGAAAATGCTCGCCACAATGCCAATCAAATACAACAGACAAAAAGCAGCGGGACCCCACCAAATGAAACCGGTGTTGGGGTGAAGCACTATCAATCCCCGGAGCAGATTAATGACGTAATGGGAACAAATCACCAACCAAAGTATGCCGAGGATGCGATATGTTTTCATGAATATGAAGCCGGCTAACAGGAATTGTTTTGCGATTTGCGACCTTTTTTGGCTTCGTGATTTCGACTGTATGCCCGCGTGGCTGGCGTGTCGAGGAGGTTTCGGCCACCGGCGGTCGGCCGACGCGCCGCTATAAAAGGAGCGGGGATTGCGCAGGGGAACGGACTGGCTGAATTTTAGCGTGCTTATCCGGTTGGTTGCCAACTTGGGCGTAGATTGATTTTTTGAAAATAGCCCAGCGCTTGAGCGCTGGGAACCATGCCTTGCGTAACCGCAAGTCCCGCAGGGACGAAAGAACTTTTCTGCCGTCCCTCCGAGACTGGCTGTTTCTCCCCCGCAAACCCAGCACTGAAGTGCTGGGCTATTCTCGGAAGATCGCATGGCAAGCAACCGGATAAGCTTCGAATTTTAGCCCGACAATCGAATATCATCATAAAAAACGCAGAGCAAAGATTACCACGACCGGAACGATGGCAAACGCCAAAGAACTCAATGAATATCTCCAATCACCGCAAAACAACTGAAGTATTCCGCCGATAAAAAGCGCTATCACGCAAAGACAGGCGATGGTAGTCAAGGCGTCGAATGTGCCGTCTCCAACCATCGTTCCGAGAAATGGTTGCGGACAAAATATCCGAAATATCCGGTAAAATGGATAAAAGCTGACGAGGTAGGCTTTGAATGGAAATAGAAGTAACGCCACCTGCTCATCCTTGCTCGCTGGGAAAAGTTTCATGGCGTGGCTTCGTGATTCCGACTGTATGCCCGCGCGGCGGGCGTGTCGAGGCGGTTTCAGTCACCGACGGTCACAGACCGCCGCTACAATCCATCGAGAGAAACGGGCGAACTCATTTAATTTCCGGGCAGCGCGGCATAAGGCTGGTTCATCGTGTAAAATAATTTCTCAGTTATCGGGCTTGTGCTATTTTGGGCGTTCTATTTCGAATGACGGCCGCCCGCCAACATCGTTTTGCCAGCCGGTTGCTGACCACCGGCCTGCTGCTGTTTGCGCTGACCGGTTACGCCAGGATCGGGGTCGAGTTTCAAATGCAGCTGGGCAATCCCAGCAGCGCCACGGCGGACCCGAATAATCACAATCATTATCTGATCCAACGCACGGTGGAAGCCATGGATTACAGCGACACCCTGCATGAGCCGAATTGGGCGAGCTGGGATTTGACCACCGACGATGTGGGGTCCAGCGGCCGGGGCAACTTCCTCACGGACACGAACCTGCCCGCCGGTTTCACCCGGATCGTCACGGGTGATTACACGCATTCGGGCTATGACCGGGGCCACCTGTGCCCCTCCGGCGACCGCACGGTGAGCGTGGCGATCAATGACCTGGTTTTTTACATGTCCAACATCATGCCCCAAACGCCGGACAACAATCAGGGGGTCTGGGAAAATCTGGAAACCTACTGCCGGACGCTGGCCACGCAAGGCAATGAAGTGCTGATCACCTGCGGGCCCAATGGTTTCACGGACGCTCGCATCAACACCAACGGCCCGGTGTTCATCCCGTCCTACACCTGGAAAATCATTGTCGTCGTCACCAACGGAACGGACATGGCCACCAATCGCATCACGACGGCCACGCGGGTGATCGCGGTGAACATCCCGAACATCGCCGGCATCCGCAGCGATCCGTGGACCAATTATCTGGTGTCCGTGAACCAGCTGCAGACCAACACGGGGTTCACTTTTTTCACGGCGCTGCCGGATTACACGGCGCGCGTGCTGCGGGCGAAGATTGACGGCCAGCCGATGCCGGTCATCGCCCCGCCATTGGTGGGAACCGTCACGAATGGCCGGAATCTGGTGGTTTCCTGGCCGGCGGGGGCAACGGGCTTTGCGCTGCAGCAAAACAGCAGCCTCACCACCACGAACTGGACGGCTTACGGCGGCAGCGTGAGCAGCAATGCGGACACGATGAGCGTGACGATTCCGGCGACCTTGACGAACTGCTTTTTCCGGCTGAGTCATCCGTGAAAGCGGCGGGAGATGGGAGCTCGAAATCAAAAGCGGAAAGCGGAAAGCGGAAAGCGGAAAGTTGAAAGCCCGTTGCAGCGCCCGGGGACGGGCGCACTCCGGGATTGGACGGACGGTTGCAGCGGCGGAAGTTGCGGGGGCTGTAAAGCGATTCAGTTTTTGGCCCGAATTTCCGTCCGCTTGAGCCACCCGACCAGGAACAGGCCGCCCAACAGAAACAACGGGCCGGCAATCATGGCGAAAGTTGGCCAGCCGAATCGCTTCCAAAAATGGATGATATAGAACAATCCCAGCGCCGGAAATATCAGGGCACCCACCCACTCCCAACGCCAGGACGTGGCGAGGATGAGGAGCAGGATGGCGGTGGGGATGAGGTGCAGGGACAGGGCCAGCAGGGTGTTCCAGAAACCGTGATTTTCCTCGAACACATCCAGCGCGAACAGGCTGATGAAGGCGGCGAAGAGGAGGCAGATAATCCTGGGGGTCCAGAACAGGAGGCGTTTAGCGGGTGTATTCATAACGGGGTGCTTTCACATGGTTCAACTTCACAGTGAACCTTAACCCAGCCAACCGCTCGCGGGTTAATTGAAAATTATGGATGGAACATTGATGGGGGCGATGATGCGGCGGACGGTCTGCGGTATCTGCTCGCGATGAAAATCCGAACGGTGACGCAGCGAAAATTAAGGGGCTGAGGAATTTACGATTTACGAAATTGCGCAGGCTTAGTCTGAAATCAGGAAGTTGAAATATATATCTCATCGTTTCGAACGGTAAGCAGATATTGCAACTATGGCGATGCCACCAAATATTTCCAAAACTCCAAAAATCCGTGCGCCGGTGGTGCTCACCACTAAAGGGTTAACTGCAACACCGGATCCCAATCGGTTGTTCACGGCAAGAAACATAACACCAGCCTTTGGCCAAATAACCTCCCAGACGCCAAAGACAAAAAGGACTATGCCAAAAGCGATGCCGCAAAGCTCAATGTTGGTAAACCGTTTCATTGCATGTGCAGCGATTTCTTAGCTGGGTTTATGACCAGAACTCCGAGTGCTCAAGGCTCCGAACAATAAAGGGGCTAAAATAATCCAAATCCATACGAGAGAGGACGGGTGACCACCGCTAGCTGGCCACAGAACAACTGCACTTGCATAGGCTAATCCGAAGATGAAAGTTACGATTCGGCGCTGTTCTCTTGCCTGATTGCCCGACCAAAGCTGTGCGACAAAACTTGTTAAAAGAAAGAGCGTCGATCCTAATCCACAGACAATGCCGACTGCAAGGAACGCAAGTAACAAGCCCGGCTGGTCTTGGAACTCGTAATGATGTAGTGGCCGGACAAATTCATCCCAAAGAGAAAGAATGCCACCACCAAGAGCAACTCCCAGTGAGAACCACAATGTCCGTTTCATGGAGAGCATACGGTTTTCAGTTTAATTCTTAATCTTCCGCAGAGCGTGACCGGTCGTGTGTCCGGCATATTTTTCCATCAGTAGCTTGGAATATGGGATGATGAAAGCGGACGGGTGGATTTTCATCAAGGATTTACGCAGCGGAAATTGCGGGGGTTTTAGATTGACGATTTACGAATTGATGTAGCCTTTCAATATATTAGGGCACTTTGTTTTCATCATCCACATCTGTCGCTTTTCCATCGCGTGCTTCTCTTTCGAGAGCTTCCTTCATGGCTTTATCCAACCTGCGCTTCAACCATCTGGCTTGCAACCAAAACGCGCCCCATACCAATAAAATCAAAACAAGCAGGCCAACAGAAAATAGCACTCTTGCGTTTTTAAGTGAGAAAAAATGCGGGTTTATCAGGTAATCGAAACTCACAAGCAACACTGGAATTAAAATGTATGGAAAAACACCCCTCTGTGATTTGCGCGGCTTGACAGTACTGGACTCCAATGGATTTTCGTCAAGCGCACATACGGAATACTCATCCGAATATTCCTTGCCACAGTATGGGCATCGCTTCATAAATGGCCTACCGATCCAGCTCAGCGACAGCCGGTCCAGACGCTCCGATTGCAACTACGACGCTCATGCCGGGTTCGCTGCATCCGGTTTGTTGGGCTAGGAAATCCACATCATCACCTTGTTGATTTCTTTGAGTTCTCCGTTTTTATATCTATACAAAATGACCCAGCCCGTTCCCGCGAGCCAATCCGATTGTGTTCCCGTGTACACTAAAACCAATCCGGCTTTCTGGTCGTAAATGGGCAGCGAAACCGTGGTGGCTCCATGCGCTTTAGGATTTTCTTTATACCACTTCTTCCACCCGCCGCCATCTTTCTTGAAGTAACTCGCGAACTTGCCATCGAGGTCAATCACGTAGCCATCCTTCTGAGATGACACAAGCGTCAGCCGAACCGGCTTCTTGTTGCGCTCAAACAATAGGTCAACCAATTTGCTCACAACTATGCCGTTGGTTTGGAGATGCTCTGCGACATAGTTTTTGCTCTGCCTGATTCCCTTGGCGTCGTCACTATCCGAACGCGAAAACCCGGTCTCTGGTGCGACAACTGTGTATCCACCGTCCGGGAACGACCGCTTTAAAACCAAGGCCAAAATCTTGTTCTCGTCTTCTATGGCCTTGTTCTCCGCTGCCCAAACAACTGATGTCGTCAGAAGGAAAGCCACAAATGCTATTGCCGCACTTCTGTTCATAGCTCTTTCGCCCAACAGTTAGTGGACGGCGGGTTGTGCTGCCTATCCTCGTTCATGAATCACTTGGAGTTCAATCCGGCCGGTGTCATGTGGCCTTCAATCTCCTGAGAATCTTCCGCATCTCAAGTGCGTTAATTATCAACCCACAAGCAATCATGCCATAAAACAAAAAACCTTCGCGCCCTGAAAAAGAATAGATCAAGCCAATGACGGCAAAGAACAAAAACTGGAGGCGAAGCAGCCGCAACTTTGCCCGGTCCGGTTGCGGATGACGGCGGATATAGCGGTCGAGGTAAAATAAAACAACGAGCAGCGGCAGGACAATCGCGACGGTTATCAGGGCTGGAGTGATGGTGCTCATAATTTAAATACGCTCCGCGCTCGGATGAGCGAACTAATAGGTATCGTGGTCATAGCTGTTAACTTGTCTGCGATGCCGACGCACTCGCAACCAGAAAATAAAATCCCGGAGGCTGCTGCCAGCCACAGCACCGATAATGGCTGGTAAAACGAATAATGCCGCCAAAACCAATGCCCAAAATACCAACGCTAGCAAAAGCGTGCCGAAAGAATGCCGGAAAACAATCGCCGCAATCACGATCGCGCAAGCAACCATCCAGAACCTGGTGGATTTAGATTTGATGCTCATAAAGTCAAAACGCGAATGCGCCTCATATGAGCTATGCCACAGAAGTGCGGTCTAGCTCGGTTCATGGAAGCGACTTTATTCCTGCGGATTCAACGTGTCCAGAACCATTTGCCAGGCCAGTGGGCGTTTGCAAAAAACACCCGGAGTCCAGAGCGCTTGCGCTTTGGCGCGTGGAAAGCGAACGAAACTAATTGGGAAAGAAAATGGCTGGCATGGGCGTAGCTACCAACTGACCGACTTCAGACACCGTCAACTCTCTCTGAACTAACACTGCCTGCTACTGTCAACCGACTTTCACGCTCATACCAGCCAAGGCACCATCGCCCGGATTGCGGGGATGTCAAGGGGCGGGTTTTAAAAACCTGTCAAATTTATTTTTGCACAAAAATTTTCGCAACGGTTCGCGGCCAAGGTCGCGGCGTTCGCAAGCGTTCGCGTGGGATTTCGCCGGGCGAAAATATTTTCAAAAACCGGTGCTAGAGTCCGCTCGTGCCGGCGAAGTCCTGGCGGACGGCCACGGTTTTTGGTGGCGGGTTTTCGATTTCGCTGTGGCTTAAAACGTCGGCTGAGAATTTCTTTGCCGCGTGGTCGCAGGCGAATCCGGGTTGCCTGGGGACGGCGATGTTTGGCTATGGCGGTGGCGTGCAGTTCCAGGTTTACACGGGCGATGGGGAAATGAATGGCGGACCGGGGTCGGTCGGTGCCATCGCGCCCGATGTCATTGATGGCAACTGGCACCATATCGTCTGCGTCAAAAGCGGGCGGTCCGTTTTCATTTACAAGGATGGCGAACTGGCCGATGCGGCGAGTTCGGACTACGACATCGCGCCGGCTCCGGCGGCGCTGATGCTCTTCGATAACTGCACCAGCCCCGGCCAGACGTTTTACGGCAGCCTGGATGAATTTGGGATCTGGCAGCGGGCGCTGTCGGCAGCGGAGGTGTGCCAGCTTTACAACCACGGGAACGGGCTGGCTTGCGAAAGTTTCTGACGTTCCCTCAACCCATTAAAAATTATGACGGCAATCAATGTGATCAAGAAAACGGTGGTGGTGGAGCCGGCCCGCACGGCGGAAGTGGCTTCGCTGACGTGGCGGACGCTGGACGATGGTTTTAATCGTCGGCTGCGGGTCATCGTCAATGGCGCGGTGGTTCTCGTGGTGGAGGGCGCGGAATATGACGCGCTCGGCCAATGGACGGACGACACCATCAAGCAAACCATTCTGGCGCGGCTGGGACTCGTTGAGGCATGAGCATCAATGCACCAGCCATCACGGGCTTGAGCGGCGTCTATGGCGCGACGTGGGCGGACCGTTGGGACATCAACGGAACTTTCACCTGGGATGCCACCGGCCAGACATTGGGCGACACGGAGATTTGGATTCGGCGGGTGTTTGTGGACGCGGATTTTGCGAAGTGGGGCACGGTTGGGATCGCCGCCCGGGCCTTCACGATTGGTCATCTCTGCGCGGTGAGTCCGGATCCGATTCATTACCAGGTGAAGTTGCGGTTCAATAATTATTCCGATCCGGCGGGGCCGTTCTCAACTGTCATTGAGGTCGTGATGCGCGATGGGTTGGTCGTTGTCAAAGAGACTGGCGACGGGCTGTCGAATGCCAACAGCTACGCGAGCGTGGATGATGGTGATGCGTATCACGACGGGCATTTGTATGCGACGGCGTGGACGAGCGCGACGACGGAGAAAAAAACGGCGGCAGTGGTCATGGCGACGCGGTTGATTGATGCCGAATACCAGTTCAGCGGCGTGCGTGCCGTGGCGACGCAATCCCTCCAATGGCCGCGGCGGCAGTGCCGCATTCCGGATGAAGAGGAGGCGTTGCCGGCGAATGCGGTGCCGAAGGCGCTGCGGGAGGCGACGTGCGAGCTGGCGCGGGAACTCATCATCACCGACCGCACGGCCGCGCCGCCGGGCGAGGGATTGAGTTTTCAAAACGTCGGCAGCACGCAGACGGGCTACAACAAGGCCGACACGCGGCCGATCATTCCCGCCGTTGTCCAGGCGCTGCTGGCGAAATTCGGGGCACCGATCAAGACGAAAAGCGGGAGCGTGCGGCTGGTCAGGGTGTGAGTATGAAAATCATGGATGACACCTCACCCCCGCCCTCCACCAGAGCGGAGAGGGAGAAGCTATTATGAATCTGACTGAATTTATTAACGCCGTGGACCCGGCGGCCGGCCAGAGGATTTTCAGACCGGCTAAGGGCCGTAAGCATTACGATGACCCAAATACCAGACCAGCAGGGCAAAAACCAAAATCATCAATGCGCCCAAGACCAGCGTCACCATTACCATCTGCTTTTGATGGTACGACGGTTTGGGTCGGTTGCGTTTTTTTGCGATGTGTCATTCTATTTAGCGGGTCTGCGGACATCAAACTTAATCAAAAAACCGGCGGCCCGTCGCCATTAAGGAAACCAAATGAATCCGAATGAATTCATCCAGGCCGTGGATCATGCCGCCGGCATGAACGATCGCTGGTTGTTCCTCGCCGCGTTCTGCCTGCTGCTCATTGGCTGCGGCGTGGTGATTTACTGGCTGGTGCGGCAGTTGCAGGCGGTGATTGCCGATCACAAGGAGTTGCGCAACGAGCATCACGCGGCGCTGGCGGCCATCATCGAGAAGCAGGGCGAAACCACCATGAAGCTGGCGGTGTGTCTCGACCGCAATAGCGAGGCGCTGCGCGAGTGCGCGTTTGAATTGCGGCGATTCCAAGAGCAGAAGTAACCACGAAAGACACGAACCACACGAAAGGAATTTATGGAAAAGCGGAAAGCGGAAAGCGGAAAGCGAAAACTATATTTGAGCCTCCTCACGTCGGCTGCCACGGGGATTTTGATGCTGGCGTTGGCCGGCTGCACGATGGCTCCGCTCAAAGGCGGTCGGGCCGCGACCAGCCAGTCGGCTGGACGCATCGAGCAAAGCATTGTGCAGCCTGACAACCCAGCCGCCGTGTCGAAGCAGGATCAGGAAACCGTGCGGGTGAAGACTTACACGCTGCCGGCCGGTTCGCGCCTCGAGGAAACGCGAACCCTAGCCAGCGGCCAGGGTGAGCGGGTGACGAATATCACCGCGACGGTTTTGAGCGCCGCCATGCCGGTTACGGAACGGGAAGAGGTCAGGGCGAAATCGGAGATCGGCGCGGCGCAGAAAGACACGGCGCGGGAGATTGGCGCGAAGCTGGCGAGCCTCAAGGGGCTGGTGTGGGTGGGCGTGGTGGTGTTCCTGTTCGGGATTGCATCGATGTTTTATCCGCCGCTCAAGGCGATTGTTAATAGCACGACCACCAGCGCGGCGATTATTGCCGGCGGTCTGGCCCTGATGATCCTGCCTTCGTTGGTGGTGGGCAATGAACTGCTGATCCTGGGCGGCGTTGGGGCGGCGGTGGGTCTGTGGTTTCTGGCGCACCGGTATGGGAAGATGCGGGGGACGGTGGAGGCGAAGCAGAATGAATGAAATTGCTTTTCAGGCGGGGGCATTTATTGGACGCTGCGGGGGTGATGAAAAAAATAGGAGTCACTACCATTCCTCCGGAACCAAATAGTGATTCAACGCATTGGTTATTTTGCTTGGTTTGTCTCTTTTTGGGATCAGCTGTGTTATTCGCTGCTTTTAAGGAAAATGACGGCAGGTTGTTAACCGGTGGTGTGGGCGGTGCATTTTTTCTATTTGGTCTTGTAATGATGATTCGTCGGAAGTGTGTAATAAATTGGGCGCAGAGTATGGTTGTTGTAGAATTCAAACTCTTTGGAAAATATACAATGCGGCGCAAGCAAATATCATTCTCTGAATTCGACAGAATTTTGATAAGTCGGCATGGAAACGATGATAACCAACCAATAAACTTGGTGAGCTTACGCAAGCGAGCTGGAGGAAAAGTTCCGCTACGATATTTTCATGCTAGTGGTGATGGAGTTTGTTATGAGGCGCTAGATTTTGCCGAGCGATTGGCGTCTGACCTTGGCTTAGAAATTGCGGAAAGTCAGCAATACAGGAGAGCCTCTCTCTTCCAGAAATAAAAAGAGATCAGAACTAGGCGCATGACGGGAGAATCTTTCAACTGACAGGAAATTGCTTTTCAGGCGGGCTCATTTGCTGGACGCGGCGCGGGTGACCAATTGACGCCGCTGGCCATATTAACGGTTGTGGATGCGGTCTGGATTTTCGCGGAGAAAATCCGCAAAGTCCGGCGTAATGCGTTGAACCACCGGGTCAATCGGATACACGATCCCATCGCTCGCAAGCTTGGCGTTTTTGGGCAGCAGATCAAATGCCAGCAGTCTTTGCCGCGAATCGTAGTAGGCTCCATCGCAGAATTTTTCAAACCCCTTGGCTTGCATCATCGCATCTATGGCTGCCGGCGGCGCGTCCACACCCTCGATTGCGGTCTGCGAAGTTACGATGACGGGTATTCCGCCGTTAGGCACGATGCGCTCCAGCCGGATGTCGTCATCAAAATTTTTATTTTGCAGCGCGAGCCGGTCCAGGTATTCCGCCGGCGTCGCGCCGTGAACGTGTGAGCCAAGGGCAATGCCGTAGCCTTTTTGCTTGGTGGGAATCGTTTCCTTGAAATACCGGCCGCTGGCCTCGTCAAAAAAGACATTGTGCTCGCCGCCGCTGGTGTCGATCTCGGAAAGTCTGCGCCCGGTTTGGCCGTTTAGTTTGGCCCACTCAATGAGCCGCGATTGCTCTGCTTTAATGCGGCCTGTGCGCTCGGACTCAAGGGCATCGTGGCCTGGAGCTGCCGGAGCGCCACCACGCGCGAAGTTAGCCGATGACTCAAGCGCCCCTTGAGCGTCGGCGTCTGTGCGGGTGTGTTCGGATGTGCCATTGATGCCTGCAAATATACCTGGTTTTGGTTTTACGGGCGAGCATTTTTTCGGAACTATTCAGCCAATCCCCAAAGGCTCTGTTTCTCATTTAGTTGTTGCCCCGGTGCCATCTGCTGGACAGCAGTCCACACTTCGGGATCATATGTGTGCAGGGTCAGGACTATGCCCGGCACGCCGGCGGGGGAATTCAGGGCGGCGCAAGGATCCGAGCCGGGCCCACTTGGCGGCAATCCGGCTTAAGGCGCGAGCTTCCAGAATTTTTCCGCGTCGGCCTTGGTGACGAGGGCCATGTAATGTTTGCGGATGATGCTTTCGGAATGGCCGAGGGCCGTGGCGACTTTTTCAGCCGAGCCGGTGTGCGCCAGCCACATGCTGGCGGCGGTGTGGCGGGTGCAGTCCGACGGCCAGCGTTTGAGCTTTAAAGGTTTTCGGAGTTTCTTCAAATCCCAAATCCGCGTGACGCGTCGGAAAGGGGTCATTACTTTGTTTACACCCTGAATCCCCCCGGCCTCAATCGCCGGCAGGCACGAATGAATTACTGATAGGAAATTGTTTTTCCGGCGGGATCATTGACTGGACGCGGCGCTGGTGCCAGCCGGTCAAAATCCTTCAACGATTTCTTCAATAACCGGGTAAAAACCGGGTGGGTGAAGTTTTTCAGTTCTGTGGAATTGTTTCCGCTTCGCCGCCGATCGCGAATGGTTAGATGAAGCGACGAAAACCATCGGCAATTTCTGGAAGCGGAAGAATGCGCAGAGGAATGGTGAGACTCTGGACAAGGTTCCGGATTCAAATGGATAGGAAATTACTTTTCATGCGGGCTCATTTACTTGACGCGACGCGGGCAAGACGATTTCAAGGCCAATACAATTGCCCATCATGAGAACGCTCACCTCCTGCGATGCTGGTAGTATCGCATTTGCAACTAGCACCGCACACATGTGAGACTCTTCGCGGAACTGGTTTCAAAAAGCCCTTGGCACTTCGGGTAGCAACCATTCCATCACAAGCTACGCAGCGCGATGTACCGTGCGATCACAAATAACCGAATACAATGATTGGGAAATGAGGTTCGATTCTGGTTTTGCCAATAGTAATATCTGCAATCGAAAAATATTCCGGCAACTGGAGCTTCTTTTTGGAGATAATAGTTGAAACGCCAGCATGAACGATTTGAACGACCAGCATCACGACCAGTTCCTCCGCCTCTTGGCGGCGCATGAGCCGGCGCTGCGGACGTTTGTGCGGTCGCTGCTGCCCTCGCTGGCAGACGTGTCGGAAGTCATGCAGGAGGTGGCGGTGGTGCTCTGGCAGAAATTTACGGAGTTCGACGCCACGCGGGATTTTCGGAAATGGGCCTTTGGCGTGGCGCGCTATCAGGCGCTCGCGTATCTGCGCGACCGGGCGCGAGACCGGCATGTATTCGACGACGAACTCGTGGGCCGGCTCGCCGATGAGGCCGTTGCGGCCGGGCCGCGGCATGAGGCGCAGCGGGAGGCATTGGAGACCTGCCTGCAAAAGCTGCCGGCGCATCAGCGCGAACTGGTGCTTTCGGCCTACACGGAAGGCACGCGGATGGACGAACTCGCCGCGCAACGGGAGCGGACGGCGATGTCGCTTTACAAGCTGCTGCATCGCCTCCGGCAGTTGCTGCTGGAGTGCGTGCGGCGCACCATTGCCCGGGAGGAACGCGCATGAAAAGCCACTGGCACGAGCAGATTCAGCGCTATGTCAACGGACTGGCGAGTCCGGCGGAAGCCGCCGCGTTGCAGGCGGCGCTAAACCAGGACGCGGAGTTGCGCGCCTTGTATCTCGACTACATGAATCTGGACGTGGCGTTAAGCGCGGCGGCGGAGATGATGACGTTTAATGAAAACAGCCGGACAAACGTCGCCGCGATTCCACCGCCGACTATCTGGTCGTTGTTGCATTCCTGGCGCTGGCTCGGGGCGACGGCGGCCGGTGCGGCTCTGGTCATCCTGGTGCTGTTTCCCTGGCATCGCCCCGCTTCGCCGGCGCATCACGATATCATCTCCGCCATCGCTTCCACGCAAAACGCCGTTGCCAGGCTTACGGTTGAATCGCCGCCATTGTTCCCGGCTTGGGCGTCGCCGACCGATTCAATGTTCCATCAACCGCGAATATTAAAATTCGATCTCTGATCATGAAACTTCAGCCAACCCCAATACCTGCCATGAAACTTATCACCACCTTCGTTCTCCTTGCGTCATTGTGTCCGCTGTTCGCGGCGGACCATGCCAAACCGGCCGCCGACCCGTTTGCCGGCGCGTTCTTCCCGCCGGAACTGGTTCTGCTGGCGCGGGATCGCATCGCGCTGACGCCGGCGCAGCAGGAAACTTTTCGCACGCGGGTGGAGCAAACGCAGGCGCGTTCGGAAGAACTGCGGGTGAAGCTGGAGCGCGAGACGGCGGCGCTGGCGGCGCTCGCAAAACCGGAGCACGTGGATGAAACGGCGCTCAATGCGCAGATCGACAAAGTCCTTGATGTCGAGCGCGAGGTGAAGCATGTCCACCTGGGGATGCTGGTGGCGACCAAGAATCTCCTGACGCCCGAACAACAGGCCAAGCTGCGCGAAATCGCGAAGGATGGCGGCAAACAACTGGCGGAAGACACTCGCCAACGGCTTTCTAACAAGGTTGCGCAGGTCAAAGCGGGCGCGCAAAAATGGGCGGCC
>CAIXUZ010000053.1 GCA_903922735.1 uncultured Verrucomicrobia subdivision 3 bacterium
GTCGATGCCGCTGCTGACGGTGACGACACATTGCCACGCCTCCGGCGCGGCCGGCACCAGGCTTTTATCGATGCTCCCATCGGCGGAGGAACTCAGGTCGCTGCTGATCTCCGGCACCGACAGCGGGAAATGCGCCTGCAAACCGGCGATCTGGATTTGCTGATCCGCAATCAGCGCCGCCTGCGCATCAATGAGCGCCTTGAGGCCGTTGAACTGGTCGCGGAAGGGCGCGGCGTTGAGCGGCTGATGGTCCGGGGGGAAATTCGGGTCGTAAGGCATATGTTTTTTATTGGTTGGTAGGGCGGTCAGTCCTCTGACCGCCGCTGGTTGGTTCGAGCGCATTCGGCTGCATCATGACGGCGCGCAGAGGACTGCGCGCCCTACCCGGAGGCCGTCCGCCGGGACCTCAGCCCGCGAAGGTCACGTTGGCCGCGTCGCTGTTCGTGGTCAGTTCCTCGTCGTGCAGGACGCCGCGCGCCATGTATTCGCGGTTCTCCGGCACGCCCGCCACCGCCAGCGGCGTGGTGTCCGTGAAGGGCGATTCCGTGTCCATGCCCACCTTGCGCCAGGCCGTGGCGCCCGCCACGCGCATGTAGATGGCCAGGCCATCCACGCCTTTTTTGGTGAACGCCACCTGCACCCCGCCCGGCACCGTTTTCACCTTGATGACCGGCTTGTAACTGACCGGGTCAAACGGCGAATCCGTCCCTTTCAATTGCAGCACCGCCTCGCTGCCGGAGGCGGGATAGCCCGCCAGTGTCTTCCAGTTCCGCACCTTGGCGCGGATCTGCGCCAGGCCCGCTGTCTCCGTGCTGCCCTCCAGCAACCGGGCGCTGTCCAGCGCCAGTTGCGCCGCATTCGTCGCGTCGTATTTGGCGATGATGCCGTCCGCGACCGCCTTGATGGCCGTGGCATCCCCTGCCACGCCGCCGAACTTCACCGCCTCCGCCACCACATTAGCGCTCAGGTTTTTATACCAGAGATAACGCGGGTCTCGTTTGTATGGGATATAGTCCATGGTTTTGCCTTTTCGCTGGTGAACCACGGGGACCACGGCGGGAACCGGCGACGGCGCGGGCTGGTCCATGAACAAATTTTCGTCCATGCGCCACCCGGCATCCATCTCGATAACCGTTCCCGGCATACGCGTTGCCTCGTGATTCGTGTTTCGGTTTAACTGCTGCTGCCAGATCAAATTTCCATCCGCCCCCGGCTTCCGGCCCGCCGTCCGGCTCGGCGTGCCGACCCTCCGCGGATTCCCGTCCACCTTCCCCGGTGGCGCGCCGAACTTCCCCGGATTCCCGCCAACAATCCCCGGATTTTTCCCAACCAACCGCGGATGCTTGGGAATAATCCCAGGATTCTTCCCGTCCAACCGCGGATTCCTGCCAATAATCCCGGGATTTTCGCCAGCCAACCGCGGATTCCCGGCAATTATCCGCGGATTCTTCCCGTCCAACCGCGACTTTTTCCCAACCAACCGCGGATGCTTGCCAGAAAACCGGGGATTTTTCCCGTCCAACTCCGGCTTTTTTCCATCCATCCGCGACTTTTTTCCGTGCAACTGGCTGAAAATCTTCAATTTACGCCCAAAACCCGCTGTCCGCCCCCGGTTCCTGCCCATTCCGCCCGTCTAATGTTGAATGTCCGCCGGTGACGGAAAATCAGACATTTATTTTGAAAATATTTTCCGGCGGGGATTTTTGGCCACAGATGGGCACCGATGAAACACGGATGCGGAATGCGGTCAGAAAAGCGGCGGAGGGCCGCCGCACCAAAACGCTGGCGCGTTGACCGAGAGCAACCGCAGGCGCGAAGCGTCTTGGAGTGCGCCAGTCCTCTGGCGCTTTCCCATCACCATTCCGTTGCCGGTTCAAATTCGTCTGCCACGGATAACTTGTCTGTCTTGAACCGGTAAATGGATTTCACCATTGCCGACGACGCCGTGCGCTCGAACCATGCCGCCGAACACCACGGATACTGGCACGCCACCGGCACCAGCCCATGCTTTACCGCGTTCTGGTGAACGTAATTTAACCGCGCCAGATAGGATCGCTGATGCGTCAGCCGAGTTTCCCAAAAGTTGAACCACACTTTTCGTCCCGGCGTGGCGTCGAGCTTGTTCACCCAGCCGCTCGTTTTGACGTGCCACACGCTCAACATCGCACCGAGACTGGAAGCATCGGCGGCTGGGGCGGGCGAATGGGCGATGAAATGGTAATGATTGGAAAACACCGCCCACGCCTCCAGTTGCCAGCCGAATTGTTCCGCCACCGTCAGCAGGCCGCGATGCAAAACCCGCAGCCGTTTCGCGCCGCCAAAGTGGTGAGCCTTCTCATACGTCGCGCCCGTGACGAAGTAAGTGCCGCGCTCCGCGAGTTGGTGGGTGGGGGCGTGCGGCCAAGGTGTCTTGGTTTCCGGCATGAGAGGAAAATGCCGCTGGCGGGAGGTCAAGTGAAGCGCAAAGTTTAATCATGCCTGGGAAAAAGCGGCGGAGGGCCGCCGCACTCCAAAACGCTGGCGCGTTGACCGGGAGCAACCACAGGCGCGAAGCGTCTTGGAGTGCGCCAGTCCTCTGGCGCTTTGGAAGGGCGCTGGCTCCGGGCGGGCGGCGGCAAGAAGGCGCGGGGCAACGCGAAACTATTTCACTTTTTCGACGACACGTTTGGCGATGGAGTTTTGTGAACGAGGTGCATTGTTTGGGCGCGCGATGAAAAGCGGCGGAGGGCCGCCGCACTCCAAAACGCTGGCGCGTGGACCGGCGATTCCCGAACGGCGCGAAGCGTCTTGGAGTGCGCTAGCCCTCTAGCGCTTTGGGCCGGCGGCGGCGAACTTAATGGCAACGCCTGGGTTTGGCTGGCGTTAATAAGCTGGACAAAAACCAAATGCAACGCTAAACCAGCCTCAAAGTCCCCTTATGAATAGGCCGCAAAACTTCAACCCACTAGGCAGCATCGCATGAACGAGTGGTTCTCCAAATTTATTTTCGGGTTGTCCTGGGGTTTTGCCGCCGCCGCTCTGTTCACAACTTGTCTTTTTTTGGATTGCCTTGTTGAAGGTAATCAAGTCGGATTTATCATATTTCTATTTTACGCTCTTCCCTTTTTCGTCGGCTCGCTGATTTTGATTGTCCTCCCAAGTGTGATTCTTTATCGCCGCAAGAAGCGGCGGAGGGATTGGTTGACCTTTTGCATTTCAGGTGCTTCATGTTTGCTGATTTGCTTCAACATCGCGCTGTTGATATTGTTTCCGGGAAGCAGTCGAGTTGCATGACGACGCCGCCCAACAATCCGCTCGAGCCGTCGCCGATGGCCGTAATCAGTCCGCATTTGCGGGCAATGTCGTCCGACTCGGCGCGGCTATCCCTATGAGCGCACCCGAGAATCTTCCGGTACAGATGGCTGAGAAAACAAACGATCAGCTGTTGGAGATGTGCAGACGACCCGTTGACTGGTTGCCCGTAGCTTTGGATGCCGCGAAAGCAGAGTTACGGCGGCGAGGTGTTGAGGCGAGCCCCATCGCGAGCCCCATAGCAAGAGGACCGTCACCGAGGCCAGAAGGACAGCCCCTGTTCCTGAGAATCATGTTCGGGGCTTATGCAATACCATTTTATGCGCTGACCATATGGCTCGCCCGATCCATTTGGTTTGACCCTTCGCCAATGCATTCGAGGCCGCGTCTATCCTTCTGGGATGCCTTGTACCTCTTTATACCCTTGTTTTTCGGAATCGTCTCGACATGGTTGGCATTCCGGGCGCCAGCGGTTCGACGTTCTGTGCTAGGAGTATCGAGGAGGGTTTCCGTTTTGAGACAGCCACTTTGGCTCAAGGCTGTCTTTGCGTTCTATGCGCTGTTGTTTTTCGCCTGCACCCCTATCGCATCATTTTTGGGGGTTTGTTTTCTTGCCAACGGTGGCCCCGGTGGTTCCTCAAACGAGCCCTACACGGTTTGGAACGTTGTTGACGCGTTTGTGTGCCTCCTTGTCCCGAGCTCGGGTTTGCTCTTCACGTGGTTCGCGCTCGGTGGGCCTTTACTTCGGCTCTCCTCATCGAAAAAGACAGACGATTATCGAGGGCCCAGATGTGTCGCGTGTGGAGAGCCTATTGAAGCTAGCCTTGAAATCTGCGCAAAATGCGGGTGGACACAACCACGATGACGAAGCCTCCGATCAGGTCAGCTTCCCCACCCGCCCACTCCTGATTCCCCCGGGAGAGGATTTTAGCCGCCGGGCTTTCGGTTGGTTGGGATAACGATCCGGCCCCTGCCGTCGCTGGTTTGGTCACGGACGCGGAAACGGGGGAATAACCATCCCAGATTATCCCAACGGGATAAAATCAATCAGCCCAGGGTTGATCCGCGCCGGACGGGCGAGGAGCTACCCTGGGTCATCGTTCAAAACATATTTCAACCCTGAAAGGGTTGTATCCGGGAGGGTCGGATGAGATTCAACCCTTACAGGGTTGTGCGGTTTTTGGTTGGTTACCCAGGGTAGCTCGCGCCTCGCAACCCTGGGCTGAAGGCTTCAATCCCGTTGGGATTGGTTCCGGCAGAGCGCCGGCGGCGCGGCCTATTTGTAGAACCATGACCCGAGAAAATCAAAGCTCCGTAGGAGCGACATCGCTTGGTAGGGACGGCGCGCTGCGCCGTCCGGTCATCGCAGCGCGATGACCTCGGAATATGCCGCTCCTACGGAGCTGA
>CAIXUZ010000054.1 GCA_903922735.1 uncultured Verrucomicrobia subdivision 3 bacterium
CCAGAGCTCAACGGCGTGCTGTTTAAAGGTCCGATCAAACTTCTTCCGGGTCTTCTTCTCTTGGATCACAGGTGTATTCATAGTGGCTTTGGCTTTCACTGTCCCGCTTTACCTGTGTCCGTTTTTTCGCGCAGCCCCAGGCGGAGCCGATGGGGAGAGGGCCGGGGTGAGGTGTGCGTCCCCCCATCTTGGGGTTCATTGCTGGCGGTTGTAAGGGGGAGTGTCACTCCGCCGCCCGCGGGATCCGGCTCAAGCGCTCGCCGAACAAGGCCGTTCCCACGCGCACCATCGTCGCGCCTTCTTCGATGGCGATCTCAAAATCGCCGCTCATGCCCATGCTCAACTCCGGCAGCGCCAGATCCAGCGCCTGTTCGGCCTGGGTTCTCAGTTCGCGCAGCTTTTGAAAATACGGGCGCGATTTTTCCGCCTCCGGCGCATACGGCGGAATCGCCATCAACCCGTGAATCTCGAGGCGCGGAAGCGCGTTCAGCGCGTCCAGTTCCGCCATCAATTTTTCCGGCGCGTAGCCAAACTTGCTGCCTTCGCCGGCGACATTCACTTCCAGCAGGATCGGCATCGTTTTGCCCGCCTGCTCGGCGCGTTTGGAAATCTCACTGGCGATGGCCAGGCTGTCCACGCCTTGAATGAGTTCAAACAATTCCACCGCGTCGCGCACCTTGTTCGATTGCAGGTGGCCGATGAATTGCCAGCGCGCCTTGCCGGGGCACAGCGGGATTTTTGCCTTCGCCTCCTGGATTTTGTTTTCGCCGAAGAGGATCTGCCCGCTTTCCACCGCCGCCCGGATGGTTTCCGGCGGGTGCGATTTGGAAACGGCCAGCAGCGTGACGGAATCCGGCTGGCGATTCGCCCGCGCGCACGCGGCGGCGATGCGCTGCCGGATCGAATTCAAGTTTTCGGCGATGTCCATCTGCGGAAAATAGCCGCCAAGGCGCCCGGACACAAAGTTTTCTTCGCCCGCCTTATCCCAACTAATAACTAAAAACTCCCTTTGAATGTTGAGTGTTGAATGTTTCCGCTTTCCCGCTTTCCCGCTTTCCGCTTTGCCCCCCCCCGCTTTCCCTTTCGCGCGACCCATCTCAACTAAAAACTGAAAACTGAAAACCAAAAACTCCCCCCTCCGCCCTCTGTTTTGTTCAGGTTTCAGGTTTCATCCTTCATCCTTTGCTTCGCCCCCTTCGCCATCTTCGCGTTCTTCGCGCGACCTTTTCACCACCTCTCCACCGGCCCTTTGGGCACGGAAATTGCCTGCGGAATAACGCCGTCCGCCGCCTCGCGCATGAACGACGCCACCAGCGGAGCCGGTTGGAAGCGGATTTGCAATTCGCCGCTGGCATCCAGAAATTGCCGCCGCCAGCGCACGTAATTTTCCAGCACCGTGTCGAATTGCGCCTTCGTGGAAACGTGGACGACGTGCTTGTTGAATTCGTGGCACGGGCCGAACCGCTTGGCATACCACGGCGCGATCTTGCGGAACATCCGGCAGCCCAGTTCCTCGCCAAAGATTTCAATCATCAAATCCAGATGCCGACGCATGACCCGCACCCGCTCGGCAAATGTGGGTTCCGGCGGAAGTCCGTCCTGATTTTCGTAGGAGCCGACGTGAGGAGGCTCATTCTTAATCCCCAGATCCAAAACGCTGGCCTCCAAGCCCGAATTGTTTAGAGCCTTCTCACGTCGGCTCCTACAAGTTGCCAGAAACTCCACCGTCCGCTTGAAAATCCACGGATCATAAAACGCCCCGCGCCCGATGCTCACGCCGGCGCAGCCGGTTTCCTCCAGCATCTTCTTCGCGGCCTGCGGCGTCACCACATCGCCGTTGCCGATGACGGGAATGCTTTTCACCGCCGCCACCACCTTGCGGATTCCGACCAGGTTCACCGTGCCGCCAAAGCCTTGTTCCCGCGTCCGGCCATGCACAAAAATCGCCGCGACCCCCGCCTCTTCCAGCGCGCGGGCCAGCTCCGGCGCGGTGATGTTTTCATCATCCCAGCCCAGCCGCATCTTGGCGGTGACGGGAATTTTCACCGCGTTGACCATGCCGCGGACCAGCGCGGCGGTCTTGTCGTGCTCGCGCATCATGGCCGAGCCGCCGCCGACGTTGCAGACTTTGCGGACGGGGCAGCCCATGTTGATGTCAATGGAAGCGACGCCCCGCGTTTCCAGCACTTGCGCCGCGTCGCGCATCTCCTCCGGCACGGAGCCGAAAAGTTGCACCGCCAGCGGCGAATCGGCCGGCCGGGTCTCGATCAGTTTGAATGCCTTCGGTCGCTTTTCCAGCAGCGAACGCGCGTTGACCAGATCCGTGGTGCACAAGCCGACGCCGCCGATTTCGCGCAGCACGAGGCGGAAGGGCAGGTTGGTATAGCCCGCCAGCGGCGAGAGGAACAGGTTGGAGGGCAATGTGAGCGAACCGATTTGCACGCCGTCAGAATATGCCAAAGTCGTTCGTTGCGAAAGGCGGAAGGCCATGTTAAGCTGCACGACCAAAATGTTAGACGAAGATTCCAATCCGAAGGACAAGGGCGGTCCGAAAAAACCGTCGGGCAATGGTTTTGACAAAATTCCGGTTTTCACGCTACTGGCGTGGGCGGCCATCATCGCGGCCACGGTGGGGCTCTTCATGATGAAGAACCATTACGCGACGCCGCCCGTGACCTTGACGCAGTCGGAATTTCTCAACAAATTCCAGTCGAATCAAATTGCGCACGCGACCATCAATCTCGGCGGCCAGTCTTCGATGTTGACCCCGATTTCCGGCACCTTCTATCAGACCAATGGTTTGAAGCCCAACAGCAAGCCGGTGGAAATCGCCTTCACCTCGCCGAATGCCTATCTCACGCAGAAGATGCTCGACCAGCTTTTGCCCTCCGGCGTGATCGAGGCCGGGGCGCCGAATGTGCTGCTGACCAATTTCATCTGGGGCATCGCGCCGTTCCTGGTGCTCGGCGTGCTGTTCTGGTTTTTCTTCATCCGCCAGATCAAGATGGCCGGCAAAGGCGCCTTGAGCTTCGGCAAAAGCAAGGCGCGGATCCTCGCCAAGGAGCGGAACAAGACGACCTTCAAGGACGTCGCGGGCGTGGAAGAGGCCATGGAGGAGGTTTCCGAACTCGTCGAGTTCCTGAAAGATCCCAAAAAATTTCAGCGCCTCGGCGGGCGCATTCCCAAGGGCGTCCTGATGATCGGGCCGCCCGGCACCGGCAAAACGCTGCTGGCCAAGGCCATCGCGGGCGAGGCGGACGCGGCCTTCTTCAGCATCAGCGGTTCGGACTTTGTGGAGATGTTCGTCGGCGTCGGCGCCAGCCGCGTGCGCGACATGTTCGAGCAGGCGCGCAAGAGCACGCCGTGCCTGATTTTCATTGATGAAATCGACGCCGTCGGCCGCAGTCGCGGTCACGGCCTCGGCGGCGGCAACGACGAGCGCGAGCAGACGTTGAACGCGCTGCTGGTGGAGATGGACGGCTTCGACACCCAGGAGGGCATCATCATCATCGCCGCGACGAATCGTCCCGATGTCCTGGATCCCGCGCTGCTGCGGCCGGGCCGGTTTGATCGTCAGGTGACGGTGAATTTGCCCGATGTGCGCGGTCGCGAGGCGATTTTGAAGGTTCACGCGAAGAACGTGAAACTGTCCCCGAATGTGGATTTGTCCGTTATCGCGCGCGGCACGCCGGGCTATTCCGGCGCGGAGCTGGCGAATTTGTTGAATGAAGCCGCCTTGCTTGCCGCCCGCACCGGGAAAAAATCGGTGGAGCAGAAAGAATTGGAGGAAGCCCGCGACAAAGTGCGCTGGGGCCGCGAGCGTCGCAGTCTCGCCATGACGGACGAGGAAAAAAAATACACCGCCTGGCACGAGGCCGGTCACGCGCTGGTCAATGTCGTGCTCAAGCACACGCATCCGCTGCACAAGGTCACCATCATTCCGCGCGGGCAGGCGCTGGGCGCGACGATGTTCCTGCCCAAGGACGACGTGTTGAGCCGCCGCCGCAAGGAGATGCTCGACACCATCGCGGTCACGATGGCCGGGCGCATCGCCGAGCAGATCGTTTCCGACGATATTTCCACCGGCGCGGCCGGCGACATCCAGCAGGCCACGAGCATGGCCAAGGCCATGGTCATGCATTACGGCATGAGCGACAAGCTGGGCATGGTGCTTTACGGCGAGGCGAATGAATACGTTTTCCTCGGCCGCGACATGATGCGCGGCAAGGAATACAGCGACGTGACGGCGCAGCAGATTGATGCGGAGATCAAGCGCATCATTGATGAGGGCTACAATACCGCCAAAACCATCATCGAAACCTACCGCGACAAACTAGAGATCATCGCCAAGGCGTTGCTCGAATTTGAAACGCTCGATGGCGTGCAGGTGGATGAGATCGTGCGCACCGGAAATTTCACGCCCCCGCCGAAACCCCCGGCCAATCTTGAGCCGATGCTCGGTGCCCCGGCCGGAACCCCGTTGCCCGAAAATCCGTCCAAAGCCGTGCCCCCGAAATTAACCGGCCTCGGCACCCCCGCGCCCGCTCCCGCCGGCTGACCTCATTTAAATCCCCAACCCTCCCGTAGCGGCGCCTCGGCAGAGCGCCGCCATTGGCTGTTAAATGTTGGCTGTTAAATGTTGAATGTTCCCTCCTTTGCGTTCTTGGCGCCTTGGCGGTTAGAACATTCCCCCTTTCCAGCCTTCCGCCTTCCGCCCCTTTGTGCCAGATTCTCCGCGCTTGGAAAAACTGTTCACCATCATCCACGAAGACGCCGACCTGCTCGTCGTCCACAAGCCGGCCGACCTCGTCTGCCATCCCACCAAGGGCGACGAATATTCCAGCCTCATCAGCCGCGCCCGGATTTATTTGCAGCGCAACTTGAATCAATATCCTACGGACTCGCCCGGCAGCGGGAACCCATTCCCCCTCTCCGCCGCTGGCGGGGGAGAGGGCCGGGGTGAGGTGGTTCCGGTTTCCCGCTTTCCCGATTTCCCGCTTTCCGCTTTGCCCCCTCCGCCTTCCGCTTTGCCCCACTTGGTCCACCGCCTCGACCGCGAAACCTCCGGCCTCGTGGTCATTGCCAAAAACCCGCTGGCCGCGCGCGAGCTCGGCAAGCTCTGGGAAACCCGCACCGTTCGGAAGGAATACCTCGCCATCGTCCACGGCCATGTCGCGGCGGAGCAGGGGATCATTGACGCTCCGCTCGGCCGCGACGAGGTCAGCCCCGTCGCCATCAAAGATTGTGTCCGCCCCGACGGCGCCCCCGCCCGGACCGAATTTTTCGTGGAGCAAAGATTTTTTAAAGATGTTTCGCGCGAAGCCCGCGAAGCCGGCGAAGGGAAACTTTCCGCTGTGCCCTTGGCTTCCGCCTTCCGGCGGTTGGCTGTTTCCGCTTTCCGCTTTTCGCTTTCCGCTTTTGGCTTTCCCCCCTCCGCTCTCCCTCTTCCCTTTACGCTTTTGCGTCTGCATCCGCACACCGGCCGCAAACATCAGCTCCGCCTTCACCTGCAGCACCTCGGCCATCCCCTGGTGGGCGACAAACTCTACGGCGGCGACCCCGACCTTTATCTCGCCCTCGTGGAACGGCGTCTCACCGCGGCCCAGCGCGCCCGGCTCATCTTGCCGCAGCACGCCCTCCACGCCGGCCGCCTGCAATTCACGTGGCGCGACCGCCATTACGACTTCACCGCCCCGCCCGAACCCTGGTTCACCCAATTCATCGCCCCTGACCTCTGACCTCTGGATGTTGAGCGTTGAATGTTTGATTTGTAGGAGACGAGGTGACGAGTCTCAAAAATAAGTTTTTAATTTGAGACTTCTCACGTCGTCTCCTACCAGTATCGTGTCGCGTCGCGCCTCGCCATCCAGCCTTCAGAACGAAAACAGCAAGCCAAGGGAGCAAAGCGGAAAGCGGGAAAGCGGAAACCATTTCATTTTTAACCACGAATAGGCGAACGGATGGTTTACCGATTTTTACCGATTTTTACCGGCTACCGGTTTTTTTCCGGGGTCACATTCTGGAGGCTGGAGGCTATGCGGCACTTTTTGGCACCTTTTGGCGCTTTTTGTCGCTTTTTGTCGCTTTTGGCACCCTGTTTTCTGGCGCGCCAGGGCTGGAACTCAAAAGCTGAAACGGGCGGACCCGAGCGCACTAAACCGCACCAAACCGCACCGCAAAATGAAATTTTGAAGGTTGCCAGGTTGCCGGGCGAAGGGGGCAAACTCCACCCGGGCAACCCAGAACAGGCTGCGCGACAAAATCCAGATGTCAAAGAACGGCCACGCGCGCCGCGAGGAAATCCTCACCCGCCGCCGGCAAGGCAGTGTCAGAGACACCGTCGTCTGGCGGCAAGCCGAGGCTCGCCGAACTAGGTGTAGTATTGCATATTATACGAACATGTCCAGTAAAATTATTGTAGATCGGAGATCCGCTGAGGAAGGTAACAGAGGAGTGGAGGGCAATGCCCAGTGCCACCTTGGCGTTCTTGGCATCTTGGCGGTTAGCCCAGCTTTAAGGTTGAATAAAGGGGTGACATGATCAACCGCGAAATTGACCACCCAGGTCCGCCACCAGATGGTTTCCCCAAATATTAATTTCCGCTTACGCGAACTGTGGTCACCAAATACACGAAACCAAAGCAAAGAAAGCACATGGAAGCTCAAAGTATTGTATAGCGGCTGCTGCCCGCTCTCTTTTAGTTTTTCGTGTAGTTCGTGTGTTTCGTGTTTAAAATGAAATGGTTTTCGCTTTCCGCTTTGCCCCCACTGCCCACTGCCCACCGCAGTCTTCCATGCTTGCTTCAACCGGAAAAAACGGTCATAATGTTTCCGGTCAAGAAAGCAGGCAGCATGAATCACTCTGAAACCGATCAAGTGAGTCTGGCACTGGCCCGATGCATTGCGGAACGGATGCGCTGGCAGCCGGAGGTGCTGGATTTTGCCCGCGCCAACCTCGCGCGCTGGTCCCGACAAAACCGCTCCGCGCCGTCGCTGCTGCGTTGCTATGCCGAGTGGCAGCAAATTCTCTCCCGTCCGGTGGCGGAGATTTGCACCCTGCTTTGCTCTGAATCGGATAACGCCCAGCGGTTGCGTCAAAATTCGCCCTTCGCCGGCGTCCTCTCGCCGGCGGAAGTCTGGGAAATCAAATCCCGCTTCCGCCATGCACCGGCAACAGCTTGAGCACATCATCCGGGCGGCCGCCGGCATTACCGGCGCATCGGAATTTGTAATTGTCGGCAGCCAGTCCGTGCTCGGGCAATTTCCCCAGGCTCCCGCTGAATTACTGATCTCCATCGAAGCCGATGTTTTTTCGCTGCGCGACCCGGCTGATAGCGACCTGATCGACGGTTCCATCGGCGAAGGTTCGCCCTTTCACCAAACCTTTGGCTATTATGCCCACGGGGTTAGTCAGGAAACCGCGGTCCTGCCAGCAGGATGGCGCGAGCGACTCGTGCCGGTGCACAACCAGAACACGGGCGGCGGCACCGGTCTGTGTCTGGAAATTCACGACTTGGCAGTTTCAAAATTGGTGGCGGGACGGGAAAAAGATGTCGATTTCCTGGCCGGTTTGTTGCGCCATCGATTGGTTCAAGTGTCCGTCATCAAGGATCGGCTGGCTGAAACGCCAATACCAACCGACCGGCTGCATGCCAGCCTCGCGCGATTGGATCGATTGGACAGCGCCGGCAGCAAATAGCTTTTCGTGTAATTCGTGACCACAGTTCGCGTAAGCGGAAATTAATATTTGGGGAAACCATCTTGTGGCGGACCTGGGTGGTCAATTTCGCGGTTAAAAATGAAATGGTTTCCGCTTTGCCCCCACCGCTTTCCCCTTCGCCCCCTTCGCGCGACCCATCCCAACTAAAAACTGAAAACTCAAAATTAAAAACTCCTGCCTCCGCTTTCCGCTTTGCCCCTGGCCTGTTTCGTGGTTAAAAATGAATTGCTTTCCGCTTTGCTCCCGCTCCCATCTTCCACCTGTGAAAAATTATTTGACATCCAAACCAAACTCGCGAGCTAATTGTTTTTCACGGAATGAAATAATTTTATCGTTCTTCGCTTTGGAAATTTCCGGCAACGGCAGAATTTCTGGCCATCGGATTTCAAATTTTCCGGCGGCTTTGCGACCTTGAGTTGATTTTGCCAGCTTCGCCAATTTATTGACCGCACCCAGCCAACCCTTGGCCGGGGCGTTGCCTGATTCAACCGTCTGCAAAGCGTCGCGCAAAAAGCCGCGCACACAGAAAATCAGAATCTTCAAGTGCTCGACATCCTGGCGCTTTTCTTGGGGAACGGTCAGCGCCAGATTCACTTTGCAAAGCAGCAGGGAAATGGGGTCAAGCACGCGGATTTGCTGGCCGCTCAATTCCGTATCAATCGCCATGGCGTCCACCGTCATGGCTGCCACGCCGGGGATAAGGCGCACAATTTCAATGTTGGACGGCTCTTTGCCAATCTTAAATGGGATGGCCCCGGCGAGGGCGGTCAGGCTCACCATGTCGGGAAACACCGCCGGCAGTTCGAGTTGGCCGGCAATGTGCCGGACATCCTCGCGGTTGCCCCGGAAATCAATGTCGATGCTCGTGAACGGCACATGTTTTTTCAATGCCGGTTCCACCGCCAGATAATGTTCCGCCCAATAATTAACCGCCTGCCCGCCGACCAAAGAGCCGGTCTAAAAATTGCGAGAGGTGCTGCGGCTGGGGATTTTGGCTGTGGGCAAGGCGGCGAGGCCTGAGCATCCCCGGAGCGGGCTGTAAAGGCCGAGCCAACGCCGCCCACGGACAAAAGACCCGCCGTCCAAAGGATTTTTGTTCTGCAGGCCGTCTGGCTTCGTTGCTCCTCGGTCGAAGACCCATGAAGGGTATTCTCCCTCGTCGCGCCTCGCCATCCAACCTTCAGAACAAAAACAGCACGCCCCGGAATTTTCAGACCGGCTCTAAGACATACGGAATGCCAGCAGGATTCCGAACTTGAAAAATTTCGGAGAATTGTTGAAGGGTAAAACGGTTGCCCACAGGTCAGGCCCATTTTGCCATCGCCGCGACCACTTGGGGGAGATTGGTGATCCGCCATTTCGCCCCATCGCCTACAAGGGACACTTGACGTTGACGCGCCATGGCCGAACGGGAACCGCGCTGCCTCATGATGCGGCGACGGCTCTTGGCTTCCTGCGCTTTGATTTCGCTGTAAAGCGGAATTTTCACAACCAAAATACATTATTCCGGTTTCGCCCTTGAATCAAGCCGCGAATCGCAGCGGTTAACGGGGCTTGGCGGTCGCGCGAAGCACGCGAAGGCGGCGTAGAAAAAGCCTTTCCCCTTCGTTTTTCTTCGCCCCCTTCGCGCGCCCCGCAGTTTTTCAGCATTTCAGCATTTGTCTGTAAAACGGGGACATGATCAACCACGAAATTGACCACCCAGGTCCGCCACCAGATGGTTTCCCCAAATATTAATTTCCGCTTACGCGAACTGTGGTCACCAAAAACACGAAACCAAGGCACAGAAGCAGAAGGAAAGTTTAATGTGGATTTAAAGGCCAATGTGCAGCCTGCCGGTTAAACTTCAAAACAGGGGCGTTATCAACCACGAAATACACCAAATACACGAAACCAAGGCAAAGAAAGCAGAAGGAAAGTTTAATGTGGATTTAAAGGCCAATGTGCAGCTTGCCGGTGTTTGTTTTTTTTCGTGTGGTTCGTGTGTTTCGTGGTTAATATTCAGTTTTAATTTCCCCTTGGCGTTCTTGGCGGCTTGGCGGTAAAAAAATTGTTCAAAAAAAGTTCAAAAAAAAGTTGACCGGCGGCCATACCTCAGGCAAATTGACATCGCACACGGTAATAAAACACAACAACACACTACACAAATATGAAGAAAACACTACTCATTGCGGCCGCCGCGCTGGCTGCCGGAATGATCTCCGTTCAAGCGCAAAATGTTTACTCGCAGAATATCGTCGGTTATTACAATACGGTCGTTCCAGCCCATGGTTACGCATTTGTTGCTAATCAACTTTTAAATGGATCGGATTCTGCTAAAACTAATAACGATTTGAATGTGGCTCTATCGTCCGGTTTGATTTCAGATCCGGCAGGCATTAACAACACTGTTCTTTATTATTGGAGTGGCGGCAATTTTTCATCCATATTTCAATATTTTAATACGGCAGATGCTGCTAGTTACTGGGGTGGGAGTAGTGCTGGATGGTATGATGGTAATGGTAATATTTCTACTGTGCCTTTTAATCCAGGTTCCGGGCACTTTTTATATAACGCATCTAGTGTGCCGTTGACCAACACTATTGTTGGAACAGTTAATCAGTTAACTAATGTAATTCCAGTTATCACTGGTTTTAATACCTATTCTATTATTGCTCCAGTATCAACCAACATTGACAGTGTTCTTGGGACTTTTCCTGGGACGTCCGATGCGAATGGCGTTAATAATGACGTTTATTACGGTTGGGATGGATCGAACTACAGCATTATCTTGCAATATTTCAATACTGCTGATGCGTCTTCATACTGGGGTGGCAGTAGTTCTGGATGGTATGATGGTAACGGTAACAATGCTTCACAGGATCCGACTAAATTCCCCAAAGTTGGTCAGGCATTCTTCATTCACCACTTCGGAGCGCCGGTGAACTGGACCAATTCATTTACCATTCAATGATTTTTTAATCAGCTAAAACAACAACAATAACAAGAAATTAAAATGAAAAAAATAGTAGCAATATTCGGACTGGCAATTGTTGGATTGACAACTTTTGCACAGGGAAACTTTCAATTCCAGGGGAGTGGTCCTCGCTATGTATGGGATAACTGGAGTTCTCAAGCTATCAAAGGCGATGCAAGTAATAATGTTGCGTTTTTGTGGGCTAACTCTGGCACTGCATTGATTTCAGGTGTGGCCACTAGTGTAGCGACTAATGCTGGGACTGGATTTTTTACTCAATCTCAGCTAGCTACAGCTTGGACGGACATTTTGACCGACCCAAACTTCCACCTTGCTACTAACGCGGGCACTTCTACGCTTGTCACAGCTCAAGCTGGAACTCAAGGACAATATGCGTATAGCGGTGGTGGTGCGTTTACTGTTGCCGGAACATCCTCTGGTGGTGGAACGGTAGAGATATATGTAATTGGGTGGAGCTCTTTGTATGCTGATCCATTTACTGCAGCTGCAAATCATTCTGCGGTTGGATGGTCGTCTGTATTTAATTATTCCTATGTTGCTGGCCCAAACCCGGGACCTGCTGGAACGCCTACGACCATGGCTGCTGCTGGTTTAACTCCATTTGGTGTGGCTAGTGCCTCCGTGGTTGTAACTCCGGAACCCAGCACGCTGGCGCTCGCCGCCCTCGGTGGTGCCTCGCTGCTCCTGTTCCGCCGCCGTAAATAATCGGCTTTAGTTTTCATCAAACCCCGCTGGTCCGCCAGCGGGGTTTTTTATTTCCCGTAGGCGCCGAGGTGATGAGGCTCTAACTAAAAATCTCCGGGCGAATTTAAAAATACTGTGGCCACTCAGCGGAAGCCCGTTATTGCCTTGCTCAAAGGCGGGGAGCGTTTCTCCCTCCCCCAGCGGGGTTTTTTCTTTCCCGGAGCGCGGCTCTGTGAGCCGCAGCAATGTCCAAACTTCAAGATGCTCCAATGCATTTCGTGTGCGTGCTGACTGGCGAAGCCGCTGCGGGTCACAGACCCGCGTTCCGTTTTCAATAGAACCGGCTCTAACTAAGCCTTACCTCTCCCTTGCATCGCAGTTGAAGGCTGACCAGGTTTTAATAATTATTTCGTGTGATTCGTGACCACAGTTCGCGTCAGCGGAAATTAATATTTGGGGAAACCATCTGGTGGCGGACCTGGGTGGTCAATTTCGCGGTTAAAAGTGAAATGGTTTCCGCTTTGCCCCCACCGCTTTCCGCTTTCCCGCTTTCCACTTTGCGGACAGTAGTCCGTGGTCCGTAGTCCGCTTTTTTTGCCAAACGAACCCAAACTCGGCTGCCCTTGGCCTGTGAATTTCAACTTTTTAGTTTTTTAGCGTTTTGTTCAGGTTTCAGGTTTCATCCCTCATCCTTTTTTTTATGTTTCCCGCTTTCCGCTTTTCCCTTGTTGGCTGTTGAACCCTCCCCGGAGCGCCGAGCATCGTCTCGGCTCGTGGGCAACTTGGCAGGCGTTTTCCGCCCAGTGCCCAATGCCCAGTGCCTAATTACCAATTACGAATTACGAATTACGAATGCCAATGGATGTTGAATGTTGAATGTTGAATGTTCCCGCTTTCCGCTTTGCCCCTCCCAACTAAAAATTAAAACCTTAAAATTTAAAACTCCCCGACCCCATCAACCCGTCCCTCCGCAAACTGAAAACTGAAAACTGAAAACTGAAAACTCCCTCTGAATGTTGAATGTTGAATGTTGAATGTTTCCCTTCCCCGATGTTTTTAATTTTCGTGTGTTTCGTGTATTTCGTGGTTAGAAAAGCTTTCCCCTTCGCCTCCTTCGCGCGACCCGTCCCAACTGAAAAC
>CAIXUZ010000055.1 GCA_903922735.1 uncultured Verrucomicrobia subdivision 3 bacterium
CTTACCACCACCGTGCCGACGGATCAATATGCGGTTCTGGTGCAATACCGGCATTGGCAGGGCCGCCAGTCGGTGAATGTATTGGAAAACAACCGGTGCCTTCTGCCGTTCACGCCTAGTCTCGGGTCCCTGCAATTATCCTGCAATCAAAGCGATGCCACCTATCAACTGGTGGGAGCGAATGATGAGATTTTGGAGTCCGGGGAATTTCCGGCAACGCTGGTCGAGTTGCCGGCGAACGCCTACAAGCTGGTGGCCATCCATCACAATCACCGGCGGAATGAATGGGCGAGGGTGAATAACGGCACAACCAACCCGATTGCGGTCGAATTCAAGTATGGTGCTGCTGTTCTGGAAACCCAGCCCCCCGGCGCGTCTGTGACCGGCAGCGATGGTCATTATTGGGGTGTCACGCCATTGCAATTGGCGGAGCTTCAACCCGGCACGGAGTATTTTACCCTGCAATTGAATAATTATGAGGCAGTCCAATTGGCGCTGAAAATCACCGCTGATCAGACCAACATGGTCAGCACCAACCTGACCAGCAAATCCTACACTGGGGCGATGCGGTCGGCGCGGCAGGCCATGAGTGCCGCCAATTATGACCGTGCGGTCGAGTCGTTGAACGACGCGCTGCGTTCGCAGCCAAACGATCTTGAGGCCAGTTCGCTGTTATGCGAAGCGAACGGACAATGGAGCATCCAGCGTGCGGAAGCTTTGGGTAAAAAAGGTGATTACATTGCCGGCGGCTTGGAATTGAAAACGGCGCTGACGTATCTGCCCGGCAATGAACAGGCCAAACAAATGGCAGCCGATTTCAAGCAACATGAACCGGAGCAACGCGAACAAATGAGGATCGAGAGATTAAATCGCCCCAAAACCGTGTTTAACGCTCGTTTAGCCAAGGCACTGGATGCCGATTTATTCGAAAGCCATGAGTTCAAATCGCCGAAACCCTACCGGGAGATTGAATCAGCAATTTTTAATGCTTTCAAAGACCAACCGGCCATGAAACTTACACGCTATCCCGCGCCCCAACCTGAAACCTTTTTGCTCGAAGTAGTGCAGGATATTTCCGGGGTTCTGCTCTCTGGCGGGCAGCGGATTTGTGTGATTGTCGGTGGTCAGAGCAAAGACAATGAGACGCATATTTCATTCAAGGTTTTGGAATACAAAACCAAACACAACGTCAGCATGCCGGGGTTGCTCGCCTTCCGGGATGACCAGTCCACCGTCGCCGTCAATGCCGCCCGGATGGAAATGACCGACAAACTTCAAACCCGCGTGATCGAAGGGGTGGCGAACATGACGGCCATCATTCAGCTTGCGATTGGTCAAACCCCGCCGCCGTCAACGCCGTAACCGGCTGGCTGGCTTCCGCCGTGATGGCTGTTGGCGGGGCGATGACTCCGCACAAGGGGCAGCGCTTTAATCCATCCGGCCAGCGGTCGTTCCAATCGAAAACATTGCCGCACTTTTTACAGATGACCTTGATGTTCGCCATGACATGGGTTGGTTATCGGATAATGCCTCCATCATACCACAGCCACGGCCAAAATTCCTCCCCCGTCAATTTGACAAACGTATCATTTCTGATACAGTTGGAAACAGATGAAAGCTGAACGCCCGCTTAAAGTCGTCTTTTTCAAGACGGACACCGGCAATGAGCCGGTGCGGGAATGGCTGAAAGAATTGTCCAGGGACGACTGCAAGGTCATCGGCAC
>CAIXUZ010000056.1 GCA_903922735.1 uncultured Verrucomicrobia subdivision 3 bacterium
ATCGCGGCCATCGGCGGGATCACGGCGGCGGCGGGGCGGATGCTGGGCGACGTGGGGCGCTACGGGAATTATTTCGTGGCGGCGATTTTCTTTGTCGTCGGGCTGCATCTGCTGGGCGTGATCCCGATGCCGTGGTCGGGGTCGGGACAGGTGGGCATGAAGCGCAAGGGTTTGCTGGCCGCATTCATTCTCGGCCTGGTGTTCGGCATCGCGCTCGGCCCCTGCACGTTTGCCTACATGGCACCGATGCTGGGCGTGACGTTCAAGCTGGCGAAGACCGCGCCGCTATACGGAGTATCGCTGCTGCTGGCGTATGGCCTTGGCCATTGCGCGGTGATTGTGGCGGCGGGCACCTCCACGGAACTGGTTCAACGGTTTCTGGATTGGAACGAATACTCCAAGGGCGTGACGGTGGTGAAACGTATTTGCGGCCTGCTGGTGCTGGCGGCGGGCGGTTATCTGATCTGGAATGCCTGACTGATTTTTTATGAGCAACGAAATGACGAGTCCAAAACGACTGGCCTTTTTTGAACGCTACCTGACCGTGTGGGTGCTGCTGTGCATGGTGGTGGGCATCGCCTTCGGCAAATTGCTGCCCGGTGTCACCACGACGCTCAGTAAGCTGGAGTTCGGCCAAGGGTCACAGGTGAATGTGCCGATTGGCATCCTGCTGTGGCTGATGATTTATCCAATGATGCTGAAGGTGGATTTCAGCGCCATCGGGGGCATTGCCAAGCGGCCAAAAGGATTGATGGTGACGCTGTTTGTGAACTGGCTGGTGAAGCCGTTCAGCATGGCGCTGCTGGGGTGGTTTTTCATGCAGCATGTATTCGCGCACTGGATTGACGCGGAGACGGCCAGGAATTACACCGCCGGCCTGATCATCCTGGCGGCGGCTCCCTGCACGGCGATGGTGTTCGTGTGGAGCTACCTCACAGACGGCGACCCGGTTTATACGCTGGTGCAGGTGGCGGTGAACGACCTGATCATGCTGGTGCTGTTCGCGCCGATAGTGATGTTCCTGTGCGGCGTGGCCAACGTGGTCGTGCCGCCGAAAGTGCTGATCACGTCGGTGGTTGTCTTCATCGTGGTTCCGCTGACGGCGGGCTGGCTGACGCGGACGCTGCTGCTGAAATCGCACGGCAAGGACTGGTTCGAAAAGAACTTTCTGCCGAAGTTTCATCCGGTGATGATGTGGGCTTTGCTGCTGACGCTGGTGCTGATCTTCGCGTTCCAAGCCGAAAACCTGACGAAAAGGTGGTTCGCGGTCATCCTGCTGGCGGTGCCGATTTTGATCCAGGTGTATTTCAACTCCAGCCTGACCTACCTGCTGATGCGCAAATTGAAGGTGCCGCACAATGTCGCCGCGCCGGGCGCGCTGATCGGGGCGAGCAATTTCTTTGAACTGGCGGTGGCGGTGGCCATCACACTGTTCGGGCCCAGCTCGGGCGCGGCGCTGGCGTGCGTGGTGGGGGTGCTGGTGGAAGTGCCGGTGATGCTGTCGGTGTGCAAAGTGTGCAACCAGTCGCGCGGGTGGTATAACCATAAACCACCAACCACAGCCTGAAAAAGAAAGTCCTGTTTGTCTGTATCCACAACCGCGCCCGCAGCCAGATGGCCGAGACGTTCCTCAATCAAACCGGTGGCGACCGGTTTGAAGCGCATAGCGCGCGGGCCTCGAACCGGGCCGGCTGAACCCGGTCGTCGTCGAAGCAATGCGTGAAGTGAGCATTGATATTTCGGGCAGCCAGACCAAGGGCGTGTTCGATTATCCCAAGGCCGGCACGATGTTCGCCTACGTCATCACCGTCTGCGATGGCACCAGCACGGAACGGTGTCCGATTTTCGCCGGTGTCACCCGGCGGCTGCATTGGAGCTTCCCTGACCCCTCAAGCTTTCAGGGCACGCCAGCGGGCGGGCGCCTTTCAGTTTCCTTGATGAAATGAGACCTTTAGCCCCTGTAGCGGCGCTCTGTGAGTGCCGAAAAGAATGGATTGTCCGGCAAAAGCACGGCGGTCACAGACCGCCGCTGCAACGAAACCAGTGTTTTGCAAAGGTCTCGAAATGTACTTTCTAAACCGGCAATATCAGTCATCCTGAACCAGCCCCAATCATTTTCAAGCGATGTCATTATTATGAAGAGATATGAACTGTTAGTCGCGGCTCTGGCCCTCGGTTGCTTCGGGTCCGGCCTGTCCGTTGGCTCCGCCGAGCCGGCCGGAAAAGGAGCCGGAGCACAGATGGGGGTGGTCCGGTATGCCAAATTCGGGGCCGTCGGCGACGGGGTGACCGATGACCTCGAGGCCATCGTCCGGGCCCATGAATTTGCCAACCAGCACGGGCTGCCCGTCAAAGCGGACGCCGGGGCGACCTACTACATCGGGGGCAAGAACCAGACGGCGGTCATCCAGACGGACACCGATTGGGGGACGGCCAAGTTCATCATCGACGACACCGCCGTCTTGAACCGCAATGCCAACATCTTCAATGTCCAATCTTCCCTGAAGCCGTTCACGCTTCAGGGGATCTCATCGCTCAAGCGGAATCAGTCCAGGATCGCCGCGGCGCTGCCCGGCCCCTGCGTCATCAGTGTTTGGAATGCCCACATCAAACACTTCATCCGGTTCGGAGCCAACCAGAACAACGGCTCCCCGCAAACCGACACCTTCATCGCGGACCAAACCGGCCGGGTGGACACGAACACGCCGATCATCTGGGATTTCGACCAGGTCACGAAGATCAGCGCCCAGCCGATGGACCAGAAGCGGCTGACCATCACCGGCGGACACTTTACCACCAAAGCCAACGCCGCCGAATCCAGTTACAAATACTACACCCGGGGAATCGGGATCCGGCGCTCGAATGTGGTGATCGATGGCGTGGAGCACCTCATCACGGGCGAGGGTGACCATGGCGCGCCCTACGGTGGATTTCTCAACTTCAGCGCTTGCGCCAACGTCACCGTTCGGAATGCCATCCTGACCGGGCACAAAACTTTCGTCACCATCGGCTCGGCGGGCAGGCCGGTCAGCATGGGCACCTATGATATTTCCCCCAGTCAGGCCCTGAACCTCTCCTTCATCAACTGCAAACAGAGCAATGACATCAAGGACCGCACCCGCTGGGGCATCATCGGCTCCAACTTCTGCAAGAACCTGCTGCTCGACCGGTGCAGTTTCTCCCGTTTCGATGCTCATCAGGGGGTCGCCAATGCCACGATCCGCAATTCGACCTTGGGCCATGCCGGCATCAACGCCATCGGCTTTGGGACACTGCTCGTGGAAAATTGCACCCTCTACGGCGGCAGCCTCATCAACCTGCGCTCCGATTACGGCAGCACCTGGCAGGGCGATTTCATCATCAAGAACTGCGTTTACGTTCCCGCCTGCGGCAGTCCCGCCACCGCCGCGCTGATCGGGGGATCTTATTCGGGCCAGCACGACTTCGGTTATACCTGCTATATGCCCAGACAGATCACCATCGACACGCTCCGGATCGATGACACCAACCATCCGGCTAATTATCGTGGGCCGGCCATCTTCGCCGACTTCAATGCCAAGTGCACCGACGCTTCCTACCAGGAGAAATTCCCGAACAAAAAGACCGAACAGGTGATTCTGAAGAACGTGACCACCGCCAGCGGCAAACCGCTGCGACTGAGTGACAATTCATTCATGTTCAAAGACGTGAAGGTGATCCAATAATGAGACCTGAACTTGAAAACTGAGACCGGAGACGGTAATGGATTGCGCAATCGTTTTTACCCGCTTATTGGAGAAATCGTTGAAGGTTTCGCGGAAGGTTTTTCGATCGGGTCGACGGAGGCTTTGGGTGATAAGAGCATATGGCCGGCTGGCGCTTTGCTTGTTTCCAGCATTGTTATTTTCGTTTGTCAGCCAATCCTGGTTTTGATACTTCATCCAGTAATGAACACCAAAAAATTACTTCTGGTCGCCTTTAGTTCACTTGTTGGGGGACTGCTGTCCGCCTCCGCCAGCGAATTTCCAGCCAGCTGGACATGGGACAGCAAACCGGAGCAACGGGCCGAACATGCCGCCTTGGAAGGCAAACCGATGCCGGCGCTGAATGTGACCGACTGGATCAATGGCGAGGTCAAGCCCGCCGACCTGAAAGGCAAAGTGGTCATCGTGGATTTTTACGCGACCTGGTGCGGTCCCTGCATGAGGGCCATCCCCCACAACAATGAGATGCTCAAAAAATACCAATCCAAGGGTTTGGCGATCATCGGGGTTTGCACCAACAAACGCGGACAGGAAGTTTTTGCCGGCAATGCCAAGGAACATGGCATTGAATACCCGGTCGCCCGCGATGCCGAGCTGAAGTCGCAAAAAGCCTGGGCCGTGCATTATTATCCCACCTACGCGGTCATAGACCGCAAAGGAATCCTCCGCGCAATCGGACTGCAACCACAGCACGTCGAAACCGTCGTCTCGAAATTGCTGGCGGAATCTGTGCCGTAAGACACCAAGCTTACCCGCGCACCGTCCGGTAAATTAGCGCGCAGGAAATATAATTTCCTGCCCTTTTGAATCTGGACCATGTCCAGAGTACCACCATGCCGCAGGGCAGTATTACGCTCCGCCATCGGTTATTCCCGGGCACAGAGGGCGGCGGAGGGAGGTCAAACATTCAACATTCAACACTCAACTTTCATCCGCTGCTATCGCCCCGTGGCCTCATTACTGATCACAAAAATAGCGAGATCGGCCTCGCGATTGGCATCGGTGGCGACTTCCACGCCGGCCTCGGTGTTGAGCGCGATGCGGCGCCGGATGCGGATGTTTTTCTCCGCGCAAAAAGTTTCAAAGTCGGCAATGGACAGAAACCGGATGTCCGCCGTGTCATACCATTTATCCTTCAGCCAGCCGTAGGCGCGCGGCGCGCGGCCTTCCTCGGCGAGCATCCGGCGCAGCTTGTGAAACGCCAGATTGGGAAAACTCACGATGCCGGTCTGGCCCACGCGCAGCATTTCGGCAATCACGCCCGCCACGTCCTTGACCGCCGGCAGGGTTTGCGACAGCACCACGCAATCAAACTGTTTGTCAGCGAACGCCCGCAAGCCTTCATTCAAATCGGCGTGAATGACATCAAGGTCGCGCCGCAGCGCGCCGAGAATTTTGTGCTCGTCCAGTTCGACGCCGACGAGCCGCCGGTGGTTTTGGAGCTTGAGCCGCGCCAGCAGCCGGCCGGTGCCGCAGCCGAGATCGAGCACGCTGGCCGCCGGCGGAATCAATTCCACGATGCGGTCGTAGTCCAGCCGGCGCTCATGAAAGATGCTGGTGGTGCCGGGCAGCTCATCTTTCTCCACGCCCGGAGCGACGGGCGCCGGCCCGAGATTATTGATGAACGCGCGGACCATTTCCCCGTAGCGATCAAAATCGTCCGGCAGCAGAAAGGCATCGTGGCCGCAATCGCTTTCAATGTCGCAGTAGCTCACGCTGGCGTGGTTGCGGATGAGCGCATTCACGATGTCGCGCGACTGGCGCGGCTGGAACAGCCAGTCGCTCGAAAAACTCAGGACCAGCCAGCGGCATTGCGCGGGACTGAAACTGGCGGCGAGCTGTTCCGGCGTGCCGCCGAGATCAAACAGGTCCATCGCCAGCGACAGCGTGATGTAGCTGTTCGCGTCGAAGCGCTCCACGAACTTCATGCCCTGATGCCCGAGATAGGAGCCGACGGAAAACGTTTTCTCGAATTCAATCGCCACCTCGCGCGGATGCAGCCGGTCCGCCTCGAACTTCTGGTTCATGGCCTCCGGCGAGAGGTACGTGATATGTCCAATCATCCGTGCCAAGGCCAGGCCAACGCCGGGGCCGTGCGGCTGGTTGTAGTACTGGCCGCCGTGATAATGTGGATCGCGGCGGATGGCGTTCCGGCCCACGACATCAAAGGCCAGCGCCTGACTGGTCAGCCGGGGCGAGCTGGCCAGCACCACCGCGCCGCGCAAACGTCCGGGATGCCGCGTGGCCCAGGTCAAGGTCTGGTGCCCGCCCACCGAACCGCCGACGACGGCGACGAGCCGGCCGATGCCGAGGTGATCCAGCAAACGACGTTCCACCTCCACCATGTCGCCGATGGTGGTGGTCGGAAAATCCGGCCCGTAAGGTTTGCCGGTGGCCGGATTGATGCTGCTGGGTCCGGTCGTTCCCCGGCAGCCCCCCAGCAGATTCGGACAGAGGACGAAAAAGCGGTTCGTGTCCACCGGCCGGCCCGGCCCGACCAGAATATCCCACCAGCCGGGATCATCCTCCGCGTGGTGGCGGGCGACATGGGAATCGCCGCTGATGGCGTGGCAGATCAGGATGGCGTTATCGGCGGTCGAGTTGAGTTTTCCGTAAGTTTCATAGGCCACCGTGACATCCGGCAGGATGCCGCCCGATTCCAACCGGATCGGACCGGCCAGCGTGACGCTTTGGACGAAGCGCAGCGGCTGCGCGGTGCGAATCGCGTCGCTGCTTTCAAAGTGGTCTTTGGCCATGGAACCAGGTTTTGTGGAAACAGGTGCCGCGCGCCGGCAACGCATTTGTTTCACCGGCGCGCGGAGTTCGGGTTATTTCTGCGAGGCTTGCAGCGCCTGTTCGATGTCCGCCTTGAGGTCGGCCGCGTCTTCCAAGCCGATCGAAAGCCGGATGTAGTCGGGCGTGACGCCGGTTTCCGCCAGTTCGGACGGCGACAACTGCGAATGCGTGGTGGAGGCCGGATGAATCACCAGCGACTTGGCATCGCCGATGTTGGCGAGGTGCGAGAGCAATTTCACCGAGTTGATGAATTTCTTGCCGGCTTCCAAGCCGCCTTTCACCCCGAAGCCCACGAGGCCTCCGAAACCGCGCTTCAAATATTTTGCCGCCACCGCATGGCTCGGATCGTCCGGCAGGCCGGAATACGTCACCCAGCTTACCAGCGGATGCGCCTTGAGCCAGGTCGCAATTTCGAGCGCGTTCGCCGAATGTTGTTTCTGGCGCAGCGGCAACGTTTCCAGCCCTTGTAAAAAGAGGAAGGAGTTGAACGGGCTCAGCGCCGCGCCGATGTCCCGCAGCAGGGTCACGCGGACTTTCAAGATGAAAGCCACATTGCCCATGCCGGGCACGTTGCTCAGCGCATCCCAGTATTTCAAGCCATGATAACTCGGATCCGGCTCGGTGAATTCCGGGAACTTGCCGTTGTTCCACTGGAATTTGCCGGAATCCACAATTACGCCGCCGATGCTGGTGCCGTGGCCGCCAATGTATTTGGTGGCCGACGCCACAATGATGTCCGCCCCATGATCAAACGGTTTGACCAGGCCGACGCCGACGGTATTGTCCACGACCAGCGGCAGGCCGTTTTCATGCGCAATTTTGGCAATCGCTTCAAAGTCCGGCACGTCGAGCTTGGGATTGCCGATGGTCTCGATGTAGATCGCGCGGGTTTTCGGTGTGATGGCTTGGCGGAACGCGTCGGGGTCGCGCGAGTTCACGAATCTGGCGGTCCGTCCCAGTTTGGGCAGCGTGTAATGGAAAAGCTGGTAGGTGCCGCCGTAGAGGTTGTTGCCGGCCACAATTTCGTCGCCCACCCGGGTGATGGCCAGCAAGGCGAACGTGATCGCCGCCGAGCCGGACGCCACCCCCAGCGCCCCCGTGCCGCCTTCCAGCGCGGCCATGCGCTGTTCGAAAACGTCAGTGGTGGGATTCATGATCCGGGTGTAAATGTTGCCAAACTCTTTCAGCGCAAAAAGATTGGCCGCATGGTCGGTGTTTTTGAAGACGTAGGACGTCGTCTGATAAATCGGCACCGCGCGGGACAGCGTGGTGGGATCGGGAACCTGCCCGGCGTGCAATGCCAGCGTGGCGAGACCTTGGGATGAATTGCTCATGATTTATTGGTATGATTGTCTGTTCATTGTAAGAAGGGCGGGAAGCTGGCGCAACAGCGGGCTGCGGCGAAGTGCGGAGGAGTCACCGCCCGCAAAAGCCGGGTCGCGCCAGCCCCACCCTGATTTATGGATCAAAACTCCCATTTCGTGGTAAGGCCCCAGACGCCATTGGCTTCATGATTCAGCACGTTGCCAAAGTGTCCGTAACCAACGGCGAGGGTGAGATGTTTGTTCACCACATACGCCGCATCAATGGTCCACCAGTCGCTGGCGGAGCGTACGAGGTCGCCGATGGGTTTGTAGTCGGCGGGCTGCTGCTTGTATTCCGCCGCCAGTGCGAGTTTGCTGGTGATAAACACCACGACATTGCCTTCAAAGACAAAGTTGTAATTGTCGGTGAAACCGCCCAAACCGTTCCATACGCCGCGGGTGGCACGACCGCCAAGCTCCAGTAAAACCGGTCGCGGTAACTGCGTGAATAGCTTCGAGGCGTAAAGCGTAAAGTCCACTCCATCGTGATCCTTGATGCCAGCTTTGGCCAGCGCTCCGTCGGTTTCGGTGTTCACCTCGCTGATCCCGTCGTTGTATTTATAATGCACGCCAGCGGTTAGCGCCGGAATCCATTTCTGGTCAAACTCACCTTCTTTCAAAATTTGTAAGCGCGCATTCAGGTTGTGCAGTTGCACCTGATCCTGGTGATAATTGACGATTCCCGCGTCTCTCAAAGCCAACGGCAAGTCGCCCAAGCCCAGATGATTCCAGCCATAGCCCAACTCCAGTCGTTTCAAGGGCGACTCGGTGATGGTCAAGGCTTCCAGATTCTGTTCATGGCCGAGGTTCACATAGGCAAAACCCAAGCTGGGACGACCAATCGCCTCGCCATCGCGCGGCGGATTGACAATGTAGGCTGATAACGTGGAGAAAATACCGCCGTTGCCCTCGATTTGATGCAGCGGCAGCGGATCACCTTTTTCGGCCTTAGCCGGCTCGGCTTCGGGGGCCGCCTTGGCCGCTTCCGCACTAATCCCCGCCGCCGGAGCAGCCGCGACCAGCAGTGCCGCCAGCGCCGGGCTGAAGTTTAAGAGAAGTTTTTTGCGTGTTGGGAGTTTCTGACCGGTTTTCATTTTGTTTTTTGTTTTTTTAAACAAACCTCCAGTAGTCCGGTCAGCTTTGTTTGATTTTTTTGTTTTTTAGTTATTCCAGTCGTCTGGTATCATTTTGTTATCCACATTGGCATTAAGACAGAATCTAATGCCACCCTGCGGGTTTTGTTTTATTTGTTACAATAATAACGACTTGAATTGTCGTATTTATATCCATTAAATCTAACCGCATCTTGTTAAATTTATTACCTCAGTTGCTCTAGGCTTTTGTGCGCAGCAAATTTATTTCGCGGCTGTTTTGAACCGTAGCGATGAATCCAGACTTTCGTGAAGTAGTCGCACGGACGCAACCAGCGCCGCCACATCGGTGGGTGCGCCAGCAAATTTTTCCGCCGGATTCGCACCGGCGGCGGCATCTGCACCCGCCGTGATGACGGTGGTGAGCGCGGCATCCACCAGTCCGGCTTCGATGAAATGTTTTTGGAACAGTGTGAAAGTCTCCGCGTCACTCTTCGGCTGCGCCCGTTGGACGACCAGTAAGGCCCGCGCCGCCGCCAGCGCCGCCGCGTAAAGCCGTCCGGCTTCCTGCGACTCGCGCGCATTGGCGAGGTCCACCTCGATCAAATCAAACACGCCCGCGCTGCATTCGCCCTGACCGCGACCGGCCAGCGAGAACAATGCGTCGGCGTCCCAGTCATAATAAAATTCCTTCCGGCTGGCGATGGACGGAATTTCCTGATGCCGCGCCAGAATTTCGCTGGCAATCTTCTTGCCGTCATGGTCCACAAACTGGTGAAAGTCGGGCGCGTCGGGGGATTTTTTCCACGCCTCAAGCAAATCGCGAACAAATGCCGGTGCGTTTTTCGCCGGCACCGCCCCGACGTTGACGCCGAAGCGGGATTTCCCTTCGGCCAGCCGCCCGCCCAGCTGCACGGCGTAAAACGGAATGAGATTTCCATCCACCCGCCGGGCCGCACCGGAAAAGCCGATGTTGCCGATGGGATGGCGACCGCAGGAATTCGGGCAGCCGCTGATGTGAATGGAAAAATCGCCGAAACTGTCGAGGTCCAGTTGGCTGGCGCTCAACTCGCTGCGCACCGCCTTCGCCAATCCGCGCGAAAGGCAGATGCCGAGGCGGCAGGTCGAGGCGCCGGCGCACGCGACCAGATTCCGCAGCACCGGCGCTTCCGGATCAGCCAGGCCAAGCACCGCGAGTTTCTGATGCACCGCCGGCAATTCCGCCGCCGTGATCCAGCGCAGGCCGGCGTTCTGCGATTGCGTGGCCCAAAGAACATTGTCGCCGTGCGCGGCCAGGATATCGGCGAGCGCAGCGGTCCTGCTGGCCGGAATATCACCCAAGGTCAGCGGAATCTGCACTTGGAAGAAACCCGGTTGCTTCTGGGGCGTGACGTTGTGCGCGAACCACTGCTTGAACTCAGCGGAATCATTTTTAATTTCGCCGCTCGCCATGGCGGTGGCGAGTTGCGGCAGCGGACGCAATTCCAGCGGCGCGGGATGGCTGGCGCGCAACGCGGCCAGCTCGTTGTCATACAATTCGCGGAATTTTTCCAAACCGGTTTTCTCAACGAGGAAACGCAGCCGCGCGAGGTGCTTGTTTTTGCGGTCGCCATTCTTGTCGAACACGCGCTTGATGGCTTCGGCGACAACAAACGCATCGGACGCCGGAATGAATTCATGCAGCAGGCTGGAGAGCCGGCTCTTGCCCCCCATGCCGCCCGCGACGTAAACGGCGAAACCTTCCACGCCGTTCTGTTTGCGCGCGATGAAGCCGAGATCGTGAACCGTCGCGCCGGAGCAGTCTTTGTCGCACGCGGCGAAGGCGATTTTGTATTTGCGCGGCAGCTGAAGCGACAGCGGATCGGACAGCAGCCGTTCCGAAGTCGCCACGGCATACGGCGTCACGTCAAAGATTTCATCGCGGCAGACGCCGGAATCCACGCAGGCGGTGATGTTGCGAACGGTGTTGCCGCCGCCGCCCTTGGTGGAAAGGCCGGCTTCCGCGAGCCAGCGGAGCGCGGGAATGATGTCATCCAGCAACACGCGATGAATCTGAAATTCCTGGCGCGTGGTGGTGTGGACGAGGCCGTTGCCGTATTTCGCCGAGACTTCGCCGAGCCGCCGCAGGTGCGCGGCCGTGGCGCCGCCGGCGGGAAAGCGCACGCGCAGCATGTAAGTGCCATTCTCGCGCTGTTCGTAAACGCCGGCCGGAACGCGGATGATGCGGAACTGGCCTTCGTTGATCGCGCCGGCCTTGAATCGCGCCACTGTGTCTTGAAATTCATCCAGTTCTTTGTGGATGCGGTCAGAAACCCGGAAGGTCCAGGCGCTATTCGTTGGTTTGCTCATATCTGTTGACGGCATTTTGCATTTTTCACTTGGAACGGAAAATAAAATTAATCGGTGGCCAGTCCCATTTTGGTGATGTCGAGTTGGCGAAGGACATCCATGACATTGACCATGACCTGATAGTCCACCTCGTCGGAACCCTTGAGCACCACGCCGAGGTCAGGATTGGCGGATTTAAGTTGCTGCAATTTCTCTTTCAACTGCGGCACGGTCACCACCTCATCGTTGAGCGCAATTTGTCCTCCAGCGCTCACCACGATCCGGCCGGGCTTGGGCTTGGGTTTGTTGTCCGCCGGCGGCGGTTTGCCGGACGGCAAATTGATCTCCAGATTGTTCACTAACTGCGGCGTGGTGATGATGAAGATCACCAGCAGCACGAACACCAGATCCAGCAACGGCGTGATGTTCAGCTCGGTCATCGTGCCGTGACCGCGTTTGGATGTTTTTTTCAGGCTCATTGCAGAACCGGTTCCGTTTGTTCCTGCACGTCGAAGCGGATGGTCACTCGCGGCGGAAAATTCGTGGGCGGTGGACGGTCAATGGTCTTTACCTTGATAAAAACCTGCCTGACCGTGGCGTCCCATTTCTCAACACCCGAACCCTTGAGCCAGGCGGTGTTTTTTATATTACCCAGCCGGTCCACACTCACGGCGACTTCAGCCACGAAGCTGTCATCGGCCTCATCTTCCGGGCGGTTCCATTTCTGGCGCAACGCATATTCCAGATAACCTTTGTAAAGTTGCACGGGATCGGAACTGGTCTCGACGGCCTTGCCGCCGCCAAATTCAAAGCTCGGCACATCCACCGAGGGTGGCGCGACCACGGGCGGGGCCACGGTGGGCGGGGCCGCCACTTTGGGTTCCACATACTTCGGCGGCTCTTTGGGCACATCTAGTTTCGGCGGCTGCACTTTCGGCGGTTCCGGCTTGGGCTTTTCGGGTTCGGGTTTCTTTTCCTTCACCATTTCCACCGAAATTTTCTGGATCTTCTTGCCGAGATACCCCTCGCGCGCCGCAAAGTAGATCAGCGCCAGGATGATGACGCCATGCACCACCGCCGAGATGGTCAGATTGACCTTCGACGAGTTCTTGACTTTCTTAGGCTGTGATTGCGGAATCATTTGAGCACTTCCGTGGCCAGGTCCACTTTGACCAAGTTCGCCTGCTGGCAAAGATCCAGCACGGCGCGGATGTTCTTGTATTTGGTCTTGGCGTCACCGCGCACGATGACGTTCAAATCCGGGTCGTCCGTTCTCATGCTGATTAATTTGCCCAGCAGTTCGTCCAGCTTGACTTCACCCCGATCCAGATACAGCGAGCCATCCGCCTGGAACGAAATGTAGTGCGCCTTGCGCGGCGGATCTTTTTGGTTCTTGGCCGCCGACGGCAGTTTCAAGTCCTTGTCCTCGACGGGCGGAATCGTGGTGATGATGAAGATCACCAGTAACACGAAGGCAAGGTCCAGCAACGGAGTGATGTTCAACTCCGTCAAGGTCTCGTGGGCACTGTGGGAACACTTCTTCATGCATCAGATGGCGGGAGTGTTTTCTCCCATCTCAGACTTCGTCAGCGCCCAGGTGATCTTGTCCTCGATATCGCGGTTGTCCACATAGGAATGCTCAATCTGGTTGGCATAACGCGAGGCGAAGCCGTCGAGCTCCTGGGTGATATTCCGAATGGTCGTCACCATGAAGTTGTAGGCAAACATCGCCGGAATGGCGACGAGCAGTCCCACGACCGTGGCAATCAACGCGCCGGCCACGCCGGGTGCCATCGCCGTCAAGCTGGCCTGGTTGGCCTTGGCAATGCCGGCGAAGGTTTCCATCACGCCCCAGACCGTGCCCAGCAAGCCGATGAACGGCCCGCCCGCCACCGCCGTCGAGAGGACGATCATGCCCTTCTCCAGCGACATCGCTTGCGCGGCGGCGGCCTCTTCCAAGATCACCTTTACCGCCTCAAACGAGGCGCGGCTGATGCGGCGCTCACCTTTGACTGTGACAGGGTTATTCTTATATTGGTAGGCCAGTTCCTCCGCGCCGCGGGCATAAAGCTGATAGGCGGGCGCCCCATCGAATTCTTCGCCGCGCTTCTGGATGTCCAACGGATCGCGGGTGCTGCTGTAGGCTGCGAAAAACTTTTTCGCCGCCTTCCGCGCAATCCACAGCTGGCGGAACTTCGTGATGATGATTGTCCAGCTGAACATGGACAGCAGGAACAGGCAGCCGATGGTGATTTTGCCCTCGGTCGTTGCTTTCTCGAAGGCGAACTGCAGCGCGCCGGAGGCCAGGAGGGGATGGATGGTGGTGATCATGAGTTATTAAGGTTAAAATTTAGTTTCGGCAGCCTCAGGTAATCAGTTTTTGGACGGCAAGAGCACCGTCACGCGGCTTACTTTTTGCGCCAGCGCGATGCCTTTCCTATTCTTCTTCAAATCGTCCGCGTCGGCGCTCCCTTTGAAGGCGACCGTCGAGGCGTCGTCAGCGGTTTCGGCGTTGTTTTTCCCGACGTTCGATTGCGGAATTCCCACGGCCGCGCTGCTCGCATCGCCGGCCGTGGATACGGAACTGGCAATCAATGAAGCCGTGATGGAAGTTCCGCTCACGTCCACATTGCCGCCGCTGATGACGGTGCCGGAAACCTGGCCGCCGGCGTTGATGCTCACATCGCCGCCGCTGAACGCGGTCACGTCCACGTTGTGTTCGGAATTGATGTTGACGCTCTGGCTGCCAATGACGAGACCGTTGATATTGCCGTCCGCCTTGAGTTTGATGTTGCTGCCGATAATGCCCGAGCCGGTGGCGTTAATGTCCTTTCCGGCATTGACTGAGATGAAAGCATTTTCCGGCGCGTTGCCGTTGAACGCAATTTGCAGAATACCACCGAGGCTCGCATTCACGCTGCCGTTCGGCGTGTTGACGGTGATGTTGCCCAGCATGGCGTCCGAGCCGACAATCGTGGTGGCCAAAATTCCGCTGCCGGGAATCGTGGCCGCAATGCTGGTCAAATAACCTGACGCCTCCAATTGGAGCGAATTCATGCTCACATAACCCGCGACGCCGGTGCCCGCGTTCACGTCGCCATTCACGGATTTGATGCTGATGTTCCCGCCGTTGTAAGCCGCGATGCGGGAGCCGTCCACGTTCACGTCGCCGTTGGCGGTGACGGATACGTTTCCGCCGCTCGTGGTGAAAATCCCCTTCGGCGCACTCGGGTCGCCGAGCGTGGTGAACTGCCCGCCAACATCGAGCGTGCCGCCTACATTCAAGTTGATCCCGCCGCGATAGCTTTCGTTGGCAATCTTGGTGGAAGTCATGGTGAGATCGCCAAGGGTCGTGACGTTGAGCGTTGCGCCATACGGCGAAACCGCCGCCAGCGAGGCATCCGGCGCGATCACCCGAATGCCGCCGGAAACACCGAGGTCAATGGTGTGGGCATGGACATTGAAATTGCCCAACCCGGCGAGCGCCAGACCTTGATCGCCAAGCGAAGCGCTTTGGCTGTCGGCATGCAATTGAGTGATGGCGGATTGCCAGACCGTCAATTGCGCCCCGGTGAAAATGGCATTGCCGTTGGCATCCGTGGGATTGAGCAGAGATTGTTCGGTCTCCAAACTCATGACGCCGACGAATGAAATTGTGCCGCTGGTGCCATCATAAAGCAGCAACCCGGACAGTGCGGAGTTGCCGCCAATGATGGAGTTAAACGCGCTGGATGCGATCGGGGCGGATAAAGTTTCGCTGGTCTTATTGCCGCGATAAGTGATCGCGCCCAGCACGTTGATAAAAGTGGTTTGGTTGGCTGACAGGTTGCGGCCTTTGAAGCCGAAATTGTAGGTGTCGCCTTGAACCGTGATGTTGGCAAACGTCGGAACCGAGAGGCTGAAACTGTTAATGTTGCCGGAGATATCCAGATACACGGGCTGCGCATTCGGGTCATTCAAATGCAGGTTGTCATGTTCGGAAGCGAAAGTTGTATAGCTGCTCGCGGCGCTGTCGGACAGGGTGATGCCATTCAGGACCGTCGAACCAGAACCCACCGCGCCGCTCAAAATGCCGCCGTCGCGGGTGACGATGCGCAACGCGCCTTCGCTGGATGGGGCGAGAATGATGGAGTTGTCAATTTTGATGCCGCCCGCCCCGGCATTGAGCGAAAGCACCGGCGCATAAATTGGTGTGTGGTTCACCGGCGTCAGCCGCTGCAAATTTGCCCCGACCAGTTCGATGGCATTGCCCGCCCAGAAATTTGCCGCCGCATCCGGCGCGTAATTAAATAGGAACGAATCGCTGGAATTGAACGCACCGTTCGGGTTGTTGACTTCCTTGATGGAAATGTCGTTGGCCGCCCAAACATTCCATGAGCCGCTGATCAGGCTCAACCTCACGGGAGAAATGGACGGCGCACCGGCAACCGGCGCGGCTCCGATATTGCCTCCGGAATTTTGCGACTGCATCACCGCCGTTTCCAAACCGCTTAACGCCGTGGCGTAAGCGGCCGGATTCGCGTTCGGATTTTGTAAAATGGCGGCCTGCGCGCTCGCCACCGGCACGCCGGCCAGCATCGTGCCGACGCCATCAGCCAGCGTGTAATTTCCCGTGATTCGGTTGCCCGCGATGACGGTGACATTGCCGGAACCGTAAGTGCCGGATGCGCCCGGAGCCTGCCGGGAGGGAACGATGGGCGTGCTGTCAATATTGTTGCCGGCAATCAAAGTGACGTTGCCGCCCGCCGCCGTGGAAATGCCGCCGAGATACGGATTGGGCGTCGCGCCGGCGTCGGTGAAATTGTAATCCGTGGTCTGGGTGTTGCCGTTGGCGCTGCCGTTGGCAGTGCCGGCCACAATGTCCCCCGCCATGGCATAGGCGAAAATGTTGCCGCCGCCCGTCGTGAAAATCGAACCGGAAACACTCTGGCTATTCAGCGGCGCCACCAAAATGCTCTGGCCGGCGAACAAATTGATGTCACCGGCGGACACTTGGATGCTGCCGCTCTGCGTGAGGCCCGCGCCCCCGTTCAGATAAATGTTGCCTGTTCCGGATTGAACCGTGTGGTTGGCAAAATCGTAACCGGCGTAAAGCGAAACGCTCCAGTCATTCGCATCGAAGATTTTCGACTTGTTGCCGAAGATAATATTGCCGCCGGCTTCCATGGTCAGTTGGCCGCTGCCGACCCCCGTGCTGCTGCTCAAATTCCAGGTAGTGTTCGCGTTCAACGTGATGTTGCCCGAAGCCTGAAGCAGAATTTGCGAAAATCCGGCAAACGCGGAATTGACGTTGATCGCGCCGTTTGCCGTGGACGTGCCGAGCGTAATGTTGACTGGATCAAGAAAGAATGTTCCGCCGCTCCAGCCGGATTGCGCCGTCGCCGCCATGCTGGAATTCAGAGAAATAAGATTCGGCGCACTGATTTCAATGCTGCCGCCGTTGCCGCCTCGCGAACCGCCGGCGACGAATATCTGGCTGCCCGCATTGTCGCTAAAGTTTTTTCCCGACTGCAGCGAAACCGTTCCGCCAGAACTGTTTGGTGTCGAATTGTCCCCGTGCGCCAGGATTTGCGAGTTTGCCCCGAGGTTTAGCGAGTCAGCGGCGACGAGTTCAATAACGCCATTTTGATTTTGAATGGCATTGGCCTGGATGAGTCCGTTTTGATTTACGACCTGTGCTTGCAACGCAATCGTTCCCGCATCGGCGATGATCTGGCCAAAATTGTTTACCGTGCCGTTCGGAATGGTCACCGTTGCGCACAAGCCGCGTCCGTCGGGTCGTTCGCTCACCAGCACGCTTTGCCCCGCGCAAAGCCCGATGTTGCCGCCCGGCGCGTTTAACTCGCCGTGATTTTCAATTTGCTCGGCGATGAAAAAAAGCGATTTGCCACTGCCGACTTTAATTTGCCCGTAGTTGACAATGCTCGCGGTCGGCGGCATGCCAGTGAATGTCCATGCGGCATCCCCGCCAAAATCCGGCGCGAGTGGTGCGGTGGTGGCGATGAAACTGCCGCCGACTTTGATCATCGAGTTCGGCCCGAAATAAAATCCGTTCGCATTGGCGAGAATCACCGTGCCGTTCGCATTGAGACGGCCGAATATCTGCGATGGACTTGCGCTGCCGATTTCGTTGAGCACAACGGAATTCACCGAAGGCTGGATAAAGGTCGTCGTTTCGCCCGCCTGGATGTTGAAGCTGCTCCAGTTCAAAAACGCGGTCTGACTGGTGGTGATGTTCAGTTGCGAACCGCTTGGCTGCGCGCTCGCCGTACCGGACACGACGGTCAGACCGGTTGGATTTGCCAACAGGTTTTCATTCCGCGCGCCGCAGCACAGCGCGATCAGGACAACTAAACGGCGCGCATCAAATTGGTTCCAGAATGGGGGTCGGGATTTCATGGCGATTAGAATTGGAAGCCGACGCTGAAAGCCGCCTGGAAGCCGCCGACGGGAGTCGTGGACGTGGCGAGCAGCGCGTAACCAAGGGTTAGGCGCGCGTCAAAATGACTGCCGGCGGTGAGATAAAATCCCGCCCCGGTGCCCCATTGCCGGATCGCGGCCAGCGTGGAATCCAGGTGGTAGACCTCGCCGTAATCCATGAAAACCGAGCAGCGCAAATAGGCCGGAACTTCCCCGTCCCCGGTGGGGAAAAAACCAACTTTCACCGGCGGCGCGCGCAGATCAAATTGGGTCCGCCAGCCGGTGTCGCCATAGCTATCACCCGCTTGATAGCCGCGCACGCCGCTCAAGCCGCCGAGCGCGAATTGTTCGTTGCCGATGAGCGGCGCGCTCGACCACTGGCCATTGGCGTTGAGCAGCGCCGACCAGTCTCTCGGCAGATTTTGCAGGCGTACCAGTTTGGCATTGATGGTGGTATAGTTGCCGCCGGCGGCAGCCGAACCGGCGACGGTTTGGAAGTTCGTCCGCGCCGAGGCGAGCGTTTCGAGGAAAACGTTTCCGCCGACACTGAAACTGGTGCTGCCCGTTTTATCTGGTCGTGCCCCTATCCAGTTTAACGCGAGCGGAAGATAGTAAAGCTGGTGGTGCGTGTTGTTGGGCAGCCGGATGGTCTGGTTCGTCACCAAACCGCGGTTGCCGAACGAGTCAATTGCGTAAAGATTGAAATAGGTCAGGTTCGTGCTGAAACCTTGCGCCTCGTAGGATTTGTAATCCATGCCCAGTTGGAGCGATGATTGGACGCCGAAAAGTTCACGCAGTGGGAGGGTCAGTCGGGCGCCGAGATTATTATTGAAAGTCAGGGTATGTTGCGCGGTTTGTGAACTGATTTCGGCCAGCGTGTTTGTGAAAATCGTGGTGACCGGACTAAGAGCCAGCGGCGTGTCGGATACGGAACGCGAAGCGTAAAAAATCAGATCGGGATTTCCGGTCGCGGGCGGCAGGTTGAATCGGTGCGCCGCTTCATCGTAGCCAAAAGTCGCCGGCAGATTTTCGTAGTTCTTCCGCAATCCCTGTCCGAAGCCGAGCGGCAGGCGATAGTATCCGCTGTAACTGGCGACCATCGGCTGGTCATAAAAACTGTAGTTCCCCGGCTTCATTTCCTGCGGTGAAAAATTGTAGTCCACGCCAATCTGATGATTGTGCTGCCATAGATTGTCGTATTGCAGCGCCGTATCCAGCCGGAGCAGTGGCGTGTTGGGCGTGGAGTAGTCATTGATGGCCATGTGGCCGTGCAGCGGCAGCTGATCTTTCACTTTCAGCGTGAGTTCGGTCGTGCCCGGTTCCAGGCCGGGGGCGATGACGGGATAAACCTGCCGGTTTTGATTCAAGTTTGCGCGGTCGAGTTCCGGCTGAAACCATTTTGAGTTGATCAAAATGTTCGTGGTCAGGCTGGGCAGGGCGCGGCGGATGTTCTCGGCGCTATAATAGCCGTTGCCCGTGACCACGATGTCACTGATTCTTCCCTCAATGACTTTTACGCGCACGATGCCGTTGGTCAATTTTTGCTGCGGCAGCGTGACGCTGATGGTGGGAAAGCCGAGGTCGCGATAGCGCAATTGCAGCTTGCCCAGGCCTTCGCGGATGCGGGCGAAAGCCACCTCGCCGGTGTAATTGGTCAGGAAGTCGAATTCTGCTTCCGGCAACACCGTGTTGCCTTCCACCACATATCCGCGCACTTCAAGCGTCGGTTTTCTGCTTTCCGGGGCGACGAAAAGATTGGTGACCGCGGCGGCTAAATCCGTCTCCACGCCGGTCCCGATAATTTTTACGCGGACGAGGCCGTTGGTGAATTTTTGTTCCGGCAATGTAACCGTGATCCCGGCCTGGCCGGCCGCGCGGTAAAGCGATTGTAATTTATCCAAGCCCTCGCGCACTTGCGTGATATCCACTTTGCCGGTGTAATTGGAAAGCATGCCAAATTCTTGCGGCGGCAGGATGGTGTTGCCTTCCACCCGATAAGTCCGCACATCCAACACGGGCAGGAGCTTGGGCGGCGCGTTCGTGACGGCCGGCAACGGCGCGGCAAACAGGTTTTCAATGACGGCGGGCGAATTGGTTTCTTCCGCCTGGCCATTGAAAATGTTTGCGAATGCCAGTATCGCAATGATCCCAAGCTGTAATTTCATTTGCTGTGGTTGTCCTCCCTACAAATTAGATCGTTGCGGCAGGCCCGGAAATATGCGCCGAACCTGCCGCGGGCGGTTGCTTTTGGCACTGATTTATTGCGTTCGAATGCGGTAAAATTCCGCGTCGCTGGAGTTGGTTCGGTTCAGCGTGTTAAGTTTGCCGTTGCCGACGATGGTCGTGGGGTCCACCGGCCAGGTGGCAATGTTGCCTCCCAGCTTGTTGGTGTAGGCCACGGTGTAGGTGTTGCCGACCGTCGTGCTGAAATTAATCGAGCTGACGTTGCCGGAGCGATTGACCGCCGTGACCGTGGAGGCGCGCGGCCCGGCCACGAAGGTCAACCCGCCGTTGGTGGCGATGTAAAACGTGCCGATCAATTTGTCCGGCGGCGGGTTGGGATAAATCGCCGTGGATTGGATTTCCCAAAAATCGAGCAGGCCGGGGATTCTCTGCTCGACCATGAAGGGCGCATTGCCGCCGAGTTTGGCAATGCCGCTGAAGTGGCCGCCGGAAACAACCGAGTCATAGGATGACCCGGCATACTGTCCGGTGGTATCAATGGAATAGGCATTGGGGCCGGCGGTCGGGATGGCGATCGGATACAACGGCCGCGTGCCAACGGCGCTGATGATGCCTTGCAGCGTGTCCGCCTCGGCGCTGCTGATGTTGTAGGCCGTGGTGTTCGGTTCCGCGCTGCTCAGCCAGTTGGTGCCGGCGGCGGTGGCCAGCAGCACCGTTTTCACGCTGCTGTCCAAGGTGCCAAACGTGCTGGTGACCAGACTCAGACTCCAGCCGGTCACGGCGGTGGTGTAACCGTTCGTCTGGCCGAGGAAGTTGGTGACACTGCCCAGGTTGAACTCGATATTTTGCGAACCCTTGCGGAAGACCAGCAGCAAATCGCCGTTGGTGTAAGTCCACGCCCGCGCCAGCGGCGTGGCCAGCAGCGTGAACGCGGCCAGGGTAATCAGGATATATTTTTTCATACGATGGTTTGCCTTTTAATTTCACCGGTTAAATCAATAGCCGGGTTTCGCGACGATGGGGCCGCCATCGTAACTGCGTTTCACCTTGAGCGAGGCTTCGGGGATGAAGAGGTTGGTAAACACCGCCGTCACATGGAACGCGCCATTCGTGACCGAAGAATAGAACACATCCAGCACCGCCTGTTGCGGGCCTGACGGGGCGCCGGTATTGGGCGCGGTGATGAAATAATAATTTTCATAGCCCCAGATGGGATAGCTGCCATTGATGACGTTCGCGGCGGAATAAGGCACGCCTTCGTAGGCGATGGTGCCGAGCGGAGTCTTGATATTTTGCACGGCCACGGTGCCGATGGAGTTGGTGAGCGCAATCGTGGTATTGGCGTTTGCGCCGCCGGCGGGCAGACCCGGATCCGCGCTGGTGTCTTGGACGGGCAGGCCGGCGGCATTGTTGGTGAAGGTTTTGATGTTCGCCGTGTTGTAGATGTTCAGGTCAATTTCCGTGCGCACCGCGGCCTGGCTGTTGCGGCCCACGAAATAAATTGGGTTGGTTGCGTTGCCGCCGTAGAAGGTCGCCGGGTTCACCGAGGTTTCCAATGCCACCGCCTGGCGCTGGGTCAGGTTGGTGATGGAATTGACCACCGGAAAATTGGTGTTCTTGATGTAAACCAGGGGCACGACATAAGTCAGATACGAGGACAGATTCGCCGCCACCGAATCAATTCCGATGGCTTCCGGCGATGTCGCCGAGTCAACGAAGGTCGGCACCGTCGGCACGCCCAGGACGTTGGTGTCCGCCGCGCCGGCCGTCTGGTTCACCAAAGCCTGCAGACCTGCGATGGCTCCGTTGGCGACGTTGATGTCCAGCGTGATGGTGCCATACCCGGATAAGAGCGGATTCAAACTGGTGCCCTGGAATCGGCGCACGGTCGAGGGGGCCGAGCCGGTGGCCGTGAACGAGCCGCCGGCGAACAAATTGGTTGCGCGGTCATACAACACACTTTGACTGGCGCTGCCGCCTTCGACAAAGACGGAAACGGCGGCGTGCGAGTTGGGGATAAAGGCCAGCGCGGCAACCGCTGCGCTCAAGGCGATGGATTTTTTTAGATTGGATATTTTCATGACTTAATTTTAGAGGTTTAATTTGCTATGAAGCGCTTCCGGTGAGCCGGTCAGTCTTCACGGTTGGGTTTTGTGTTTTCAGGTTTGGCCTCGCTTTGGTGGCGTCGGAAAAATTATTTGGCCGTCAACCAACTGCGGATGTCGTCCGTCTCGGTGCCGCGGTCGGCCAACCGCCGCGCCGGGAGGCGGCGCTCGCTGGATAATGGCAGGTTGGCCACGTTGTTTTTGCCGTTGTCTTCCGTGATGTCATTGTCGGTGAGTGCCATAAATTTATTTATGTGGCTGATAGATTTGGTCAAAGATTCCGCCGTCGGCAAAATGCACCTGTTGCGCCTTGCGCCAGCCGCCGGCAACTTCATTCACCGTGAATAATTCCAGCGGCTTGTATCGGGTGGAATACCTCGCGAGAATCGTTTGGTTTTTGGGGCGGAAGAAATGTTGCGCCGCCAGTTCCTGCCCGGCGTCGCTGTAAAGGTATTCGAGATAAGCCCGTGAAACGGCTTCGGTGTGATGCCGTTGGACGTTATGATCCACCCAGGTCACGGGGTTTTCAGCCAGGATGCTCACTGGCGGCAGCACCACCGCCAGCCCGTCGTCGGGAAATTGTTTCTGCACCAGCGCCGCCTCGTTTTCAAACGTCAAAAGCACGTCCGCAATACCGCGATCCGCAAACGTCGTCGTTGCGCCGCGTCCGCCGGTGTCGAGCACCGGCACGTTGGCAAAAAGTTTGGCCACGAACTCGCGCGCCGGCTTCTCGTCCCCGCCGGCTTTCCTCAGCGCATATCCCCACGCCGCCAGATAACTATAACGACCGTTGCCGGAAGTTTTCGGATTGGGAATGACCACCGTAACATCCGGGCGAACCAGGTCGTCCCAATTCCTTAGGTTCTTCGGGTTGCCTTTGCGGACGACAAATACAATCGTTGAAGTGTAAGGCACGCTTTTGTTCGGCAGGCGCGTCGCCCAATTCGCCGGGATCAACCGGCCGCCCGTCTGCAGGACATCTATGTCCAGCGGTTGGTTCATGGTCACCACATCCGCTTCCAGCCCGTTGATGACCGATTGTGCCTGCTTGCTCGAACCGCCGTGTGATTGGCTGATCTTTACCGAATCACCGGTTTTTTCTTTCCAGTAAGCCGCGAATGCCGCGTTGTAGTCCTGATAAAATTCCCGCGTGACATCGTAGGAGACGTTCAGAATCTTTAGGTCCGCCGCGCCGGCCGCACCGGCCGCCAACAGCAAACCTGCCGCGAGCGCCGCGCACACCACTTTGTGAATCCAGTTCCGCATGGATGATTATGTGTTTTGTTTTCATGGGAACTTCCGGTGGTCCGGTCAGCCGCCTGTAAAATTATTATTGGTTGTCTGGTTTTATTCCGGGCGTGGTTCTGGTTTGTCCAGCCGCACACGCTCGGTTTTCTCGATCTGAATCACGCGGGAATCGTGCACCACGATTTCCACCACGCCATAGTTCAGTGATTGGACGTGCTGGATCACCATCTCCAGCCACTTTAAATCACCACTTCCACCCACCGGCACTTTCTGTTGAATCTGGCTCATATTTTAAAAACGATTAGTATAGTCGTTGTTACATTCAAAAAATTTTTAACCGCCGTAAAAAGCGTCATAAATTGCGATCGAATCATAGCATCTGACGGCAACAGTCGCACTTAATAACGATTAAGTAAGTCGTATATTAATCCGCGCCCGTCGCTTGTCAATTTTATTTTCAAATAATTTTTGAGGTTCGTTTTGTCCCCAAAAATCAGTGGAGGGGTTGTGAAGCGGTTTTACTTTGCATGCTCCACACGATTCCCGAACGTCCGCAGCGGTGCCCTCCGGCAGGATGGCCAAGACGGCACACCCTGACCCTGTGCGTCCAAGTTAATTGTGAGACCATATTTTCAAATAATTTTTCGCTCCGGTTCGTGATCCGGGGGGCTCTGTTCGCGCCTGTTCGAAAGCTGTTTGCCGGCTTGCAAATTTCTGCTAAAACCCGTGCTAAGGTTCGTCGCCATGCAAAAGCAAAAAATCTGAATACCGGAAATGGAAGTTTTCCGCCCGCGCCCGCGCCATCATCCATCCCCGCCTTCCACTTCCCTATTACCTTCCGCAGCGGATCTCCGATTTATGATAATTTCACTGGACAAGTATGTATCTATGTATAATAATACACCAGTCCAGCGGGCCTCGGCCTGGGCCTGCTGCCGGACGATGGTGTCTCTGACATTGCCTTGCCGGCGGCGAGTGGGTTTTCCAGGCGGCGTGCGTGACCGTTCTTTGACATCTGAATTTTGTTCCGCCGCCCGTTCTAAAATCTGTGCAAAAGGTGTAGTGTCGAGCCTTTGGCTCGACCGCAACGTGGCCAACCGGTGAATTCCGACCACCGGGCCGGACGCCATACCGCACGGCGCGCGGCTTGTGCAGAGATTTCCTTCCGGGTTCCCCGGGTGAAGCGTGTCCCCTTCGCCCGGCAACTTGGAAACCTTCAAAATTTCATTTTTCGGTGCGGTTTGGTGCGCTCGGGTTACTTTCGCCCGCCGTTGGTCAAGGTCGGCTGGATCGGTTGGCGCTGATTTCTTTTGAAACTTTACCCCCTCAAAAAATTAAAATGGTAAAGAAAGGGTAAAGTTCCGGATGCTCTATCAACCACTTACACCAAATGACACTCAGATCGGTAAAGTTTCTGCTTTCTCGCTTTCCGCTTTGCCCCGACTCCCCGCGCACGCCAAAAAAGGCGCGACAAAAACGCCAAAACGCGACAAAACACGACAAAACGCGACATTGCTTGTGGAGCAGCAGACGTGAGGCCGCTCATTAATTTCCGCCTTTGGACGTTAATGCATCCTTCGCGCGTCCTGTTCCCGGCAAACCGCCGTCGCCCCTGCGAAAGGCCGGATTTTATGATTGTCGGGCGGGGGTTCCCGCTTCAACCTTCCTGGGTTAAAATATGTTCCAGACTGTAACGCCTGTTGAATTTTCCACCGTTGGCCGAAAACTTGCCGGACCCAGCGGCATCCGCGAATTGATGGAGGACATGGGTCGGGCCATGACCGTCGAGCCGCAGATGCGGATGCTTGGCGGAGGCAATCCCGCCGCCGTTCCCGCCTTGCAGGCGCTCATCCGCGAGCGGATGCAGGAACTGCTCGCGGACGGCGACGCCTTCGAGCGTATGATGGTCAACTACGATCCCCCGCCGGGCAACCCGCGCTTCCTCCGGTCGCTCGCTGCGCTCTTGCAGCGCGAATATGGCTGGGATATCGGCCCGCAAAACCTCGCCATCACCAGCGGCGGGCAAAATGCCTTTTTCCACCTGTTCAACCTGCTGGCCGGACGCTTCGAAAACGGCCGCCGCAAAAAAATTCTCCTGCCCGTCGCGCCCGAATACATCGGTTACGCGGATCAGGGAATTGAACCGGACCTGTTTCTCGCCTGTCGTCCCACCATCGAATGGCCGGCGGGCCGGGCTGGTAAAGTTTTCAAATACGCGATTGATTTTCCAGCCGTGGAAGCCGCCCTCGCCTGCGGCGACATCGGTGCCATCGCCGCCTCGCGCCCGACCAATCCGAGCGGCAATGTGCTGACCGACGCCGAGGTTTCGCACCTGTCCGCGCTTGCTGCTGCGCAGGGCATCCCGCTGATTCTCGACAGTGCCTACGGCCCGCCGTTTCCGGGCGTCATGTTCGCTCCGGCACAGCCGTTTTGGGCGCCGCATACGATTCTGGTTTTGAGCTTGTCCAAGCTCGGCCTGCCCGGCACGCGCACCGCCATCGTCATCGCGCCGGAAAATATCGCCCAAGCCGTCGGCGCCATCACCGCCATCACCGGCCTGGCCAACGGCACCATCGGCCAGCAGCTCGTTTTGCCATGGATTGAAAGCGGAAAAATCCTCGAACTCGGCCCGAAAATCCTCCAGCCCTTTTACACCGAAAAAAGCCGTGCCGCCGCTGGTTGGGTGCGGGAATATTTTGACGCCGCCGGTGTGGACTGGGCGCTGCACGTCAACGAAGGCGCATTTTTTCACTGGCTCTGGCTGAAAAACATCAACCTCACCACCCGTGAACTTTACGAGCGGCTCAAAGCGCGGAAAGTGCTGACCGTGCCCGGCGAATATTTCTTTTTCGGCCTGGAAACCGACTGGCCGCACCGCCACGAATGTCTCCGCCTCAACTTTTCCCGCGAATCGGAAGCCGTGCGCGAAGGTTATCAAATCATCGCCGAGGAAGCGGCCAAGGCGCAACGATGAAGCCCGGTTCGCCGCCGCCCAAGCCGCACCGGAAACCATTGCGCGCCGCCCCAAATTAAGGAACACTTTCGGTGGTTTTCATGTCGCTTAAAGCCCCAACTCCCAAAGCCAGTGTGAACGCGATGATCCTCGGCGTCGGCTCGTTCGCGCACAGCATCGGCACGGCGTTGGCGGATGGCGGCGCGGCAGCCTCCACTTACCTGACCCGCAATTACGGCCACTTTTCGCCATCGCTTGTCGGCAAGACTTTTTCACGCGACGCATTTCCAAGCCCCGTGCCGCTGCTCCGTGAAAACAAAATTGATGTCGTCATTCCGCAGTCCATCGACTGGGCAATGCAGCCGTGGGCGAAGGCATTGGTCGAATCCGGTGTCGGCATTTTCAGCCCGACCGGCGCAGCCATGCGGATTGAGCGCGAACGTGATTTTGCCCGTGAACTGTGCGCGAAGTTCAAGATTCCGTTTCCCCAATCGTTCGTTGCCTCCAACCGGATCGAAGCGGAAAAAATTCTGGAACAAAACCCGCGCCCGTTCGTCATCAAGAATCCGCTCTGTTCGCCGACCAGTCCGGTTCACACCGTGATGTGCGAGACTGTCGCCGACACGCGCGCGTGGCTGCGCAATGTGAATTACGCCGAAGGCGTTTTTCTTCAGGAATATCTGGGCCGCGCCGAGGCCGGGCACATCGCGCTGGTCAGCGGCGGGGAAATTCACTCGCTGGTCACGAATCAGGAATACAAATACGCCTTCAACGGCAACCTCGGCATCGTGGCCGGCGCGCCGCTCGGCGGCTTGGTCGAGCGCGATGGGCAGGACAAATATGGTTTGGCGCGGGAGTTGTTGCATCCCTTGCTGCCATGGCTGCGCAAAGTGAATTATCACGGGCCGATTCAGGTGACAGCGATCAAAGCTCCGGTGGGGCGAGCGTCCTCGCGAGCCGGGCTTGAAAAATTAAACACGTGCGCCGGCTCGCGAGGACGCTCGCCCCACCAAAAGTGGCACGTCATCGAATACAACATCCGCATCGGTGTCACTTCCGGCCCGATGATTCTGCGGATGCTGAAAAATCCCGGTGCGGTGGTTTTGGCGACGGCACGGAATGAGAAACTGAAACTGGAGTTCAATGAACAGCTGAACTTCGGCTGCTCGCTGACGCTGGCGGGTTATGGCTATCCATTCACGCAGGTGCGTGGACCGCAATTGCCGCTGGAAGTTTCCAGCCCGTTTGATTGCGACGTGTGGTGGAACGAAGTCGCCCGCGGCGCGGATGGCGATTTGATTGCCACCGGCCAGCGCATTGCGGATGTGATCGCGCTCGCGCCAAAGCTGGATGCGGCGATTGCTAGAGCTTACGCGAACATCCGCAAAATCCGCGTTGTGGGCAGTTATTTTCGCACCGATGTCGGCCAAAGCCTGTGGCCGCCGGGGCGTATGTAAGTTCAAACTGGAAAATATTATGAAATGGATAATTGTTAGTTTGAATTTAGCCGCAGCTATTGCTTTCGTGATTCTCGGTTCAACGGCTTCAGCAATCCATCAAGTTCATAGTTACAGCATGTATCACGAGTTCGTTGTAAAGGGAGTGATTGACGATCTAAAAGTTAAAACATTGGCACAATCCGATGAGCACTATGATGTCGTAAAACGGATGCAGGCGATTGGAAATACCAAGAGTTGGTTTAGTGACATTTCAGATTTTGCAGCTTTGGTATGTTTGCTGAATGCGGCTGCGTTTTATTTGTTAACCAGAAAGACTGCCAGTCAAAATTGATTTGATGAATCTGAATTCTGAAAATTTTCCACAGCGGCCGGCATGGACCGAGATTGACCTCGGCAAGCTCCGCCGCAACCTACAATTGATTCGTGGCGATTTGCCGAGGAGCGTTCGCTTGATGGCGGTCGTGAAGGATGAGGCTTATGGTCACGGCGCGCTGGATGTGGCCCGCGTGGCGGTCGAAGAAGGCGCGTGGGGCTTCGGCCTCAGCACGCTGGAAGAGGCGGTGCATTTGCGCGAGGGCGGCATCACTGCGCCGTTGCTGCTGCTCGGCGAGCGGCAGGAGGCGGAACTTGAATGGTGCGTGGCGCACAACCTCACCATCTGCGTGAACGAGCCGTACGCTGTCCGCCGGCTCGCCAAAATTGCGGCGGACTTCGGCAAGCAGGTTCCGGTGCACGTCAAAATTCACACCGGCATGAGCCGCTACGGCGTGCGTTGGGACGAGGCGCTGCCGCTGATCGAAAAAATCACCGCCGAGAAATCACTGCGGCTCGAAGGTGTGATGACGCATTTCTCGCAGTCGGATGAAGTGGATAAAACCTTTGCCCATCTTCAGTTTTCACGTTTCCAGGAAATTCTGACCGCGCTGGAGCAAAAGAAAATTTTGGTGAAGCTGCGCCACGCCTGCAACAGCGGCGGTTTTCTGGATTTGCCGAAAGCGCACTTGGACATGGTGCGGGTGGGCATCCTGCTTTACGGTGTTTTTCCATCGCAGGTCTGCCGGCAGCTTCCCGGCATCGAGCCGGTGATGTCGGTGAAGGCGAAAATCGCGGCGATCCAGAAATTAAAAACCGGCGAAGTTGTCGGCTACGGGATGCGCTACACGGCGAAGACCGAGCGCCGGATCGCAATTCTGCCGATCGGCTACGGCGATGGATTTCCGCGCGTGCGAAACGAAGGCTGCGCGCTCATCCACGGCCAACGCGCGCCGCTGCTTGGTGGCATCGCGATGGATGCGCTGATGGTGGACATCACCGACATTCCGCAGGCGCAGATGTGGGACGAGGCGGTGCTGATGGGTAAACAAGGCGGCGATGAGATCACCGTGCGCGACATCGCCAAGCTAAAAAATTCCGTGACTTACGACGTGCTGACCAACTGGCGCCTCCGGCTACGGCGCAAATCGGTGAACGCAAGAACCGCGCCGGCGAAAACCGAAACCGTTTTAGCCACAGATGGGCACAGATGAAACCCAGATTGGAAGATGAGACGCGAATTGAACATCGTTGAACGGGTATTCTATCTAGTAGTCATCGGGATTGCATGTTTTCTCTCGCAACTGTTTGGTTTCTTATTGGGTATTGCTTGGTATTTTTCTGCCTCATCTTTGCTGGCGATTGCATTTCTGATTTTGCGCCCGACTACAGGGATAAATGAGAAATAATTTTATTTGTGTTTCATCTGTGAAAATCTGTGGCTAATTAAACTTTGTGAAGCTCCTTTTCTCCGAACAAAACTCCGATTACGAAAACTACCAGTTTCCGTATGCCATCTGGGCCGTGCCCGAGGACGGCGAGACGCCGGCGGACATTTTCAACGCCGGGTTCCTGCCCTCGTCGCGCGACCTCGACCGGTTTTATCTTTGCCGCCAGGTGCGCGTGAACCTGGCGAAGTTCAAGGAATCATCCGAGAACCGCCGGATTTTACGCAAGGGCAAAGGCATCGGCGTCGAGCTGGTGCCGCGTGAGAAATTTGATTACACGCCGGAGCGCCGGACTTTTTTCAAGACCTACGCCGACATCAAGTTTGGCAAGGACGTGATGAGCTACGAGCGGCTGGATGCGCTGTTCGCCGCGCCCATCATCTCGCACCTGCTCGTGTTCACCGACACGGAGACCGGCAAGGAAATCGGCGTCGCCACGCTCTATCTCGAAGGCAAGGCGCTGGCGTTTTACTACTACGCGTTCTATGACCTGAACTATTACGCCCGCAACCTCGGCATGTTCATGATGACTACAGCGGTGGCGCTCTTTGCCGGGCGCGGCGTGCGGCAGCTTTACCTCGGCACCTGTTACTCGCCGGCGGCGCTTTATAAAACGCAGTTCGCAGGTGCGGAATTTTTCAACGGTTTCCGCTGGTCAGATGACTTGGACGAACTGAAATTCATTATCCGTCGCGACAAGCGGGAGCTGCCGCAACACCTGTTGGAAACTGGGGAATACCGCGAGAAATTTTACCAGGCGGACTTGGGGGAAATCACCGCCGCGAGCGTCTTTCGGGTGAAGGTGAAGTAATCGGGCTTGCCGCTTCCGGTCAGGGTCTGGCCGGCTCGCGATTTTCCAACCAGGCGCGAAGTTGGCGGACACTGGTCCCGGCTTGCTCTGTCAGACCGGACAAATTGGATTGAGCGCGTTCGGCATCCTGCGCATCGGCGGCATTCTCGATGGCGAGGAAGGTGGTGGAGAGCGATTGCAGGCCGAACATCAGGCAAAGCCCTTTTAGCGAATGAGCGGCGCGTTCGAGTTCCGGCCATTGTTTGCCATCGTAATAGTGCCGGATTTCATTGAGCCGATCCGGCAGTTCCTTCAGAAAATCCCCCGTTATTTCCATTACCGTCTCGGCGCCGAGTTCGTTGCAAAGCTGCTCCAAGCGGGTGGAATCAATTTTTTCAGGCATCGCTGGATTGGCCCGCACGGCGACCAGCAGCGACTGGTAGAGTTGTTGTGCGGTGAATGGTTTGGCGAGATAATCGTCCATGCCGGCAGCGAGGCAGCGTTCCCGTTCGCCGGTGAGCGCGTTGGCGGTGAGGGCAATGATGCGGACGCGCTGGGTCACTCTTCTTTCCTCCTCGATTTTGCGGATGGCGGCGGTGGCTTCCAGCCCGTCCAGTTCCGGCATATTGCCATCCATGAGAATCGCTTCGTAGTTGCCGGCAGAAAACTTTTCCACCGCCTCGCGCCCGTTGACCGCCCAGTCGGCACTGGCACCAAAGTTTTCGAGCATCAACTGGCACAATTTGCGGTTGAAGGGATGATCCTCGGCGACCAGGATTTTCAGGTTGGATATCGGTGTGTGCTTGGGCGTGTCGCTTTCAGGACGGGCAACCCCGGAGTCGTTGGGGAGCTGCACCGGCTTGGCCAACTCCGGATTTTTTTCGGCGATCACGTTGACGAGCGCGTCGAACAGGGCGGGTTCGCGCACCGGCTTGAGCAGGATGCTGGCGAAGGCGGCGAGTTCGGATTCGTCCGCACGGATTGAGGAGACCGGGTTGGAGAGCAAAACGAACCGGATGTTGGCCTGGCTGGTGATGATTAGCTGGCGCAACTCATCGCCGCCAAGCTTGAGCATTTCATCGTCACAAATCACCAGCGGGATGACGGCCGCGCGCAAATCGTACGGCATGAGCCGGGTGAGTTCAGGTGCGTTGTCCACCGTCCGGCAATCCACACCCCAGCTGCGAAGTTGCTCGGAGATAGCCTCACGCAGGCTGGCGTTGGGCGCCGCGATAATGGTTTGCGTGAAGGCCAGACCGGGATAACTCCGCTCGATGGCCGGCTGTTCCGGCACACTAAACGGGAGTTCAAACCAGAAGGTTGAGCCGGCGCCGGGCTTGCTGCGCACGCCGATTTTTCCGCCCATTAATTCCACGATGCGCCGCGAAATGGCCAGACCGAGACCCGTGCCGCCAAAACGGCGGGCCGATGAGTTGTCAGCCTGCTCGAAGGGCTGGAATAGTTTTTTAATTTGTTCATCATTCAGTCCGATGCCGGTGTCAGTGATTTCAAACCGCAAAGTTATTTTTTTTTGGCTGTGATAAAGCGGCTGGACGCGCAGGACCACTTCACCGCGGTCGGTGAATTTGACGCCGTTGCTGACGAGGTTGAGCAACACCTGCTGAAGCCGGTTGGCGTCGCTGGTCAGCCGGTGGGGCACGGTGCGGTGGATAACGGCGGTGAGCGTGAGTGGTTTGTTTCGGCCGCGGGCGCCGGCGATTTCCAGCACGGTGTCCACCACGGTGCGCAGCGAGAAGTCCTCGTTGGCAATGGTCATCTTGCCGACTTCAATCTTGGAGAAATCCAGCACGTCGTTGATGACGTGGAGCAGGGCATTGGCGCTTTCGGCGGCGGCGGCGGAAAATTCCCGCTGCCGTTGGTCTAGCTGCGTTTGCTGGAGCAATTCGATCATGCCAAGAATGCCGGTTAACGGCGTGCGAATCTCATGGCTCATGTTGGCCAGAAACTCGCTTTTGGCGGCATTCGCCTGATTGGCGCGTTCGGCCATGTTGCGGGATTCAGCCACGGTGATGCGCAATTTCTGATTCACCTTTTCGAGTGCAGATTTTGCTTCTTGCAATTCAATTTCCGCCCTTTTGCGGGCGGAGATGTTTTGGAAGACGGCTTGAAATTCTACTTGATGGTCGTCAGCGTGGACCAGTCGGCGCAGGTTGCATTGATGCCATTCCCTGTGTCCGCCTGCGGCTTCGACGCGCCGATCATAACTCAAAAGCGGTTGATCGTTCGTCAGCGCGGCCAGATTTTGCTTTAGGGATATGGCCTCGGCATCTTCCATGGGCTTGAAAAAGCTGGTGCCCAGCAACTCGGCCTCCGGTCTGCCCAGGAAATCGGCGAACGCCGGGTTCACAAAGGTGATGGTGCCGTCAGCCATGAAACGGCAGATCAAATCCGTCTGGTCGCTCACGACGTTGCGCAGACGTTTTTCATTTACCGCCAAATTGATTTCCACCCGCCGGCGAGCGGTGACCACGGCGGCAAAGAGTAAATTGACCACCGCCATCAGACAGATGTTATGCCCAATGGTCTGTAAGATTTCCGGCTTGTGGTCTGCCAATCCCTGTCCTAGGAACAAAAAATAAAATATTAACGATGACAATACCAGTGTCCCGGTAACCGCTCCGCGCGGACCAAACCAAAACGTGGCCCATAACAAAAATGGGACGGGCAGGTAGGGCAGTAGAAAATTCTGGATGCCATAGAGAAACCAGGCGGTGAATGCCCCGATTATGCTGGCTATCAACAGCGCCAGAGAAATCAGCCCCACGACTGTTCGCCGAAGGTCCCAAGGCCAAAGGGAAGGAGCCGACCAGGCGACGAAGAACGGCGGCAGCACCAGCAACGCCAGCGCGTTTGGCATAAACCAGGTCCACAGGTTCGGAAACAGTGCCGCCCGGGAAATTCCCCCGGCGTAGGTCAGGCCCACAGCGTTGCTGGCGGCGCTGAGGATCGCCCCAAAAACACCGGCCACCAGCATATAGCCCACTATTCCGCCCATCCGCTCGTTGGTATTCTCAAACCTCAAGAACCGCTTCAACGAGAAGGCGCAGCCCAGTGCCGTCAAGGTGTTGCCCACCGAAGTAGTCACAGTAAAAATTCCAAACGGCACACCGCCCACCTGCAAAAATAAAACCACCCCAACCAAGACAGCCGGCCAGAAGCGATAGCCGAGAACCAATATGGTGGCCAGAGCAAGACCAGCTGGCGGCCAGAACAGGATTGCTTGATCGCAAGGCGGGAAGGTCATTTTATGCAATAAGCCACCCAGTAAAAAAAGCCCCCCCACCGCCAACAGGCGAAGTATCGTGGTCAGATGGAGTTTGACTTGCAAAGACACTGAATTCCTTTTACCGGAATTATTGTTCCGAGACCAGAGCGAATTACCATGCGCGGGCCGTATCTGGCTGGTCGAAATAGTCGGATTATGCCGCAAATATTATTTACCAACCGGCTGATTGCGGGCATCATATGGGCAAGGAAGTTACAACTCGGTCAGAAGATCCGAGGCCTCTACTAAAATATGAACAGCCAGCTGCCCGCCCATCTTATTGCCCACATCAACGTGAAACTGGCCTTGATCGGCTGCCCGCCGGTGCCGATGCAGGGCGACCGCGAATTTCTTGAGATCACCGCCGCCATGGCCGCGCGGTCCCGCGAAAAAGACCGGCTCCTCGGCCAGCATCTTTGCCCCGCCGACGCGCGCATCCAGACGTTTCTCTACGATTATCTACAGGACGCGCCGGTGCCCAAGCTGCCTTCGCACACGCTAACGCTCGAACGTGCCGGTCTGGCGCGCGTGCTCTCGTTGCCGGTGGACCGCGATGATTTCGCCTCGGACATCATCAATTCCTACCGCGTCAAACAGGGCGTTTTGCACAACCCGAAAAGTGACCGCCGCACGACGGCCGGCATTTTCCACGTCACTGAAGGCGGCCTTCCGATTCCCGACGACAAGCTCGGCGTGCCGAAAATCACCTTCGCCAAAATTCTCCAGCTCGCGCTGACGCCGCCGAAGGAATTGCTGAAACTGCCCTTCACCGCCACGCAGCCGCAGCCGGCGGAATGTTTCGTCTCACTGCTGATCCGGCCGCTCGTCTGCCCGGAAGTCCCAGGTTTCACCAAAAAGAAGACCATGGAAGTCCGTTTCTTTGTGCCGGGCAGCCTCGTAAGTAATCTGGATTTTGTTGAAGCCATTTTTGAAAACGGGGGTGATCCGTTGCTGCCGGAAAATGACGCCGCGCTCGACAGCGAACATTGGTCCGGCCACACCGGCTGCGTGATTCTCGCGCCGCACCTGACGAAGGTGACCAAAAAATCCGTCGGCCTGCCGCCCTTCGACCAGGCCACCGAACGCCAGCGCCGTGACGGCATGTGCTGGATAAAGGAAGACGAACTTTACAACGGCGGCAATGCTTTCAAGCTGACCTGCCGCGACGAATCCGGCGTCATCGTCACCGTCATCGCCGACAACTATTTCGGCTATTGCAAAAAAGAGGTGAAGACGCAGTTGAGCTTCGCCGCCAATCTTTTCGGCCTCGCCGAGGAAGAACACGCCGGCGGCGCGCTGGTTTTCCCCAGCTACGATTTGGGCGAGGTGTTTGACGGCGACGTGCTTACGCGTCGTCTGCCGCATTCGTTTGTGGAGATGGCGGCGATGTTTGGCGACATCATGACCGTGCAGCCGGAAGGCTACGCGGTGGACAAGAAGTTCCCGGAAATAGTCTATGTGCCTGCCTCGGCGCGTTTCGATTTGCAGAGCCAGAAGATTTTTTGGACGAATCCGCTATCCGGCGAACAAAGCCTCCACCTCTCGCCGGAAAAAACCTACGTCCGCCCGTCCGGCTACAAAATCACAATGGAAAAACCGCCCGGGCACGGGCGGCAATGGCGGCTGGTCGGCACCCTTGCCGAGGGCACGTTTTGTCACAAGCCCTGCACGGTTTCCGGTGGCGGCAAGTCGGAGATTTCCAAGCCCATCACCGACGCGATTCTCACCGGCCCGGTGTTCGTCGCAGATTTGAAGAAAGATTTTGACCGCGTCGCCGAATTGATTGACCGCGATTACGCAAATCGTTTCGCTGACAAGTCGCGCACCGACCAGCGCAGCGTGCTGGCGGCCGAACGTTCCCTGGGTTCGGTCATCAAACTGCTCACGCCGGACGAACACGATTACACGTCGGAATACAATGCCTGGCTCGCCGGCGTGCCGCAATATGTCAAGGAGCTCGTATTCGTCGTGAAGCGCTATTATAAGCCTGAGTGGAACGGCAACTGGCGCGACCACTTCAGCGTGGACATCATCAACGGCACGCCCGGCAATGAACTGAAGTGCGACAATCGTAAGCTTGTCACGACGTATCTGCGTGTCGGTTTCGACGACGACGGCGCGTGGCGCACCTTTGGTTTACGTAAAGATTTTCATCCCGCCGTCAAAGTGCAGATGGAGGACGACATCACGGCTTCGACCGTGGTGCCCGCCGCCGCGCTGGCAAATCTGGCGGAAGACACGGATAAAAATCGCTCCCTGAAATTCGTGCAGAACTGCGAGCAGCGCTTGTTCCAGCGGCCCGACGACGCCATCCATCGGGGCTACGACAAGCAGGCAGAAAATGACTTCATCCAGCCGGAGAATTTCTTTTCCAATTACCAGCCGCTCACGCCAGCTGAGGCGAAGGCGATGCTTGCGGACACGCTGGGGTTTTGCCAGTTCACCGAGCCGATGCAGAAATTTATCCGCGAAATCGCCGAGACCGGCACGCCGGATTATTTTGTCTGCACCGCCAATCCGCGCCTGGTGGACGGCAAGCCGACGAAAAATCCGCGCTATTTGCAAAAACGGCCCGACCTTGTCCGCGCCAGCGAAACGTATCTCGCGGAAATCTCGGCGCGCCTGCGCCGCCGCGTGCCGATGAGCCAGCCGTTGCACACGCCGGTCACCGCCGTGCTGCCGGGCCGCCGCAACAATCCGCCGGAAAAAGGCGTGCGCCCGCTCGCCTGCTACAATCCGGTGCACTTCATGGAATTGCCGGAATTTTTCATGGAAGTGATCTGCAGCATGACCGGCAAGTCGCCATCCACGACCGGCGCGGGCTCCGAAGGCGCGCTCACGAAAGGCCCATTTAACGCGTTGCCGCCGATCATTGACCTGAACAACGCGCTCGTATCGTTCATCCTCACCGGCCATAACGTGTTCGTCACCGCTGCTGGCTACGTCGGTCCCCAACTCCGCGTGGATCATGACGTGAGCTTGATTGTGCCGGAAGTCTGGTCGCGTATGAGCGCCGAGGAGCATGATCCCAAATTTCTCATCGCCAACCGTTTTCTTGAAAAGTGCGCGGACTTTGACCACGCCGGCAAAAAAGTGCTCGCCAGCCGGCTCGGCTGGCGCATAAATGCGCGGTTTGTCCACGCATTTTTCGGCCGTGTTTTCAATCATCCGCATGCCGTCTTCACCGAGGCGATGCTTAAACCGGAATTGCAGAGCAAAGATATTTTTGCGGACGGCATGGAGAACATCATCGCCACACAGCAGCGAGTCGCAACCATGTATTTCGACGACGGCAGCATCGCGCAGGCTAGTCCGCCGCTGAATGCGCTGCTGCACATCATGCGGAACGACGAGTTTGAGGGGAAAGGTCTTGAGCACCCGGAAATCCGGAAGCTGTTCACGCGCGAATATCTGCTGGCAAGTCCATGGTATGCTGTTCGGCTGGCGGCGAAGCAAAAGATTGACCGCGCACTGTGGAAACGCCATGTCGAATGCCTGAACCAGTTTCTGCGCCGCCCGAATTACGCTGATATCGCCGACCAGTTGCACATCGCCGAACGCCTCACCGCCGCTCGGAAAACCTTGGAAGGGGTCGAGTCGCCGGATTATCTGAAGAAGCTGGCCGGAACGATTGGCGCGGAGCCGATTGAGGGTTACGTCAAAGGCTGAAACGAGGATGGAAGATTGAAGCTGGAGGATGGAACGGCGGCTCCGGCCATCCTCAATTCTCCACTCTCCATCTTTGTCCTCAGTTGATCCGCTCAGCGACCTGGTATTTGAACATCCGCTTCTTCATCCAGCGGACGGCGAGCAGGTCGTAGAACGACGCAAACAGCCGGTTCCACACGCCGTAATTGCTCTGACCGGCGTAACGCGGATTATTGCTCACTTCAATCTCCGTGACCGTGTGACCTTCAATCTTGAACAGCGTCGGCAGGAATCGGTGCATCCCTTTGAAGAACTTCAGATGTTCGATACATTCGCGCTTAAACGCCCGGTAGGTGCAGCCGGCGTCGGAAATTTTCTCGCCGGAAAGTTGGTTGCGCACGGCGTTTGCGATGCGCGAGGAAGCCACACGGATGAAGTGATCGCCTTCGCCGCGCACTTTCACCCGGGTGCCGCAGACGCAGTCGAAGTGTTTCAACTGCTCCAGGAATTTTGGCAAATCCTTCGGGTCGTTCTGCAAATCGGCATCGAGGGTGAACAGGTATTTTCCGCGCGCGGCCTTGAGACCGGCAAAGCTGGCGGCGCTCTCGCCGCAGTTGAATGCAAACTTTTGCACGCGGATGCGCGGGTCGCTGGCGGCCAGCTCCTTGAGAATTTCCCACGACTTGTCTTTGCTGCAATCGTCGGTGATGACGACTTCGTAGGCGATCTTCAGCGGGTCCACGGACTCGCGGATGGCCTTGATAAGCTCGCGCAGATTGCCTTCCTCGTTGTAGCACGGGATGACCAGACTGATTTCAGGATTCTCAATGTTCATCGGTTGGAAATGAAACCATGAATTTTATGAACTGGCACGAATTTCTTTTGGGGTCGGTCGGCGGGTTTAAGGTGGCCGGAAACGTCAAAGGGGTTTCTCGCCGTAATTGATGGCCATCGCGCCGCCGAGGAGGTTGATGACCCGGACCTCTTTCAACTTCAATGCGCGCATTTTTTCCGCCACGGCGAGCTGGGCCGGATAATGTTTCAGCGATTCCAAAATATAGGCGTAAGCCGATGCATTGCCGCAGAACAACAGCCCGATGAGCGGCACGGAGAGCCGCAGGTGCGTGAAATATACCGTGCGCCACAGGGAGTTCGGCGGCTTGCCGAAATCTAGCACAATGAGTCGCGCGCCGGGTCGCGCCACGCGGAACATCTCATCGAGGCCGCCTTCCCAGCTTGTGAGATTTCGCAGGCCGTAGCCGACGGTGACGGCGTCAAAGCTGTTTTCCGCAAAGGGCAGATGTTGCGCGTCGCCTTGTACAAATCGCGGATTACGGCTTGCGGATTGTGTGCTTTTATCCTGATTTTCGGCTGCTCGCTGCTGGCTCCTGCCTTTGGCGACTTCGAGCATTTGCGGGCTGAAATCAAGGCCCGTGGTGGTCGCACCGCGTTGCGCGAGGGCGAAGGTGATGTCGCCGGTGCCACAACAAAGGTCAAGGGCACGGGTGCCGGGAGTGATGTTGGCTAGATTAGCGACCTGGCGTTTCCAACTGCGGTGCAGGCCAAAACTCTGAAGGTCGTTCAATAAGTCGTATCTGCGGGCGATGCGGGCGAAAAGGTCGTTGACCTTCGCTGCCCGCTGTTCGCCAGAAGTGTAAAATTCATTGCTCACCCGCCAAGTCTAGCGGCGGGACGTGGTGTGGCAAAGCTGAGAAATATCTTTGCTCCGGGACGCAGCTTTGCTAGTGTCGATTTGTTAGAACAAAAAGTCCTGACTTGGATAACTAAAAAGTATTTATTATGAGCACCGATTCGCCTGCGGCGCCAAAGAAAAAAATCTTGGTGGTGGATGACAATGAGATTGTCGTTAAGACGCTGTCGTTAAAATTGCAGGGGGCTGGTTATCAAGTGATTTCAGCCCTGGACGGTGCGGAGGCGGTCGCGGCGGCGCGCCTGGAAGTTCCAGATTTAATTCTGCTCGACATATTTTTCCCACCCGACGTAGGGGGGGTGCCGTGGGATGGTTTTCGCATCATGGAATGGTTTCAGCGGTTGGATATGTCAAAAAAGATTCCCATCATTATCATTACTGGCACTGAGGATCCCAAGGCTCGGGAACGAGCCACCAGTTCTGGAGCGATTGCATATTTTCAAAAACCTCTGGAGCACGATTACCTGCTAAAAGTTGTTCGGGCAACTTTGGGTGACCCGGGCAATTAGTTAGAAATTCTGGCTTGCAAGCCGGAAATGACTGCGTATTATTCCCCCGCTTCTGGAAGCGAGCGTAGCTCAGTTGGTAGAGCATCACGTTGCCAACGTGAATGTCGAGGGTTCAAATCCCTTCGCTCGCTCCATTTGTTTTTCTGCGTCTAACGGTGTCAGACCGAGACAAATCCCGCCATTTACAGGTGCTTTATCACTTTTAGTCCCTTCCTCGTTGCGTAGCTTGCGCCACGTTTTGACTATCCGGGACTTTAATTTGTGCGCGTATTTGTGGATTGCTTCCCCGGCCTCGGGAAATTCTTGATTGCATCTTAAATCGGCAGCTATGCCGTATCCGTGTATCTCTGAAGCAGTGGGTGGGAAACGAAGCACCATCATTATCCCCGCATCTGGCTTGGCTGCCGCCGGTTTTCCAGCAGTTTTGGTTCTTCCTGCCGCGCATCTTGCTCGACACCCGCCGACAATTTCGGCTTACTATGACGAATTTGATTTCGCCCATGCCGTCACTTAACGCCGAAAAACTCGCCCAGGCCAAGTCGCTCGGATTTTCCGACCGGCAAATCGCCCATTTGACCGGAACCACCGAGGATAAAATCCGCGCGCAGCGCAAAAAGCTCAATCTCGTCCCCAGCTACCGCCTCGTGGACACTTGCGCCGCCGAGTTCGAGGCTTACACGCCGTATTATTATTCCACCTACGATCGCGGTGACGACGAGGTAAAGCCGGATTCGCCCAAGAAAAAAGTGATGATTCTCGGCGGCGGACCGAACCGCATCGGCCAGGGCATCGAATTTGACTACTGCTGTGTTCACGCCGCCTTCGCGCTCAAGGAGGACGGGTTTGAAACCATCATGGTGAACTCGAATCCCGAAACGGTTTCGACGGATTACGACACCAGCGACAAGTTGTTTTTCGAGCCGCTCACGCTGGAGGATGTGCTGCACATTTACGAACGGGAAAAATGCTGGGGCGCCATCGCGCAATTCGGCGGCCAGACGCCGCTGAACCTTGCGCTCGGTCTCCAGAAAAATGGCGTCAACATCATCGGTACCTCGCCGCAGAGCATCGAAATTGCCGAGGACCGCAAGCTGTTCGCCGCGATGCTGCGCAAGCTCGATATTCCGCAGCCGCCCAACGGCCTCGCCACGAACGCGGAAGAGGCGCTCGTCATTTCCAAGCGGCTGACTTATCCGGTGCTCGTCCGCCCGAGCTTCGTGCTCGGTGGGCGCGCGATGCAGATTGTGTATTCCGACGCCGAGCTGGCGCATTACATGAAGTTCGCCGTTGAAGCCTCGCCCGAGCGCCCCGTGCTGGTGGACAAATTTCTGGAAGACGCGACGGAAGTGGATGTGGACTGCATCACCGATGTCGGCCTGTTTAAAAATTCTGACGAAGGCACGATTGTCATCGGCGGGATGCTGGAGCACATCGAATTCGCCGGCGTCCATTCCGGTGACGCCGCGATGGTGCTCCCGCCGCACACGCTGTCGAAGAAGGTCATTGATACCATTCGCGAATACACACATGCCATGGCCCGCGAGCTGAAAGTCGTCGGCCTGATGAACGTCCAATACGCCGTCAAAGGCGACACCGTTTACGTCCTCGAAGTGAACCCGCGCGCCTCGCGCACCGTGCCGTTTGTGAGCAAGGCGATTGGTTTCCCGCTCGCCAAGCTCGCCGCGAAAGTGATGGCCGGCAAAACCTTGAAGGAGCTTAAATTCACCAAGGAAATCTGGCCGAAATACTGGGCGGTGAAGGAATCGGTATTTCCGTTCAACCGCTTTCACGGTCAGGATATTTTGCTCTCGCCGGAAATGCGTTCCACCGGCGAGGTCATGGGGCTCGACGCCGACCGCGGCATCGCCTACGCCAAGTCGCAGATGGCGGCCGGTTCGCCGCTGCCGCTCAGTGGGAAAATCTTCATCAGCGTCAGCGATGCGCACAAAAACAAGGTCGCCGAAGTCGCCCGGCAGTTTGTGGGTCTCGGTTTCGAATTGGTTTCCACCGGCGGCACGGCGGCGATATTGGAAAAAGCCGGATTGCAGGTTGAGCGCATTTTCAAGCTCACCGAAGGCCGACCCAATGCGGTGGATTTGCTCAAGAACAAGGAAGTCCAGCTCGTCATCAACACGCCGAGCGGGGCCACGCCGCGCGCGGATGAGATCAAAATCCGCACCACGGCCGTTTATACCGGCACGCCGATCATGACCACGATTTCCAGCGCCCAGGCGGCCGTGCGCGGCATCGCCGCGCTGAAAAAATCCGGCTACAGCGTCAAGACCGTGCAGGAATATCATTGAGCTGAACTTTGGTCCGGCGGACACGGTGGGCACAGACCGCCGCCACAGCGGGTGGTTAAAAAATTGACGTCGGCGGTAAACGAGCTATTCATTTTGCCATGAAAAAATATTGTTTTCTCATTTTGTTCGCCGCGATTTCGGCGGCGACGGTCTTTGGACAGGACACGGCCACGCAGCAGCAGATTGACAAGTTGAGCGGGCAGATTCAGGACCTGCTGGCGGCGCAAGGCAAGCAGGATCAGGTCATCGCCGGTTTGCGGAAGGAAATCTCCGAGCTGCGCGACAAGGTCAACACGCCGCAGGTGAACGACAGCGCCAGCCGCGAGGACTTGAAGACGCTCGCGGAGAAGGTTCAGGAGATCGACAAGAAGCGGCAGGCGGACCGCGATTTGATCATCAAACAAATTGAGCAACTTGGCAAAGTGTCCGCCGCTCCACCGGTGAAAACCAAACCCGCGCCCAAGACTCCCGCCCCCGATGAAACCATCGCGCCCGCCACGCCGCAAAAGGGTTATGAATACACGGTCAAGGCGGGTGACACGGTGGGCTCGATTGCCAAGGCGTATCGCGACCAAGGCGTGAAGGTGACGACGACACAAATCCTCAAGGCGAATCCCGGTCTGGACGCGACCAAACTTTACGTCGGCAAGAAAGTGTTCATTCCCGATCCGAATGCGAAGTGAACTGGCATATCATGGACACGCCGCGCCAATCTTTCTGGTCAGCAAATCGCGGAAATAAGCCACTTCTTCCGGCGAGGAGAAAACCCTCTTGGGAATCATTTGCATGATTGGGTCGGATTGATAAATCGTGAAGATATCTTTTCCTTCCTTCCACTTCCTAAAAAAATCCCAAGTCTGCTTGGCCTCGCCATATTCAGCCTTCGCAATAACAAACTCTTCTGTAAACTCATACGAGTATGGCAGCTGCAGAGTTTTTTGCTGCCGAAAAGTCTTTCTGCAACGCCACGGTGTCCAGAAACCAAAAATAAACCCGATATAAGCAAGTCCTGCAAAAATCCATATGGGAGCGGAGATTTCCCCTGAATTAGCAATCGCCGCTGATGCCGAAATCGCAAGCACTGCAAAAATTAATGTTAATAGCAAATATCCAGCCCATTTGATTACTGGTCTCGGGCGCATGTGCAGGAAATTCGCTTTGATGTAATCTTCAGGTGTCAGTTGAATATTAAGTTTCATAAGCGAACTGGTCCTGTCATTTCCCCATCATTTAATGAACAGCAAAATCCCAATGGCGAGGGCGATGCGGTAAAAGCCGAAGGCATTGAACGTGTGTGTCTGGACGTAGCGCAACAGCCATTTCACGGCGATGAAGGAGACCGCCGCTGCGACTACCGTGGTCAGCAGCAGCATTCCCCAATCTTCCTTGGGCGCACCGATAACCGGATGATGCAGGGTCTTGAAAATCTTCCAGCCGCCCGCCGCCAGCATGGTCGGGATGCCGACGAGGAAGGAAAATTCCGTGGCCGCCGGCCGGCTCAAGCCGAGCAACAGACAGAACACAATGGTCGCGCCGGAGCGCGAGGTGCCGGGGCAGGTTCCCGCGATGAGCTGGCCGACGGCAACGGCAATGGCGATGGTCCAGGTGATTTCGGTGCCGGTTTTTTTGCCGCGCAGGAAAAACTCCACGGCGAGAAACGCGAGTCCGCCCAAGAGCAGCGCGATGGCGACGGGCGTAGAGCTTTCCGGCAGCCTGAACCCTTTTTTATCCAGCACGAAACCGACCGCGCCGGTGATGACAAAGGCGGCGAAGATTTTTTTCAGGTAATCGAGCGTTGCCGGTTCGCGCCACTCGAAGATGAACTTGTAAATCCGCTCCGGGAACAGCGGCAGCACGGCGATGACGGCACCGCACTGGATGACGATGTTGAAGAGGTCGGATTTGTCTACCTTGAGCACATGCTCGGCGACGAGCAGGTGGCCGGTGGAGGAAACCGGAATGAATTCGGTGATGCCCTCGACGAGGCCGAGGATGAGATTGATTAACCAGTCAGGCATGAATCATTTGACCGTGAAAACGGCGTGCGGGGCAAGGCGGAAATTTTGTTTGCGACTTCTGCGCCTTTTTGCGGCGACAGGAATAGTTAGTCTTCTGACTCTCAGTTTAGCTTGGTGATGTGAACAATAATGCGCCGCCGCGTGCGATTGTTTGTCTCATCGCTTCTCTCGGGATGCCCAAATGTTTGTTATCGGATAAACCGTGAGTTCTTCAATCATGGCATCGCCTTCGATGGCGAAAGCGGGGCCGATGTCCGTTTGCAGGGAAGCTATCGAATAGGCGGCTTCACCGCCGTTCCAGAAGCTCTCGACGATGCCGCAATCAATGAGGAAGCGGACGTCAAGGCTTGCGCCAGGATGGAGGACGGTGGCTTGGCTCCCTCGTTTCAAAGTCTTCGTGGCGGGCTCGTAATTGAAGGTTATATTGCGAAGGTTGAGGTTCAATCCAACAGTTGCCGCCGGGCGTAAGCGCACGACGACATCCAGTGGACTGTCTTTCGCGAGCGTGGCGAGTTTGGTGTTCGCCTCGGCAGTGGTGGCGTGGCTGAGCTTTATCAGCGGCTTGCCACGCAGGGTGTTGAGTTCTTCGGCGGGTTCAAAGCAGAGCGTGTCTTCGCCGTTGATGGCTTTCATTTGCAGCAGCAACGGAACACTGGCGCATTGATTGAAAGGTTCGCCTGGGAACTGGGTGCCGGCGGCCCAGCCCATCATCACCGGGCGGTCTTTCGGTTCGTTCTGGAAAACGAGCGCGGCGTAGAAGTTGGGGCCGAGGTGTGCGCTACGCAGTTTGGTGATGGGCGTGAAGGTTTTGCCATCAAAGCGGCCGAGTTGGTAGCCGGATTTGATGTTGATCTGCTCCAGCGCATCCTTCGGCGTGCGATAACAGCCGTAGAGCAGCATGAGGTCTTCGCCAGTGATGGCAGACTTCATCGGGATGAATTCGGGGCACTCAAACCAGTTCGGCAGCACGCAGGTTTGCTCCCAGTGGATCAGATCCTTCGAGCGTAGGAAGTGGTAGCCTGCTTCCTTGCCGCCGACGTAAAGCACCATCACATAGTGCCGTGATGCCTGATGCCAGATGACCTTCGGATCGCGATCGCCGTTGCCCATGTTGGGTACCACGGGATTGCCGGCGAAACGTTTCCAAGTTCGACCTCCATCGGACGTGGTGGCGAGGTGTTGAGAGAAGGGCGTGGTGCCCGCCATGAATATCGCGGGCGCGGGGAGTTTGTTACCCTCATTCAAACTAGGAATCGGCTGCTGCTGCAACACGGTGGTACCGGAATAGCACTGCCCGGCATCGTTGGGGAAAAGCGCAACGGGCCATTCTTCCCAATGCACGAGGTCTTGGCTCACAGAGTGTCCCCAGTGCATATCGAAGCCTGCGCCCGTGCCGATGCATGCTGGATTGAACTGATAGAAAATGTGATATAGGCCATTTTGATAGTAGCTACCGTTGATGTCGTTCATCCAGCCTAGGCGCGGACTGAAATGAAAGCGCGGACGGTTCGGACCGTCGTAAGCATGAGGATCAATGATTTCCTCATCGCTGAACTCCAGATGATCCAACGCTGCGGCATCATGCGACTTGATACGCAGCGTAACCTCGCGGCCTTTGAACTCGCGCATATCGGCGGAATACCAGAAATCCGGCCGCTGGCTATCTTTCGCCAGATCGACATTCATGTAACGCAGCAGTTTGCCATCCGCCTCGATGCTCAGTTTTTCGAGACCTACCCTGGCATATTTTTTGTCGGCGGACGTGTGCTGCATCAGCGGCAATTGCAGAAAATCCCCCGCGATGCGCACCGCGCGGGTGCGCTCCGGTGCCGGCGGTGGGGTTGGCTCCACTTTCGACGCCAATGGAATATTGCCTCGCTCATCGGACTGCGCGATGTGATCCACATTGATGTGCCCCCAGCCGTCCTTGCGCTCATCCACGATGACGATGGTGGCGGCGCGACCTGCAAACTTCGTCACATCCCATGCTGCCGGCATGAGCATTTCGCTGCCACCGGGTTTTGTGTTCGGTCCCGTGGCAGTGCGCACGACTTTGCCATCTACGAGTGAATTCATGCACGTCTCATTTGCCCAACCGCCGCCGCCGATGAGGAAGGTGATAAACTTGCGCTCAATCTTGAACGTCGGGGAGGTCAATGTGCCGATGGATTTGTCACCGCCGAAATAACTATTCACCAACCCGTGACCAAGGTAACCGCTGACTTCCATCTGTTTGGGCAATGTTCCCTGCGCCGGCCCCGGCCCGAAGGCTTCGCCGGTTGTCTTCCACGAGCCATAATCCTTGCCCTCGAAGTCGGCGAGGAGAATGTCCGGTTGTTGCGCACAACATCGGGCAACGGCCAGCATCATTGCACTGATGAGAATGAGGTTTCTCATGATGCTTTACTTAAAGCTAAAGCCGTTCTCCGAGCGTGCCGGCAGCCCAGGCATCGAGCAGCTTCACCATGTTCGCAAAGGAAGCGGAACGGCCGGAGCGCACAAAATGCCCGCTGGCGCAATTGCCAGCCAGCGCGATGCCAGCGTCATTCAATCCTTTCAGAACCGCGGCCAGACAGCCGGCACCGAAATTATCGCCCGCACCCGTCGAGATCAGCGGCTCGCGGCAAAATGGCCCCGGCACATAGACCGTGCCCGCAGCACTGGCACAGGCAGCCCCATTGTTTGGATGCACGATCACGCGATCCACCGCGATGCGCGACCGCAGGAAGGCCGCGAGTTCCGCCACCGAATCAGCATCCTTGCGACCATGATAAGCGCCGCCGAAGACTTCTCCCATCTGCCACGCCTCTTTCAGATTGAAACTCAACAGGGTCTGGCACTGGCGAGTGATGGCGGGCATGCGAGCGAGCAATTCTTCCCGATCTGCCAATGGGCGGGTCTCAAACTCAGCCAGATCCATAAAGTAATATACTTTTTTGGCGGACACTCCGAGTTGTGCCAGCCGCGTGGCCAGTTGGCTCCAGATTTCACCGGCGTGGGGCAGCTTGCCCCAGTTGACGGCGCTGATGAAGGCGGCTGTTTGGAGTTCCGCATCCAACGTTGACTGTCCGACGCATTCCAGCAGGCGTTCCCAAGTGACTTCCGCGCAGGCGGACATGTCATTAAGCATGACCTTGCCGTCAGTGAACTCCAGACAGGTGGTTTGTGCGGCCCGTCCCAAGGTGTAAAGCCCTTTGGTCTTCTTGCTCAACGCCGCTTGAAAGATGGGCAACACCCCGGGGTGGCCCAATGCTCCCATGTAAGTGACATCAATCTGACCGGCGTAGATATCATTCAGCGCGGCAGCGAAGAGCGGGCCATTGCCGCCAAATTTGTCGCCCTCATGCCGCACGGGATAGGAAGCGGCAACCCCGGCCGCCGCCGTCAGCTTCGGGCCAAACTCCGCCATCGATGGGGGAGTTTGCAATCGGACAAATGTGTCGATGAAGCCGTCGAAACCGCACAAGCCGGAGAGCCTAACCGATGTGGTGGCAGCGGTCTTCGCCTTAAATTCCTGAATGACGGGGGCGAGCGATTGAACGTCACGATGAATCGTCGTGGTCTTGGACATATTATTTGGTTTTCTTGGCGGTTTCAGGTTCGATGCCTAGTTTGTGCTGCATGTCTTCGAGGGAAATGCCTTTGGTTTCAGGCACCATGGTTTTCACCCAGACCAGCTGCAGCACCATCATGAAGCAAAAGAATAGGAAAATATATCCGGCTCGCTGCGGTTGCTCATTCGCACCCGACAGTTTGACCATCATCGGAAAAACCGTCGTCAGCAACGCGGCAAAAACCCAGTGCGTGGCGCTGCCCAGCGTCTGGCCTTGGGCGCGATGGCGATTCGGGAAAATCTCCGAGATGAGCACCCATATCACCGCCCCCTGACCCACCGCGTGCGCGGCGATGAACGCAAAGATGCACGCCGGCACAATGATGTAGTGTTGCGAAAAAAACGCCCATGCCGTCAATCCCAGTGACGCGATGTAGCCGAACGAACCGATGTAGAGCAGCGTGCGGCGTCCGAGCCGGTCAATCAGCCACAGACCGACGAAGGTGAAAACCAAGTTGGTGATGCCGATGCCGACGGATTGCAGCAGCGCGGCCTTCTCGCCGAGCCCCGTCAGTTCGAAAATGCGCGGTGCGAAGTAAAGGATGGCGTTGATGCCGGAAAGTTGGTTGAAGAACGCTACTAGAAACGCGAGGAAAATCGGAATACGCAAGCGCCAGGTCCAGAAGTTGGAGGCCACGGTGTTCTCGGCCCTGGCTGCCGTCATTAATTCATCCGCGTGCGCCTCCAGTTTGGCCTGCGAAAAATCTGGTTCAATCAATTTCAACACCGCCAGTCCGGCCGCGCGGTCGCCCTTGCGACTGAGCAACCAGCGCGGACTTTCCGGCAAAGCCAGACACATCACCGCATAGATAATAGAAGGAATCGCCGCGATGCCCAGCATCCAGCGCCAGGCATGCTCGCCGCCGAAACGGGCGATGATGGCGTTCGAGAGAAAAGCGATGACGATGCCAAAGACGATGTTGAACTGGAACATCCCCGCCAGCCGCCCGCGATATGCCGGCGGCGCAATCTCCGAAATGTAAAGCGGTGCCGCCACGGTCGAGATGCCGATGCCGATGCCACCAATGACGCGGGCGGCGATGAACATGCCCACCCCGTTGGCAAACGCGCAACCGAACGCCGAGAGCACATACAGAATGCCGATGAAGAGCAACGTGGGCTTGCGGCCAAATTTGTCAGTAGGCCAACCTCCCAGTAGAGACCCCACCACAGTGCCGTAAAGCGCCGAACCCATCGCGAGGCCGTGCATCCCGGCGCTCAAGCCCCAGAGCTTCTGGATGGTTTGCTCCGCGCCGGAGATGACGACGGTGTCAAAGCCAAACAGGAATCCGGCGAGCGCCGAGGTGATGGACCAGAAGAAAAGACGTGCGTTCATGCAGTGATGTAATTAACAGTTTGGTGTCAGATGATTCTCGGATTGTGGACTTAGACTCGCAATCCGTCACTTTGAAAATAAAAATGCCAGTAAATGTGAAGCCGATCGGCTTGCATTGAATCCCATAGTTGGGCGCGGTCCAATAGCTCTGATTATCTTCCATCCGCGAGAGAATTGACACCCTCTCGACAGCCCTCCGGCATCATTTGGCGGTTTCCTTGGCGACCTTGATTCCTTCCAGGGCCACCGGATCCTTGGGGTCTAACTTGAGCGCCGACTCGAAGGCGGCGGCGGCTTCAGCAGCATTTCCCTGCGCCGCCAGAATCCGGCCCTGCAACGAGTGAGCCGCCGCCGTGGGATTTTTTTCCAGACTCTTTTGGATATTGGCGAGAGCTTGATGGTAATTTTTGGTCTGGAATTGTTTCTCGGCCAATCTAAGAAACCGGTGGGCCACGGAAGCCTCCCCGCCTAGAACGGCAGCCGTTGGTTTGAGCACCTGTGCCAGCTCGTCGTCGGTGATTTCCTTCAAGGCATGGAGGATTTGAGCCCGGATGACCGCGCTATAATTCACCTTGGCAAATGGTTGATAGGCGACAAGCTTGCGGTTTCGGTCGGTGATACCAACCACCGGATGCAGAACGACACCGAATTTGCCATATAGGGCATCGCCCTGATCAATCAGGACAGGCATGATGAGCCCAACGGACTTGATCTCCGCTTCCACTTTGCTTCTGGGAATCCGGTCGGAAACCACGGCGCTCCAGTGCACGGGCTTCCCGGCCATTTCTTTTTCGCAGGCGGCAATTTGGGCCAAAGCCTGATTGGAGTGGGACAACTCCGGATTGATGAATATGAAAACGCTGACGTTCGTACCGTCCAGCAGGTTTTGCGGCGCACCCGCGAGCGTCGGCAGCGTGACATTCTCAACCACCGCGCCGATGGGGACGTTGGCAAAAGCCAAAACCGACAGCGACCAAAGCATTCCGCCAGCGGCAAGGTAGGCAAGCCGGCGCATAGGCTATGGGGACTTGGGCAAATCGGAGTCGGTTTTCTTTGGAACCAGCGGCACCACGGAATTGGTGTAGCTGCGGGTCAAATGGCAGGTTTGGGCGCAAGAACCACCCGTGGCCGTCTGGGTAAAGTTCACCTTCAGCATATAACCGGTTTTGCCGTAGGGCACCGCATCGCGGATCTGGTGTTTTTGTTTGGAGGCATGCACCTCATGGCAGGCACGGCAGGTGCGCCCGCGTTCGTCTTTGTTTACATGGACGTAGTGCAGGTTCTGATCACCGTTGCGGAACTTGGTCAGCGTGGTGGTTTTCGCATCCTTGACCATCGACGACTCATGGCAATCGAAGCACAGGTCGTATAACTTAGGATCATAAGGAGAATAGAATTGGGCCGGATACTCCTTGGTCAGGAGCCGGAAGTTGTTTCCGCCGTGAGGCGTGTGGCAGGCGCTGCAATCCTTGCCCGCCACCGGTCCATGCTGCTCGGGATTTTCAGCCAGCAGCTTTTTCATATTGGTGAGCACTTTGCCATCCTGATCCTTGATGCCGTCCTTGCCGTGGCAGCCGACACAGAGATCGTAGGGCAGCCGGGTCAACAGATGTTCCACATTGGCGGCATGGGGATTGTGGCAGTTCAGGCATTTGGCATCGCTGGTCAACGCGTCGTGCTTCACCTTGGCGTTGGTCACGAGGTTGCTGATGGCCGTGTGGCAGCTCAAACAGAGCGCACCGGATTCCTCGACCAGCAATTTGGGCTGCTTGGCATTATGCGGATTGTGGCAACTGACGCAGTTCACCCGGGCGGCAACGTGGCTATACTTCCGCGCCATGACTTTGCCAAAATCATCATGACAATCCAGACAGAGCGCGTTCACCTGCTTGATAATCGCTCCGGGGTTGGTCCGATCCTTGTTCTGGTGGCAGAGGCTGCAATCGCCATCCTGATAGGGGCTATGGGCGGAAACCGGCTTTTGCAGATCGGGAATCGGCGTCAGATCGTTTTTGCGCATTTTGGCCACGGGCACGGTTTCGTCCTTTTTGGCATCGGCTGCGAGGGTCATGTAACCGCACGCCAGCAACAGCAGACTCAGAAGGGTTGCCCTGATTCCCCTGCCCTTGAAACTCAGGCGGTGGGTTCTCACGATGACTTTCCCGCCGTTATCTAAAATGTTTTCTGGTTGTGGCACAATATTCCCTTTCGCAGTTGGTCTAGGTTTTGACAATTAACGGCAGACTACCAAAAACTTAAAATAATTCTCACCTTTAATTGAAAAACCCCGCACAATTATTGTGTCTGGATAACAGTGAAAGAAGGCAGAAGAAAAGAACACTTGCCGATGATGCCGGTTTTAAATGTTTGACGAAACCCGGCCTAGAACGACAACGTCTCTAACGGTGGACATGATAAAACGTTTCAAGCTGCCGCTGTGGATTTTTCCGCTGGTGATCGCCGCCCTGGTGGCAGTCTTTGGCTGGTGGGGCAATGGTCTGTTACGCAAAACGATTGAAAAGGAGCTGAAGGCTCAGCTGAACGCGACGCTCAACGCCAATGTGACGGCGTTGGAAATCTGGACGGTCAACCAGCTCAAGCTGACCACTTCGCTGGCCACCGAGACCTCGGTGCATGATCTCGGCCTCCGGATTTTAGAGGGCGGCGGGACCCGCAGCCTCACTTTCCAAACGGACGCCGAACAACTCGCCAATTACCTCCGGCCCCGATTGAAGTTGATGGGCTATGAAACCGCCCACTTGGTGACCACCAACCTTACCGTGGTCGCCACCTCGCAGCGCAATTGGCTGGCGGCCGGGCAACCCATTTCCGAAGCCCACACCAACAAATTTGCCGAACTTTTCACCGCCGGCCAACCCGTCATCATCACCCCGTTCAAACCCGACCTCCTGTTGCAACGACGCGGTTTGAAATTCAGTCCGGGACTGCAAGGAACCAACGCTGATCCGCGTCGCAATGCCCGTCCGTTGCCAGCCAAAGTCGCAGCCGGACGCGGACGGCGCGGCGACATCACGATGATGCAAGTGGCCGCGCCGATTCGAAACGCGGCCGACAAGGTCTGCGGGGCTTTGGCCCTGATCATCAATCCCGACAATGAATTCTCGAAGATTCTTTCCGTGGCCCGCTCCGGTGAGTCCGGTGAAACCTATGCTTTTGATCAGACCGGGCTGCTGATTTCGCACAGCCGGTTTGACAACCAGCTGCATCAAATCGGATTGCTGGCCGCCACCAATTCCAGCTCCGCCTTGAACTTGCGTTTGCATGATCCGGGCCGGGATTTGACCCAAGACTCCAAGCTGGGAGAAAACGAGGAAGCCGGACGGCCCTTGATCCGGCTCGTGGCCGGGGCCTTGGAAAATGAAAAAGGCGTGGAGGTGGAGCCCGCGCGCGATTATCGCGGCGTGTCAGTCGTTGGTGCCTGGCGCTGGCTGCCGAAACTGGGCTTTGGCGTGGCGACCCAGGTTGATGCCAGCGAGGCCTACCGTCCGCTGCATATGCTGCAATGGCTCTTTATCTTACTGACCTTGCTGCTGTCACTGTTTGCCGTTGGCATGTTCGTTTTCTCCTATGCCAACGCCATTTCCCGGCAGCGATTGACCGAAGCGGAATTAAAACTGAAGCAACTCGGCCAATATAACCTGGAGGAGAAGATCGGCGAAGGCGGCATGGGCGTTGTCTACCGGGCTCATCATGCGATGATGCGTCGTGAAACGGCCGTCAAAATACTGCTGCCGGACCGGGCCGATGCAGCGGCCATTGAACGCTTCGAACGCGAAGTGCGCCTCACCTGCCAGCTCACGCATCCCAATACCATTCAGGTCTACGATTACGGCCACACGCCGGACAACTTTTTTTATTACGCGATGGAATTTCTCCAGGGGCTGAATCTCCACACGCTGGTCGCCCGCTTTGGCAGTATTCCCGAGGGTCGGGTGATTCACATTTTATCGCAGGTATGCGGCTCGCTCGCCGAGGCGCACGGCTTGGGACTGATTCATCGGGACATAAAACCGGGCAACATTTTCCTTTGCCAGCGCGGCGGCACGCCCGATTGTGTGAAGGTTTTGGACTTCGGGCTGGTTCGCGAATACCGCACTGGAAACGCTGAGCAAAACGTGCCGGAGGAAAAAACCGCCATCGAAGGCACGCCTTGGTTCATGCCGCCCGAATCGATTTTAAATCCCGTCCATAGCGACCCCCGCAGTGATATCTATGCCGTCGGAGCACTGGGCTACTATCTGCTGACCGGCGGAAACTTTGTCTTTGAGGGCGAATCAATCTGGGACATCCACCAGCGGCAACTGGAAGGAAATCCCATCCCGCCCGGCCAGCGCACCGCCAATCCCATCAGCCATGAATTGGAGCAAGTCATTCTGCGCTGTCTGTCGGTCGAGCCGGATCAGCGCCCGCAAACGGCCGAGGAACTGCGTGAATTATTGCTGGCCACTCCCCACGCCGCAGATTGGAAATTAGCAGATCGGCTGGCGTGGTGGGAAAGCTTCCAAAGTGAGCCGGTTGCCGAAAATGTCCCCACCGATCTCAATCCCCCCAGAGGCACGGTGAGTATCAGCATCACGGACAGAATTCACCCCGACTGAAATTAGCGCTGCCAGCCATGCCCAGACCGGTTCCGGCTAAAATTGACGCACCAGTTCCAACATTTTCCGGTCGAGCTGGTGCCCCTTGAAGGTTTCGTAGGCGACGTCTTTGCGCTCGCTGTCGAGCACGCCAAAGGAGCCGCGAAGATTCCACAATGCCCAGCCGAATCCAGCCGTTTGCCAGTTCTCGAGACAGTCGCGCATCCAGGCCAGCGCCACGGCATGCGGGGTCTGGTTATGTGAACCCCATTCGCCGACATGCACCCCGACACCCTGGGCCGCCAGCGCCTGCCACGGCTCGATCATCTTTTTCTGGAGCGTTTCCTTGCTGTGCAGATAACGCGGGTTGACCGGGCGCGCGCCGGAATGGTCCACGATGAACGTCTCCTGTTTCACGCCCCAATCATTGTTGCCGGACACGATGACGGTTTCGCCCAGCCGCAACTCGGTGAACGTCAGCCAGTCGCCCTTGCCGATTTCAATCTGGATTTCGCGCGTGCCGGCGGGGATGGTTGCGGTGTAATCGCGGTCATAGTCGGCGGTGTAGCCGCCCCAACCGGCTTTCTCGGACTTCTTCCATTCGCCGGCGCCGGGAGCGGGTTTGAATTGTTTTTGCAACACGACGGTGCCGTCGGCTTTGACCAGCAGTTCCGCCGACGATGAAACGCGACCGATGCGGATGCTGAACGGCGTCGCCTGCGGACAATCGGCCCGCAACACCAGTGCGCTCTTGAACTCCGGCTTGATGTCGCCGTAGAGGTGGTTGTTGATGCCCACAGGCACAGGCCAGACCGGCGTCGCCCACGGACCTTCGTGACGCACCCAGCTTGCCTTGTAGTGACTCAACATGCCCGGCTCGTAGCCGCGCGTGCTCTGGGCGATGCCCAGCGCCACCAGTTCCGGCACCGGCTTCGTGCCCCAGCGAATGCCGTCAGCGATGACGAGCCGCTGCGGGTCGGCCGCATGGATTGCCGCCACCGCCGGCTTCATCGCGGCGGCATACACGTCACCCGTGATGTCGCCGGGTTCGTTGACGAGGTTGAAGCTAAGTTGCCGGTTCGGCACCCCTTTGTAACGCGCCGCAAACACGCCCCAATGCCGGGCAAACTGTTCCTGGGCCGCCGTTTCGGTCCAGAGCGTGGGCTTTTCGCTGCCGCGCATATTGACGCAGTAGCCGGGGCCGCGGTGGAAATTGATGCAGACATGAATGCCATACGCTTTGCCCCAGGCCACCGCCTGGTCAATCTCCTTCATCGTCTGCTCGTTGAACTCCGCCTCCGGCGTTTTTGCCCAGCAGCGGAAATCCATCGGCAAACGCACGAAATTGAATCCCCAGTCGGCAATCATCTCAAAATCCTGTTCGACGAACGGCTTATTGCCCCCATCGAGGCGGAATTTTTCCAGCAAGTTAAACCCGCGCCAGCGCGGCAGCTTCTGCGCCGTGGCTTCGGGCAGCGGACGGGGCGAGGCGCCGTAGCCGGGCTTGGCAAAGGCCACCACGACGGCGGTGGCGGCGGTGGATTTGAGGAATTGGCGGCGGTTCATGGCGGAATTATGATGATTTCGCGCGGACTGTCTAGTGCACTTGGCTTGGTAAAACACCGCCCGAAAAATTTCCGACTCCTTCACTTCACGCACATTGACAACCCTTCCGTCTCGGTTGACACTCGATTCCGAACCGTTTCACCTCAAACCCAACCCGCACACCATGATGCTCCGCCATTTGCTCCCGCTTGTTTTTGCCGCGGTCGCCGCCAGCGCCGCTCCGCAGGATGATCAATATATCCTCGGCCCGGATTCGCTGCCGAAGGAAGGGGTCCCGCACGGCAAGGTGATCGCGATGGAACCGTGGCACTCGAAGATTTTCGACGGCACGGTGCGCGACTGGTGGATCTATGTGCCGGCGCAATACGACGCCTCAAAGCCCGCCGCGGTGATGGTTTTTCAGGACGGCGGCAAGGCGAAGCCCGCCGACAAAAACTTCGCCGGGCCGAACAACGCGGTGTTCGTCTTCGACAACCTGATTCACGCCCGGCAAATGCCCGTGACCATCGGCATCTTCATCAGCCCCGGAGTTTTTCCCGTCGCCGATCCTAAGGCCCAGCCGCGCCGCAATCGCAGCGTCGAGTATGACACGCCCAACGACACCTATGCCCGCTTCCTGCTGGAGGAGATTCTTCCCGAAGTCGGCAAGACCTACAAACTTACGGAGGATCCGGAACAGCGCGCCATCTGCGGCGGCAGCAGCGGCGGCATCTGCTCGTTCACCGTCGCGTGGGAGCGGCCGGATGCGTTCCGCAAAGTCGTGAGCCACATCGGCAGCTTCACCAATATCCGCGGCGGATACGGCTATCCGCCGGCGATCCGCAAGACGAAGCTGGAGAATTCGACCGAAATCTACAACACGCCCGAGCTCAAAAAACTGCTGGAGTCGCGCCGGAAAATCCGCGTGTTTCTCCAAGACGGAAAGAATGATCTCGACAACCAGTTCGGCAACTGGCCGCTCGCCAATCAGGAGATGGCCGCCGCGCTGAAATTCGCCGGCTGGGATTACGACTTCAAATTTGGCGAAGGCACCCACAACGGCAAGCATGGCGCGTCCCTATTTCCCGACACGATGCGCTGGCTCTGGCGCTAAACTCGCGGGTCGACTTATTGCTTAAATCCCATCCATTAGATTGCATTCGCCACCTATGCCACATTTTTCCGCTTGCAACCAAAGATGAACCGATGAGAAAATGACTGCTCACAATTCACCATGAACTCGCACCCTACCCGCCGCAGTTTTCTGAAACACGCCGCCTTGCTGCCGTTTGCCGCCGCGGCGGGGCTCCCCCTTGGAACCGCCACCGCCGCCGTGACCCCCATCAAACGCATTGGCGGCGCGCATCTAAAACCGTCGCTCAACGCTTACTCGTTTCTGGACCTCTTGAATGCCAACGCCAAGGATCGCAGCCAGGGCGTGGACTTGTTTCAGGTGTGCGATTTCTGCGCGAAGACCGATTTCGAGGCGGTCGATGTCACCGGCTATTTCTTCCCCGGCTATCCGAAGGTGCCGGACGACACCTATATCTACCAGCTCAAGCGGCGCGCGTTTGATCTGGGCCTTGCCATCAGCGGCACCGGCGTGCGCAACGATTTCACCACCGCCGACAAAGCGGTCCGCGCCGAAGGCGTGGCGCGCATCAAGGCCTGGATTGAAGTCGCGGCGAAACTGGGCGCCCCGGTGATCCGCGCGTTTGCGGATTCGCAGCCGCCGTTCAAGCAGTGGCAGGAAGCGTCCGGCAACGCGAGCCGCGAGGCCGTCGAAACCTGGCTCGCCGATTCGCTGCGCGAATGCGCGGTGCACGGGAAGAAGTTCGGCGTCATCGTGGCCGTGCAGAACCACGGCGATTTCATCAGCACCGGCGCGGAACATCTCAGCCTGCTGCAGCGCGTGGATCATGAATATTGCGCGGCCATGGTGGACACGGGCAAATACAACACGCCCGACCCTTACGTGGACATCGCCCTGGTGGCGCCCTACGCGGTGACCTGGCAGATCAAGGAACTGATCGGCACCGCGGGCGACTCGCCGCGCACGGACATGAAGAAGCTGGTCAAGATCATCCGCCAATCCGGCTATCGCGGCTATCTGCCCATCGAAACGCTGGCCTCGGGACGAAAGAACTACGATCCCTTTGTGTCAGCGGCGAAGATGCTGGCCGAGTTGCGCGCGGCCATCGCCGAATAACGAGCCTACCGCGTCTTGAGCCGATAGAAGCTGTTGCTGTTAGATGAACACAGCGTCACTTGCTGCTGCGAATTGGTCACGTTCCCCCATGAAGAAAAATCGGCGCTTTGCTGCAATACGAAATCCGTCGATGGCGTGGGACAGGACATCGCGCCCTGAAACGGGTCGTTCCGTTTTCTACGTCAGGCGCATTGGGCAACTGCCAGATTCGCGGCGGGAACCACGCTGACCAGCTTTGGCTCCGGTGACGGGTGAGCATAGTGAATCACTCCTCATCACCCTTGAATAAATACTCCGCGACATCTCTGCTCTTCACGATGAGATAAATGCCGATGGCTACCAAAACCACAGATGACACAGGATAAATCCAGTAATCACCCGGCGAACCGACTCCTCTGGCTCGCACTATATAGAACAGCCCTGTGATGGTGGCTGGGATGCCGTGGACTAAAACTGAAAGTCCCAGAATCTTGATTAAGACGTTTGCAAGTTGTTTTGATTTCATATTTTTTGATGATGTGTTCGGATTCCTAACATTGATTATATTGCAGAGCTTGCACGCCGCTGTGCACGGCTGACTTTTCCCTCGGCGACTGGGTTTATGAGTTCATATAAGCGGACGGGCGATTTTCCATCAAGGCAAATCAGGCTTGAGACCTGGGGCGCATCGCATATTGCCCCGCCGGAAGGTGTGGCCGTCCACTAGGTCTCTGACATCACCCAGACGGAGAACGGGCTCCACTGGCCGCCCACCCGGTAACGCATGGCCAACAGCGGAGCGATCCCGCCGTTACCGCCATGCTTCGTCCAAACTGTGCCGCCGTCCGTGCTGCCGGACAACACGGGGAGCAACGTGCAGTTGGACAAATCCTGATTGGGGTCGATGCCGCTGCTGACGGTGACGACACATTGCCACGCCTCCGGCGCGGCCGGCACCAGGCTTTTATCGATGCTCCCATCGGCGGAGGAACTCAGGTCGCTGCTGATCTCCGGCACCGACAGCGGGAAATGCGCCTGC
>CAIXUZ010000057.1 GCA_903922735.1 uncultured Verrucomicrobia subdivision 3 bacterium
TAGGCGCGACATCTTTGTAGAATCCCGAAACAAAATAATTCCAGCCCCGTCGGGGCGGCATATGCCGCTCCTACGGAGCTTGAATTGTTTTTCATTTTCATGTTCTACAAAGATTCCGGCCCTACGGGCCTGGCTTTCGTTATTTCATCTGTGTCCATCTGTCTCTCATCTGCGGCTGGAAAACTTTCCGCCGTGGTGGCCGTCCGCTAGGTCTCTGACATCACCCAGGCGGAGAACGGACTCCACTGGCCGCCCACCCGATACCGCATGGCCAACAGCGGAGCGACCCCGCCGTTACCGCCATGCTTCGTCCACGTATCGCCGCCGTCAGCGCTCCCCGCCAGCACGGCGAGCAACGTGCAATTGGACAAATCCTGGTTGGGGTCGATGCCGCTGCTGACGGTGACGACACATTGCCACGCCTCCGGCGCGGCGGGCACCAGGCTTTTGTCGATGCTCCCATCGGCGGAGGAACTGAGGTCGCTGCTGATCTCCGGCACCGACAGCGGAAAATGCGCCTGCAAACCGGCGATCTGGATTTGCTGGTCCGCAATCTGCGCCGCCTGCGCGTCGATGAGCGCCTTGAGCGCGTTCAACTGGCCGCGCATTTCCGTCGCCCCGATGGGCGATTGGTTCACGGGCAAGGTCGGGTCGTAGGGCATAATTTCATCTATTGGCAGGAGACGAGGTCACGAGTCGCATTTTAATTTCGGAGGGGCGATTGCGGGTGGTGGCGGCTTCAGCATGAGACTCCTCACGTCGTCTCCTGCAACATTGCCGCGATGCCGCTCCGGGGGAGCGGGGATTATTTTGCGATTTCATTTCTACGGTTGCCAACCAACACGTTCTGGTTCACCACGACGGCGCGCAGGGGACTGCGCGCCCTACCATTTTTTTCATCCGCCCACGGTGACGCTGATGGCCCGGCTCCAGAGGCCCACCTGCTGGTCGCTGGCGCGGTAGATGGCCTTGTAGGTCCAGATGGTTTTGGCTGCGGGAAACGCCTGGGTGTCGTTGTAATTGGGCGTGGTGTCCACCACCAGCGGCACAAAGCCCTTGCCGTCGCCCCGGTCCACGAGGATTTCGCAGCTGGACAGCCAGGCGGATTTGCCCTGCCAGCCCCAGCCGATATCCACCAGGTTGCCATTGACCTTGGCGGTGATGACGGGCTGCACGGCGCTCAAATCCGGCGCGGTCGCTTCGCTGCCCAAAATGCCGAGGTCGTGCGCGATGTCGTCGGAACATTTGCCGCTGACCTTGATCTGCTGCACGAGGGCGAAGAGGCGGGTGAGCACGCCGAGGGCCACGGGCGCGGTGCCGGTGGGCACGGCGGGGGCGGTGAACACCGGCAGGGTCTGCACGCCGCCGGTGCCGGTCTGCGCGTAGGTGGCGGCGTCGGTGCAGCTCTGCGCCCAGGTGCGCACGGCGGTGAGCCAGCTTTGCAGGACGTAGATGAGCCACGCGCAGTCGGCGGTGATGGCCGTGATCTGCGCCGTGGTCAGGCCCAGCGCGGTGGCGTGGCTGGCGATTTTGGCGTCGAAGTTCACCAGCCAGGTGATTTGATCCGCCTGTTTGCTGGGGAAGTATGAGTTATGTTTCATTTTTTTACCTTTGGTTTTGGTTTCATTTGCGGAAATCGGCGGCGTCGCCGGGGGAACGTAGCCGGGATCGCCGGCTTCGAGGAGATAGGACGGGTTCGCCCAGATGAGATTCGGATTGTCGAAATGCATTTCCGGGTCGTTGGAGTCCCAAATCGCGATGCGCATGGTAAAAAGCGGGTTTTTGGCATAATTGGGGAGTTTTCCGCGATTTTAGGCGCGCCCCGCGCGGTTTTTGCGCACCGGAAAATGGCGCGGGGCGCACCCCGGCGGCTGGGGGCGGCGGAAAAACCGTTCGGGCTGGTGGGAAAATGCCCGGGGGCAGGCCCCGAATCCCGCGGGCACGACGCGGGCGAAATGGGGCGCACCCCGAACGTTTCGGGGCGTGCCCCCGGACAAAAGGGCTGCGCCCCGCGCCGCGTTTGGATGCGGAAAACTCGCGCGGGGCGCGCCCCGGGCCATTTTCCCGCGCCGGAAAACCGCTCGGGGCGGATGAAAAATCAGCGACCGGACACCCCGAAGGAAAAACCGCACGCCCCGGACGGCGGCTGGAGAACGGCCGAAGAAAAGAGGACCGCCCTATAGCCCGGTTGCCCGGTTGCCCGGTTGCCCGGTTGCCCGGTTGCCCGCGAAACCAAACTCACTATGTACAGTGAATTATCCATGCCGTTGAGATGTTGACTTTGAGGCGGCTAATTAAATTGTCAAGCCTTTTTAAGGGAAGGTAATATTGAAGCGGCGCAGCCGGTTTCGAGCGTTTCCACAAAAGTGGTGGCGCTGCGTGGGTGATGCGGTCGCGTTCCCCCTCATCCTGACCTTCTCCCGCCGGGAGAAGGAACAGCCGTTGTGGCCGTGAATAAAATCCCAGTGCCACCGGGCCGCATCCCGCCTGGCCTGCGCCAACCGCCGGGAGCGTTTCCCCCTCGCCCGGCGGGAGCGGGCCGGGGTGAGGGAGAGACGCACGCCGCCACCAGGCCATTTCTGAAGCAGTTCTAATTTGGGACAGGCATTTCCGCGTCGTTCGTTTCAGCGGCGCGTAAACCGGCATTCGCCAATCGTCGATTCAGGAAACAAAGTTCGGCTCGAACACCGGGCCGAGCCGGTGTTTGCGGAGCAGTTCGCAGAATTTGGCGATGGCGCGCTTTTCGTCCTCGCCGAGATGGAAATGGATGTGCCACTCAAAATAATCGCGCCGGAAATCCGCGTCGAATTCCGCGCGCGTCTCGATGATGGCCTCGAGCGATTCCAGCCCGAAATTTTTGGCGTCGCGCAATTCCCGCCGCAGCGTCCGGTTTTCGACGCCCCGCCGCAGCGCCCAGACGGCGTAAACGAAGGGCAGATTCGTCAGCTCCGTCCACGCGTGGCCCAGGTCGAAGATTTCGTGCGCGTGCGGCGCGCGCTGGAATTCGATGGCGCGGTCGCCGATGAGCAGCACAAAATCTTTTTCGGCCGCCGCCGCGTAGTCTGCCAGCGGCTTGAACTCCGGCTGCAATCCGCGCTCGGCGAGCAGCACCTTCAGCAGGTTGACGCTGGTGAGCGAGGCGGGGTCGCAGAAAATCTCCCGCGCCTCGGCCAGCGGTTTTTTGTGCGCGAGCAGGACGCTGTACACTTCGCCGAGCGACGCGATGGCCACGCCGTTGAGGATGTCGTAGCGGTCGTGGAGCAGCACTTCGGTGAGGCTGACGAGCGCGGCGTCGAGTTCGTCCCGGCGGAGCATTTCGGCCAGCTGGGCGGGCGTGGTGAAAATGACTTGGCCGGTGAGGCCGCGTGTGAGCGGCGCGGCATTGAGATAGTTGACCGACCCGATGCGAAACGACGCGGCCTCGCGCGCGCCGGGTTCCGGCTCCGCGGCGTGGGCGCCGGCCATGCGGAGTTTGGGCAGGTCGTCGGACATCGGCCGTGATTTTATCGCAAGCGCGCGCGGACGCAATGCGGCAAAGACTGTCGGCGGTCTTGCTTCATCACAATCCGTTTAACACATCGATCAATTGCCGCAGGCGGCCGTAATCGTGCCGGTTGAACCCGAAGGCGATGCGCGCGAGGTCGAGATGCGCCGCGTCTTCCCGCTCTTCCGGCGTGGGCGGGATGATTTTGATGGGCTCGCCGCTGATGATGTCGGCGAAATCCTCGTTCATCGCCGCGATGGCGGACGGGCTGGGCGCGTATTTCAGCCGGATGACGAACCGGTCTTTCACAAACCGCGTGGAATGGAAGTTGCGGTAGAAGCGGGTGATGATTTTCACCGCTTCATCGTCGCTGTCGGTGATCTGGTAAAGGTTGAGGTCGTCGGCCGAAATCAATTTGTCGCGCAGCAGATGTTCGCGGATGTGCTTGTCCCAGGTTTTCCAATAGGTGCCGCCGGGTTTGTCCACGAGCACGAGCGGCATGAGCTGGCTCTTGCCGGTCTGCATGAGCGTGAGCGCCTCGTAGCCTTCGTCCATCGTGCCGAACCCGCCGGGGAATAGCGCGATGGCGTCCGAGTGGCGGATGAAAATGAGTTTGCGCGTGAAGAAATACCGGAAGGTGACGAGTTTTTTATCCTTGGCGATGACGGGATTGGCGGATTGTTCCCAGGGCAGGCGGATGTTCGCGCCGAAGCTGTTTTCCGGTCCGGCGCCTTCATGGCCGGCCTGCATGATGCCGGGGCCGGCGCCGGTGATGACCATGAAGCCGGCCTCAACCATCTTGCGCCCGAATTCGGCCGCCTGCCGGTATTCGGCCTTGCCCGGCTGCGTGCGCGCGGAACCGAAGATGGTCACCTTCCGCTTGCCGGCATACGGCGCAAAGAGGCGGAAGGCGTAGCGCAGTTCGCGGATCGCGGTCTGGATGACGCGCACATCGCCGGTGTCCTGCACGTCGGTGAGGAGCTTGAGGGCGTTCTCGATGATGTCGGCGACTTCGGCTTCGTTCGCGCCGCCGCCTTTGGCTTGGATCAGTTCCTGGATCTGCCGGGTCAGCTTGGGATCGGAAGACCGGTTGCGGGTATTTTTCACGCGGTGAGGATAACGCCATAAACGACTAAGGCAATTCCCTCGTTTGCATAGCGAGGAAATTGCCTTGGTCGGTGAACGGTCAAAGTCAATCGGTTATCACGCCGGCCTCAGGCGTAATTGGGATATTCCGGTTTGAACATCTGCGACGCGATGTAGGCGGGCAGGTCCGCCGGACGCGGCTGGGTGGCCAGCTTGCTCTGATAGGCTTCCTCCGCCACGGCCACGGCGATCTTGAGCGAAACCTCATGGATGCGCTTGAGCGACGGGTAGATGCGGCCTTCGGCCAATTCCTCCTCGCGCAGGAGCGCGGCGAGCGCCTTGGCGGCGGTGACAAACATGGCGTCCGTGACGCGCGTGGCGCCGGTGGCCACCACGCCGAGGCCCACGCCGGGAAAAATGTAGGAGTTGTTGCCCTGGCCGGGGACGTGCGTCTTGCCGTTGTAGGTGACGGGGGCGAACGGACTGCCGCTGGCGAAAACCGCGCGGCCCTCGGTCCAGGTGTAGGCTTCCTCGGCGGTGCATTCGGCCTTGGAGGTCGGATTGGACAGCGCGAAGATGACCGGTCGGGCATTGTAGCTGCCCACGAACTTCACGATTTCCTCCGTGAAGGTGCGGGGCTGGCCGGAAACACCCACCAGCATGGTGGGCTTGATCGCTTTGACGGCGGACAGCAAATCGGCACACGGCGCATGATCGTGTGCGTAGTGCTTTTTGTGGGCCACCAGATCGGTGCGTCCTTTGACGATGAGTCCTTTGGAATCCACGAACCAGATGCGCTTGCGCGCCTCGGCCAGGGACAGGCCTTCTTCCATGAGCACGGCACAGATGTTGTCGGCGATGCCCATGCCGGCTTCGCCGGCGCCCGACATCAGCACGCGATGATCGCTCATCTTGCCGCCCGTCAGGCGCAGGGCCGAAAGCACGCCCGCCAGCGCCACGGAGCCGGTGCCCTGGATGTCGTCGTTGAACGTGCAGAGCTGGTTGCGATAGTTTTCGAGCAGGCGGAACGCGTTGCCGTTGCCGAAATCTTCAAACTGGAGCAGCACGCCGGGGAATACCTTCTTGACCGCCGTGATGAATTCTTCCATCACCGCGTCAAAGGCCTCGCCGCTGATGCGTTTTTCGCGCAGGCCGATGTAGAGCGGGTCTTTGAGGAAGGTTTCGTTGTTGGTGCCCATGTCGATGGTGATGGGCAGGCACTGCGTCGGGTTGATGCCGGCGCAGGCGGTGTAGAGCGAGAGCTTGCCGATGGGGATGCCCATGCCGGAAACGCCCAGATCGCCGAGGCCCAGGATGCGTTCGCCGTCCGTGACCACGATGACCTTCACGTCGCGCGTGGGCCAGTTCTCCAGGACTTTCTGGATGTTGCCCTTGTCTTTCATCGAGACATACATCCCGCGTGACCGGCGGAAAATATGGCCGAATTCCTGGCAGGCCTTGCCGACCGTCGGGGTGTAGATGATGGGCATCATTTCTTCCAGATTGTCCATCACGATGCGGTAAAACAGCGTCTCGTTGCGGTCCTGCAAGCCGACCAGTTGGATGTAGCGTTCGATGTCGCTGGTCTTGTTGCGGTAATTGGTCATCACGCGCTTCACCTGATCGTCCATGGTCTGGACCTGCGGCGGCAGCAGCCCGCGCAGGTTAAGCGCGTCGCGTTCGGCCTCGGTGAAGGCGGTGCCTTTGTTGAAGATGGGGTTGTGCAGCCATTCCACCCCTTTGCTGGGCAGGGCGCGGTTGGGGCGGGGGACGCTGGTGGTTTTTTTGGCGGTCATATAAAAATGGTTTCGATTTAAATGTTCTCGGATACTCGCATTACAACCTAAACTGATACCAAAGAGCCTCAGGATACGCTGAACTTTTTTTGCTCAAGCCAACCTTTTTATTGCAAGGCCGGATTTCCCGCCAAGGGTTCCGGTGGCCGTTGCCAAATCGGGTTCTGAAAAAAAGTGCCAACCGCGGTCGCAGCGAATAAACTTCCCGCGTGAATTCCGCCGTCGCCCAAAAGCGCCACGCACAACTTGCCGATGAAATCCGCCGGCACGACCACGCCTATTACGTTGAGGGCCGGCAGCTCATCACCGACCGCGAATACGACCAGCTGTTCAAGGAACTGCAGGAGCTGGAGAAAAACTTCCCCGAACTCGTCACGCCGGAATCGCCCACGCAGCGGGTCGGCGGCGCGCCCAGCGAAAAGTTCGCCCGCGTCAAGCATCGCTTGCCGATGCTCTCGCTCGACAAGGTGCAAGCCAGCGATTTGCCGGCCAAGGATGAGGAGCCGGATCGCGACCGGCGCAACCGCGCGCAGGATGAAAACACCTTGGTTGAACTGCGTTCTTTCGACGCGACTATTCGCAAACATCTTGGCCGCGATAATATCCAATACATCATCGAGCCGAAGGTGGATGGCGTGTCCATCAGCGTCCACTACCGGCACAGCAAGCTGGCGCTGGGCGTGACGCGCGGCGATGGCACGGAAGGGGATGACATCACCGCCAACCTTAAGACCGTGCGCGGCATTCCGCTGGAACTGAATTTGAAAAATCCGCCGGCGCTGCTCGAAGTGCGCGGCGAGGCTTACATCGCCATCAAAGACTTTGACGCGCTCAACGCCAGGTTCGCCGCCGAGGGTGAAAAATCGTTTCCCAATGCCCGCAACGCCACCGCCGGCACGCTCAAGCAGCTCGACCCCAGGCTCGTTGCGCAGCGCCCGATTCGCGCCGTGTTTTATGCCGTTGGCGCATGTGAAGGCATCGAGTTCAAGACGCATTCTGAAATGCTCGAAGCGCTCGCCCGGTTCGGTTTGCCCACGCAAAAGCTGTGGTGGGTGTGCGATGGCATCGAGGAAGTGCTGCAAGTTTACCGCGACCAAATTGTCGCGCACTACGACGAAGATAAGGATTTACGCCGCCAGTTGCCTTACGAGATTGACGGCATCGTGCTCAAGGTGAACACGCTCGCGGATTGGGCGAAGATTCCCGGTCGCAGCCGTTCCCCGGGCTACGCTATCGTGCACAAACCCGTGCCGTGGATCACGCCGGCGGAAACGATTCTCAAAGCCATCACCGTTCAGGTCGGCCGCACCGGCGTGCTCACGCCGGTGGCCGAACTCGAACCCGTCTTTGTGCAAGGCTCGACGATTGCGCGTGCCACGCTGCACAACGAAGACGAGATCCGCCGCAAAGACATCCGCATCGGCGACACCGTGGTCATCCGCAAGGCCGGCATGGTCATCCCCGAAATTTTTGAGGTGGTGAAAACCAAACGTCCGCCGGGGGCAAAGGAATTTGATCTCTTCCAGCACGTCGGCGGCAAATGCCCGGCGTGCGGAGGACTGATTGCGAAAGATAAAATCAAAACCGGGAAGTCGTCGCGCGAAGAACGCGAAGTTGGCGAAGAAGAAATGGAATTATTCTCTTCTGAACCTTCGTCCCCTTCGCGGCCTTCGCGCGACACCGATTTGGAGGAAGAAGTCGCGTGGCGCTGCCAGAATATCGCGGGCTGTCCGGCGCAGCTCACGCGGCGGGTGGAATATTTTGCCCAACGCAAGGCGCTGGACATCGAATCGCTAGGCGGCATCGTGGCGGAAAAACTCGTCGAGCGTGGCTTCGTCAAGGAGCCGCTCGACCTGTTCGACCTGAAACTGGAAGTGCTCGGTAAACTCAATCTCGGCACGGATGACGAGCCGCGCACTTTCGGCGAGAAGAACGCCACCAAAGTCATCGAAGCCCTCCAGCGCGCCAAGTCCGCGCCGCTAAGCCGGTGGATTCTTGCCTTGGCAATTTCTGATGTCGGCGAGAATACGGCATCGGAACTCGCCAAACTTCATCGAGACCTTGACGCGTTGGCTGGTTCAAAGCTTCTCCAGCTCATTGCCGACGAAGGCAAAAAGTCCGCAGAACTCCGAAAAGAGGTTGAGCAGATTGTTTCAAAGAATCCGGCGCTAAAAGCGGGTGCGGATCTTCAAAAATGTAATTTTGAGGCGGAAATTGCCAGACTTCAAGCTGAGTTGGAGAATTTGGAAACATCCCCTTCAGCTTCTAAAGAGCGTGCCAGCCTCAAGAACAAAATTAAGACCCGTGAAAACCGATTGCTTACCGTAGGTTTGTCGGAAGAGATCGGCCCGGTGGTTGCGAGAAGCGTCATCAATTTCTTTTCCTCAGGTTTGGGCCATAGCATTTTAACGCGGCTTAAAGAGCTGGGAATCCATCCCATCGGAAGCATGGAATATCAAAGCCAGGCTCACCCTTCTCCTTTCTTGGGCAAGACCTTTGTGCTGACCGGCACGCTGCCGACGCTGACGCGTGAGGAAGCCGCGGCGAAAATTGAAGCCGCCGGCGGTAAAGTGACCGGCAGCGTGAGCAAAAAAACGGATTTCGTGCTGGCCGGTGCGGAGGCTGGCTCCAAGCTCGCTAAGGCACAGGAACTTGGTGTGAAGATTTTGGATGAGGCGGAGTTTCACGCTTTGCTTTCAATCTAAAACTGACGCCGGAAAAAATTTAAGTGAAAACAAAACCGCTTCTTTTTGCAGCGCTCCTCCTGCTTCCCGGGCTGAACGCCGGCGCGGTAGTGAGTGGCTGGGGGGATTCCCTGACCGCCGGATCCGGCGCCTCCGCCGGCATGTCCTACCTGGAACAATTCCAGACCCTGAGCGGTCAGGCGATTTATAAACAGGGTTGGGGCGGTAGCAACTCGACCTGGATCAAGGATCAATTCCTATTGCAATCCAGTCACTGGGGAGATCAATACATCATCATCTGGTCCGGACGGAATAACTATTCCTCGCCTGCCACGGTGAAAGCCGATATCGCCGCCATGGTGGCGCATATGACGACCACCAACTACCTGGTCATGGGCATCCTCAATGGAAATTATGCCAGCGAGTTTAAGGGTCAATCCGGCTATAATACGATAACCACGTTGAACTCCGACTTGGCGGCAACCTATGGCAACAAATTTCTCGATATCCGCCGGATACTCGTGGATTCCTACAATCCGGCCTTGACTCAGGATAGGATCGATTTCACCAATGACATCGTCCCGACCTCGTTGCGAGCCGACAACATCCATCTCATCAACGCCGGATACGGAATCGTCGCAACAAATGTCTATGCCAAATATATCGCCGTCTTTGGGGGATCTAATACCAATACTACCAACACCATTGACATCCTCACCAGCACCTCCGCCACCGCCGCTCTTTTGACGGCGGCCAACTGGAGTCTGGGCACGGTGCCCGCTGTCACCAATGATGCGGTTTTCAACGTCTCTGGCGGCCCGGGCATCCGCACGCTGAGCATCGGCGACCTGACCGTGGGCTCGCTCAATTTGATCACCAACGGAGGCATCTACTCGATCCGCAATGACACCGCCGGGGCCACGACCAACACGCTGACGCTGGGCGGCGGCGGGGGCAATTCGGTTTCCGGGGCGAATGCAAATGACCTTTTGTATGTGACCAACGGTGGCACCCTGAACCTCATCGGCACCAACGGCGGCGGCGGCACCGGCCGGTTGCTTATCCGGCTGGCCGAGAACGGCAATTTTAACATTGCGCCAAATGCAAGCTGCATCATTGGAGCGGATATTAATGGAGGGGGCTTCTCCTTGAATAAGACGGGCGGCGGCGCCTTGACGATCACGGGTAACTTTAGCGGCAGCGGCGGGTTGACGAACACGGCGGGTTCCTTTACCAACAACGGCTTGAGCACCTATACGGGGCTGACGGTATTCACCGGCGGCACCAATGTGTTCAGCAGCATCACCAACGTCGGGGCCGGGGCAAGCGCCCTGGGTGCGCCCGCCACGGCGGCCAATGGCGTCATTCATTTCCTCGGCGGCATTCTGCGTTACAATGGCGCCGGTACCTGCACCTCCGACCGCATCATCAACGACTTCATCGGAGGACAGTTCTGGTGCGACAGCGGGACGGTTATTTTAACCGGCGGGATTACGAACAGCAGCAACGCTGGCATCACGTTCCGCGGCAACGGCACCATTGTTGAGAGCGGGGTCATCAACCTTGGCAGTGGCGGTTTGACCCACGTCGAGGCCAGCACGTTGTATCTTACCAACGCCCTCAATCCGTTTACCGGCCCGATTAATATCGGCAACGGCAAAATCTTTGTTGATACGATTGCCGACAGCGGGGTCGCGTGTTCTCTGGGAGCGGGAACCGGCATCGTGTTCAATCAAACCGGCAACCAAAACAACACCTGCACCCTGCAGCTGGCGGCGACGAATGGCAGTTCCTGCAATCGCGCTATCACCTTCAACGGCGCGCAAAACACCGGCGCGAACGGCGCCACCTTTGAGAACACGGTGGCGGGCACCACGGCAACCTTCAGCGGCAATGTCACCTGCGTGAACTTTACGAATCTTTCAAATTTGCCACGACTCACGCTGACCGGTGCGGGCCATGGCGTGCTCAGCGGAGTTCTGGGCGTCAACACCAATCCTGCGGTGGGTATGAACATCATCAAGAGCGGCCAGGGCACCTGGGCCATCTCGGGTTTGAACACCAACCGGGGTCCGGTCACGGTGAGCGCGGGCACGCTGCTCATCAACGGCAATTCCTCCGGGGCCACCAATCAGGTTACGGTGGCCGGCGGCGCCAGCTTCGGCGGCAATGGCACCAACGGTGGCTCTGTGACCTTGAGTGCGGGTGCCTTTATGACGAACCTGGTGGGATCACCGCTGACCATCACGAACGTGGTGACATTGAACGGCAATACGATGAATGTGGGATCATTGACGGCATTGGGGGCGGGCGATTACCTGTTGCTGACGAACCTGGCGGGCGGCATCAGCGGCAGCTTTGCCGGCGGCGTGACTGTCGGCGGGGCGGGTTTGGCAGCGAACACGGCGGCGAGCATATTGACCACGGGCAACGCGGTGACATTGCATGTGACGAATACGAGCCCGACGTATCCGGCGACGGGGACAAATATCACGTTCGCGCCGATCACCAGTAACACCTTTACCTTGAGTTGGCCGACGAATTACATCGGGTGGCAGTTGCGGTCCAATGCGGTGGACGTGACGTTGACGAACTATTGGTTTGTGGTCCCCGGATCGACGAACACGAACCGGATGATCATCACGATTAACCCGTCGCTGCCGAATGTGTTCTACCGGATGCAGCATCCTTGATTCTTGGCGTTATCTTGCCTCGTTAACCATTTGCGCCGGCAGGGGGCGTTAGCTTCCCGCCGTCCGCGTTGGTGCCACGCAAAGAATCTCTTCCGCTGAAAGCGCCCGCCATTGGCCCGGCGGCAAAGTGCCAAGCCAGAAATTGCCGATTCGCACGCGCAGCAGCCGCAGCGTCGGATGCCCGATGGCCGCGGTCATGCGCCGCACCTGCCGGTTTTTGCCTTCAACGAGTTCCAAGCCGATCCAGCAGTCCGGAACGCTTTTGCGGAAGCGGATCGGCGGATTGCGCGGATGGAGGGTGGGGCAATTGCCAGTCCCGTTCGGACCGTCCTCGCGAGCCGATGAAAGGTGGTGGCCGTCCGCCAGGATCGGCTGCGGTTCTAAAATCCATGTGCGGCAGGGCAATGTTTTATGGCCTTGGATCACGATTCCTTTGGTCAGTTTCTGCAGGTTTTCCGGGGTGGGAATCTTTTCCACCTGCGCCCAATACTCGCGTTCGTGGGCGTGGCGCGGGTGGAGGAGTTTTTCGTTCCAGTGCGGTTCATCGCTCAAGAGCAGCAGACCTTCGGAATCTGCGTCGAGCCGGCCGATGGGATAGACATTTTTCGGGAACCCAAATTCCGCCAGCGGGCGGTTGGGCGAGCCGTCGCCGGTGAATTGCGAGAGCACGCCATAGGGCTTGTTGAAGGCGATGAGCATGCGGAAAGTTTCAGGTTGAAGATTGAAGGTTGCAAGTTTGGAGTCGTCCGTGCCGGGGAATCGGCTTAAAAAGTTTTCGTGTGTTTCGTGTGTTTCGTGGTTAAATCATCTTCGTGATTCGCAATATCATTTTCGACTGGTCGGGAACGCTCGTGGACGATTTGCCGGCGGTCTTGAAGGCGTCCAACTTCGTCCTCACGCAGGCGGGCCGACCGGCGATGACGCTGGAAAAGTTCCGGGCGGAGTTCGCCCTGCCGTTCACAAAATTTTACGACCGCCACACGCCCGATGTGCCGATGGATCAATTGGAGGCGTGGTTTCACGCGGAATTTAGCCAGGCGCAGGGTTCGGTCGTTGAATTGCCGCACGCCCGGAAGTTTCTGGAGTTCTGCCGCGCCAAAAAGATCCGCACCTTTTTGTTGAGCACGGTTCACGGCGATTATTTCAAGACCCAATGCGACACGACCGGCTTCGATGCGTTTCTCGACCTGCCCTACACCGATGTCTGGGACAAGCGCGAGAAAATCCACGAGATTCTCCGCGAGAACAACCTGCAGCCGGACGAAACATTGTTCATCGGCGACATGGAGCATGACATCGAGACGGCGCGGCACGGCGGGATTCATTCGTGCGCGGTGTTGACCGGCTACAATACGCTGGATCAGTTGCGCGCGGCCAGGCCGGATTTGATTGTCGAGCACCTTTCGGAGCTCCGCCGCATTCTGGAGAAAAATAATTTTCATCTCCAGCCGGTGTCGGCGGAAGACTCTGCCGAGCCGCCGCTCGCCACCGTTGGTGCGCTGATTTTCAATGCCAAGAATGAGGCGCTGATGATCCGCACGCACAAGTGGTCGGGCAAATGGGGGATTCCCGGCGGCAAAATCAAGCGCGGCGAAACCGCGCTGGCCGCGCTGCGCCGCGAAATCAAGGAGGAGACTAATCTCGCCGTGACCGGCATCAAGTTCGTCCTCGTGCAGGATTGCATCAGCTCGAAGGAGTTTTACCGCGACGCGCATTTTGTGCTGCTGAACTATGTCTGCCGCGCCGCCGGCAAAAAGTTGAAGGTGATTTTGAACGACGAGGGTTTTGAATTCCGCTGGCTGCCGCTGCCGGCGGTGAAAAAGCTCAAGCTAAACAAACCCACCAAGATTTTGATCGAGGCCGTTTTGAAATCGAAAATCGAAGATCGAAAATCGTAAATGCCGCATATCTCCATTGTTGACCTCGAAGTGTCTTATCGCGTCGGCGTGCCGGACGCGGAGCGCGCTCAGCCGCAGCGCCTGCTGCTGTCAGTGGAAATGGAAACGGACTTCTCCGCCGCCGCCAGGACGGATGCGATTGCCGACACGATTGATTATTTCGCCGTCACGCAGCGCTTGTTGAATTTCGGCGAGGGCCGGGAGTGGAAGTTGATTGAGAAGCTTGCCGCCGACATCGCCGAAATGATTTCTTCTGATTTCAAGCCGCACAGCGTCTCGGTCGAAGTGAAGAAGTTCATCATTCCGCAGGCGCGGTATGTGTCGGTGCGACTTGAAAAACCTTTAAAAAAACTGGGCTGAACCCTGTTCCCATAATCGCCAAGATGAAAAACGCTTTATTGCTGGTCGGCCTGTTTTTCTCCGCTGTCGCGGGCGCTGCGGCTGAACTTCCCACGCTGATGTTGCCCGCCGGTGTGGGCGTGAATATCCACTTCACGCGTGGTCGTGAGCGCGATCTGGACATGATTGCGGCGGCCGGCTTTAAGTTCATCCGCATGGATTTTAGCTGGAATGCAACGGAGCCGAAGCCGGGGATCTATGACTGGTCGGTTTACGATGAATTGACCAAAAATCTGGAGCGGCGCGGCTTGCGCGCCTATTACATCCTCGATTACTCCCATCCGCTCTACGAGGCAGCGGTCGTCGCCAAAGATCCGATTTCCGGGCAGGAAAAGAAAGGCGTGGCGTCGCCGCAGCATCCGGAGAGCATCGCCGCCTTTGCGCGCTGGGCGGCGGCGGCGGCGAAACATTTTCAAGGTCGCCATGTAGTATGGGAAATATGGAACGAGCCGAACATTTCCTTTTGGAAGCCGGCCCCGGATGTGAACCAATACACTGCGCTGGCTCTCCCGACGATGAAAGCCATTCGCGCCGCCAATCCGCAGGCGACCATTTTCGCACCGGCCGCGTCGGAATTTCCGTGGCCGTTCCTCGAGAGTTTCTTCAAAGCCGGGGCGCTGGAATATTTGGATGGGGTTAGCGTGCATCCTTATCGTACGGCAAAACAGCCGCCGGAAACTGTGGAAAAAGATTATCAAAAACTGGGTGAGCTCATTGCCAGATACACGCCGACGACGCGGCGCGAGCCTGTTGCGATCATCAGTGGCGAATGGGGATATGCGACCCATGTCAAAGGTGTGTCGTTGGAAACCCAGGCCTGCTTTATAGTGCGCCAGCAGCTCGCGAACCTGATGTGCGGCGTGCCGATTTCAATTTGGTATGACTGGAAAAACGACGGCATCGACCCGAACGAAAAAGAGCATAATTTTGGCACGGTCAGCCCAAACCTCACGCCCAAGCCGGCCTATTTTGCCATCAAAACGTTGACTCGCGAACTGGCTGGCTTCGCCATTCGCAACCGGCTGCCAGCCGGAGGCACCAACGATTTTGTGCTCGTGCTGACGAACGCCGTTGGCGGAACCAAGCTTGCGGCGTGGACGCTGGGAGCACCGCATGCCATCACCCTTCCGCTTCCGGCGGCGGCCGCGAAGGAGATTTCCGTGGTGGACGGCGGTGGCCAGGCCGGCGCAATCGAAATCAAAGACAGCCGCGTTGCCTTGTCCATCAGCGGTATGCCGCGATACGTCACTCTGGGTCGGGTGAAGTTGCAGTAATCCTCTGCGGCTGCATCCGGCTGGTGCGGTGTGAAGTTTCACTCGTGCTGCCAAAATGTTGTCCATCCATCGTCGCCAGCTTCCAGCCGCATTTGTCCGCAATGATTTTCACCGCTCCGGCGTTGCGCGTATAGATCACAGGCAGCGCCGTCTGTTCCAGTCGCTCCTTCAGCGCCCGGTTGGCGCGGCGCACGGCGGGAAACTCCGAGTCGGCGATCACGATGATCTTCGGTTGAATCGCGCCGATCAGCGCGTCGCACAGCGGCTCGCTGCCATCCGGCAATCCGGCGACGACGATGTCGGCGCGCAAATCATTCGTGTGCGCCAGCAGTCTGCTTTGGCCCGCGCGGCTCAAGTCGGAAAGCAGCAATACTCTTGTGCCGCGAAAAGTTCCGAGCAGCACCAGCGGACTGTCATCCGCCTTGGAACTTTTGGTGGTCGCATCGGGATACAATACCTGCCAGGCGCCGGCCATATCGCCGGAATTCACGATTTTGTGGCGCGATGGGGTCTTCGCCAGCGCCGCGACGGCCGCGCGGTAGGCGGCGGAGCGGAATTTCACGCCGCTCGTCCAGAGTTCGCCGATGTCGAATAGTCCGCCGAGCATCTGTGCGCCGCCGACATTTTTCAAATCGCCTTCGGTCAAAACCAGGCGGGGAATTTTGTTCACCCCCTGCGCGCGAAGGAAGTTTTTGAGCGTAATATTGACGGCGTTTTCGTTGCCGCAGTTAATGAGCCAGTCGTTTTGCCGTCCGTCCGCGTCCACAAAAACCGCGTGGCCGCCGTTCATCGGCAGCACCGTCAAACGGGTTTCGCCGCGCGACGACTGCCATTGCCAGAGATAAATGACGCCGATGATCAGGAGCATTGCGCTGCCGGAAATAATCCGTCGCGGCGTCTTGAACCAGCCGCTGAAAAGGCCGATGGCTACCGTGTAATACAGCCCGATCATTGCCAGTGACGGTTCGGGAACGTAAAAGAAGGCGCCGGGAATCTTCGCGGATTCCACGCTGACCCAGGTCATCGCCGCCATGAAAAACCACGCGGCGTGATTAAACAGTTCGGTCACCCACGGCAGCCAGTGGCCGCAGACCAGCGCGCCGAGGTTGGCCATAAGCGCAAAAGTGCCGAGCGGCACGGCGAGGATGTTCGCCGGCGTGGAAACGGGGCTGAACAGGTGGAAATATTTGGCCGAAAGCGGCAGCGAGCCGACCCACGCCGCCAGTGACAGTCCGCAGAAGCGTGCGAATTTTCGCAAAAACCATACCAGCGTTTTCCGCCACGCCGGCAGCCGTCCGTCCGGCAGCAGCGGATCGTGTTTCAGCAGCCGGTCGAAGCCTTCATTCAGCGGCGGCAGCATGAGCGCAATGATGAGGACGACGAAAAAGGAAAGTTGAAAGCTCGCCTCGAAAAGCTGTCGCGGATCCCACGCGAGAATGATGAGCGCGGCGGCGGCGAGGGAATTCAGCAGGTCGCTCGGACGTTTCAGCGCCCAGCCGCCCAGGACGATGGACATCATAATTGACGCGCGGATGGCGGAGGATTCCCAGCCGGTCGCGGCGGTGTAAAACCAGATGGTCGGAATCGTAATCGCACCGCACCACGCCCGCGCTAGCCGCAGCCCGCGGAGCATCGTCACGATCATCCCGGAGAGCAGGGCGATTCTCAGTCCGTCAATTGCAAACATGTGCATGGTGCCGGCGCGTAGAAAAGGTTCGCCGATGTCGCCGGTGAATGCCGTGCGCCAGCCGAGCGTCATGGCCCAGAGCAACCGCAGCGGCTCGTCTTCCACCGGCAGACCGAGCGCGAGCGTGCCTTTCGACCAGTTCAGAAAACGATCGGTGAGCGGCGGTTTGACCGCGTGCGGTTCCCGCAAATGCCAGTCGTTGGTGGACTCGGTTTTGAGCTGGTAATATATGCCGCGCGTCTCGAGATAAGTGCGGAAATCAAAAAGTCCTTCGGCCAGCGGCGGCGGCGGGCGCGCGAGCACACCGCTGATTTCCACCGGCTGGCCGGCAAAAAAAACGGTGTCCGGAACGCCGGGCGTGACGACGAGGATTTCGCCGGTGGCCGGGGCAAAGTTTTCGTCGCGTCTGATTTCGGCAATGCGGACGCGGGCGACGTGGCGCCAGAGTTCCTCCTCGTCGCGGACGGTGATTTTCAGGCGCGGTGTCTCGGCCAGTTCGCCGCGCACGGTGACGAGCGCGGTTTCACTGCCGATGACCGTCCGCAAATCATGCGGCGAGATGACCGCGGTGCGGGCCGTGAAATTGGTCCAGCCGGCGAGCGCGAATAGCAGCCAAAGCAGTGGCTGGCGGAAGTTTTTGACGATGAGAGTGAGGATGAAAACGAAGTATGAGGTGGCGAACAGTGCGACCAGCGGTGGATGGCAGAATTGTCCCAGCAGCAAGCCGGCGGCGTAGGCGAGAACGACGCTGACTAGTGGGTGGTTCATTCTACCAGCGTTTGAAAACCTTGCCGAATAGCCACAGCAGCAGCAGTCCCGCCGCGCCGCCGGTGGTGTCTATGAATACGTCCGAGACCAATCCGGTGCGAGACGGCACGAAAACCTGATGCAATTCGTCGCTGGCGGAGTAAAGAAAGACCATGGCCAGTGCCAGACCGGCCTCCGGCCAGAGCCACGGGCGCGGATCGCTTTTTTGCGGCTGCCGGATCGCGCGCCAGAGGAGCAGGGCCAGCACGGCATATTCGCTCAGGTGGGCGCACTTGCGGAGGAGGTGGTGCATGTTGTCGATGAATACCTGCGACATTCCGGGGAAAAGCCAATGCAGCAGGGGGACAAATATTCTGGATGAATGCTGGTAGGATTGCCCGTCCCCGGAGGCGGAAAAAATTAAAATCATCCACAGCGCCGCTGGGAGCCAGTATTTTAAAAATGTCTTGAGCTTGGGCACGCCTGATGAAAGCGGGATTCCGGCGGCGCGGCAATCCGAATTTGACCAACCCCGGTGGTGACGCTGTGCCTTTGCCATTGCCAAGTCGCAAAGGATTTGGCACAGAAATGCACCCGATGAAAAAGCTTTTTATCAGTTTGCTGCTGGCGCTGCCGCTGGGCGGAGTTCGTGCGGCGCTGCCGCAGCCGGACTTGATGGCGCAAATCCATTTTGCCGGTGTGCAGAAAATTTCCGCCGAGAAGAATTCCACCGCGTTCACCAACGAATTCTGTTCCGCCGAGGCGGTGGCGTTGCGGGCGCAGACGGCGGATAAAGTGTCGGCCTGGCTGTCCGGCTGGCTGCAAACCAATGTCGGCGTGACGGTTCCGTCAGGCATGGCCAAACTGCGGCCGCTGCTGGATGATTTGCAAACCGCCGAGTGGTTTCTGGAAGCGCGGGTGGGATTGAATAATAAGCCGGAAGTGGCTGTCGCCATCAGACTCGGCGGCGACCGGGCGCAACTCTGGCAGGCAAATCTTAAACTTTTTTTCCCGGCGGCCAGTTTCAAAAATGCCGATGGCTGGCTTTTTTTTGAATCCGGCACGGGCGCGGGCAAACTGGTGGACGGGCTGGTGCGAAAAATTTCCGCCACCGACTCCGCCTGGCTGTCGGTGGATGTGAACTGGCCGCGCCTCGCTCAGTGGCATCCCAAACTGAAGGAGCTCGGCCTGCCGGAAACGCAGTTCACCATCAACGCGCCGGACGATAACCTGCGGATCAATGGAAAATTTTTCTTTCCCGAAAATCTTTCATTGAATCTGGATCCGTGGCAGGTGCCGACGAACACCGTGCATCCGCCGTTCGTCAGTTTTACCGCCGTGCGCGGGTTTGCGGCCTGGCTTCAGGCGCAATCGTGGGCGCTGCCTTATAAAATCCTGCCCGCGCCCAATCAGGCGTTTGTCTGGGCGCTGCCGCAGATTCCGTATCAGACCTTCGCCGCCGCGCCGGTGGCGGATGCGGTGAACGGATTGGCGCAGGCTTATGCTAATTTGCAGGCGGCGTTGGATCGGCAAAAGGCGGCGGGAAAGGCCATGATGCCGCTCACTCTGGAAAAAACGAATAACACCCTCTCCTTGACGGGCGTGCCTTTTGTCGCGCCTTATCTCAAGTCGGTTCGCGAGCCGGCCGGCCAGTTTCTGTTTGCCGGCGCCTTTCCTAACCCGCCGCGCGGCAAGCCGCTGCCGGTGGAGTTGTCTCAAAGGCTGGCCCAAAACCATCTGGTGCTTTATCACTGGGAAATCACCGCCGAGCGTCTGCCGCAGGCGTTGAACTTGAGCCAGCTCGGGTTGCTGATGACCTCGCATCGGCAACTGGGCGGCGAAACCGCCTCGCAGAAATGGATTCAAAAAATCGCGCCCGGGCTGGGAAACACCGTCACCGAGATTTCCCAGAGCGGACCGGCGGAAATGACCTTCACGCGCAAGTCATCCGGTGTTTTTACGGCGATGGAACTGCTCGTGCTGGGCAACTGGCTGGAGGCGCCCAATTTCCCCGGCTTTGATTTGCAACTGCCGCCGCGCCCGAAAAATCTGAGGCGTCCGCATCCCGCGCCGTCGCCGTCGCCGCTGCCAGCTAAATAATTTCATGCTCAAACTCGGCGTCAACATTGACCACGTCGCCACGATTCGCGAGGCGCGCTACCGCGGCCTCGGCCACGGCGAACCGTGTCCCGTCGCGGCGGCGCTGGCGGCCGAAGCGGCGGGCGCCCATGGCATCACGGCGCATTTGCGCGAAGACCGGCGGCATATTCAGGATCGCGATATCCAGCGGTTGCGCGAGCAGATCAAAACGCGGTTGAATCTGGAAATGGCGAACGCGCCCGAAATCGTTTCCATCGCGCTGAAATTGAAACCTGAAATCGTCTGTCTTGTGCCGGAGCGGCGGCTCGAAGTGACGACCGAAGGCGGACTGGATGTGGTCGCCGCCGAGAAAGCTTTGACCGGGACCTGCCGGAAAATGAACGACGCCGGTATTGAGGTGAGTTTGTTTGTCGCGCCGGACCCGGCGCAGATTGACGCAAGCGCGCGGGTCGGCGCGCAGTTCATTGAATTGCATACGGGTAAATTTGCGGAGGATTTTTACCCGGCGGCAAGCGGCAAGCGGCAAGCGGAAATAGAATTACAGCGTCTCATTGCCGGCGCGAAACAGGCGCACGCGCTGGGCTTGCAGGTGAATGCCGGCCACGGACTGAACTGCGAAAACCTGCCGGCGCTCTTTGCCGTGCCGCATCTGGTGGAGTTGAACATTGGCCATAGCCTCGTCAGCCGCGCGGTGTTGGTCGGGATGGGAAACGCGGTGCGCGAAATGCTGGCAGTGATGAAAAATTACCCCGCATGATTCTCGGCACCGGCATCGACATCATCGAGGTGGCGCGCATCGCCTCGTCCTATGAAAAATTTGGCGCGCGGTTTGTGAACCGCGTATTGGTGGCGGATGAAATCGCCTATTGCCTGTCGCACAAAAATCCCGCGCCGTTCCTCGCGGTGCGGTTCGCGGCGAAAGAGGCCGTTTCCAAGGCGTTCGGTACCGGTATTGGCGCCCAGTTGGGCTGGCAGGATATGGAAATTCGCCGGCAGGAATCCGGCGAACCGTTCGTGGTTTTGCACGGCAAGGGCGCGGCATTATTGGTGGCGCGCGGGGCGCAGCGGGTGCATGTCAGCTTGAGCCATACGGAACATTACGCGGCGGCCACGGCGATTTTGGAGGGGTGAGCCGGAAAATAATTTTACCAAGGCGGAACTGTGGCTTGCGTCGCCCCGCGCTTCAGGGTTAATCTTTTTCCAACCTCAATCAGGTAATTATTTTATGTCACAAACTGGCCGCCAATCTCTCAATCTTAGCAAAGTGCTCTGTGTCATCATGGGGGGCGGTCAGGGCTCGCGCCTGTTCCCGCTCACGAAAGATCGCGCCAAGCCGGCGGTGCCGCTTGCGGGCAAATATCGCATCGTGGACATTCCGATCTCCAACTGCATCAATTCGCGCTTCCGCCGCATCTACATTCTGACCCAGTTCAATTCCACCTCGCTGCACAGCCACATTTCCCGCACTTACAAGTTCGACCAGTTTTCCTCCGGCTTCGTGGAGATACTCGCGGCGCAGCAGACGTTCAACAACACCTCCTGGTATGAAGGCACGGCGGACGCAGTGCGGAAAAATCTGGTCCACTTCATGAACCATGATTTCGACTACCTGCTCATCCTGAGCGGCGACCAGTTGTATCGGATGGATTTTCAGGAAGTGGTCGAGCAGCATCGGGAAACCGGCGCCGACATCACCATCGCCACGCTGCCGGTGGCGCGTGGGGAGGCGGGCGCATTGGGTATCATGCAGATTGACGACCAGAAGCGCATCACGCGTTTCGTCGAAAAACCCAAGGATCCCGCCGTCCTCGATTCCCTCAAGATTTCACCCGAAATGAATGCCCAGCTCGCCATTCCCGGCGGCCGCGAATCCTACCTCGCCTCGATGGGCATTTACGTTTTCAATCGCCAGGTCATCGCCGATTTGCTGGACAACCCGCTTTCCGATTTCGGCAAGCACATTATCCCGCACGCCATCAACACCCACCGCGTCTTCTCCTACGTCTATCAGGGCTATTGGGAGGACATCGGAACCATCCGCAATTTCTTCGAGGCGAACCTCGATTTGGTCAGCGAGCTTCCCCGCTTCAATTTTTTCGACATGAGCGCGCCGATTTTCTCCCGTCCGCGCTACCTGCCGGGTTCCAAGATCAACGGCGCGCAGATTGACCACGCCGTCATCTCCGACGGCTGCATCATCAACCGCGCGCGCATCAGCAACACCATTGTCGGCCTGCGCACCATCATCGGCGACGGCACGGAACTCAATCGCGTGGTCATTCTCGGCAGCGATTATTACGAATCGCAGGAATCTGTGGAACGGCACGAGCGCGAGGGCGTTCCCCGGGTCGGCCTCGGCGCGCATTGCAAAATCGATAATGCCATCATTGATAAAAATGCCCGCATCGGGAACAACGTGACGATCTCGCCCGGCGGCAAGCCGGAGAATGCCGACCATGAAAAATATTTCATCCGCGACGGCATTATCATCATCCCGAAGGATGCGGTGATTCCGCACGGAACGGTGATCTGAAGAATGACGTTATCCCGCCGCCCTGCGGGAAACTGCGGGGCGTTTTCGTTTTCCGCTACTTTGCCCCTGCCACCATGAAGTAGCCGATGAGCAGGCGGTTGCCGGTGCTGGTTTTGTCGTGTTCCTCCAGCACTTTGATCTTCAGTGTGTGTTTGCCCGGCGCGAGGCCGCATGCGAGCAGGGTGTAGTGGTTGCGGGCAAAATATGGCCCCAGCGCGGTGTCCGCCTTGCCGTGCTTGCTGCCTTTCGGGCCGCCGTAATTGTTGTTGGCTGGCTGGTCTTTCCCGTCGTCAATGGTCCAATCAAACTTGCCGCCGTCCTTCTGGACATTCTCGAACAGGCCGATGGCCGTGCCTTCAAACTCAAACTCCAGCGAATCGCCCGCCTTCCGCGCGTTGATCGTGCCGTCCGCATAGCGTTTCAGCAGGGCGTTCTTCTCGTCGCGGGGCAGCACTTCCCAATCGCCGGCAAGTTTCGCCTTGCCCGGCGGCACGAGCCGTCCCGTGGCGAACTCGTCGGTCACCAGCGGCGGGGGCAAGGTCGGCGACGGCGACGGCTTGACGTTCACCTGCGTCTTGAGATACGCCACGATGGTGTCGGTGTAGATTGTGTGGCCCATCTCGTTTGGATGCACCGAGTCGCTGATGAACACCTGGCCGGGGGCTTTCCAGTTTAGCTTTGGATTTTTCAGTTGCGCTTCTGTCGGCTTGGGCAGGTCGGATCGGTTGAGCGCGGCGACCAGCGGCGGTTGCAAGTCAATGTCGGGAATGTTGTAGTATTTCGCCACCGCCGGATGGCTGACGCGCTTGCAGTTGAGGTCGCGGCTCGTGGTGTAGACAAACACGATTTCCGGCTTGGTCGGCGACGACCAGAGCTGGCGCACGATGCCTTCCATCGTCGCCTTGCGGAAATCGTTGGTCGGGCTGCCGTCGTTGATGTTGAACTCCACGAACACCAGGTCTGGCCGCTGGGCGATCACCTCCGCGCCGCAGCGGAAAACCCCGAGATCGCTGCCGGTGCCGCCGATCGCGGCGTTGATTTCGCGCACGGTCGCCTTGGGGAACGTGTCTTTGAACCATTTGAAGGTCTTGACCCGCCAGCCCGGCGCGGCGGTGATGCTGCCGCCGAAGTAGGCGATGCCGACGTCCTCGCCGGCCTTGAGTTTCTGGAATACGCGCCCCAGCGTGCGGCGGGGTGCTTGGGTGTCACCCGCATCGGGCACGATGGGATTGGGCATTTCGACGGCGAAGGCCGACAACCCGGCCAGTGATAAGCATGTGACGAGCAGTATTCGTTTCATAAAATAAATTAGCTGGTAACACGCGAGTCCGACAACTGTTCGGCGATTAACTTTTCCATCTCTTGATTTACGGCGGGCCGATGTAACCAGCGCTCATAAATCAGCATCGGCGCACCGAAGAGAACACCGCAAATCAAAAGCGACCGGCTAAAATCTATGCCGACCCACTCAGCAAGAGGTCTCGGAAGCCACATCGCAGTCGGAAAGCAAACGATCAATGCAAGTAGTGGATAGATGATGAGTCGTGGAGCTCTCCTGTAAACTTGCTTGGCCAATTCGTCAATTTCGCCATCCGAACGACCGCGGCAAGCAGGTAAACTTCGATATATTGGTCGGTTAATTCGCATGTGGTTGCGCTGAACAGGTATTAGGCCGCCGCGCCTGCCCGGCGTTGTGCGCGGTTGGGTTGAATAGCTGCGGTGTGAATCATGAGTTTATGAAAGCGGACTGGTGAATCTTCATCAAGGAATATCATTTGCCAGCTTCGTGGACTGCCGCCCAACGCTGCTGCCGCCGATGTGTCACCGTGATTTACTTTCCTGCGCGGCGCTGCTAATACTTCCGCGTGCCTGATTCCGCCACCATCTGGAAACATCTCAATTCGCCGGACCGGCTTTTCCTCATTGCCGGGCCGTGCGTGATTGAAAATGAAAAACTGTGCCGCACCGTCGCCGCCTCGCTCGTCCAGACCTGCCGGCAGCTCGGCATCTATTTCGTTTTCAAGGCCAGTTTTGACAAGGCCAACCGCACGTCCGGCAAGGCGTTTCGCGGGCCGGGCATAGCTGCCGGCCTCAAGACGCTCGCCGCCATCCGCGCGGAATTCGGCGTGCCCGTGCTGACGGATATTCATACGGAAGAACAGGCTAAGCTGGCTGGCGAAGTGGTGGATATCCTGCAAATTCCGGCGTTCCTCTGCCGCCAGACGGATTTGATCGAGGCCGCCGTGGCGACCGGCAGGATCGTGAACCTCAAGAAGGGCCAGTTCCTCTCGCCGGCGGAAATGGGGCGCGTCGCGGAAAAGGCGGAGAAGTTTTGGAAGGAAAAGTTTCAAGCTTCAAGTTCGCGCAACTCAAAACTAAAAACTAAAAACTTAAAACTCCTTTTGACCGAGCGCGGCACGACGTTCGGCTACAACAATCTCGTGGCCGACATGCGCTCGATTCCCATCATGAAATCGTTCGGCTTTCCGGTGGTGTTCGATGCCACCCACTCCGTCCAGCTTCCCGGCGGCGGCGGCGACAAGTCGGCCGGCCAGCGCGAGTTTGCGCCGGTGCTCGCGAGCGCGGCGCTGGCGGTTGGCGCGAACGGACTGTTCATCGAGACGCATCCGCAGCCGGACAAAGCCATGAGCGACGGCCCCAACATGATTCCGCTTGCGGAAATGGCGACGACGCTCAAGTCGCTGCTGAAGATTTTCAAGGCGGCGAGATGAAAAACTTCGAACATTCAAAATTCAACGCCCAATGGCTGCGGCGTGGAGATTCCTTGGAGGTTCGGAGTTGAATGTTAAATGTTGAATGTTTTCATGCCTCAAAGAATTTCCAAATCACTCGTCCTGCGCCTGAAACGCATCAAATTGTTTTTGTGCGACGTGGACGGTGTGTTGACCGACGGCTCGATCTTCATCGGCGGCGAGCGCGAGTTCAAGCGCTTCAACATCCGCGACGGCCTCGGCCTTGTGCTGGCGCGGCGCGCGGGCTTGCAAGTGGGCTGGGTTTCCGCGCGTCCCTCGCTGGCCACCAAACTGCGGGCGGAGGAATTGAAGGTTGATTTTCTCGTGCAGCAGGGCGACCAAGTCAGCAAGACTGGCGCCATTGAAAACCTGTTGCTGCAGGAAAAGTTGAACTGGAGCGACGTTTGTTTTGTCGGAGATGATATCATTGACCTCGGACCGCTGACGCGCGCCGGCCTGGCGGTGGCCGTGGGCGACGCCGTGCCTGAGGCGAAGGCGGCGGCGCATCTGGTGACGAAAGCGGTCGGTGGCCGGGGCGCGGTGCGCGAGGCGATCGAACTGATTTTGCGGGCGCAGGAAAAATGGCAACCCTTCGTGAAAGCTTATTCCGCATGAGCCGGCTTGCCGCAAAACAAATTCTGGCGGCGGGGGCGGTGTTTTTCTTCATCGCCGCCGGGCATGGGCAGATGCAATCGCTGCCCATCGGGGGGGCGACGGATTTTACCTCGGATGCGTACTTTGATGCGCCCTATGAGCAGCAGGTGAAAGTCCGGCTGACGGGCGCCCAGGCGGCGCCGTTGCCGGGTGGATTGCTGGACGTTAAAAAATTGAAAGTGGAAATGTTCAATCCCGGCGGCCGGCTGGAAATGGTGGTGCGGGCGCCGCAATGCTCCTATGCGCCGTTGGACGGTGTGGCGCGTTCGGCCGGGCATCTGGAATTGCAGTCGGGGGACGGCAAATTCCGGGTCGAGGGCGAAGGATTTTTGTGGCGGCAGAATGATTCGTTGCTCACTATTTCCAACCGGGTGCGGACGGTCATTGAGCTGACGAAATGAATTTTGGTTTATGAAAACGCTGCTTTTACTTTTGTCCATCGCCCTGTGCGGCGCGGTTCAGGCGCAAACCAATGCGGTGAAGGGCGCGGCCACCAAATCGCCGCCTGCGCCGACGGAAATCAATTCCGACACGGCGGACTTTGACTTGAGCGCGAGCGCGCGGCAGGCGGTTTATCGTGGTCATGTGGTGGTGGTGGATCCGCAGATGAAATTGAAATGCGAGCAGTTGGTGGTTTATCTTCCGCCGTCCGGTGAGCGGGTGAACCACATCGTGGCGCAGACGAATGTGGTGATTGATTTTGCCGACCAGCAGGGGCAGATGACGCATGCGGTTGCGGATCTCGCGGACTATCGCTATCTGGTGTCGAATGGGGTGACCAATGAGACGGTGACGTTGACGGGTAATCCGCAGGTGGAAAATTCCCAGGGCACCTTGACCGGCGACCCCATTAATTGGGACCGTGGCAATAATCGGATGACGGCGACCAACCCGCACATGAAATCCAAGCCTGCCGTCGAAGGCTCCACCAACGCGCCGCCGCTGAAACTTTTTTAATATGGAAACGGCCGCCCTGGAAAACGGATTGCTGCTCGTCACGCAAAATCTGGCGAAGGAATATCGCGGCCGCCGCGTGGTCAATGGCGTGTCGGTCAGCGTGGGTGCCGGCGAAATTGTCGGTCTGCTCGGCCCGAATGGCGCGGGCAAGACGACGACGTTCAATATGGTGGTCGGCGTGGTGAAACCGGATGCCGGTTCCGTCACGTTTCAAAATCACCCCATCACCGGCCTGCCGATGCACCTGCGGGCGCGGTTGGGCATCGGCTATCTCACGCAGGAGCCTTCGGTTTTCCGCAAGCTGACGGTTGAAGAAAACATTTTGGCAATTTTGGAGACGTGCAAACTCACGCGCGACGAGCAGGCCCTGCGGCTGAAATATCTGCTGGAGGAACTGGATTTGACGCCCATCCGCAAAAGCAAGGCGTATCAATTGAGCGGCGGTGAGAAGCGGCGGCTGGAGATCACCCGTGCGCTGGTGACGAGTCCGAAACTGCTATTGTTGGACGAGCCGTTCAGCGGCATTGATCCGATTGCGGTTTACGAGGTGCAGAAAATTGTGCGCCGGCTGAAGGAGCGCGGCTTGGGTATTTTGATCACCGATCACAATGTTCGCGAGACGCTCAAGCTGATTGACCGCGGCTATATCATCCACAAGGGGCAGGTGCTGGTGGCGGGCAGCGCGGAGTTTTTGGCGAATGACCCGAAGGCGCGGGAAATCTATCTCGGGCCGGAGTTTAACCTGTAGTTTTTAGTTAAGCTGCCTCTGACGATTCAACTTAAAATTCAAAACTAAAAACTTAAACTTCCCATGGAACACCAAACCGTTACGGTCCGGCAGTTTTTCCAGGAACACGCCTCGGCGTTGTCGATAAAACCCATTGCCGGCGAGGCCAATTTGGAGCGCATCATCCGTGAGCCCACCGTCAACCGCCCCGGCCTCGCCTTGAGCGGCTTCACGCGCTACTTCGCCTACAAGCGCATCCAGGTGATGGGCCACGCGGAGGTTTATTATCTGCGGTCGCTGCGGCGCGAGGAGCGCATTGCGCGGTATGCCTATCTGTTTGCCTACAAAATTCCGTGCGTGGTTTTCAGCCGCGGGCTGAAGCCGGACCGGGAATTTCTTGCCGCCGCCGAGCAGGCGGGCGTGCCGATTTTTCAGTCGCCGCTGGTGACGATGAAATTCATCAACCTCGCCACGCTGGCGCTGGAAGCCATGTTTGCCCCGCGCGGTTCGGAGCTGGGCAGCATGGTGGACATTCTCGGCGTCGGGGCCATCGTCCGCGGCGAAAGCGGCATCGGCAAAAGTGAGGCCGTGCTCGCGCTCATTGAGCGCGGCTATAGCCTCGTGGCGGATGATGTCGTCAAGGTGTCCCTCATGGATGGAAAAGATGTGCTCTGCACCAGCGCGGAGCTGACGCGCGACCATATGGAAGTGCGCGGCATTGGCATTATCAACGTGGCGCAGATGTTCGGCGTCAAAGCCATTCGCAAGCGGAAAAAGCTCGATCTCATTGTCTCGCTCAAATCCTGGAACGAGGTGACCGACGTGGACCGGTTGGGCATGGAGCAGGAATTCGTCAAGGTGCTGGGCGTGGATATTCCCCATGTCACGATTCCCGTGCGGCCCGGCCGCGATATTGCGCGGCTCATCGAAGTCGCCGCGTTTCAGACGAAGCTCCGCAAATCCGGTTACAATGCCGCCGAGGAGTTGAACAAACGCCTGATTGCCCAGATGGCGGAAACCCCGGCCGCCGCCCCGCCGGTGCCGGAAAAGTAAAATTCCCGTTGGCGAAACCCGTTTCGCCGATTAAGCTCCGATAAACCAAAGCATGAGCGCCAAAAAAGCCGATGACGCCGGGTTCCTCACCAAGGAGCTTACTATCATAAACAAGTCGGGCATTCACGCCCGGCCGGCGGCCATGTTTGTCAAAATTGCCAACCGCTTCGGTAGCGACATTTTCGTGGAAAAAGACGGCGAAAAAATCAACGGCAAGAGCATCATGGGCTTGATGATGCTCGCCGCCGGCCCCGGCAGCAAAGTGACGCTGCACGTCAAAGGCGTCGATGCCGCCGCCGCCATCTTGGAACTCGAGGCGCTCGTTCAGCGCAAGTTTGACGAGGAATGAGCCCGCCGCCGTCGGGGTTTGTGTTTTGTTGAAGCTGGGCCTGTAGGGTCCAGGTCAATTGGATCGGGATAAATAAAAATCTGTGTCCATCTGTGTTCATCTGTGTTCATCTGTGGCTAAGCTCGTTTTCAACTGCATGGTTCCGGCTTAAAACCGCTAAGGCCCGTATAGCGGCCACTTTGCCACATGTTCTGGTTTCTCTGAATAGACTAGCGAAGGGGGGATATGCGCGGTTTGTGACACTTGTCCCATCTGTAGCTTGTTTTCGATCAGGTTGGCGCCCACATAAAATGGGGCGTTGGAGATGCCGGCATTTACGACCCCCTGTTTTCCCTCAATCTCATTCCCTATGATCGCATAATAGGAGCTGTAGGATCTTAAACTGCCGATTTCCAAAGCCGCGTGGTTCCGGAAATAGGTGATGTAGGTTGTTGGCATGTAAGATTTCCTGTAATTGTCGGTGGCCATGTCGGAGCCGGTGTTTCCTTCAAATAGATTGTTATGTCCGCAGTGGCCGTTGTGTTGGGCCAGGTCTCCATAGGCGTGGAAGGCGGGCTCGTTTTGGTTGTAGCTCACCACGCAATGGTTGGCTTCAATTAATATGATGTGATGGCGGAGATTCCATAGCCGGTTGTTGGTGACATGAACGGCCGTCGAAAATCCGCCGACCAGAATGCCATCGCCATGGGAACCGGCATGGTAGTTGTTCACCCCTTTGACCATGGGCACAAACAGTTCATGAACCAGGTTTCGCGTGACGATAAAATCACGGCAGGACGAAATGAAAATGCCGCCGGTGATTGAACCGGTGACTTCGCAGTCGCGAACAAATCCTTTGCCAACATTGTGAATGCTCAAATTCCTCGTGTTGATCGGGGCAATCCGCAGCCGGGCAATATGGATGCCTTCAACGCCACACTCTTCTCCCAATTCTAAAACACTTACTTGGGCATTGGGCATATCCATCCCTAATTTCATGTCTAAAAATACTTTTGCCCCCTCTTTGTGCGTGACCCGGACAATTTGCGCCGTTTTCCGGAAAATCCCGTCCGGATTATCGCCGTCTTTGGGTATGGGGATGACCCCGTTGACCCGCAGATAACTTCCAACCGGAATCTTCGCGGCATCTCCCGTTGAAACGGTGATGTTTTGATCGCCCCGACGCACAGTGTCTGACACTTGTATTTTATTCCCCGGCGGCCTGACCGAACCATCAATCATGATTTCCGAACTGACGGATTCCTTGGAATCAATGACAAAATGGGTTTTTTCGCGCCCGGAACCTTTAAGCATCAAGCCGCCACCCGGCTTGTGCAGTCGGCAAGTTTCCGTGAACCGCCAGGTGCCGGCCGGAAAAAGAATGCGGATTTTTTTATTCCTATATTTATCCACCAGCGCCTCCAGTTGTTTGGCCACATTGATGGATGGGTTGTCCGGTAGGATCCCCTCTTTGACCGCATCCACCTCCAGCCAGCCCGATGAATCCTGCCATTCATAGCCATACCATCCATTCGGCGGGAAGTATTTTGAGTCCAGCTCGCCATAATCAAACGCCATCAGGGATTTGGCTAAAAGGTGAAATAATATAATTCCGCCGTATGTGAATCTTTTCATTGCTTGTTGAAGGGAGACTTTTATGCAATCAAAATAGGAGTCAATCCCAATCTGCGACGATGCATCTTATGCCCGCTCTCAAAAAGTTCCGGCCTGGTTTCTGCCTGTTGCTGTGGGTCGCCGCCGCGCGTCTTTATGCCGCCGGGTTCTTGTTTCATGATGATTTTACGAATGGGCTGGATCAATGGGTTGTCGAACAAAGGCCGGGCGGAACCGTCACGGCCACCAACGGCGTGCTGGAAATCCGTGATGTCGGCGGCGGCACCATCTGGTTTAAGAAAAAACTGAGCGCGCCCGTTGCGATTAGCTTTCAAGCGACCGTGGTTGACGAGCAGTTGCCGGGCGATCGCGTCTCCGACTTGAACTGTTTCTGGATGGCCTCCGACCCGGTGCACCCGGATGATTTATTTTGGGCGGGGCACGGGCGCGATGGCGATTTTTCGCGCTACGATCGTTTATGCACTTACTATGTGGGCTGCGGTGGCAATCAAAATAGCACCACCCGCTTTCGACGGTATCTTGGCCTGGGCCCCAAACCGCTCCAACCTGAAAATGACCTTCGGGATCCCAGGTTTCTGCTCCAGCCCAACCATGGCTACCATATTGAACTGGAGGCGGTGAATGGAATGGCTCGGTTCCGGCGGGACGGGGAAAATCTTTTTGAGTTTTCGGACCCCCGGTTCCTTCAGCAAGGCTGGTTCGGATTTCGCTTTGTGAACAACCACTTGCGCATCCGGAATTTTGCTGTGAAAACCATCCCGCTGGGTGCCTCTCCCCTCAAATAATAAACCGGCTTTGCGCGTATAAATACCGAAATAATTGAAATATGGCGGCCAATGGGAGGGCTCAAGTTTCACCCCGGCCCGGCCTCGCCCCGATTGTGTGGACCGGCGTTGGGTGCGGGTGTGGGCATGGGCGGGTCTGGAAAATTCATGGCCGCCAGCGCCGGCGGTTTTCTCTGCCTGGCCGCTGACTTTGGGCTTTCAACTTCGGGTTGGGGACTTTAATTTCCCCGCATGGCATCCGCAGAAATTGATGTGAAATACGTCGCGCACCTCGCGCGGCTCGCGCTCACGCCCGAGGAGGAAAAACAGCTCGGCGCGCAGCTCGGCAACATTCTGGGCTACATTGAAAAATTGCGCGAGCTCGACGTGTCCCATGTTGAGCCGACCGCCCACGCCGTGCCGATGGTCAATGTCACCCGCGCCGACGAAATCCGCCCGTCGCTTCCGCACGACGAGGCGCTCCGCAACGCGCCGAAAAAAGGCGGCGGACTTTTTGTGGTTCCCAAAATCGTCGAGTAAGATTCCATCTCCCCCATTTTTATTGATGCGTTTGTGATATGCTGGCCGTCTTGGACATAGGAAATTACACCGAGAACTTGACTCTGGTTTTGACCGAGGCGGCCAAATACTTTTTCCTGCTGTTATTTTGTGTTCTGTCCATTCGCCTGTGGCGGCGTTGGGCCGGGCGTTCTGCGGCCAAAGACCTCGCGGGCTTGCTGATGGCGGCGATCGTCACGCTGCTGGCGGTGGTCATTGGGTTTTTTTCGATGCGCCAAAGTCTTGGCACCATGTATTCTTACTATGGCCTGAAGGCGTTCAGGAACGGACAGGTGCTGCCGGCGCTTTCGCTGTTTGAGGCCGCCAATGGTTATTGGCCCACCGCCGACACGATCGGACGGAAAGGCGTCTGTCTCCTGCTGCTGGGCCAGGCGGACCAGGGCCGGGGATTGATCGCGAACGCTCGCGCCGCGCGCCCGGGCGGTTCGCCGTTCGAGAGTTTTTATGAGGGCGTTTACCTGTTCTCCCGGGGCGATACGGAGCATTCCATTCCGTTGCTGCAAATGGCCTCCACGGGTGAGGAATATCATTGGAGTGTCGTCAAGATTTTCGCGGTGATGTATCTGGAGGCGAATCAGGTTGCCGATGCTCGCAAGCTCATGCAGCCCTTCCTGCAGGTCGAGGTCGTGGAGCCGGACCAGGCGTATATCATGGCTGGCCTCCAGCTCGCCGCCGGTAATAAAGCCGGGGCGCGGTCGTTGCTGGACAAGTTTCCGGCCCGCGCGCTGTCGCCGATGTGGCTCGGCCGGTACGAAAAATTGCGGGCGCAATTGCGCGACTGAATTATGCTCCGAAAAATCATTGCCTTTGTGCTGCATCGCCGTCTGGAAGATGTGTTGGCAGCGGGCTTCACGCTCGGGCTGGGGCTGGTTTTCTTGAGCCGGCAGATGGCGCACCCGTTTCAAATTTCCGGTCATGACCTCGCTTTCCTCCTGCTGCCGGTCGGTGTCCTGGGGGTGAAATGCCTGTTCGAGCTGCTCTTTGCGCCGGATATCGCCGGCCAGGAGCATCTCGACGTGGGCAGATATTTGGCCGCTTTTTTCCGGCCGCTGGCCCGGATTTTCCGTGATTGGTGTCCGTTTGTTTTGTTGAGCGCTTGCTACTATGCGATGTATTCCAATTTCATGTTTCATCTGAACCCCCACACCGCCGATGCGGCCCTGGCGCGGTTTGATGCGGCGTTGTTTGGCAGCCAGCCGTCGTTTCTGCTGGAAAAGTGGATCACCCCCTGGGCCACGGACTTTTGCAATTTAATATATTTTTCCTATGTTCTGTCGCTGCCGGTGGTCGCTTTGTATTTTTACCTTCGGCGCGCGCAAGCCGTTTTCCGCCGCGTGATGATGGGCTATCTGACGCTGATGCTCCTGGGTATCACCGGCTATCTGTGCCTGCCGGCCATCGGTCCCGGATCTTTTTTCAGCGATCGCTACACGCAGGATTTGAGCGGCCATGCCTTGAGCCGGGGCGTTGACTGCATCATCCGCAACGGCCGCGTCGCCTACGATTGTTTTCCCTCGCTCCATGTCGGCATTCCGTTGCTGTTGTGCTTCTATCTGCGTGATTATCAGCGGCGGCTTTTCATCCCGGCCGTCGTGTACGTCCTGGCCATGTCCTGCACCGTCATTTACTTGCGCTACCATTATGTCGCGGACGTGCTGGCTGCGTTCGCCTTTGCGCCCGCCGCGTATTGGCTGAATGATTTCATGCTGTCACGCTGGCCCGGCGAACGCATTGTTGCCGCCGCCCCATTGGCATCCCCCAACCCCATGCTTCCCGATGTTGAACCAACTTAATATTTCCCAATTAACCGCCAAGCTGGCCCGCCGCGAAGTCTCCGTCCGCGAAGCCACGCAGGCCTGCCTCGACCGGATTGCCCGCGTGGATGGAGCCATCCACGCTTTTATCAGCTACGATGCCGCCGATGCGCTCGCGCAGGCCGACGCGGCCGATCGGGAACTTTCTCAAGGCGGCCGCACCGCCAAGAGCTTGCTGGGCGTGCCGATTGCGGTGAAGGACGTGCTCGCCGTCAAAAACCAGCCGCTCAACTGCGCGTCAAAAATCCTGGGCAACTTCATTTCGCCCTACGACGCGACGGTCATTGAAAAATTGAAGGCGGCGGGCGCGATTGTTTTTGGCCGGCTGAACATGGATGAGTTTGCGATGGGCAGCTCCACCGAAAATTCCGCGTTCGGCCTTACGCGCAATCCGTGGGACACCACGCGCATTCCCGGCGGGTCGTCCGGCGGCTCGGCGGCGGCGGTGGCGGCGGATGAGTGCATCGCGTCGCTCGGCTCGGACACCGGCGGTTCCATTCGCCAGCCGGCGGCCTTGTGCGGCTGCGTCGGCCTCAAGCCGACTTACGGCCGGGTTTCGCGCTATGGCCTGGTGGCGTTCGCCAGCTCGCTGGACCAAATCGGGCCGTTCACCAAGGACGTGCGCGATGCCGCGACGTTGCTCGGCGTTTTGAGCGGCGTTGACCCGCGCGATTCCACGAGCGTGCCCCAGCCCGTGCCGGATTATGCCGCGGCGCTGACCGGCGACATCAAAGGTTTGAAGCTCGGTTTGCCAAAGGAATACCTCATTGGCGGGCTGGACCCGGAGGTGAAGGCCGCCGTGGATGCCGCCGTGAAAAAGTTCACCGAACTCGGCGCGGAGATCGTGGAAATTTCCCTGCCGCACACCGACTACGCGGTGGCGACTTACTACATCATCGCCACCGCCGAGGCGTCGGCGAATCTGGCGCGCTTCGACGGGATCCGCTACGGCGCGCGGGTGGATGGCGCGGATCCGATCGAACTTTATGCCCGGACGCGCGGCGCGGGTTTTGGGCCGGAAGTGAAGCGCCGGATCATCCTCGGTACCTACGTTTTGAGCAGCGGCTACCACGATGCGTATTATTTGCAGGCGCAGAAAGTTCGCACCCTCATCCGCAACGATTTTCTCCAGGCGTTTGCAAAGGTGGATGCGATTGTGACCCCGACGACGCCGACGGCGGCGTTCAAGGCAGGCGAAAAATCCGGCGACCCGTTGCAGATGTATTTGTCCGACATCTTCACGATTTCCTGCAATCTGGCGGGCATTTCCGGCCTCAGCCTTCCGTGCGGCTTCACGAAAAATCCGAAGCTGCCCATCGGGTTGCAGTTGCTGGGTCAGCCGTTCGGCGAAGCATCGCTTTTAAAAATTGCGCATGCCTATGAGCAGGCGACCCCGTGGCATAAAGAAAAAGCTGCGTTGTGAGCGGGCTTGGTATAGATTAACGAATATGATTCCGACCCAGAAAACGAAAAAGCTTCTGTTTTGGTGCGGCTTGTCGTTGCCGATGGTGGCGCTGCTGGCCATGACGTGGCTGGTCCATCAATCCAGCGGGCAATTCAGCAATTCCTTCAGTTGGGTCATGCAGACCTACAAGGTGCTGGACCTGTTTGAGCAGACGCAGGCGCACATCGTGGATGCCGAAGCCAGCCAGCGCGGCTATTTGTTGACGGGCCGCTCGGATTATCTTGAGCCTTACCATCGGGCGATGGCCTCCATCCGTGATGATCTTGCCGAGTTGAAAAAACTGACGCATGGCAATGCCACCCAGCAGGCCAATTTGGCGTTGCTTGAGAAAATGGTGGATTCGGACCTGGTGTTTGATCCGGCCACGGCCGTTATTGCCGGCGTGAATTCAACCAATGGGTCCGTTGTGACGTTGACTCAGCGGGGAAGATTGAAGCTGGAGCAGGTGCGGCGGGTGTTGTTTCAGGCCCACGAAGAGCAGCAGCGCTTGTTGAGCCAGCAGCAGCAGTCGGCCGAGTCGGATGCGGTGTATACGCAGATCATGGCGTTGATTTTGATCGGCGCCGTGGCCCTGGCCTTGATCTTGGTGGTCGTCATTTTGTTGCGGCTGGAAAAATTGCAGGAATTTGTCACCATCTGCGCGTGGACCGGGCAGGTTAAATATCAGGGGAAATGGCTGCGGTTGGATGAATATCTCAAGCAGCAGTTTGGCATTTCTGTTTCGCACAGTCTGTCGCAGGATGCGGCGGATAAAATGATGCGCGATATCGAGGACTTGAACCGTCCCGGCCCGCCGCCGCCTGCCGCCTGACGCTCGCGGTCTTTCCTCCCGGGTTCCGGATTTCTTTGGCATTCACCGTTTTCCTGAAACCGTTTCGTGGGAATGCCGTCTGGTCTAAGCGGTGGCGGATTAATTCAAAGCAATCGTGAAAAATCTTATTTATCTTTGCGCCGTGGTGTTGCCTCCGTTGTTTCTGGCGGGCGCCTGTTCCCCTGGCCCTGCCGCCAAAACCGCCGCGCCCGTGCCGGTGCTGGCGGCGCCGGTGGTGGCCCGGACCATGCCGGTGCTGATCAGTCCTCCGCCGGTCGGCCATGTCACGCCGATTTTGAGCGTCACCATCCGGCCGCAAATCGGCGGGGTCATCAGCACGGTGAATTTTCAGGAGGGGCAGGAGGTCAAGGCGGGCGATTTGTTGTTCACGATTGATCCGCGCCCGGCGCAGGCGGCGCTGACGCTGGCCCAGGGCAGTTTGTCGCGCGACTCGGCCCAGTTGGAAAACGCCCGCATCCAGCTTGAGCGCGACCGCAAGCTGTTCGAGCAAAAACTGATTTCGCCGGATCAGTTTGACACCACCAAGGTCACCATGGACGCGCTCGTCGGCACCGTGGCCGCCGACCGGGCGGCGGTGGCGAATGCGGAGCTGAATTTGCAATACTGTGAAATTCGTGCGCCCATCAACGGTCGCACCGGCGGGCTGTCGTTTCATGCCGGCAATGTCGTCAAGGCGCCGGATGACGTGCTGCTGACCATCAACCAGATTCACCCGATCTACGCCGCGTTCGCGGTGCCGGAAAGGTATTTGCCGGAAATCCAGAAGCAGATGCGCGGCCGCACGCTCACGGTCACGGCCGGTTTTGAAAACCTCACCGGCGCGCCGCCGTCGGGCGAATTGTCCTTCGTGGACAATTCGGTGGATGCGACCACGGCCACGATTCTCCTCAAGGCGACGTTTCCGAACCTCGACGAGAAATTATGGCCGGGCCAGTATGTGCAGCTCGCGCTGCAGTTGGATGAATTGAAGGATGCTGTGGTCGTGCCGTCCCAGGCCGTTCAAAACGGCCAGAGCGGCCAGTTTATTTTTGTTGTGAAGCCGGACCGGACGGTCGAGTCGCGGGCGGTGAAAACCTCGGTGACGTTCAAAGGCGAAACCGTCATCACCGCCGGCGTGCGCGTGGGGGAAACCGTGGTGACGGACGGCCAGCTTCGGCTGGCCCCGGGCGTGACGGTCAGCTTCAAAACCGAATGAGAAAATCTTCCCCATCGGACCTTCCATCCTCAACGCCCATCCGGCGAAGCTGGCTGAACCTTGGGTGTTCGGAGTTGAATGTTGAATGTTGAATGTTTTTTAATCTGCCATGAACATTTCGGAAATCTTCATCCGCCGCCCCGTGATGACCACCCTGGTCATGGCGGCGATTTTGATTTTTGGTGTGTTCGGTTTTCGCGGGTTGCCGGTCAGTGATTTGCCGAGCGTGGATTTCCCGACGATCCAGGTGAGCGCCGGCCTGCCCGGCGCGAGTCCCACCACCATGGCTTCCGCCGTGGCGACGCCGCTGGAAAAACAGCTTTCCACCATCGCGGGTGTGGATTCCATGACCTCGGTCAGCGCCCAGGGCATCTCGCAGATTACCATTCAGTTCTCGCTCGACCGGGACATTGACGGCGCGGCGCAGGACGTGCAGGCGGCCATCACCAAGGCGTCGCGGCAGTTGCCGCAGGATATGCCCACGCCGCCGACTTACGGCAAGGTCAATCCGGCCGACTCGCCGGTTTTATTTCTCGCTATGTCGTCCGCCACCCTGCCGCTCTCGACGGTGGATGATTATGCGGAAAATCTGATTGCGCAGCGCATCTCGATGGTCAATGGCGTCGCGCAGGTCGGGGTGTTCGGGCCGCAGCAATTCGCCGTCCGCGTGCAGGTGGATCCGAACAAGCTGGCGGCTTATGGTCTCGGCATTGACACGGTCGAGCAGGCGGTCGCGGCCGGCAATGTGAACCAGCCGCTCGGCACGCTTTATGGCACGCATCAGGCGTTCACCATTCAGGCGAACGGCCAGTTGAAAAATGCCGCCGCGTTTCGCCCGCTCATCGTCGCGTATCGCAACGGCAATCCGGTGCGCTTGCAGGAAGTCGCCAACGTCATTGACGGCGTGCAGAACGACAAGGTCGCCGCGTGGTTCGGCCGGACCCGCGGCATCGTGCTCACCGTGCAGCGCCAGCCCGGCGTCAACACGGTCGCCGTCGTGGACGAGATCAAAAAGCAGTTGCCCCGGTTGCGCGCGGCGATTCCGGCGGCCGTGAACATTGATTTGATCTTCGACCGCTCGCAAAGCATCCGCCAGTCGGTGACGGACGTGGAGCGAACCTTGATGCTGACTGTCTGCCTGGTGGTGATGGTGATTTTCGTCTTCCTGCGGAATATTTCCGCGACGGTCATTCCCAGTCTGGCGTTGCCGATGTCCATCGTCGGCACGTTCGCGGCCATGAAGCTTGCCGGCTACAGTCTCGACAACCTTTCGCTCATGGCGCTGACGCTGTCCGTCGGCTTCGTCGTGGACGATGCCATCGTGATGCTGGAAAACATCGTGCGCCACATGGAAAACGGCGAGCCGCCGATGACGGCGGCGTTGCGGGGCGCGAAGGAGATCGGCTTCACCATCATCTCGATGACGCTGTCGCTCTCGGCGGTCTTCATCCCCGTGCTGTTCATGAGCGGGCTGCTGGGCCGGCTGCTGCATGAATTTGCCGTCACCATCATCTGCGCGGTGCTCATCTCCGGTTTTGTCTCCCTCTCGCTCACGCCCATGATGTGCAGCCGGTTCGTCCATTCCGTTCGCGGTCAAAAACATGGCGGCCTTTACAACGCCTTTGAAAAATTCTTCGACCACCTTCGCTCGCTTTACGAGCGCAGCCTGCGTTGGGCGATGACTCATCGCCGCGTGACGCTGGGGGTCGCCGGGGTGACGTTTCTGGCGACGGCGGTTTTGTTTGTCGTGATTCCGAAAGGGTTTTTCCCGGACGAAGACACGAACCAGATTTTCTGCATCACCGAGGCGTCGCAGGATATTTCGTTTGAGGCGATGAAGGCGCATCAGCTTCAGGCGGCGGGGATCGTCGCCACCAACCCGAACGTCGCCGCGTTCATGTCGTCGGTCGGCATGGGGGGCTCCGTGATCAGTGGCAATCAGGGCCGCATCTTCATGCGCCTCAAGCCGCGCGGCGAACGCCGGCAAAGCGCGGGGGAAATCATTCAGGATTTGCGGAAGCAGTTCGCGCAGATTCCCGGCTTGAAGGTGTTCCCTCAGATGCCGCCGACCATTCGTTTGGGTGGCACGCTGACCAAGGCGCTGTATCAATTCAGTTTGCAGGACACCGACACGCAGGAGTTGTTTCAGTGGGCGCCGGTGTTGATGCAAAAACTGGCCGAGGAGAAGGGGGTTTTTCAGGACGTGACCAGTGATCTGCAACTCGCCAATCCGCAGGTCATCGTGGATATTGATCGCGACAAGGCTTCGTCGTTGGGCGTTACCGCGCAGCAGATTGAAAATGGACTTTACGACGCCTTCGGTTCGCGGCAGGCCTCGACGATTTATGGTGATCTGGCGCAATACTGGGTGATCTTTGAGGTGTTGCCGGAATTCCAGCGCGACCCCGATGCGCTGGCCCGGCTCTATATCACCTCGGCGAGCGGCAAGCTGGTTCCCTTGAGCGCTGTGGCCCGGCTCGTGCGTGGGGTTGGGCCCATGACCATTTCGCACGTCGGCCAGTTGCCGTCGGTGACGGTTTCCTTCAATCTGGTGCCCGGGGTCGCGCTGGGCACGGCGGTGGCCAAAGTCAGGGAGTTGCAGGCCGAACTGAATATGCCCGCGACGATTTCGGCGAGCTTCCAGGGCACGGCGGCGATGTTTCAATCCTCCCTGGCCGGCCTCGGGTTGCTGCTGCTCATGGCCGTGTTGGTGATCTACATCATCCTCGGGATTCTCTATGAAAGTTTCATCCATCCCCTCACGATCTTGTCCGGCCTGCCTTCGGCAGGCTTCGGTGCGCTGCTGACCCTGATTGTCTTTAGCTGGAATGCCAACACGCTTCACCTGCTCGCCAATGCCCATGGCCTGAAAGCTTCCTTGGATGCCTTCATTTCCCAGGCGGACCTGAACATCTACGGCTTTGTCGGCCTCATCATGCTCGTGGGTATCGTGAAGAAAAACGCCATCATGATGATCGACTTCGCGATTGATGCCCAGCATCACGGCAAAAAACCTTATGACGCGATTTTTGAGGGCTGCCTCCTGCGCTTCCGGCCCATCATGATGACTACCATGTGCGCGCTCATGGCGTCGCTGCCTATCTCCTTGGGACTGGGTGCCGGCGGCGAATCCCGCCGGTCGCTCGGTTTGGCGGTTTCGGGCGGGCTGGTCGTGTCCCAATTGCTGACGCTCTACATCACGCCGGTGATTTATCTCTATCTCGAAAGGGTGCAGCAGCGCTTCAGCCGTAAAACCACTTCGGCGGCCGCTCTGCCGGTGGCGGATTGATCGAGCCGTTCTTGGCAACCATGGGACCGGCAGCTGACCCTCCCTCCGGGAGGTATGCCGTTTAGGGTCGTCTTAAGGACCGGGCCGGGCATTTTTTCCAAGGTTGGTCGTTAGTCCGCATTGACTTTTCAAACGGTAAATGAAAATCTTTCCGCCAGCGCGCCCCTGAATTTAATAGTAAGCGGCGCGCCCAAAATTTCGTGGCAGAAAAAGACGACTATTTATTGGACCTCCTGGTTGACCTCGGCTTCACCGATGCCGAACAGGTCGCCCAGGCCCGTGAGGAAGCCTCCGCCGCCGGCGTGGGGGTGGTGGATTTGCTGGTGGCCAACAAAGTCATCCGGCCCGGCGACGTCACGCAGGCCAAGTCGGCGCAGTTCGGCGCGGAGGTGGTGCATCTGGCCAATCTGCGGATTGACGACGATGTCATCGCCATGGTGCCGCGGGAGATTGCCAAAAAATACCGCGTCATCCCCGTTTTCAAAAATGAAGGCAAGGTGGCCTTGGCCATCGCCGATCCTTCCGACCTGAATACGATTGATTCGCTGGCGCACCTGCTGCGGGCGGAGGTGGAAGTCCGCGTGGCGTCGGAGCCCGAAATTGAGGCCGCGCTGAACAAGTATTACGGCACGGAGAAAAAGGCGAAGGACGCCGGCATCTTCAAGGATGTCATCCAGGAGCTCGATGATGAAAATGCTCAGCTCAGCGTCACGGAAGAGGGGCCGGCGGCGGAGGATGCGCCGTTGATCCGGCTGGTGGATTCCATTATCGTGGAAGCGTTCAAGCTGCGCGCGTCGGATATTCATCTGGAACCGCTGGCGAAAAAATTCCGCCTGCGCTATCGCATTGACGGCGTGTTGCAGGAAATGAAATCGCCGCCGAAGCGCCTGCAGGCGCCCGTCATTGCCCGCTTGAAAATCCAGGCCGGCATGGTCATTTCCGAACATCGCGTGCCGCAGGACGGCCGCATCCAGTCCAAGGTGGGCAGCAAGCTGATTGATCTGCGCGTCTCCTGCCTGCCCACGAATCACGGCGAAAGCATCGTGATGCGTATTTTGGACAAGGAAGGTTTGAAGCTCGGTCTGCCGGAGCTGGGCTTTTTAAGCGATGATCAGGCGACCTTCGAGCGCATCATCGCGTTGCCGGACGGCATTCTGCTGGTCACCGGCCCGACCGGTTCCGGCAAGACGACCACCCTGTATTCCTGCCTGAATTTCATCAACCGTCCTGACCGGAAAATCATCACGGTTGAAGACCCGGTGGAATATGTTTTGGGCGGCATCAACCAGGTGCAGGTCAATGAAATCGTCGGCTTCACTTTTGCCATGGCGCTGCGCGCCATCCTGCGCCAGGCGCCCAACGTGGTGATGATCGGGGAAATCCGCGACATGGAAACGGCGTCCATTGCCATCAACGCCTCGCTGACCGGCCATTTGGTCTTCTCCACGCTGCACACCAACGACGCGCCGGGCGCCGTCACGCGCTTGATTGATATCGGGGTCAAGCCGTTCCTCGTGGCCTCCTCCACGCGCTGTCTCATGGCCCAGCGCCTCGTCCGTAAAATCTGCAAAAAATGCGTGGCGCCCTATGCGCCGACCGACGCCGAGCTGAACGCCATGGGGCTCCGGGCGGAGGATGTGCGGAACGCCAACATCCAAAAAGGCCGCGGCTGCTCGAATTGCAATAACACCGGCCATCGCGGACGCATGGGCATCTTTGAGATTTTCGTGGTGGATGATGACGCGCGGAAGTTGATTTATGACCGCGTGCCGACGAATGTGCTGCGCGCCCGCGCCCGCGAGATGGGCATGCGCACGCTGCGCGAGGACGGCATCCGCAAGGTGCTGGCCGGCATGACCACGCCGGAGGAGGTCATCCGCGCGACGGTGGGCGATGAAGCGTGATTTTGGCAGGATGAATTTAGCATGATGAATATTAAAACATTCCGGCGGCGCGGTACAACCGGTTGCGCGGGCGTGGGCGGTTTCCGCTTTCTGCTTTCCGCTTTCCGCTTTTAATTATTATGTCCTACTCCATGTCAGATCTGCTGCAGTTGGTGGTGTCGGAAGGCGCCTCTGACTTGCATATCCGTGTCGGCACGGCGCCGACGATTCGTGTCCACGGCATTTTGCATCGTGTGGAAGGGCCTTCGCTCAAGCCGGAAGACTCCGAGGAGCTGATGCGCAGCATCACCTCCGAGGAGCACATCCAGCAGACGCGCGAGCGCGGCGGCGCGGACTTTGCGTTCGCCTTCGGCGACGCGGCGCGGTTCCGCGTGAGCGTGTTCAAGGAAAAAGGCAACTTCGGCATGGTGCTGCGGCAGATCCCCAGCAAGATGCTCACGTTCGAGCAGATCGGTATTCCCGTTACGGTCAAGGAACTGTTGTATAAGCCGCGCGGCTTGATTTTGGTGACCGGCCCCACCGGTTCCGGCAAGACGACCACGCTGGCTTCGTTGTTGAACATCGTGAATGAGGAGCGCGATGAGGTGCATCTCATCACCGTGGAGGACCCGATTGAATATTACCACAAGCACAAGAAGGCGCTCATCACGCAGCGCGAAGTCCATGTGGACGTTCCGAACTTCGCCGAGGCGCTGCGCCGCGCGCTGCGTCAGGACCCGGACATGATTCTGGTCGGCGAAATGCGCGATTTGGAAACCATCGAGGCGGCCATCACGGCGGCCGAAACCGGGCACTTGGTCTTCGGCACCCTGCACACCACCGGCGCGGCCAAGACCATTGACCGTTTGACGAACGCATTCCCCACCAACCAGCAGGAAATGGTGCGCATCCAGCTTTCCACCGTGCTGCAGGCCGTGATCTCCCAGTTGCTCATTCCGCGCATCGACAAGCCGGGCCGCGTGGCCGCGTTCGAGATCATGATCAATACGCCGTCCATCGCCGCGCTCATCCGCGATAACAAGACGTTCCGCATCCAGTCGGACATCCAGACCGGCATGAAATACGGCATGGTCACGCTGGATTCATTCTTGATCGATCTTTATCTCAAGGGCTGGATCGCTCGCGATGAGGTCATCAACAAGTCGCAGGACGCCACCACCATCATGGCCAAGTTGCAGGAGCTGGATCTGGCCCAGGCCGTCGGCAACAAAGACGCCCCGAAGAAATAATTTTTCATGTCCGAAGAATTTTCCAATCCGTTGCTGTCGCTCATCCATGGGCAGGGGCTCATGGACGATCTGCAATACGAGGAAGTGTCCGCCGAGTTGAAGCGCAACTCGGCGCCCGCCATCCAGGTCTTGCAGGATTTCGGGATCATGAAGCTGGACGAGATCCTCCACGCGATGGCCACGGCGCTGGGCACCACGGTCGTGAAGTTGAAGGGCCGGGAAATTCCGCCGTCGGTGCTCGCTCTGATTCCCGCGAAGGTCGCCCAGATGTATCAATGCCTGCCGGTGGCGTTTGAAAATGGCGTCTTGCAGGTGGCGTTGGTGGATCCCTTGGATCCGGCCAAGGCGGATGAAATCCAGTTTGCGGCCAAGTGCGACGTGCTGATTGTCGTGGTTGACCCGGCGGAAGTCGTGGCCGGGATCGAACGGTCTTACGGGCAGGTCGAGAGTGAAAGCTTCTCCGAAATTCTCAAGGAGCTGGGGGAGGATGTCAAAATTGCCCGCGATGCCGAACTCGCCGGCGATGACGCCAAGGCCGCCGAGGATCTGGCCAATCAGGTGCCGATCGTCCGGTTCGTCAATTTGATTTTGCAGCAGGCGGTCCTTGATCGGGCAAGCGACATTCACTTTGAGCCGTTTGAGACGGAGTTCCGCATTCGCTACCGTGTGGACGGCGCGCTGTACGAAATGTCCCCGCCGCCCAAGCGGCTGGCGCTCGCGGTCGTTTCGCGTATCAAGGTCATGGCCAACCTGAACATTTCGGAGCGCCGTTTGCCCCAGGACGGTCGCATCACCATCCGCGTCAGCAACCGCGTGGTGGACTTGCGGGTGAGCACCTTGCCCACCGCCTTTGGTGAATCCGTCGTGTTGCGCGTCCTTGATCGCAGCTCGATGAGCCTGGAGATCGAATCGCTGGGCTTTCCCAAATACGTTTATGACTTCGTCACCGAAGTCATCCTGCGGCCGAATGGGATTTTCGTGGTGACGGGGCCGACCGGCTCCGGCAAGACGACCACGCTCTATTCCTGTTTGTCCCGGGTGAATACGATTGATTCCAAGCTCCTCACGGCGGAAGACCCGGTGGAATTCGACATCGACGGCATCATGCAGGTGGCCGTGAATGATGCCCTGGGCATGACCTTCGGCAAGGCCTTGCGGTCGTTCCTGCGGCAGGACCCGGACATCATCATGGTCGGGGAAATGCGCGATTTGGAAACGGCGCAGATTTCCATTCAGGCGTCGCTCACCGGTCACTTGGTCTTGAGCACGCTGCACACCAACGATTCGCCCGGTGCCGTGACCCGTCTGGTGGACATGGGCGTGGAGCCGTTCTTGATTTCTTCCACCTTGATGGCGGTGCTCGGCCAGCGGCTCGTGCGCACAAGCTGCAAAAATTGCCGCACGCCCTTCGAGCCCACCGAGCAGCAGCTCGCGCTGCTGGGGCTTTCGCCGCATGATCTGGGCGACAAGGTTTTTAATTATGGGCGCGGCTGTTCCACCTGCAACGACACCGGTTACAAGGGCCGCAAGGGCATTTACGAGCTGCTGGTTATTTCCGATCCCATCCGCACCTTGATCAATGAACGCGCCCCGACGGTCGTGGTGCGGCAGAAGGCGGTCGAGCTGGGGATGGTCACGCTTCGCGAAGACGGCTTGCGCAGCATCTTTGAGGGTGATACAACCATTGAGGAAGTCGTCAAATACACCTGATTTATCATGCCGAAGTATAATTATGTAGCGCTCGATGCCCGTGGCAATGAAACCAAGGGCACCCTTGAAGTCGGCAGCCAGAACGAGGCCATCGGGCGCGTGAAGGAGATGGGTTTGTTCCCGACCAAGATCGTTGAGGCGGGCAAGGAGGAAAAAGCGGCGGTGGGGAAAAAAGGGAAGGGCGCGGCCAAGGCCCGCCCGGGGAAAAAGGGCGGGGCGATGAATTTCAATATCAAGATCCCCGGCCTCGGCGGCGGGGTGAAGCCCAAGGTGCTGACCACCTTCACTCGGCAGCTGGCCACGCTGGTGGACGCCGGCCTCCCGCTCCTCCGCGGTTTGCGCGTGCTCGAAAAACAGGAGCGCAACCGGAACTTGAAGGACATTTTGGGCGAGCTGTCCACTTCCATCGAGGGCGGCAGCACCTTTTCTGAGGCGCTGGCGCAGCATCCCAAGGTTTTCAACCGCCTGTTTGTCAACATGGTCAAGGCCGGCGAACTCGGCGGTGTGCTCGAAGTCGTCTTGAAGCGCCTCGCGGAATTTTCCGAAAAGGCGCAGAAGATCAAGGGCAAGGTCAAGGCGGCCATGTTTTATCCCGTGGCCGTTTTGGTGGTGGCCGTCGGCATCATGATTTTGCTGATGTGCTTCGTCGTCCCGAAATTCAAGGACGTGTTCGCCGGCATGGGCATTACCATGCCCGGCTTCACTCTGTTTGTGCTCTACGTCAGCGATCTCATCCGGCTCAACATCATGGCCACCATGGGCGTCGTGGCCGTGGTCGTGGTTTTGTTTTTGCTGTTCATCAAGACCAAATTTGGTCGCCGGCTTTGGGATAAGTTCAAGCTGATCATGCCGGCGGCCGGGCCGGTCATCAGCAAGGTCGCCATCTCCCGGTTCGCCCGCACCCTCGGCACCCTCGTGAGCAGCGGCGTGCCGATTCTTCAGGCCCTCAACATCGTCAAGGAAACCGCCGGCAACGTCATCATCTCCAACGCCGTCTCCCAGGTTTACGACGCCGTCAAGGAAGGCGAAACCATCACCGCCACCCTCGAAAGTTCCAATGTCTTCCCCCCGATGGTCGTCAGCATGGTGGACGTCGGTGAACAGACCGGCGCCCTGCCGGAAATGTTGCTGCGCATCGCCGACGGTTACGATGAGGAAGTGGACAACGCCGTGGCCGCCATGACCTCGCTCCTCGAACCCATCATGATTATTTTTCTGGCCGTCATCGTCGGCAGCATCGTCATCGCGATGTTCCTGCCGCTGATTGAAATGATTAAGAACTTGAGCGGTGCTGAAGGTGGTGGCGGGAAAGAAAAGTAATAATCAATTTCCAACTCTTGGCGATAGTGTGGTTGGTGTGGTTGGTGGATCAAGTCGCGCTGCGACTTGCAAGGCACGATTCAGTAAGGGGAAAATAGGCATTTTGCTGGTAAACTCAATGGTAATTCGCGCTAACCCGCCACAATTTTTCACTGCTATTTTACATTTTTCACTGACAGTTTCACTGACAGTGCCAGAGCTGAGTTGAGGCGGATTTATTTTCATCGGTTCAAGCGGGTAAAACGTCGGCGGGAAAATAACTGCGATATTTAGCGCGGGGGTCGGTGGGATGACTGCCGAGCGGGTCAAAGTTGCCGCAAGGATGTTGCCAAACGCCGCGCCGCTGGTTCCAGTGAAAGCCCAAAGACCAAAGCACCTTTGCCAGCATCGGTTTCCGTGTCGGTGACACGTCGAGCCAAACCCACTTGCCGACGACCTCGGCTAGTTCGTATTGCTGCGGCAACTTTGTCCGCAAGCAGTTCAAGACCGCTTCCGTGGTCAATCCACGGTTGGCCTGATGTTTTGAAACCGACGATGGCCGGACATTCGCCGGAGCTGACGCTTCAATCGTTGTATTTGTTGTTTTCATAGCTTTTTTTTGAAACCGCTGTCCGTCACCCTGCCGTTGGCTGCTCGCTTCACAGTTGCGGGAGACAGCGAGCCGTGCGCGAAGCGCATTCAATACCCAGCGAAAGCTAAAACCGTGACAGCGGCGAAGAGGGAGAAGTGGCGCCGCTGGCGCGGTTTTTGATCTCGCTTCTAAATCTCGGCTCGGTGTCGGACGAGTGAGCAGCCAACGGTGGGGTGATGGCCGGCGTAAAAAAGGCGAAGATAAACAACCCAACTAACCTTCCAATTAATTCAAATCCTGCCCGGAGTCTGCGGGTAATTGTCACGGACGGGCCACGGTAATTATCCCGGTAGTGACAACTTTACGCAGTCTCCGTCAAATATGGGCAAGCACAAGTCAGTTAGTTTTTCGAGGCGTAGTCTGGAAGGGGAATTGAAAACCTAACCGTCTTGTGCGAGTGGGGTTTGTTTCATGTGAATGATGGCTAAAATGAGCGAAGCGTGTGACTGATCTGGTGGGCGGGTGGTTTCTGGCGCATCGGTATGGGAAGATGCGGGGGGCGGTGGAGGCGAAGCAGAATGGGGTAGATAATCGGACGGAGGGGCAAAAAATGCCATAACTGATAAATTCAAGAACCTTATTCTGACATCATTCTTTTTTCCAGCGACGGAAGCCGATCAGCAAGCTGCCAAGTGCGGCCAATGCAAATGTGCTTGGTTCGGGAACTGCTTGTGTTGAAAATTGGATGTTGTCGATTCTCCAGCCATTATAGGCATTCAGATTTTGTAGAGCGGAAAATGTTAAAGCGTTGGTTTGCCCGGCGAATGCAGAAATATCGGCACCGTAAAGGGTGTAATTTGGGCCCGTTGACAGTGCGAAAACACTTAAGACTTGATTGCCAAAAGAAACTTCCAAATCACCTGGCCCCGGCTGGGCTTGAAACAACAGCGAGACGGCGGAAATTGGAATCAGTCCGGTCTGGCTAATAGCTGCAGTCGGCGCGGTGAATGGATAAAATCCACCTTGAAGAAATACGCTATCTCTCCCACTAATCTGAAGCCCGTTAGTGGCATCAATACTGACCCACGTTCCACCCACTGCTTGGTCATTGTAAGAAATTGACGTTACTTGACTGCCTCCAATGAGAACAGTCCAACCCGGCAAAGCGTTGGTTGTTGCGATGCCATAAGGATAATATGGGCTGTCGGGGTCGGGGATGATTTTAGCCAATTCGAAATTCAGGTTTATAAAGCTCTGCGAAAAGCCATTACCAGCGGCTACAAATAAAATGACGGAGGCAATGAATATTGAAAACATTAGTTTCATTTTTTCCAGCGCCGGAAGACTATGGACAAGCCGCCTAAGGCAAACAAACCTAATGCGCTCGGTTCGGGGACGGGTGAACTGGAAAATTGAATATTGTCAATTATTGCAGGTCCGCCGAAATTATTTCCATAACAAGGATCGGTAAAAAGCAGTTGGCCAGTTTGCCCAGCGTAGGCGGAAATATCCGCTGAATAAATAGTGTAGTTGGCAATGCTTCCGGTCACCAGAAAATCAAGCGGCTGGCCGTTAAAGGTGGCTTGCATTCCGCCAATGGTTCCCCAAAACGTGAGCGACAGGGAAGAAAGCGGGATTTGCCCCGTCTGGCCAATGGCCGCAGTGTTCGTATTAAAGTCGGGATAATTTCCAGGATTAAATTGCCCCCAAAGCATTACGAAATATGTTCCCTGAACAGGGGGATAAAGACCGTTATTAGCTCCTTGCAAAGTTACCTGCGGATCGCTCAAAGGAACACTATTGTATACTGCATCTGTTTGCGGCACTCCACTAACATAGGTTGTCCAGTGAGGAATGGCATTTGTCGCATAAACAAAAGGGCTACCTTGTGAGTTGTCTATGACAATCGTCGCGTTTTCAAAGTTAAGGTTTTGAAAACCCTGCGCATTGCTATTTATGACTCCAAATAGCAAGATTACAACAGTAATAAAATTTAATCTCATATAGATTCTTTATCTTGTGACCAATGGGTCTCCGACAACCTGAAAACGGTCTGTGTTTCTTGAGTTCCAAGCGCAAATAGCAAAGTTCTTGCCTGCCGCCCAAGTGCCAAAATATACTGCAGAATCATTGACTCCAGTAAGTTGAGGCTCATCGGTATACGAGACAGCCCCAATGGGCGTGTTAGAATAATTGGTGCCGCCAAAAGCATCGCTCACATACCAGAAAATGAAATTGCCGGAATCGCTATATTGCCTGCCGTTTGAGGATTCAACAGTTTCAATCAAATACCAACCACTGTTCCCGCTCCAAGTAACCGTTCCATTTAGGCAATACCATCTGTTTAGAGAACTGTGAAAACCCCACGAAATATATCCAGCGACATTGGTGGCTGAAGTCAGATGAGGTAAAACGGAGTTGGATTCAATGCCACTTTTATAGGTGATTGATTGAAATGGCACTCCGGCTGACAACAACCCATTGGTTGCACTGTAAACCGCGGAAGAGCCATCAAATCTTTGCCCGGCAGAATAGATGTCATCGATGGCATAATTTGTATTTCCATACCCTCCGGCACTGGCGCTCAAAATTGGGCTTCCGGTCGAGATCGGAACTCCAATAGCTATCAATTTATTAATGTAACCGATGCAATCATTGGTTCTGTTCACGGTATTGGTCACTCCCATGTTGAGGTGGGTCACAAAAGGTTGCCAATTATTTGTGATGGATCGCAACTGAATGCTTACGCTGGCATGCGCACCACCGCCAGGATAATTTCCAGCATTGATATTGGTATTAATTGTCGGAAATGCACTGGAGTCATTCACGCGACTCGGTAAATCCATGAACAAAACCACATATTGTGGGCGCTTGGCAGGGTTGGCATTTAGCCATGTCAGAACCGGGTTGATAATCTGATTGGTTAAATCGGTTGGAATAATGGTTTCATAATATCCGGGTGAAGTGGCATTCGTATATCCCAAACCAAGCACATTCGCCCCACTCACATTAGGACGATTGGCGAGATAATAATTTAACACCATTGTGCTGTCCGGCGAGTTGGTGTTGTATATCAACAGCAAATCGTTCGTTGCGTTGATGGCATTAGTCAATGCCACGTTCCACGACACGCTGGCCGTGCCTGCGGTGTTGCTGGCGATCAGCGAATAAACCCCGCCGCTGGCATCATTGGCAAAGAAGGAGTAGGAATTGCTGGTTGCGCTGCCGATATTTGTGCCGTTCAACTGCCATCGGTAGGAGATGGGGAAACCGTTCGTCTGCCCCGGCGCGGAAGCCATCGCCGAGAAACCAACGTAATTGCCGTAGATGCAAACGATATTCGTCGGCTGCGACTGATTAGTGATGACCGGCGGCGTCACGACGGCAACCAACGCATTGGAACTGACGACGGCTCCGAAATCATTGGCGACCACGCAGGCGTAATCGCCATCGTCGGACGGCTGCACATTGGCCAGCGTTAGCGTCGCGTTGGTGGCTCCCGTCAGATTCACGCCATTGAATTGCCATTGATAGCTTGGGGTGAAATTGCTCAACGCCTGCACGCTCAACGTGAGGTTGGTTCCAGCGGTGACGAATTGGCTGGCCGGTTGACCCACGATCAGCGCCGTCAACAACCCGCCACGAAGGGCGAGCGCGTGGTTCCAGCCGGCGGCGATGGACAATAGATGGGACAAGGGATAATTGGGCGTCGCAATGGAATTGCCTAATATCCACGCGGTGCCGCTGCCATCCAGAGCCAATCCAGGCAAATAACCGTTGGCCATGGAGACGACATTGGTTGTTATTTGTCCCAAATCTATTTCACTGTCACCCGGCAAATCAATGATATTACCATCGGCCTTGAGCACCAACAAGTCACGCGGGCCACCCGCGATGGCGATTGCATTGGTCAGGCTGGCGGGAACATACCAGGCGATGGAACTTGTTGGCACGCTAAAAGACCCCGCCCAAATGGCGACCGCCCCGTTGGTCAGCAGTGCCGCCGAATAGTTCCACCCGGCCGCAACCGCTTTTGCGGGAGGCAGGTTGGTTGGCACCACCACCCATGCCGCATTGGTGAAATATCCCCACGATAGCACCTGGCCGTCGGCCCGCAACGCCACGTCATGATTCCGACCGGCGGCGATGGCGACCACATTGGAAACTCCAATGGGGACAACCGCGGCGTTGGAAACGACATCGTTAGTGAATACGAAGGCAGAGTTCCAACTTCCCCACGCCTGAACATTCCCACTGAAGTCCAGCGCCAAGCCGTGACAGCCTCCGGCCGCAATCGCTATGATATTGGTCAGGTTGCCAGGAATATTGGTCTGGCCGTATCTGCCATCGCCCCAGGCCACAATTCCACCATCCGCTTTCAGCGCCAAACTGAACCCACTGGTTGGAGTTGCGATTATGTAAGGCCAAAATGTAATGACCCCACCAATATATGCATATCCCATCATAAGGGTAAGATAAGCGTCACCGTTTCCCGCCACGGCCACTGCGTTCGTCAAATTCAAGGGAATGGTGCATTGGCCGAATGAATTGTCGCCCCAAGCCAGAACCTCGCTAAATCCCATTTGATTGGGATCTTGTCCATGCTGGTAATCGTAGAGCAATGGGCGAAAATAATTATCCAAGTTGGTAGCCGTCACATTGATCGTCCCAAAATAATTCCAGGCCCACCAGTCCGGGATGCCGTCGCTGTCGCTGTCCATGCCCGTCCAGTCCATCGCCCTGAAAAATGAAGCCGGACGGTCGCATTTCTGCAACGCAATGGACAGGATGTTTGTTTGATCCAGCGTCGGCCGGATTATCTTTTCGATGGTCCAACTGGTGTCCATCAGATTCGTCCTGGTCTGGATGGCAATAACCTGGTTGGTGGAAAATTGATTGGGAGAAAACTGGTTGGTGCCGCTGTGCAAATCCGAATATAACCAGCCATTGGAGATTCTGTAGTTTCCCAGCCAAAGCAGGTCCGGGTTTATGGTGAAGGTGGAAGAGCCGCCGCCACCAACTCCATTCGTGCCGCCGCCACCACCTTCGCCGGGAGTGGGAACGTCGAAGCCCAAGGCGCGGGCGGCCTGACGCAGTTGGTTGTCCAGAGTCGAAGCAATAAAGTCGATCACGGACTGGGCTTGCGCCTCCAAGGCACCAGCGATTATTTCGCTGGTGACGAGGCGACCACCCGGCCGACGGCGGGGGGCCACCTGGCCGCCGGTGCCGTCCATGATATACTGGTTGCCGGTGATGGCGTAGATGGGATAGTTGCTGATGATCATCGGGCATGGCAACGGAGCGGAAATGGTTCCGGGCAGGTAGAGCCAGAAGGTGCCGCCACGGGGAATGGCGTCACGGGACATCAAGGGCAATCCCTGAGCCTCCGCGGTGACCCGGATGATGCTATCCGGCGCAGGCGGCAGATCGACATTGATGGTGGCGAGCTGGGCGTGCGCGGTGAGACAGCCGGTGACCGCCACGATGAGACTTAATGTTTTTACCCAAGTTTTCATTGATGCCCTTTCCTTAAACGAGTTGGGTCGTTTCTAGCAGAGGCTAATGGCAAAGCGTAGTTTTATTTTGGGATTCTCATCAAGTATAACCGGGGCTGCAAGTTTCCTGTGGGTTTGCTTATGGCGAATCGGGCGGAGGCTCGCCCCAGATGCGGGCGAGGCGGGAGGACTGGCTGTGAATTTTGCCCGGTTGAAGTTAATTTCCCGCCGTCGGCCGGTTGACGAAAGGGTTCTCATATTCCTTTGCGGATATTACCGTGTCATATAACCCCACATCTTTGTCGTCGTGTTTGCTGATCCCGGTGTAGTTCAAGCTCGCGTCTTCGTAACGTTTGAATTTATAGACGGCATCATTCATTAAGGCGCTGTTGAACACGTTTAGACTCACCAGCAATTCAAAATCTTTGATGGACAACGCAGTCACCCGCTTGAACAAGCCCGGTTCTAGCTGGGTGATGACATCTTTCAAGCAACGCTCGCGGTAATCTGTCAGATACATGAACACCGGCACGCGCGTCGCAAACTTGATGAGCTTCTCCTGAATCTGCTTCCGCTTGCTCTTGTATTCCTTCTCCGCCTCGGTGAGTTCGCGCTTCTGCTTTTCCGTCAGCTTGCCATCGTTCGCCTCGCGCTTGGCTTTCTTCACCGCTTCGGATTTGTTGATGATGGTTTCGATGTCCTGATTCAACGCACGGAATCCCTCGATGTTCATCAGCGCATCCATCGCGGCCTGGTTGCTCATTAGCCGCGCCAGCGTTTCGTTGTCCACGTTGACGAGCAACGCACTTTCCCAACGCCGTGCCAGCAGGGTGGCTGTCGTGCCACTCATGGCCATGTCCAAGATTCCCGCCGCGTCAATTTGCTTCATTGAACTGCCGTCGTAAGCCAGCACCGGCAGGAAGCTGATGAATTCTTCCACCTTCTTTTCGGGATTGGACTCGTTCACGTTCAACCGGCAACTGTAGTCAGCGATCTGACGCAACGCCCGATCTGGTGCGAAGTCAAAGACGTAGCATTCTTTCTTAACAATCTCTTCACGGTTCGGCGCGTCGCTGTCGGGATTTTTAATCGTCCACGGCGACTGCACGCGGAAGGCGGCTTGGAAATAGGTTTCCGGGCTGGATGAATTCCGCAGCATGAAAATCCCCGTCCACGGTCTGACGGTGACGCCCGTTGTCAGCTTGCCGCACGAAAGCGTGATGGTTTTTGATTTCAGCGGTTCATCCATCGCTTCCAGCACTGGCGGCAAAGCATCAACTCCAATGCCCGCGCTGCTGCCGGCAGCGACAACCACTTTGTAATCGTGATAAAATTTATTTTGTTTCTTTGTCAGGAGATTCCGCATCGCCTGACACGAGGCAACGCTGGGGAGAAACCAGAGCGTGTGCGACAAGACGTTGAGCAGCGGCGCATGAGAAAACGGCATCGGCGGCTTTTGCGCGCCGAGTTTGAGATTGTCCACGGTGGTTTCCATGAATGAACCACGGATCAAGTCCAACCACTTTTGCACTTCGTCTTGATAGATAAACTCGGCGGCATCCCCGAGACCATTGGCCGAAAAGAAAACATTCAGGTCGAACTCGTTGAACTCGCCTTGCTGGGCAATCTCGCGGATGGAATCCGGCAACTGGTAAGTCAGAAGCACCATGCGCGGCAGTGCGGCGTAGGGATTACTTTCATCTTTCCAGTCCCGCTTGGCCCGCTGCTCGTCGGAATACGTCCAGTTAAAAATCTGGTCTTCGATGAATTCTCCGGAAGAAATCGCGCGGAACGGGGTGCCGGAAAGATAAAGATACGCATTCGTGGTGATGGGCATGATTTGCTCGTCAAAATCCTTGATGCCCTTGCCCTCGGCAAATTCGATTTCTTTTTCATCCTCCGCTTCAAAAAGCTCCTTCGCATTCTCGCGCCATGCGCCGTAGTGATATTCATCCAGAATGACGCAGTCCCAATGCGTCGAATGCACCCATTCATTCTTGGTCTTGATGCCGCCGGTGCTGGTGTTCCGCCCGAGGTAATCCTGGAACGAACCGAAACAGACAAACGGCTTTTTCTTATCTGCCGCATCATACGACAGCCCGCCCGGCGAGATGAATTGCCAGCCTTTGAAATCCACATGGCCCTGTAGATCTTCATGCCACGCGTTTTGCACGGCGGGCTTGAAGGTAAGCACGAGAATGCGTTTCCAGCCCATTTTGCGGGCGAGTTGATACGCGGCGAAGGTTTTGCCGAAGCGCATCTTGGCATTCCACAGAAAATGCGGTGTTTTTTTGGCATCTTCCTTTTTTGCTGCTCTGAAATACGCTGCGGTTTTCTCCACCGCCTGCGCCTGCTCCGGGCGCATCTTAAAATCCAGCGTGCGGTTCTCCTCGTTCAACTCACCGTCACGAACGGCTATGATGGCGGCTTTGACTTGCTCCGTGGAACAACGAAACCATTCCCCGGCCTCATTTTTGATACCGACGTGCCGCAGATAGCGATGCACGTCATGATCCAAAAATGCCGTGCCGTCGTTCCGCATCGCGGATTCTTCCAGCAGGATGCGATAAGGAAGCTTGCCCGGTTTGATAACGGGGAATTGAGCCGCAACGCGTTCTTGGGCTGATCTGGTGGTGTAACCAACTTTTAGCAAACCATCCAACTCTGGATTAGTTTCTGCATAAGCGTAGATCGTGGGGCACGCATCGGGGCGCGGCGGGAAAAATTCGCTGCTCATTTTGCATCCTCCATCGGGCGGACGATTGCTTCAATAAATGCGATTTCTTCGTCTGTGATCCCAAAATGCTCGTAAAGTTTTTTGTCAGTCCACGTTTTTGTCATCGGAACGGACGGAACAAAGACGAAACGATCTTGGGTTATGTGTTGTGTATTCTTGCGCAACCCGACCAAGAAACGCAGAAAGCGAGTCCGAAGATATGCCGCCAAGTTTTCTGCCTCACTCTTTGTTTCGTATGCTCCAACAACCAGATAGGTTTCTGTGCAGGCGCTTGGCGGAGACGCAACAATAGGCTTGCCCATGATCATGCGCGGGTAGTCTCGTGCCTCGCCGCCTTCGCCATATCCCATCGAAGTCAGAACTTTCCATGAATCAATCATTCCGCTTCCAGAAGGTATCGTCCGTCTGGCAACTGTATCGGCAGAATTGTTGGCGTAGAGCATCACATCGCCTTTACCAGTAGGGCGGGCAAATGTCCGCAACCCGAAAGGTTTTTGTCTCGAAACTTGACCGCTTAGCGGCGGGTAATTTCTTGCCTGAACTTTTTCGAGGATTGAAATCGCCTTGTTAAATCGAACGAATGTGTCGAACTGGTCTAGCTGCCTATCCATCGTGTCTTCTACTCCGTTCATGCGTGTTGTGACTCGACACATCCCGCTGTGGTCTCGCTCCCAAAGAAAATAGCAAATACCGCCGATGACTTTGACGCCCGGAAATACGTCAGACGCGATGGGATAATCAACCAGTCGCGAGATGCGCTTGTCTTTCAACATCGTGCTGCGGAACTCATCAAGCCCCTTCCCGCCCGCAAACCATCGCGAAGGAATAATCATGGATAGGAACCGAGGATTCAGCTTCTTGGCCTGCTCAACAAACAATTGGTAAATTGGCGATGACCCTGTGCTGTCGCCAGCATCACTCAACTGGTAGGGTGGATTTCCAACGACGACATCGAATTTCATAAAAAAAATATCTTCTGGATTTTCCGTGTGAATAAATTCATAAGCGTGGGTTTCATATTCACCACCACGATCGTATCCTTCTTTGCTGGCCCCACAAAAAGCACAGCGCCCTTTTTCCCATGAGTGTTTGCCTTGCTTGAATCGTATTTTGCCGTCCTTGTCGGTGAATTCATCGCATACCGAATATTTACCGTTGGCGGTCTTGGAGCAGTAAAGCGAGCGACGGGCGAGCAGCGCAGTCAAATCGGTGATGGCGATGCCAAAGACCTGATTTTGCAATATATGATTTATACGCTTTTGCGGATCGGGAATTTGTTTTTCCAATCCCACCAACAACCGCTTGGTGATTTCGCGCAAGAACACGCCGGATTTGGTGAAGGGGTCAATAAAACGGGCGTTTTTGTTCTGCCAGAGTTCCGGTGGCAAATGATTCAACATCTCATTCGCCAGATGCGGCGGCGTGAACACCTCGTCGCTACTCAAATTCGCCAAACACGACAAGACGTCTGGATTGTAGGAATTATTTATCATGGTCACGCACCTTGAGGAAATGGACGAGGGAATAACTGTGAACTTCCTTGGGGATGAAGGTCCGTTGCCCCAAATCGGAATAGTGTTCTTCAAGAAACAAGCTTTCCTGAGGCGTCTCGCCGCCTTGAAGAAGGTCAGAAAAAGTGAAATCCCGCCGCTTGAGCAGGCTGTTGTTGAACGGCGCTGACCATTCGGAAAAAATAATCGGGCGCGGAGCCTTGTCTCCGGTCGTCAGTGAAAGCGCGTCACCATGGACGATGTTGCGCTCAAGAATATAGAGAACCGAATCGCGACAGGCATTCTTGGCGGTCTTCTTGAACCGGTTGCTGTAACGCCAATCGAAAATCCCAAACAACCGTTTGCGGCACGCCAAGACATTTTCTTCCTGGATGTCTATGCCGTAGATGGAGGTAACGGCGAGAACGGCATTGCGCTCGAAATCCAACTGGTTTTTGCCGTAGCGCGCTTCGACGACGCGAAGCTTGCGCTCCAAGATTTCCGCCAGAAAATTCCCGTTGCCGCAGGCGGGTTCAAGGAAGCGAGATTCAATGCGCTCCGTCTCCTGCCGGACGAGATCCAGCATGGCGTTGACTTCACGCGGGCCGGTCAGCACCTCACCGAATTCGGTGACGCGCTCTTTTGAAATGACGGTGGACTCGTCGCCAGCAACGGCGGAAGAGCCGTCAATGGAGGTAAATTCCATGCAGACAGCAAAAATTCGCTCGCGTGCGAGGGATTGCTGTCTGGAGGGGACTGTCTTCTGTGGGAGCTCCGGTGCCTGAAATAAAAATGGGACGCACTTACTTGCGTCCCACAACAGGCACCTAGGAGGCCCCACAGAGGAACGCTTTCAGTGCGCCCCGATTGGGGCGGACCTCAAGCGCTGTCCTCTGTGGTCGAAATTCCTAGGTTTCGTTGTGGACAGCAGCCGAAGCTGCGCGAAATGTTTTGGTTAAATTAGTTTCTGGTCGTTTTTTTAATGAACGAGGCGAGGTTACGCCGGAGGCGGCGCGGGGGCAAGCACGGGAATGGCGGGCCGTGTGCCGTTCGGTCGCGCGGGCGTCTCGGGGCAAGCCAGTCTTCCGGCTTATGGGTCTGTCCATTGGCCGGAAGTCTGGCGCGGTGGTGGGTGCAAATTCAGCGCGACGGAACGAGCACACCAGCGGAACGAAGGCCGGTTTGACGCGAAATGGAGACAGCCAAGTTGGTCGCGAGAGCGGGACGAAACAAATTCGAGTATGCGGTGTTGAAAAACTTATGCCCAAACCGTCAGCCAAACCAAAAGCTGCCAAGCCAAAAAAAATCAAGCTGGTCGCCAAGAACGTCCGCCCGCTCAAGGCGGCAATTGACGCTTGGGTGCAGGCCTCGGAAAAAACGGATTGTGACGCCTTGAATTTGGAAGGCGCCCCGGTTTGGGCAGAGAACGCCCTGGCCGAAATGACCAAAGTGGTTTTGCCCGGCAAACGTCTGCCGACTCAGGGTGAATGCGACGCGGAATTTATCGGCGAGCTGATTGGGCGACAAAATGCCTTTGCCAAGTTATTGGGCGGCGAGATACCGATGAGCGCGGAAATGCAGGCAGACCTTGAGAACCTCATAAAGCGCGATGAGGCGCAGCCGAAAACACCAAAAATTGCGGCTCGAAAAAAATTGTTGGCGAAAGATTTTCTGAACATGATCGATGCCAACGATCAGGCGATACCCACCCTGATGGCGGCGATGCTCGCTTCTTCCCACGAAGACGCGCTGAAATTTCAAAAAGGATTGTTGCGCGGAATGAACCTCGTGGCAGAAGAATTGGACGCCGGCAAAATCTTTCAGCGCCATACGAAAATCTTTTGGGTGCTGGGCACGCAATGGCGATTATTTTCCGAATGCCGCAGTGTCGCCGATGTGTATTACGACCTTTGTGAGAAAATTGGCTTCAAAGAAGTGGGCAGTTTGAAAACATTTGAAGAGCGGATCGCGCGGAAGATCGGCATGAAATTTCGCGGACGCGGACGGCCCAAGGGCACCTAAATTCCCACAACTTACGGGGTCAACTTCGGGGGTATTATCAAGGTTTCAGTCTGACCACGGCGCGCCTACCTTCACGCCGTGAACTTCAATTCACAAAATTCGATTCCGAAACTTCGGCTGGCCCGGTGCCGGTCGGAGAACGGATTCACTTGCCCGGATGTGATGTCGTCCTTCGTCCGGCAAATCCTTTGGCAAGGACGGCAAAACAAACAACAACAAATACAATGAGACTGAAACTATTAGTGCAAACGCAGGAGTTCCAAAACTGGCCCGCGACGAAAGACCGGCCCGCATCCACCAGCCACAATCTGGTGTGTGTGGACATGTCGCAACCGGCGGACGCCCGCATGACGGAAACCATTAGTTATCGGCTGAAAGACGAAGAAATCCCGAAATACTGGGACAAAGCGATGGACAAGGTGATCGAAGTCACCTGCCGCCGCATTGCCCACAGCAAGGCGGGCAAGGCTTCGCTGATTGGCGAGATCGTCGAAACGCAGCCGGCGGCCAAGTAAGAACTGTTATGGCCAACAACCCTCGCGCAGACCATCAGTGGAAGGACAAAATCCTTCGGCGCGAGCGGTTCGCTGATTTTGCTTATACGTTGGCCCGCATCAACTGGGATTTTTTTACGACCCATACTTATAAAAATCCGTTACCACGCCCAGTTGTTCGCGGAGCCATGGTCTGGCGCTGGTGCCAGGACGTAAGCAAATTCAGCGAAATTCCCTATAAAAACCTGCTGATCGCGTTGCGGCGTGAGCGGGGGGAAATCGGGGATAGACCACATGAACATTGTCTGATCGGTGGTCTGACTAGCTGCAACATGATGACTGTGCGTTCGCAGATGATGCGCTCTTGGAAGATCATCAGCGGCAATGCGGACGCAGACTTCCGGATCTATGATCGCTCACTTGCGGGAGCTGATTATATCTGCAAATGCCTGGGGGCAAATGCGTATGAAGTGAACAAGTTTTCACTGGCGGAAGAGACGACGCTCTCGGCTTCGGTGTTTCGGGTTGTCAGGACACTGGACCTAATGAATGAGAGACGTTGCCGCGAGCTCAATCGAAAATACGGACAGGTTGCGAAATTGCCGGGGTCATAACGGTTCAATGGCGGTTTACAGGATGGCAACATCCGCCGCTGCATTGGCTTTCCCGGAGACGGTAGCATTTGAGATAAAACTGTCTCGGTCGGTGCGGGCATGGTGATTCATGCGCTGGCTTGCCCCTGAAAGCAGGGATGTTGGCGCGGTAGAGATGAACATCGAAAATCCGCTGGGGTTCGACCGATAAAACGCCGAAGTACAGCGGCGGTTGAGACCATCCCGATATTGGGACCCGGCAAGGCCTGCCCACCTGCCCGCGCGGAGCGCGGGCGGGTGGCGGGCCGGACGGGATAGCTTGTAGAATTCCTATGCCCAGATGCAAATGACGTCTGGCGGGCGACTGAAAGCGATTGCAAACGAAATTGAAATGCGCGAAGACCAACATAAATTTTTGATGCTGCTGGGGCAGTTGCCGGCCCGCCTGACGGCGGAGCAGGCGGCGTGGGTGTTGAATTGCCAGGTGCATGACATGCCGGCGCTGGTCGCGGGCAAGTTGCTCAAGCCGTTGGGCAATCCCCCAGCCAACGGCATCAAATTCTTTGCCACAGTAGATGTTTTGGAATCCAGCAAAGACCGGCACTGGCTGGCGCGCATGTCCATGACGATTTATCAGCACTGGCACAAGAAGAACCTGCGCGGGAAGCTGGTTCCACCATTGACCTTTCCGACGGACGGAAAGGTGCGCGACAGCGAACTGGCCAGCGCGAGCGGATAAGAGAGTCCAGAGACACGTCTCTGGCGAGTGGGGTTTGGGGACGGCGGCAGTCCCCAAAAAAAACAAAAAGCGGTTGAGTCGGCAGAGACTCAACCGCCCGATTTTTTTTAGGCTGCCACTGCGAATTGCGTGGCGGCCGTCTGCTCGTAGGTTTCCAGCGGCGGCAACGTCACTTCCGCTCGCTTCGCATAGGCGCGATGGACGGCTTTGCTGCTGTGGCCCAAAGCCTGCATGGCAAACCGTTCGGGATAGCCGGCGGCTTTCGCGCGTTCGGCCCAAGCGTAGCGGTAACTGTGCAGGCTCACGCCGCTGATGCCCAAACCGGTGATGCGGCGGCGAAAGACTTGGGCGCGTTTGCCCGGGCTGAGTCTCGCCAAAGTTGGAAACAACCCGCCGGTGGTCGGCAGCGTCCGCAGCAGCGCCGCGACTTCCTCGCCGAAGGCAATCAGCGACAGCGCGCCCGTCTTGCAGCGTTGGTAGGCGATGGTGCGCCGCTGCCAGTCAATGTCTGCGGCGGTCAGGTGCGCCATATCCGTCTGCGCTCCGCCCAAATGCCAGAGCAACTGATAATAGGCGCGTCGGGCGGGATTGGTTTCGCGCTGCAAAATCTGTTGCTGTTCCTCGGCGGTGATGGCGCGTTTGGGGGTGTGCTGGATTGCGGGCCATTGGCGCCGGGGCAGGATGGGCCACGGCAGCCAGTGCATCGAGACGGCGCAATGATGGATGCGCCGCAGATAAACATTGGTGGCCACGGAGCCGGTCCGCAGCACGGCCAGAAAATGTTCTGCCGTCGTGTCCAGCAGCCGCCGTTGGCGGATCAGGTCAAAGGCATGATCTTTGATGGCGGTGTGCCAGCGGAGCTGGGTGCTGCCGTGCTTGGTGGCGGCAATCTGGGTCATTACGTCCTGCCACGTGCGGGTGGTCAGGGCGGGGTCGCCGTGCTGCAAATAGACTTGGGCGATTTGCAGGTTCATGGCGGGGAGGCGCACGGCTTCAAGCTTGGCGGCCAGCAAGCGCTCGGCCTCGGTGCGGTCGCGGGTGCGCAGGCTGGTTTGTTTGCCGGTGCCGGTGTCTTCGCAATAGAAGATGCCGGAGCGTTGGAACAGGATGAACTGATGTTTCATGGTTCTTTTTATGGTTCAGAATCATGCAACATTGCAGGCCAGATACGTTAGCGGGTAGTGGGCGGATGCTTGCGGAGTGCTGCCGGATAGTGGCGGATGGTCTGAGCCAAAGCCGCTACACTGACAGTTCCACTGACACCCGGCTACCCGCCGCAACGAAACCATTGAGAATCCAGCGTATTCTAACGCTGGCAAAGGTCGCGCTGCGACTTGATCTGCCCGCACTGCGGGCACCTGCGGCGGGACAGAGTCTATGGATGGGCGCACGCGTCGTGTGCCCCTTCATTCCCCCTGACCTCTGACCTCTGACCTCTGACTTCTGACCTCTGACTTCTGACCTCTGACTTCTGACCTCTGACTTCTGTAGAACATTAAGCGTGAGCTGGCGCTTGAGCAAAACGTGGTTATCCGGCAGGCGGGTGGTTAGTTTGAGGTGTGTTAGCAAACACCAACAAGCAACCTTAACCCACCGGAGAACCACTATGAAAATTATGGTCGGAA
>CAIXUZ010000058.1 GCA_903922735.1 uncultured Verrucomicrobia subdivision 3 bacterium
CCAGTGTGGCGCAGCGGCCGAAACGAAGTTTTTCAACTTCCAGCTTGGCGAGTCCGCCTTTCCGTAGATCAATCATGACCGTCGGGCTGCCTGCAATCAGTAGCGCGATGAGTTCACTCAGGTAAGGTTCGTGCCCGACGAGCAGAATGTTCTTCGCGCGCGGGCCTTTGGCGTTGAGTTGGTCGATGAGTAGTTTGGGATTTCCTGTCGGGGCGAGGTGGTCGGTGAGGAGCAGTTTGCGCCGTAGTTCCAGCGCTTCGGTGACAGTTTGCGCCGTCTGCCGCGCCCGTAGCAGGGGACTGGACACGACGGCGTCAAACGTCAGCTCCATCGTCCGCATCGCTTCGGTGATGCGCCACATCCGCTGTTTGCCCTTGGCCGAGAGCGGCCGGTCGGCGTCCTTCAGGTCTTTCGGCAGGCCATCCTCGCCCGGGTCGCTGGCGATTCCATGGCGGAGAATGAATAAATTCATGGTTTTTTCTTTTTCGGAAATGGCCGGGCCGCAAGTTCCACCCGGGGGAATTTCTCTTTTGCCTTCTCCATCGTCTGCGGCATCGCGCGGGCCATGAATTCCATCTGGCTGCGGCGCGGCTTGCCGCCGGCCGGAACCTTGGCCCGCCGGTAAATTCCATCCGCCCCCAGCAGCCGCGCTTTGGTGTTGTCGGCCAGCGTCACCCCCAGGATTTCACGGATGACCCGGTCGCAAAGAATGCCGTCTTCAATGGGAAAGACAACCTCGATGCGGCGGAAAAGATTTCGCGGCATCCAGTCGGCGCTGCCGACGAACATCTCCGGCTGGCAGGCGTTCTCAAAATAAAAAATCCGGCTATGTTCCAGAAACCGGTCCACGATGCTGCGCACCGTGATGTTGTCGCTCAAGCCCGGCACGCCCGGACGAAGGCAGCAGATGCCGCGAACGATGAGTTCAACTTTCACGCCCGCCCGGGACGCGGCGTAAAGCGCCTGGATCAACTCCGGTTCGACGAGCGAGTTGAACTTGGCGATGAGGCGGGCCGGCAAGCCGCGTTGCGCATGGGCCGCTTCGCGCGCGATGAGCTGCAGTAGCCTGGCGTGCAGGTCAAACGGCGCCACGATGAGTTTCTTCATGCCTTGAAACTGGCAGATGCCGGTCAGCAGGTTGAACAGGTTTGTCGCGTCTTCGCCGAATTCCGGCCGGCACGTCAGCAGGCTCAAATCCGTGTACAGCTTCGCCGTGTTGGGATTGTAGTTGCCGGTGCTGAGGTGAACATAACGGCGGATTTCGTACCCCTCGCGGCGGACCACCAGGGCGCACTTGGCGTGAATCTTGTAGCCGACCAGCCCGTAGACCACATGGACGCCGTTTTCCTCCAGCTTCCGCGCCCACTCGATGTTGTTCGCCTCGTCAAACCGGGCGCGGAGTTCGACCACCACGGTGACCTGCTTGCCGTTGTTCACCGCGCTCATCAGCGCGCCGAAAATGCGCGCATCGCCGCCCGTGCGGTAGAGCGTCATTTTGATGGCCAGCACGTCTTGGTCGGTGGCCGCGCTTTCGAGAAACTCCACCACGCTGGAATAATTTTCGTAGGGATGATGCAGCAGGATGTCGCGTTCGCGGATGGCGGCAAACACATCCGGCCGGCCGCGCAAGGCCGGCCCGACCGGCGCCAGAAACGGGGCGTCGCGCAACTCGGGTGAATGGCTGCCCTGATACAGCATCATCAACCGCGACGGGTTCATCGGGCCGTCCACCAGATAGCAATCCTGCTCGGTCAGGTACAGGGTTTTGCGCCGCGCCTCCCGGATTTGTACGGGGCCGCTGGAGGGGATCTCCAGCCGCACGGCGTGGCCGCGCCGCCGCCGGTGCAATTCTTCCTCCACCGCTTTAAGCAGGTTCGGGGTGTCGCCTTCATCCACGTAAAGCTCGCTGTTGCGGGTCAGGCGGAATGGCCAGTAGCCCAGAATCTGCGTGCCGGGAAAAAGGTCGGCCAGAAAATGCCCGATCAGCTGGTCCAGAAAAACGTAATCGCGCCGGTCGTCCTCGCGCGGAAGCTGGATGAGCCGCGGGAGAATCGCGGGGCATTGCACGACCGCCAGATGTTTGAGCGACGCCCCGTTTTTCACCATTTCCAGCCGCACCATCAGATTGAGCGATTTATTGAGCAGTTGCGGGAAGGGATGGGCCGGATCAATCGCCAGCGGCGTCAGCACCGGCCGCACCTTGCTGCCGTAAAATTCTTCGAGCCAGGTCAGGTCGGCGGTTTTCAGTTCCTTGAATTCGAGGATGCGGATTTTGTGCTTGGCGAGGGCGGGTTCGAGTTCGTTATGCCAGCAGGCGAATTTATCGGTCACCATCTGATGCACCCGGCGCGTGATGGCCTGAAAAACTTCCAGCGGTGTCAGCCCATCCACGGTGCGCGTGTGGTTGCCGCTTTCAATCTGTTGTTTCAGGCCCGCGACGCGCACTTCAAAAAACTCATCAAGATTGGAGCTGGCGATGGTGAAAAACTTGAGCCGCTCCAGTAGCGGGTTGGTCGGATCCAGCGCCTCATCCAGCACCCGCTGGTTGAATTCCAGCCAGCTCAATTCGCGATTGAGAAAATGCGCTGCCTTTGAGTTGCCTTTCATGGTGTTTGCTCGGATAAGCCAAGGGGTATTATACGGCTAGTGGTTTGGAATCAAAAGTTACAATTTGGAGACAAATCAAAAGGTCAAAAGCTTTCCACCGGCCGGACGATGCGTGGATTTTTCTTTAATGGAGCGCCGAAGGGGAGGATATAAATCGAAACTGGCGAAAGGATTTAAGCCGCGACGCCATTCTTCCGGCAAATCCTGGCATACACTTCCGCCAGTGGTTTCATCGTGCGTGGCAGGTTTTTATCCTCAAAATCCACGGCCAGCAGGCCGAACTTCTTGGTGTAGCCAAACTGCCACTCGAAATTATCCAGCAGCGACCAGTAGAAAAACCCGCGCACTTCCACGCCCGACTGGATGGAGCGATGCAGCGCGGCGAGGTTTTGCCGGAGGTCGCGTTCGCGGAAATCTTCATCCGCCGAGGCCGAGCCGTGTTCGGTAATATAAACCGGCAGGTGGAATTTACGGTGGAGATACGGCAGGATTTTTTCCAGGCCCTCAGGATAGCGTTCCACCATGTCGTCGCAGATGAAGCCGAAATCCTTCAGCGTTTTCACCGGAGTGCCGCTGGCCGGAATCATCGCCCGGAAATGGTGGAACCGCACGCGTCCGTAATAATTCAGCCCGATGAACGTCGAGGCCTTCCGTCGCCCGCCGCCGAGGAACGCGTCCAGCACGAACTTGTTGAACGTGTAATGACAACCGAACGCCGTCGCGCGGTCCCACGGCGAGAATTTTTTGTAGGCGTGGAAAAACGTCCAGTTCTTCGCGATGCCGACTTCCGGTTTGCGGCCGCCGGCCACGCCTTCGCACCGGATGATGCGGCTCGCTTGCACGTGGGCGCGGGCCATGTGGCCGATGACTTTGCGGAACTGGCCGAGCTTCCACTTTTGTTGCGGCGGAAAGCCGCCGAGCAGATACGCAACGCAGGCGTAAGTGTCCGGCTCGTTGAACGTATTCCACAAATATACCTTTTCCTTCAACGCCGCGACTAGTTGCCGGACAAAATCCACATACGCTGGAATCGTTGCCGCGTTCGTCCAGCCGCCAATGGCGTTGATCCACGGCGGGTTGGAAAAATGATGCAGCACGACCATCGGGGTGATGCCTTTGGCAATCAGCTGGTCCAGCAGGTCCGCATAGCGCGCCAGCTCCGTTTGATTCAGTGGCGCCAAAGGCGCGGATTGCAGCCGTGACCATTCAATGCCGAAGCGATACGCGTTCGTGCCCAGCTTGGCCATCCAACCGATGTCTTCGGGGTAGCGATGATAATGGTCGCACGCGACCTGGCAGTGGCTGCCGTCTTGTGCGGTGAAGGCCGTCCACTCGTTTTCGATGTGGCCTTCCACCTGCGTCGGCGACGTGGCGGTGCCCCAGAGAAAATTTTCCGGGAAGCGCAAAAAGTTTTCGGCAGGTTGTGCTTTCAACATGGCCTGCCTTTCCCCTCACCCCGGACCTCTCTCTTGGGGAGAGGGAGAAACGCTCCCCGCTGCCTGGCAAAGCAAGGCCGGTCAGCGGCTCGCAAGGCTCTCAACCAGCCGAATCCAGCCAACCGCTGTTCTTTCTCCCAGCGGGAGAAGGTCAGGATGAGGGGGAATGCGGTGATCATTTCTGAGTCAAGACCGCGCCTTGCTTAGTGCTTGTTCAATGGCTTGAAATAGCTTTTTTGGCGCGGAATCAAGCCACGCGCGAAATTTTTCCACCGGCAGGCGCTCGGGCAGTTCCTTCAAGCGGTCGAGGTTGAAACTTTTTTCCGCGATGCCGATGCCGAATTGCTGCGCGTCAATCGCGTTGACCTGCTGCTCGACGTGGTTTTCCACCGGCACCAGAAACAGCGGCTTGCCAAGCCACGCGGCTTCGCTGACCGATTCAAATCCGGCCGTGCAGACGACATTGCGGCACTCAGCCATCATTTTCAAAAATTTCTCGCCGTCGAGCTTGTGAAACGTCAGCGCCGGCGAATATCGCAGCTCCGACGGCGCGCCCGGTTTGTCGTAAAAACAGTGCAGCTTCGTCTGCGGATTCTTGGCGCTCCACGCGATGATTTGCTCCGCATAACCGTGATTCAGCAGATAGACGAGCGTGAAATCGCCGTTGGGGTTGGTGATGAGGGAGAAGAGTTGTTTACGTAAAATTGGCGGGCCGACAATGATGCGTTTCTCTGGCAGATCCGTTGCTTCGTAGAGCGACAGCGCTAGTTTCGTTGCGCGGGCGCCGAGCAGCCAGGTATAGATACGCATGCTGAACAGTTGTTTCCACAAATGCGGCGTGCGGACATAGCCTGGATGTTGAAACATGAACTGATGTCCGATGGCGACCACGGGCGGCCGCTTCCGCCGCGTCAGGGCGTAAAATGCCGCGATCGGCTCGAAGAAGTTGATGATCACGTCCGGCTTGGTTTCATGCACCACGGCTTCTAGCTGGCGGATATAGCCGAAATATTTTGGCAGGTTGCCGAGGACGGCGAGCAGCGTGGCGGTGTTGCTGACCGCGCGGTTGTTTTTATATTTGAACTCCAGGGTCGGCATTTGCCGGACGGGCATCTTCATCGCCGATGTGAAGTATTCCGGCAGTGGCCGGTGCGAACTCGCCCCCACCGTGATCGCGACCACCTGATGCCCCGCCGCCTCGGCCATTTCCTTGACCGCCATCGCCTGGGTCATGTGGCCCCGGCCCTCGCCCAGCACGCAAAACATTATTTTCATGGAAGTGGATGAGTTTGATGTTGCCGTCGAAATCTTCAATCAAAGCCGTGCAGCTTTCAACCCAGTCGCCGCAGTTCAGGTATTGCACGCCGCCAATCGTCTTGATCTCGGCGCGGTGGATGTGGCCGCAGATGACGCCGTCGGTCTGGTGGCTGCGCGCCATCCCGGCGAGTGTGTCCTCGTAATCGGTGACATATTTCACGGCGGATTTGGCCTTCGATTTCAAATAGGCCGCCAGCGACCAGTAGCCGAAGCCCAGCGCGCGGCGCAGGCGGTTAAAATGCAGGTTGAAATCCAGAATCCAGTTGTAAAGGTGCGAGCCGAGTTTTTCCAGCAGGTGGTTGAAATGCGACAGGCCGTCCGCCTGATGGCCGTGGATGACCAGATATTTTTTGCCGTCCGCCGCCGTGTGAATGACCTGGTGCGCCATCACCACGCTGCCGAAACTCATCCCGGCGAACTGGTCGATGAATTCGTCGTGGTTGCCGGTGATGTAAATGACCTTGGTTTGCTTGCGGCTTTTGCGGAGCAGTTTTTGGATGAGGACATTGTAGTCGCTACGCCAGAACCAGCGGAACTTCAGCTCCCAGCCGTCAATGAAATCACCGACGATGTAGAGGTATTTGCAATCCACCACCCGCAGAAAATGCAGCAACTCCTCCACGCGGGCGTGCTTGGTGCCGAGGTGGATGTCGGAGATCCAGACCGAGCGGCAGACAATCGGCTTGTCTGTATCTAAATCTAAATCTTGTGGGGCAGTCTTCATATCCCGACTGTGAGCCAACTGTGTAAGAATCCTTGTAAACCGCAATCTATTTGTGGGTTGTCGCCGAATATTAACGTGGGCGTAACGTGGGCGTAACAATTCCGGCGTCAAACCTGTCAGCCGGTTGCTACTTCATGGTGTCCCATCTTTGCTGCTTGGCGGCCTGAGTTGGATATTTTTAAACGTCACCAAAATGTAACAAACAAGATTTTATAAATTCCGTTATAATGATCAGCGTATGAAAATATTTGCCATCCTTCTCGCGGCGACCGTGTTCGCTCAGAAATGGGCCGAGGTTTACATGGATCAGCACCCTGACACCAGAATTCAGGTTTCTGGTGGCGCTCCTCTGCCGAAGTGCCTCCGCAACAACTGATTTGATTGCTGTTCCTCCGACAATGATGCATGCGAGCGGTGGGGATATCATTGAGATTAACGTGCCGCCCGCATAAACTTTAAGCCGCTTGATGCAAAACCAGCACAACGAATCGCGCCGTAGTCACGGCTGGATGGGCATCCATCGTGGTCACCGGGCGCGGCCTGGCGAATGGCTCGCCGAAAAATTTATCTTTCTCGTCTCGCTCTCGGCCATCCTGATGGTGCTGCTGATTTTCCTGTTCGTCGCCCGCGAAGCCCTGCCGGTATTTCTGGGCCAGGCCAATACCGCGCTCGTCCAGAAGCCCATTCCGCCCGGCGAGATGGATAAACATTCCCCCGCCGAACTTCAGGCTTATCTGGAGCTCACGCCTGACCAGTTCGCCAAGATGAACAAAACCACTCTGCGCGCCCTGATGGAGGTCAAGGTCGAGGCGCAGGACGACGTCCCTGAAAATTTCCGCAATGATCCCGACGCCCGCATCAACACGACCGAATGGAAATACATGGTCCGGGCGCATCAGTGGAACGACTATCACCGGCCGGAATACATCTGGCAACCCGTCGGGCAGATCAAAAAATTCAACATCATCCCGCTCTTGGTCGGGACGCTGAAAATCACCCTGATCGGCCTGTTCTTCGCCGTCCCGCTCGCCGTCGGCGCCGCGATTTATGTTTCGCAACTCGCCCGCCCGCGCCTCCGCGAAATCATCAAGCCGGCCATCGAACTGCTTTCCGGCATTCCCTCGGTGGTTGTCGGCGTTTTTGCCCTGCTCGTCATGGCCACCGTGCTGCAAAGTGTTTTTCACTACCAGACCCGGCTCAACGCCTTCGTCGCCGGCCTTGCGCTGGGGTTTGCCGTCATTCCGGTTATTTTCTCCATCGCCGAGGACGCGCTCACCAGCGTTCCGCGCGCCTATACGCAGGGCGCGCTCGCGCTCGGCGCCTCCCGCTGGCAGACCGCCTGGCAAATCGTTTTGCCGGCCGCGCTCCCTGGCGTTTTTGCCGCGGCGGTGCTCGGCTTCGGCCGCGCGATTGGCGAAACGATGATCGTGCTGATGGTCTGCTCGGCCAGCGTGATGTCGTGGAGCGTTTTTGATTCGGCGCGCAGCATCACCACCACTATCGCCGCCGAAATGGCCGAAGCTGTCAACGGCGGGCCGCACTACCGCATCTTGTTCATGCTCGGCGCGCTCCTCTTCGCGGCGACCTTCATCTCCAACCTGATTGGCGATTTGGTCATCCACCGCTTCAAGCTGAAATTGGAGGGCAGGCAATGAACACCGTTACGCCGCCCGAATATCTGCCGGATCCCGCCCGCGACACGACGCGCTTCACGCGGCACTTCCGCGCGGAGAAATTTGATTTCTGGTCGTTCTTTTTCAGCGGCCTGACCGGGCTGGCCACGCTGTTCATCCTTGCCATCCTTGCGACCATTTTGCTGAACATCATCGTCAACGGCTGGAGCGCCATTTCCTGGCATTTCGTGTCCACGATCCCGAAGAAGGATTTCTTCGACGCGAACACCACCGGTGTTTTGCCGATGATTGTCGGCACGGCGTTCCGCGTGATCGTGATGACGATTTTCGTGATCCCGGTCGGCGTCATCACCGCGATTTACCTGACGGAATACGCGGCCAACACCTCCCTTATCACCCGTATCATCCGCGCTGCGGTCAACAACCTCGCCGGCGTGCCGTCGATTGTCTTTGGCCTGTTTGGCCTCGGCTTCTTCATCAACTTCATCGGCAAAAACATGGACCGGCTGCTGCACCACGCCGATGCCGTCTGGGGCCAGCCCGCCCTCATCTGGGCGTCGCTCACGCTGGCGGTAATGACCCTGCCGGTGGTGATCGTCGCCACGGAAGAATCTTTGAAGGCCATCCCGCCCGGCTTGCGCGAGGCGAGTCTGGCGCTGGGCGCAACCAAGTTGGAAACGATCATGAAAATCATCCTGCCGCAGGCGCTGCCGGGCATCATGACCGGCGGCATTCTCGCCGTGAGCCGCGCGGCGGGCGAGGTCGCGCCGATCCTGTTTACCGGCGTGGCGTATTACATGGCGTCTCTCCCCAGCCACTTGAGCGACCAGTTCATGGATCTGGGTTACCATGTCTTTGTGCTGTCCACGCAGTCGCCGAACATCGAGCAGACCCGGCCCATCCTTTACGCCACGGTGCTGACGCTGCTGTTGTTGACCTTTGCGCTGAATATCGTCGCCATCCTCATTCGCGCCCGGGTGCGGAAGCAACTGCGGGCGCTCGGTTGAACCGTTGAAATTATTTTCGTTATGGCTGAAATCACGATTCCAAAATTAGCTCCGCAGGAACGAGCCGCTGCCCCGGGGGCTGTCGGCCCGCCGCTCATCCGGATTGAGGATGTTTCGCTTTATTATGGCACGAACCGGGCGCTGAAGAACATCTCGCTGAACCTCGGCGAACGGGTCGTCACGGCGTTCATCGGGCCGAGTGGCTGCGGCAAATCCACTTTGCTCCGCTGCCTGAACCGCATGAACGACCTGATTGACAACGTTCGTATTGAGGGCGCCATCAAGATCGGCGGCCACGAGATTAATGCGCCCGATGTGGATGCGATCGAGCTCCGCAAGCGCGTCGGCATGGTTTTTCAGAAGTCGAATCCCTTTCCCAAATCCATCTACGAGAATGTCGCCTACGGCCTGCGGTTGCACGGGGTGAAAGCCAGATCTGAACTGGATGTCCGCATCGAGGAAAGCCTCCGCAGCGCGGCCCTGTGGGACGAAGTGAAGGATCGCCTCCATTCCAGCGCGCTTGGACTTTCGGGCGGCCAGCAGCAGCGGTTGTGCATCGCCCGCGCCATCGCCATCAAGCCGGAGATCATTTTAATGGATGAGCCGGCCAGCGCGCTGGATCCGCTGGCCACCGCGCGCATTGAGGAATTGATTTTGGAACTGAAAAAGGACTTCACCATCGTCATCGTCACGCACAACATGCAGCAGGCGGCGCGCATCTCGGATTACACCGCATTTTTCTATATCGGCGAACTGGTGGAATATGACACGACGGCGAAGATTTTTACCAACCCATCAAAACGGCAGACGGAGGATTATGTGACTGGTCGGTTCGGTTGAGCTGATTTCACCCCACCCATATGGAAAATCATTTTGAAATAGGCATTGAAGCGTTGCGGCAAAAGCTGCTGCTGATGGCCAGTCACGCCGAATCCGCCGTCAACCAGTCCGTTCAGGCGCTCACCCGGCGCGACCACGACCTCGCCTTGCGCGTCAAGGCTGATGACGTGGTCATCGACCAGTTCGAAGTGGAGATTGATGAGCTGGCCATCCAGCTGCTCACCAAGGCGCCGCTGGCCACGAGTCTCCGGCTTGTCACCGTGGCCATGAAAATCTCGCAGGACCTCGAGCGCATCGGGGACGAGGCGTCAAAAATCGCCAAGCGCGCCCGCGACCTGTCGCAGGAGCCGCCGGTGAAGCTTCCGCTCGAATTGCCCGACATGGCCAATCGCGTGCTGACCATGCTCAAGGCGGCGATGGACGCATTTGTCAACCGCGACTCCGCCGCCGCCCGCGCCATCATTCCGCAAGACCGGGAAGTGGACACGCTCAACAAGCGGATCCACGCGGCCTTGGCGAAACACATGACGGAAAATCCTGATACCATCAGCCGCTGCCTGCACTGGATGGTCGCCGCCAAGAGCCTTGAACGCATCGCGGACCACGCCACCAACATTGCCGAGGATGTCGTGTTTCTCTGCGAGGCCGAGGATATCCGCCATGCCGGCATTAAAAACGCGGCCGGCGAATAATCCAGGTGTTGATCTTGGCATTGGGTTAAGTCCTAGTTTTCCTATGGTGTTTATCCATTCCCTGCATAGGAAGCTTCCGTGGCTTCTCATCGCCGCCGGTTGAGTCCCTCTGGAAGCCGTATCAGGAAAAATCAATTCGCGCTTTGCTCTACCTTGCGCTCAATGAATACAAACGCGTTCAGTTAACAAAATTGTCAATGTTGCGCAGGACAAAAAATGGTGGAGGCGGCGGGAATTGAATCCATTAGATAAATTCATACACCTGTTCCTAGCCGCATAAACATTGGCGTATCTTCGTGTCGTTTTGTATGCTCATGCACACACACGAACCAAAACAGGGTTTTTCCAGTCAGTTTTTGTCTGGAGTTTTCCCCGGTGACTCCGGAATTTTAGCCGCCTTTGTCGCATCCACAATGCCCCGCAATTGACCGTGACGATGTGCAAAAAACCATATACCCACCGCCGCGCCAACGCCAAGTAAAATCAAAAGTTCATTCCCGACGATAACGGTCGGCAACACGATGAGCGCCAGACCGCCGGCCGTGATCGCCGCGCTCGTTGTCACGCTCCCGATGATGGCCTTGAGCGGCGGATAAAACATCGACGCAATGCCGAACAGGAACACGACCACACCGACCCACACGATGCCCTTGAGGCTAGCCAGCTTTGCGCTTAATTCGCGCGCCGTGTCCTTCTGAGCCGCGCCAAGCTCGCTCTTGGCTCGCGTCTCTTCATGCTCGGTCACCGGCATCGGCGCGCTGAGTATCATGGTTTGCGCATTGGTTACGGGCGCTCCGCTCGCGTCGGCAGACACTCGCGTCTCCACCAGCCGAGAACCGGCCGGCACGGTGTAAGACTTGGTGCGAACCGTTTCCTGATCCTGCTTTGACACCGCCGCCGGGTTGTCGGATTGCACAACGGCTTGCTCGATGCGTCCAGCCGACTGACTGGTCGTGGCCTTGCCGCCCTTGAGCGGTGCGATGGTGCAGCCAGCCAGCAGACCGGCCGCGGCGATGATGGTAAAATCAACGAGTAGGTTTTTCGTTTTCATAAAATCATTGGTCTCGCCGGAAATTATTTTGGCCCGTCCGGCACGGACTTCGTGTGTTGATCAAACAAAATGCTGATGCGGTCTACCGTGCGGGCCATCACCGCCTGATTTTCGGCCAGCGTCGCCAGGCTCTTTTTCATGTCGCGCCGCTCCTCGATAGAATAACTCTCGCGCAATTCGACGGCGGAAATTCGCTTGTCCATGTTCATCCAAAGGCCGATGACCGCCGCCGCAATGGACAGCAGTTGCAGCACGTTCCCCAGCGTGATCTCCGGAATGAACCGGAACTTTTTCAGATTTTGAATTTGCTCAGTCATACGCGGACAAGTTTCACTGACCCGCTTTTCGATTTATTCGGCACCCCGAATTTCGCCAGCAACGCTTGGACGACGGCGGGAATGATCGGCCGCGTGTCGGCCTTGTTGTAACCCGTCTGCGTGCCGCCGACATTTTGATAACTCAAACCTTCGCCCGGCGGAGCAGCGGTGCGGTCGGTGATGATGAGTTCCCGGGCCAGCTCGCACGTCGCATGGACAATGGCCTTCGGCACCAGATTCTCAGGCAATTCGTCTTCCTCATCTGGGATGCGGCACTGCCGCCGCGGCCATTGCAGAGATTGCGTCGCCACGGCGCGAAAGCCGCTGAAGTGGTATTCCACATCAATCAATCGCGTCGCCATCACCAGCGCCGCCGTTTTTTTATCCGTCGTCGCGCTCGTCCACGCCGTTGCATAGAGGTGCCCGGCGTGATACGCATTGCCGTCTTCCACGCTCGCGTAGCTGTTCGCATTGGCCAGACCAACGCCGGTTTCCTTGATGACGCCAAAGACATCCGGATCTTTCAACTCGACATCAATAATTGCCGAGAACGGCCCCGCCGGATCGGTGTAATTATTGAACCGCAACTTCACCTGGTAGTGAATCGGATCAGCACTCGCCGCGCAGAGATGTCCAATCGTGAAAGCCCGGGCGGAAAAGCCAACCGTGCCCCATTTCGAAAAATCGGCATCCACGAACACCCGGCGAATCCAAATTTCAGTGTCGCCCATCGTCTGGCCGGTGGCATCCCAGGTAAAAGCGCCGTTGATGTCCCAACGATCCGCCCACGTCGCCCCGTAAACGCCGCTCAAGCTTGTGATGACTGGTGCGTTAATCATGCCAGGACGAGTTCGAGCCGCGCCAAAATGATCCCCTTGATGGTTTCGTCGGTCCACCGCTGACGCCGTTGGTGTTTGGGGGCGGTCAGGAGCGCGGATTGCGTCCCGGCACCTTGCCGGTGGCCCTGATTGTGGCGTTTGGAAAGGCGGCGGAAATTGCGGTGCGCGACCACGCCAAGCGCGTGAAACGATGTCAGCAAATCAAGGAACAGGCCCTGGCCACCTTTGCCGGCTTGGGCGGCATCGTCACCGGCGATCAGGCAAAAGCCTTGCCCAACACCCTGAATGTTTCCCTGCCGGGACTCGACTCCGAGGCGGTTATGGTGGCGCTTAAGGATGTTGTGGCCATCTCCAACGGCTCGGCCTGCACGTCGGCCAGCTACACCCCCAGCCACGTCCTCATCGCCATGGATTTATCCGAGGACCACATCAAAGGCGCCCTCCGCCTCTCCTGGTCCCACCTGACGCCGGAGGTGGACTGGCAGCGAATGGGTGAAAAGGTGAAGGGATTGATGTAGACCCGCAGTCGTGTAGAGCAAAAGGGCATTGCATCATTTTGAAAGTTGCACATAAAGAATTTGCTTGCAACGAAACTGGCGGATGTGTGAGAGTCAACCATGCTTAGCCGCGCAAGCAAACGAACAATTATGGACGAACTGGAAGAAACAAACTCTCTGGTCACTCGCATCGTTACGCAGACAGCGGCGCTTGCAAACCCCATCAAAATGAAAAACCCTGCCGCCGTCGCACTAGGCAAGCTTGGGGCAAGTAAGGGTGGAAAAGCCAGAGCAAAAAATTTATCACCCGAAAAGCGCCGAGCGATTGCAAGAAAAGCTGCGCAAACGAGATGGACAACAAGCAAATAGTTTAGGTAAATTATTTGCCATGTCCACCGCCAAGAAATTTACTGCCAGTCCTTTTGTTACTGTTGAAAGGGAAGTGGGGCAAACCCACGACCGCAGAAAAGGTCTGATTAAAAAGTTGGAAGACCATTATCAGGCCAAGGTGATAACGCTTTTCACTTCGTTTAAGCGTCCTGATGTCCAAATTGAAGATATGGACGCAGAAATGCTTGAAAGCGTTTTAGCCGCAGAACACAAAGCGGGTGATAAGATTTTGTTGATTATAAATTCTCCCGGTGGACAGGCTCTGGCTGCGGAAAGAATTGCAAATGTTTGCCGGGCCTATTCCAACAATAATTTTGAAGTTATCGTTCCTCACATGGCGAAATCAGCCGCCACGATGGTTTGTTTCGGTGCTAAAAAAATCCACATGAGTAAAACAGCCGAGCTTGGCCCCGTTGATCCTCAAGTTCCTTTTTGGCCAGACACTGTAAGCGAGCCAACCGGCGACAATGCAATTTGGATTTCAGCAGAAGAATATATTCGTTCTTATGAAGAATTGATTTCACAATCCTCCAGCGGTAAAGCCAAGCGTATCGAGCCATTTATTCAGCAGCTTAACCGATACGACTCAAGATACATTGAACGACTTCGTTCGGTGCAGCAATTGTCCACCGACATTTCGATTAGGTTATTGAAGTCGCTAATGATGTCAGGGAAATCCATTGCGAACATCAAAAAAGGCATTGAAGTATTCACTTCGCAGAAAAAACTTAATTCTCACGGCAGAATGATAAATCATTCTGAAGCAAAAGAATGCGGACTTAACATCGAAGTAGTTGACCTTCAATCTGCCCAATGGCATCTTATCTGGGAGATTTATGTTAGGGCAGATTACGCCGTGTCAATGAGGTGTAGCAAATTGATTGAGACAGCCGAAACCGGACTAAATGGTTAGGAGGAAGCTGCAATATGAAAAAGCAACAAAAATTGCGTCAGGCAAAAATCAGCTTTGAAAAGATGCTGGATATCTTGCGCCCATATTTGCCCAAGGCAGATATACGCCCACCAGAACCACCGAAACAATGGAGACTAGGGAACGGGTGCGTCAAAATTATCACCCACCCGACCAATACGGGTCGGCTGGCGCAGATTTAACAATCCTTTGTTCAAGCGGCAGAAATGCCGTTTTTTTGTTGGGCATACATAGGCGGGCAAGATTAAAGCTGCCATAAATTATATTGACCACCGACAATCGAGTTCAAATCCTGCATTTTCTGATCGATATAAAACAGTATCCGCGCCAAACCGCGCATGATTGACGTTTTCATTAGCTCGCCATCACCGTGGCTTACTGCGCGTTACGCCCGCGGAGGAGCAGGTCTTACAAATCATGTTTGGCGTTAGACGCTCTGGCTTGTTTCCATTCCGCACCTCAATTAATCTCACCCCATGCAGTCACTGATCTACCAGCGCACCATCATTGGCTATCACGGATGCGATAGGGCAGTTGCCAGAAAAGTGCTTTTACATCACAAAGAGTTGAATGCTAGCGAAAACAACCATGACTGGCTGGGTTCGGGGATCTATTTCTGGGAATATGGGCCTGACCGTGCGATGAGCTGGGCAATTGGTATTTCCAAGCGTCGCCCTGATCGAGTAAAAATTCCTGCAGTTGTCGGTGCGCATATTCACTTAGGCATTTGCTTTGATCTGTTGGACATCCGCTTTACATCCATGCTTACCGCACTGTATCCCTTGTTTAAGAGCACTTTAAAAAGACAAGGGGCTCCAATGCCAAAAAATGGTCCAGCCCACGGGACGGATCGGGATTTGGTGCTACGCAAACTAGATTGCGCCATGTTGAATTGGGCTATTCCTCAAATAGAAAAGGTTTTAAAAGTTAAATTTCAAACCATTCGTGGAGTTTTTCAAGAGGGGAAACCTGCTTATCCACGGTCAGGCATTTTGGAAAAATCCCACATTCAGGTTGTGGTTCGTGACAGCGAGGTCATTTTGGGCTACTTTTTACCAAAGGCTTGACACATGGAACGCAAAAGTCAAAATGTTGTTGTGAAACAAATCACCACCAAACAATCAACGATTACGGCTCCTCCGACGCCGGACCAGATTGTCGTGGCTATGAAACTTGCTATTAAACAAGTTCGCCAGATGAATCATGCCGAACGCGTTCAATCCCTAAAGGAAGCTGGCATTTTGAATACTGCCGGCAAGCTCTCCGCCTGTTACCGGTAACGAGTGGCCCACTTGGCTGCCGCCCGCAGGTGCGGTAATTCCGACCGCACATCGTTGAGGATGGTTTTCTCCAGTTTCAGACAATCGTCCAGCAAGCGCAGTGCATCCTCGCCCATCGCCTTGCCCTCAAACAACTCCGGCAACCGATCGCTGAAATCCAAGCCGGTCTGAACTTCCCGCGCCGCCAGCGGGATACCGAGATCAAAGTTACTCAACAATAATCGCCGTTCCCGATGCGTGGTCCGACCGCACGCATCCAGAAACCAAGTCCGGCTGCCGGTGGAATCCACATGCAGCAGCGTTAGCAGTTTCTTTTCCAAAACCCAAAGGTCACGCAGTGACTCTTCGCTGATGCCGAACGTGCGGAGAAAGACCACCGTGCAAAAAAACTCTAGGTAGCCATCCGGGTAAGTCGCGCCCTCGCAGGCCGGCAATCCAAACCGCTTTTGCAGACCCGACAGATAAACCACATCCCGGTTCAGCGTCTTGGCCATCTGGTTCAGCGAATGCATTTTTCAAATTTCAGGTTTCAGCGTTTCCGCTTTCCGCTTTTCCCCGCGCGCGTATGCCCCCTGCGAGAATGCGCTTGCCGAATGACAACATCAAGCGGAAGGTGCAGGTGCCATGCCGGAATCTGATTTTCACCAACTGAATCCAAAGAAATTGCTTTTGACCAAATGGACGGCGGTAAATTCTATCGACAAAGAAAAGCATTTTCTCGTTACCAGGGTGATCAATCCGGAAGCGGCGCCCTACCACATCGAATTCGTCGAACTCGAAGCCGTGCTCACCCGGCGCAGCTTCACCCTGCCGTGGGCTGAATTGACCAACAAGCAGCAATGGCTGCAAGGCTGGATCTGATCGTCTGATGGGCGTTGAATGTTCGTTGTTTTCTCTGCCGCACTCCGACTTCTGACCTCTGACTCTCTTTTTTTTCTTTTGCCTTGGACCGCCAATGTCCTACCCCCTTCCGTAAAGTGATGGCGTATGAAACTAAAAAACCTGATTCCTCAACGCCGTCGCCAACAAGTGATCCAACAATTTGGACGGGCTAAACTCGTAAAACTCCCTAATGGACAACACGAGCTTTTGGGCGGAACCGATGCCGACCGCGCCGCCGCCTTCGAATGGTCCACACTCTTCGCCCACGAAATCGTGTTCACCCACTTCCACCGCGAATCCAAGCCGCCGGTAGGGCGCGCCGCGCTGCGACCGCCGCTTTGGAAATGGTGGCCCGCAACCGCCTAAATGGCCTTTGCGCCTTTGCGTGAGTTTTTGCTTTTGTGAGTAACTCGTCATGGACGCCCGTCCCGGGCGAGGTAATGTGTCCTTTACCTATGGCCAGTGCGGCACGCACCAACCGAATCCTGCATGTGGATGGCGACAGTTTCTTCGCCAGTTGCGAAATCGCGCTCGATTCCAGGCTGGAAGGCCGCCCCGTATGGGTCGGCGGCGGCCGGCGCGGGGACGGCATCGTCATCGCCGCCAACCGACTCGCCAAGAAATACGGCATTAAGACCGGCACCGCCTGCTTCGAAGCGAAACGACTTTGCCCCAATGGCGTTCTCTGCAAACCGCATTACGACGCCTACCGCGAATTGTCCCGGCAGATGTTCCTGATCCTGGAGGAATACACGCCCACCCTCGTCCCGTATTCCATCGACGAAGGTTTTCTGGATTTTTCTACGATGGACGAGCACATCTGGCGCAACACCACTGCCACCGATTACGTCCAAGGCATCCGCGCCCGCATCAAGAAAGAGACCCGACTCCCCGTGACCGCCGGCCTGGCGAACTCCGCCAAGCTCGCCAAGCTCGCCACCGATGCCGCCAAAGGAACCGGCTTTCTCGAAGTGCCCGCCGGTTCAGAAAAAGAATTTCTAAAAGACCGCCCCGTGTCGGAAATGTCCGGCATCGGCAAAAACCGCCAACGCTCGCTCGCTGCCTTCATGGCCTTCACCTTCGGCGACGTCGCCCGACTGCCTTCGATGTTGTTGAAACAGAAGTTCGGCATCTGGGGCCAGCAATTGTGGCTGTTCGCGAATGGCCAATGGAACGAACCGCTCGTGCTAGAGATCAAAGACCGCACCACCATTTCCAGCAGCACCACCCTGCCGCAGGACGAGCATGATTACGAAGCCGCGTTGACCTTCATGTTGAGCGAAGCCACGCGCCTCACCGGCCAGTTGCGCCGGGAATTGATGCAGGCGCGGGAATTCAGCCTAGCAATTCGGTTTAATGATTTTACCGAAGTCGGCACCAGCCACCGGTTCAATCACCCGCAATTTCTCAACTCCGTCATCAACTCCGTCTTGGAACAGATGTTTCGCGACCTGATGGCCGACGCGCACCGCCCCGTGCGCCAGATCCGCCTCGCCATGTTCAATCTGGAGCGCCTCGACACGCACCCGACGCTCTGGGGCCGGACGAATGAAGAACGCTGGGGCGCCCTCGACGACGCCACGCACGCATTGAATCAGAAGCTCGGCAAAACCGCCCTGATGACCGGCGCGCAACTCGCCCTCCGTCATTCGCAAATCGAAAATCATCAATCACCCATCCCTGCGGCCAAATGTCCCTTCACCCCGCAGCGCGAAATGATTGCCAAATTATGGGGCGCGGAACGTCCAGCCAAACCCACCCAAGGCACGCTATTTTGATTTTCTTGTTGGTTATGAAAACCGCACTAGACGTTTGGAACGCCATTGCCGGCCATATCGCTTAACTCTCAGTAGAGAAACGGGCTAGGTCTACACCATGGCCCAATCCTGACCTTTATGGCGGTTTAGTTTTTTAAAATCGGCCTTTCAACGCGCTGAGTAGATCTTCCACTTATTTTTTGGGACAATTCCTTTTAGTGCTGGCGCTTTTGCTCATACTTGGACTAATTTTCTTACCCAGAAAGATACTCGAGCACAGACGCAACTACTACATTCATCATCCGCCGGGAACGCTTAGGACCAATATAACTAATTCGTTGGAATTCCATTTCAGATGTTTGAAGAGCCGTGCCAACCGTGTCAATCTGGATTGAGTGGAGGCCGTTTTTTTGATAATCGGTAAGATCGAGAACATCAATTGGTTTTCCCAACTCGCGTTGGAGCACAACAGACATGTCTACTTCTATAAAATCACCGACAGCTGCAGTAAGTGCGTTGAAAGCGGGATGATTTGCTCCATATTCTGTGAATCTTTTTATAGATAGTCCCGTTCCGATAGTCGTAAGAGTTTGAATGGGATCTGTAGTTGCAGCCGCCAAACACCCCAGATTTATGGCGAAACGTGTTCCAATCTCACGACGAGTTGCCACGATTCCTGAATCCAAACGGGTGATAATTCCTGTGTAGCTAAGCAGCCTTAAAGCTTCGGCCACAGCGGCCGGAGCATCCCTGTGAATCCAGAAGTAGCATGTAGTTTCCACTTTCCCATCAATGGCTCTCTGCTCGTTCTTTTTTGTCGTATCAGGAATTACAGTGCGCTCGACAAATTCTCTTCCCCAATCAATAAACGCTTGATGACCAGCGTAACGCTCAGCCAGACTTGAATGTTCAGACCAAATCTCTGTTCGATAAAACTCCTTCAAGACTTGGCGCACTTCTGTAGGGAGCAAGCGCGGCGCACGCTGCACCGTTTTAAGCAAGAGTCGGGGATTTCCACTCACCGCATGGGCAAGCGCTTCAAAACATTGTGAGTTTTTTTCAATGTCTGCAGCCAATTCAGAGTCGGCTTGCTTGAGAACAATTTCTCGCATGCTCTCAATATATCGAGAATCCAGTGGGTCTCTATTTAATGTAATTACTGTAGCGTCATGAGCAACTTGAAATGTTTGTCCATAGAAAGTAACGCCAGGATATACTGCTGCGTTGCAGCTTAAATAAGGAGACCTGAGGTCGCGGAACAATGTAAAAAATTGCCGCTGTTGTTCAGGGCGAAAAATGTGTGCGGCCTCATCAAAGAATATTACGATGCGCGATATATTTCTTTCTACACAGATGTCTTCTACCGCATCTCTAAAGTCATCCACTGTCGGAACAACAGAAGAATCAATTAAGGCCGTCGGATTTCGGTAAGACTGCTCATATCTCTCTGCGAGCTTTTCAAGTGGAGTTTCAGCTAAATCAGGTCCAACGTCACCTCCTGTAAGCACGGTCAGCATCCGATTTGCAGGAACCAGCAAGCCACGTTGATATAAACTTCGCATTACTCGGCTGCAAAGCCGTGCCATCATCCAATTCGAGAATTGGTTCGGATCGTTTGTTTGAAGCAATGAGCTTCTCGCAAACGAAACATAAACAGGAAGGACTCTTTCTTGATCAAATGAATCAGAAAGTTGCGCTTCAGCAACGCGCAATAAGAATGATTTCCCTGTGCCGCGACTCCCCTCAACAATCGTCGGCGTAGGTGATTTTAAGAGCTCAACTGTTTCTCGGTCCTGACAGGTCTCGACATACAGCTCCAAGATGTGCTCGGGCTTAATATCTTCAGTGCGAATGATGAGGTTAGTCATATGACAATTGGCGCTGTGGGACTTGGCGCTGTGGTGACTGGTGCTGTGGTGACTGGTGCTGTGGCGGCTGGCGCTGTGGCGGCTGGTGCTGTGGTGACTGGTGCTGTGGCGGCTGGCGCTGTGGCGGCTGGTGCTGCAAACGCAGCTTTGATTTCGTTCACGGTTGCGAGATGATTTAAAAGCGAAACAAGTTTAGCACGAGTCCCGGCATTTAAGTCATTGAAATAACGCAGTGCTAACGCAGAATGCACTACCAACCGGAGCGTTTCGGCCTTTCTGTGCCAGAGGTCAAAGGTTGCTTGTTCGAATACAATACTCTTTGGCAGCGGGATGTGTTTTGGAATGTTGCCATGGACGCATTCAGAACACTCACGGTAAAGTAAAACCGCCAGTCCACCATAGTGTGCTGCCCTATCACTAAACGAAGGCAAAAACCCCTTCACAAACCTGGGTGAAAACACGCCTTCTTTTTCATCAACGATCGCACCCCAACTCGTATCTACTCGATTGCTTAGCCATTCTCGAAGTCGGAGTTCATTTGCCGATAAATAAACAGCCTGAAGTGTGAGTTCCAAAACCAATCTGAGACCCTTAAAAGCGTGCCGATAATGGCCTTGGGCTAAAGCTAACAATGAATATTCATACTCGTGAACGGCCACTCGTGATAAATCCATTTCACGCCTGTCTCCAATCAAGCTGCACCACAAAAGCAACTCGGGAGCAAACTGATGGCTCACGGCAATTTTTGTCAAATTTGGTTCGGCTAGCGAGGTCGTGAGCACTCTTTCACATTGCGTATGGAACTGTCCGAAATACTCTGCAGCAATTTCGCTGGGAGTTTTAGCAACTGTTGCAATTGGCGTTGTTGTGCTCATGCGCTCACACCTTAGCGTAAACCTCCACGCCCTTTCCCGCGAACTCCTTCGATTTCGCTTCCATCCCATTCATTAGCGCCTCTTCCTCAGCGATGCCTTGTCCGGTGGCGTATTTTGGGGTGTTGATTTTCATGTATCAGGGCAGTTTCACCCATTCTGCCGACGGTGGCAAGCCCGCTTGGAAAACGAAATCGTGGCAAAGTGCCGTCAGAATTCTCTCATTGAGCCGTGTTGCCAATTTTTCAGGTTTCAAGTCTCAAATTTCAGGTTTAGATTCGTTTCATGTGCGGCCGTTACACCATCACGGGCGATTTGGCCGAGCTTGAAAAGCTCGTTCGCTTCATCTGCAAAGTCGTGGACTTCAAGCCTCGCTACAATCTCGCCCCGCGCCAGCAGGCGCCCGTCCTCGTCTGGGAAACCGGCCAGCCGGTCCTAAAATCAATGCGCTGGGGTTTGATTCCATCCTGGTCCAAAGACGAAACCATCGGCGACAAACTCACCAACGCCCGAGCCGACACCATCAGCGAGAAACCCAGCTACCGGAAACCGTTCGAGAAGCAGCGCTGCCTGATCCCCGCTGACGGATTTTACGAATGGCAGACCACACCCACCGGCAAACAACCTTTCCGGTTCACGCGCAAAGATGGTGGCTTCTTTTGCATGGCCGGCCTCTGGGAGAAATGGATCCGCCCACCGAACACCGATGAATTGGCTCTGGACGATCCCGATCAGGTCTCAGGTCTCAGCATTTCAGCGTCTCAGCTTGTTGAAACCTTCACCATCATCACCACCGAGCCAAACCCGATGGTCGCCGCCGTCCACAATCGAATGCCGGTCATTCTCGGCCCGGAACATTACCAATGGTGGCTGGAGCCAAACCGCTTTGATCCGCAATTCCTGAAAACCCTGTTGCGTCCGTATCCCGCCGAAGATATGGCCTGCTACCGCGTCTCCAAACTCGTTAACAACGCCAAGCACGACAGCCCCGATTGCCTCCAGCCTGGCTGATAAATCACACCGTCTCCGCCGCCGCCACCTCAGCCAGCACGGTCTGGATTTCCGTGTGATGCTTGGTCAGATACCCTGCCACCTTGGTGTTTTTTAGCAAGTTCTTGATGTAGGTCTGTGCGGTTTGCAGCGTGAACATGTTTTCCATGTAATTGTCCGACGCGGTTTTCAGGTCGCGTTCCAACGATTCCATTTCATGCTGCATCCGGGCGACATCATCCGCCGACATCCCCTTCTTCAGCTTTTTTATGCCGGGATGGAGCAGCAGGTCGGGAGCCGTCCCGAGCACCAGCGCTTCCGTGTAGCCGGTGTTAAAGTTATTCGCCGCTACCATCATTTCTGCAATTTCAACCTGCCGCTCGGGTTTGACCTTTCGCAGCATCCGGATGGCCGGTTGCGAAATATTTTTGTCCTTCAATAATTCGGCCGCGCGCTCGTCTATGCCGTTCAACAATCGCATCGCGGCCATGATCACGTGCACGGGCATGTCCAGTGCTTCCGCCAGCCGTTCCGGAATGACACCGTCATTCACGGCCTTGACGATCATCTTGTGTTCCTGAATCGGCGGCAACCGGTTGATCCGTGCGTTGTAGGTGTAACATTCATCGTCCGTGGCGACGATGCAAAGCGCGGTGGTGAACCCCAGTTCTTTCATCGCCGCGAGGCGCAAGTGCCCGTTTTTCAGCAGGTATTTCCCCGGCGCGTCCTTTTGCGGATACACCACCATTGGTTCGACCGAGCCGACGATCTTTAGGGATGAAATGATTTTTTTGTAGCGGAAGGTTCCTTTGTGCAGGTCTTTAATCTGGTGCAACGGCGAAATATCGCCCAGCGCCAGCCGCACTGTTTTCATTTCAAACGCGAGTTTCATCCTCCCTTCACCCGCCGGAGTTTGTCCTGTGCTCGCTGAATCGGGTGGGTTTTGTGCGCCTTTCGATTCTTTGCTCATGGGGTGTTCGTTGCTTTCGGGTTGAGTTTCACGGATAAAAATTTCGGCATCGTCGCCATTGCTTCCGCGCGCAGCAGGGTGCAGAAATGTTCATCGGCCAGCAGCTTGTTGAACGCCGTGATGATGAGATTCAGCCGGTGCTCGCAGAACTGCGCCTTTTTTATCATCAACTTCTGCCGTTGGCCTTCGCGCCGGTAGGCTTCCACCATGCTGGCCACGTTGCTTTTGGATTTAACCGGTTGCTCCCGGACGCCGCGCTGTTTGCCGATTAGCCGCCGGTTCACGATCAACCCCTTGATATATTTCAGCGCCACCCGCGTCAGTTGCTTGTTTTCATAGGCTTTGAGCAGGTCACGCTGCGTTTCCAGCGTGTCGGTTTTGGCGATGTCCACCGCGATCCACATGGGAATCTTTCCCTTCAAGGCGGCGTCCAGCAGGCGCTCTTCGCCCTGGGATTTAAGTGTCGCCAGTCCCCGCACCAGATCTTCATGCGCGTCAATTTTCTCCGCGATTTTCGCGTAACTGTATCCCTCAGCTTTCAATCGTTCGATTTCGCGGAGCAATTCCATCGGCTGCGGGTAGCGCCGCGCAATGTTTTCCACCAGGCTGCAAAGAAGCAGTTCTTCGCGCGGTAATTCCGCCACCAGGGCCGGAATTTCCGCGTAGCCCAGCGCCTTGAAGGCTTCCAGCCGGCCCTGTCCGCAAACCAAATCATATTTGAAGCCGTTTTGTTCGCCGGCGGGTCGCGGACTCACGCGGATTGGCATTTTCAGGCCCACGTTTTTGATGTTATCGACAATGAGTTCAAATTTTTTCTGGTCCCGGTGGCGCGGGTTCACAATGCAAATCTGCCCGATGGGGATCATGTGGATGTCATCGCTCATATGAGTTCCTCCAGTTTCACCCGTTCCGCCATGCTGAGAAAATATTCCAGCGTGTCGAACCGGTAGATGTCCAGATAGACGCCGTTGAATTCCGCGAGGCGCAGGTTTTCCCAGGTCATGTCCAGTCCCGGCAAAATATAGTAGTCGCGGATGTCTGCATTCGTGGCGGCCATCCGGGCGGCAATGGTGATGTCCGGTTTCAATCCGGCGTCCAGCCGGATTTGCCAGCGCGATGACCCCGCGCCGGTTTCCGTGTGCCGGCAGAGCACCACGGACACGCGCATTTCGCCGTTCACCAGCAGCAGGTCCGTTTCATCGTCGTGGATGGCCGTGCCGCCCTGCGCCATGATTTGTTTCACAACCGACGCCACGATGTCCGGCCGCAGTTTGCGCAGTCGGCGGTTTTCCTCGATGAAGGTGTAATCAATGCCCGGATCGTAGCCGATGAGCCGGTAGGCGTTGACCAGCGTGCCGAAGCGATGGCTGAACGCCGTGCTCGATGGCATTTCTTCCGTCTCGTCAATCAGAATGCCGGAAATCTGTCCATGCTTTCCCCAAAGGGTGCGTAATTTTTCCAGCATCTCCTCATTGGTGAATTTCCGGCTGCGCGCCAGGATGATTTCCCGCGCCTGCAAAAAAGTTTCCCGCTCGATGATTCCCTGATAGGCGCCCTCCTTCCGAATCCATTTTTCCGGCGGATTCGCAACATGCTTGCATTTCAATTTGAACGACGTGCGGTGATACACGTTGTTGCCGATGTATTTTTCGTTGGTCAGGACTTCATGCACCGTCGCCCGGGTCCACTCGCGTCCGAAGTCGGTCTTGATGCCCTGTGCGTTGAGCCTGGCGGCGATCTCGGTTTCCAGCTTTCCTTCCGTGACGAAAACCTGATACATCCCGCGCACCGTTTTGACTTCCTCGTCCGGCCCCGGCACCAGAATCACGCGGTCGGTCTGGATACTTTTGTGTTCGCCCATCTTGAGCTCGCCTTTCCGGTTGCCGCCCGCGTCAATCAGCACCCGCCGCAAGCCGAATCCGGCCGTGCCGCCTTGCCGGAAGCCCAGTGTCACCAGCCGGCAGGCCCCTTGAAATACTTTTGTGGAAAGTTCCCGGCTGTATTCGCCCGCCATCATCCGTTTCACGCCCTTGATGATGGTGCTCAGCGGAGTGCCGTCATTTTCGAATTGCTCCGCGCAGAAATGCACGCCCACGCCTTTCTGCCGGCAGATAAATTCATAATGCGCGCTTTCGTCGGCGTCCTGAAACCGCCCCCACCGGCTCACGTCATAAACGAGAATGGAGGAATAACCCGCCTTGCCTTCCTCCACATCGCGGATCATTTGCGCCAGCGCATCCCGTCCCTCGATGTTCAACCCGCTTTTCCCATCGTCCGAATATTCCTTCACGATTTTCAACCCGCGCTGCTTCGCATAGTCCAGGATGACATCGCGCTGGTTGCTCGTCGAATACTGCTGGTGCTCCGTGGACATGCGCACATACAGCGCCGCCAGCTTGTCCGGATCTTGTTCGTCATCCCAGTTCATGATTCGCCATCGGTTGCCATCTTCACGATTTTCAAGCCGTGCTGGCGGGCATGGCGGCGGATCGTTTTTATTTGGGCGGCGATTGAATCATCCTGGCGTTGCCCGGATTTGCGCGCATGGGATGCTGTTCTAATTCGTTTCATGGTTTGGACATTGGCAAATTGAAAATTAATCGCCATAGGATAACCGCTGCCGCCTCGCCAATCCATCATCTCTCCGTAACACAACTTTACCCTTGCGATATATGGCGAAAACGCGTTTCCAATGTTCCGAATTAAGCTTCCGCCAGCGATACACTCGATCCCGTTCCTTCACCGGATCGGCCAGATGCCGATTGTCAGGTTTGGCCTTCCACTTCCTTTGGCTTGCCGCTTTGCTCGCCCGTTTGCAGCGCGGTCGGGAGCAGTATTTCTGGCGGAAGGCGGCTTTGGGGTTGGGGGGAAACCATTGCTGGCAGCAATGGCATTTTCTTTTGCGGCGATGTTTTTTTGGCATCCCGCATTGTCCCCAGCTCCCGCCCGCCCCTCACCCTGGATCTGATCCAGTCGATTTGGTTTTTCGCCTCATGTCCCCACAACTGGTGACATGCGGAAAATCCCGCCTCTGGTAAGCTTTCCTCGTTGGGAGTTGTGTCCCGACCGAAAAACAAAGTGTTGTTGATAGAGCCCAGAGTAGTGTCTGGGCTCTTTTCATTTCCCCCTTCGCCCGTCCGGCTCGCACCTTGTCTGAAAAATTGACTTATGCCGGCGCATTGGCCGCTGGCGTCGCAGGGGGCACGGATTCCTGGCTTTTCTCCTTCGGCACAATCCCAAACCACTTGGCTGCTTCCACCGGTCGCACTAGCTCGCGATAATTGGCGAACACCACGCGCGGCGAATTGCCCGCCTCCAGCGCCACTTGCGCCACGTTCTGAATCTGTGCCACCCGGTAGCTGATATACGAATGCCGGAGCGCATTGTGTTTCCAGACAAACGTCGCCGTCGGATCCTCCGTCTTGAGTTTCGTTTCCACATCCTGCGCCAGCCAGAGAAATTGCTTCGACATGTTAGCATAATCGCAGACCAGCCCGCCCGCTTTCGCATGGTCTTTCAGCCACAGCTTCAAATTGTCAGGAATCGGCACCAGCCGCCGGCTGGCCGTCTTTGCTTTGCTCGCCTTCACCTCGATGAAGCCGTCATCCAGTCGCACCTCCGACCAGTCTAGCCGTTGCAGTTCAGCATGGCGCAAGCCGGCAAACGCGCCAATCGTGAGAAACGGAATCAATGCCGGGTTGGCGTTTTCCAGCAATAGCGCCATTTCCGCCGGCCGGAAGATTTCGATGTCCGTGTGATCTTCCCTCGCCATGGCCACCGACTTGAATTCCACCACTCCGCGGGGCAGCAACCCCCGCGCTTCCGCAAACTTGAACAGCGTTCCAATGGCACGCCGGTAATTGTTGCGTGATTTTCCCGACAACGGCTTGGTGGTGCCGGGATTCTTTTTGTCATGGTTTTCCAACTCCCGCAAAAACGTCTCAATTTCTGCCTCCGTCACCAGGCAAATCAGCCCTTTGAACTGTTTTTCAAACCGCCCCAGCCGGCCTTTCAAATCCTTCAAATAGACGTCACTGACCCCGTCGCGATCCTTGGCCGCCAATAATTCCGTGATGATTTCCGGGACGGTTTTTTTGGGCATCTTGCTCGGATGCCGCTTGGCATAGTAACGGGCCGCCTCGATGATGTCCGCGCCTTCCAGAATCTTGTATGCCTGCGCATATTGGCTGGCCACCACATCCAAAGGCTGACCGGTCGGTTTTAGAGTTTCCATGGCGCGGACATAGCTCAACCGGTCATCGTTGGTGAGTTCCAGGACCTTCAGCTCGCCGGTGGAAAGCGCATTGGCCGTGGTTTCTGCCGCCGTGACCGCCAAAGCCAGGTCGGTGAAGTATCGGCGCTGCCGTTGATCGCCCAAGTGATGAACGACCGTGAACGATTTGCAGCCGCGAGTCGGGGTCTTGTAGATCTTGACGGTGACATGCCCCCGCTTCACCGATATGGGGAATTTTGGCTTACTCATAAAAGTAAGCCATTATTGTCTGGAATCTGTCTGGAATCAAGCCTATTCCTGACAAAACCATTGTTAAATATGGTGGAGGCGGCGGGAATTGAACCCGCGTCCCAAGTCAACCTGCCAGCCGCGACTACATGCTTATCCCAAGTAATTTTTTCTGCTATGCGATGGCGCTTGGGCTCGAGTCGCACTGCCTAGTCCGCATGGTAAGATCTCGGCTGACAACGCGCGGTCTCCGCTGTCAACCATGCCTGCTGTTGCGTCCATCCACCGTAGCAGGTGTCCAGTGGCGGACGTCGTGGCGCTTAGGCCGCGAGGGCTAGTTCTTCGTTAGCTTTTTGGTTTTGATGCGAATGATTTACGAGGCCAACGCATCGTCCTCGGCATGCCGCCTCTGGCGTGTTCACATGGTCGAAACCAGTGCGCCCCCATCCGATTTGGCACCCCTATCATCGGTCAATTCGTTGCCAGGGTCAAATTAACAATTATTGCATGAAAGTCGGTTCGCAGGAGAAAACCGTTCCTGCCGACCAGGACCTGAATCAAGTTAAGGGCTGATTTGGCGGACGCGATAGAAGCGTTTGGGGGCAGCGGATGTGAGCGGCGCGTTGCTGGAGATCTGGCTGCTGTCTTGCCAGCCCGCCACCGTCCCGTTGCTGATGATGTTTGTGAGCACCTGCCAATCGGCGGCGGCAAGATCGGTGGCGGACCAGATTTCATAGGTAGTTCCCGGCGTCGCCTCCCATTGCAGCGTGGTGGTGTGCGCGACGGAATTAATATCCGTCATTGTCAGGAGCGGAGCCGACAGCGGAGTGATGACCAACCGGTCGAAGTATGCGTTGCGATCTTCACCCGTTGACGGCGAATAGGAATCGTTCAAGAAAGCCAGACCGATGGTGTGCGTGCCCGCCGTGAGCGTCAGCGTGAATTTGTAGCTGGTCATGTTGGTGCTGGTGAGGAACCAGGTGGTTTTATTGGTGCCATCCACGGTGATCGCCACTTGTGGCAGGACGTTAGTTGCAATGGTGCCGCCGGCGATGACTTCAAACGTGTAACTGCCGCTGGCCGTGATGCGGACGGTGGTTTCCATGCGGCCATTGCTGCTGAGGTGAACGATGCCGCCGGAAATGGTGAAATTGACGGGAGTCACATTCACGTTGGTCATGGTTTCAGCCTCAATACCCAGTCCAGGCGAATGCCGGAATGCGCCACCCAAACCCGTGAGCAGGGTGCTGCCAAATCGTGCCGCTTTCGTGCCGCTCTGGGTTTCGGTGTCCCAGCAGATTTCATCGAGCAGCACCAGGCCGAAGCCGCGGCGTTCCATGGCCACGGCGCCCGGGCGGGACAATAACGCGGTGGGACTGTTGTCCGTGTCGCGGCCCCAACGGATTTCATCGAGGTAAAGATTGCGATCCTCCGGCGGCGCGTAGCCGTCGTTGTCAAAATAAACCGCGAGCGAATGTGTGCCGTTGGTGAGATCGGCGCTCAAGGTGTAATAGGTGTAATTGGAGGTGGTCACGTTAACGGCATCAGTGGCGCTGCCGTCAATTTTTAAAGCCATATGCGGCCAGATGTTGGTTACGGGCGTGCCTTTGGCGAGGATGTTGAAAAGGTAAGTGCCGCTCTGGGTGTTGGTGATGGTTTGTGAAACGTAACCGTTGACGTTTAGGTTCCAGGCCCCCGGATTCGTGGAGCCGGCGCTGTGATACATGTTTTCAACCTGAATGGTGCTGTAACTGGCAAGATTGAAACGCTTGCGGTAATAACGCTGGGCGATGTTGGTGGAAAGCACCTCGTTGACATTCCAAGTGCCGGCCTGAGCAATCCAGTGCATGTCATGGCTCGTCAAGCGCACGGGCGTGTTGGTGGAACTGCCGTGCAGCAACGAACTGACCGAGGTGTCGACGAAGTCGAGATCCGGGAAAAGCGCCGTCTGCGCTGCGGCGATGAATGACGCGCTGGGCTGGTGGAGCAGCAGTTTCCCTCCGTTATTGACATAGCTGGACAGAGCCGAAAGTTGCGCCGTGGCTTCTCCCCAAGCACTGTTGCTTCCGCCGATGACCAGCAAGGGAAACTTAGATGGATTGCAATTCGTCACCTCGCCCAAGACATTTTGCGCCAGCAGACCCAACTCAATAGCCTTCGCCGAAAGCGTGGAGTTGGATTCCGTCAACAGCGCCACAGCGCGCAGTGAAAGATGGTTGCTACCGGGCGCACAGTAATTCAGCAGTCGTTGCAGCAGCACTCCCGCTAGTGGCTCCACATCGAAGCGCGACGCCAGCAGCCATTGCGAGCAGAGAATGCCGCCCGAACCAATGGGAAATTCTACGGCGGTGGCGTATTCCATCCCGCTTTTAGAGCCGATGGAGGCCAATGAACGGAAATTCCCGCGCGACGGCATCGCCAGCGCTTTGGCCACCAGCCGGTGATCATCCGCCCACCAGCGCAGGTCGCCTTGCGTCAGCCCCTGCATCACGGGATGATCGGAGTTAGGGAACGCAAAGCTCGCGTCAAAACTTTGGAGTCGCGCTTCCGATGGCAGAAACGACGGATAGTTAGTCTGCTCCAGCACCAGCACCCAGCCGCCCTGCGCGGCATAATTCAGCCAGCGCCCCGACAGTGTGTCCGCGCCCACCTCGGCCACCGGCTCGTTGGTGAGCGCATCGCGGCCAATAATCAGCAAATTAAATTGGTCGTAAGCTGCGGTGCGTAAGTTTGTCACCGTTGTGTATTGAAGGCCAAAGCGCGTGAGCAATCCCGCCGTGGTGGCGCGCGGGTCATACAACGCGAGTTTCACGCCCGTCGGTAGCGTGAGCACCGTTCGCGTCATGGCGGTGTAATCAAAGGAGTTGGTATAAACCACCCCGTTCGTGTCGCTCAATTCAAACTGCAGCGCGAACGAACCGGCGGCCGGCACGGTGAAAGTATTGGTATCCCGTCGCTGTCCGGCGGGCGGCAGTGAGAAAGCCCGGCTTTGCCAGGTGCCGGCTCCCGCGCGCCAGCGCAAGTTAAAATCCCCGGCAATCATCCGGTCATTGTAAATGCGCAAGGTCCGTTGCGCCGTTGCGCCGGTAAAGAAGCGAGGGCTGTATTCCTCCGGGAAAACGGCATTCGGTTCATACGCCGCCTTCTGCGCTTGGTAGAGATAGTTGCTGCCTGGTTGCAGGCCGGTGGTGCCCCAGCCGACGGCCGGGTCTTCAAACATGGTCCACGGTCCGATGCCGTTCACGCCGTAACCCCGGTAAGCCTCAATGGCCATCCGCCATGTCATGCCTTTGGCTTGATTGCGATAATAACTGGTATCGGTGTATGCCTCGTCGCCAAACAGGATGGTGAAATCCGCCGCTGAAGTGGCCGGCACATAGAGGAATTCACCGATGTAGAGCGGTTTGGAATGGTCCCATTTCCATTGGCCGCCCGGCGTCCAACTACGGGCGATGGACTGGTCCATCCACCACGCGGCATTGGGCCAGACCTGATAATCGGGATATTCGTGCGGATAGTGCAAACCGAGGGCGTTGGCTTCACCGTCAGGATCCAAGTCCGCCTCGTAAGTGATGGGGCGGGTCGGATCCATGTTTTTCATCACCCGCCCCATGGCGCCGAGTTGCGTTGCCGTGGCCGAATATAATCTGTCGCCGCCGCAATGCAGGATTTCGTTCTCCAGACTCCACAGAATGATCGAGGGATGGTTCCGGTCGCGCTGCGCTGCAGCGGTGATGTGACGCGAGTAATTGGTCCAGAAAGTAGCGCTGCTTAACTTGTAGGCGTCGGGATCGCACCACACCGCACACTCTTCCACGATCAACATGCCGACCTCGTCTGCCATGTCATACCACGGCTCATCCCAGGGCTGGGTGTGGAAGCGAAGCGCCACGATGTTCCCGGCTTTGGCTTCTTGCAAAACTTGTTTGATCTGATTCGTCGTCTGCAAAGTCGTGGTGGGCCAGGAGGCCGAGGCAAGCAGATTGATTGGCGTGCCGTTCAGAAAAAATTTCCCCGACTCGGCCCAAAATTCGCGGAAACCAAACCGCGTCAGCAATTGGTCGTTCCCCTGCGTGCTGTTGATGGTCGTCTCCATCGAATAGAGATACGGATCGAGATGGCTCCAAAGATGTGCCGTGGACCAGGGTGCGGTGATATCCACCTGTAAATTGGTCAGCGCCCCGACCGTCACTTGCTGCCACGGCAGTGACAACACCGGGCTACCGGCGGCGAGCACGCGATTGGTAAGGCTGACCGTTTGTGAAGCGGCAGTGTCGTTGCGCAACGTCAACCGCACCGTGACCTGATTGCTCCGCACGGACGGCATGACGAATACATCGGCGATGGCAACGGCCGGCCGGCTTACCAGTTTAACCGGCTGCCAGATTCCGTATTGATAATAACGTCCGCCGATGGGTGCAATGATGTTATTTGTGACAAAATCCCGCGCATCCGTGGCGGCTGGCTTGGTGCTGAAATTTACCGGCGCGACAAACGTCGCGGACCAGTCCGTGACACCCACGATCAATTCGTTGATCTGGCCGGTCAAAGCATTGCTCGTTACATCGAATTCAAATGGCTCGTAACCATTCAGGTAACTGCCGATGAATGTGCCATTGAGATAGACTTGGGCGTTGTATTTGACTCCGCCAAAACGCAGCTTGAGCCGCGTGCCAGCCATGGCGGAAGGGATGGTGAAGGTATCGCGGAACCATGCGTGCTCGTTCGTGTAACCCGAAAGAAAACTCGGCACAGTAACCGCGTTGGTCACGTTGGTGGGTGGAAAATTGGTCTGGCTCGTTTTGGCATACTGCCAGGTGCCGCTAAGATCGAGCTCTGTGCGACCAGCGTGAGCCGTAGTGAAGACTCCCGTAACTGCCAGAAATACGGCATTAACAAGCAAGATCCAGCTGTTTGAATATCTATCTGAACGGGGCATCAACAAAAAGCCTAATGCCTAGTTGTTAAACGTCAAGGAACGTTGCTTTGGTTGGCCAGGTTCCGGTGAAAAATAAAAAACGCGGCCGGAATTTCTTCCGGCCGCGTTCTGATTTCTCGGTTCCTCGTTGTAGTGTTGAGCCTGTGGCTCAACACATCGGCTCACCGAGCCAACGCTACATCAATAGCCGCCCATGCCGCCGCCCATTTCGGGATGACCGCCACCGCCGGGTGCCGGCTTTTCTTTTTCCGGGAGGTCGGTGATGAGGCATTCGGTCGTGAGCAACAGGCCGGCGATGGATGCCGCGTTCTGGAGTGCGCTGCGGGTGACCTTCTTCGGGTCAACGACGCCGGCTTTCACAAGGTCTTCGTAATTGCCGGTCGCAACGTTGTAACCTTCGTTGCCCTTGGCTTTCTTGACCTTGTCCACGATGACGCTGCCTTCTTCGCCGGCATTCGCGGCGAGCGCGCGGAGCGGGGATTCCACGGCGCGTTTCACGATACCAACGCCAATCGCTTCGTCTTCGTTTGACGTTTTGACGGCTTCAATCGCGCTGATGCAGCGGATGAGCGCCACCCCACCGCCCGCCACGATGCCTTCTTCGACGGCGGCGCGGGTTGCGTGCAACGCGTCTTCCACGCGCATCTTTTTTTCCTTCATTTCGGTCTCGGTCGCGGCGCCGACGTTGATGACGGCCACGCCACCGGCGAGTTTCGCCAGGCGTTCCTGCAATTTTTCTCGGTCGTAATCCGAGGTGGTTTCCTCGATCTGGCGGCGGATCTGGTTCACGCGGCCCTGGATGTCGGTGTTCTTGCCGGAACCTTCGACGATCGTGGTGTTTTCCTTGTCAATGATGACGGTCTTCGCGCGGCCGAGGTCGGCGAGTTCCACCGTCTCGAGCTTGATGCCGAGGTCTTCGGTGATGA
>CAIXUZ010000059.1 GCA_903922735.1 uncultured Verrucomicrobia subdivision 3 bacterium
CAAGGCGTTGATGCGGCTGTAAGGACGCGGACTGACGACGTCGTGCTGGATCATGATGGTGCGGCCGAGTTCGGTCTTGATGATCGACGTGTTCATGTCGCCGCAGACATATTGTTCAGCGGCGTGCTGGTCGCTGTTGGGGTGGCGTTCGTCGCGGTATTTTTTCAATCCGCGCTCTGACGAACTGACCGAAACGAGAAATTTGAACTGGTCGCCGCGCCCGATTCCGAGATATTGAGCCACCGGGCCGAGGCCGTGGGTCGGATACAGATTGCCGTTGAGGTGCTGGTGATAATCGCGCCGCCAGTCGCCTTCGCCGCCCAGAGAAAACAACACGCTGCGCAGGTCGTGGAGATACGCGCATTCGGCATGGGTCAATTCGCCGAACACTCCCTGCCGCGCCAGATTGAGGACGAAAAGTTCATTCTCGCCGTAACAGCAATTCTCCAGCATCACGCAATGGCGCTGGGTGCGCTCGCTGGTATCCACCAGGTGCCAGCAATCCTCCACCGTCACGGCGGCCGAAACCTCAACAAAGGCCGCTTTTCCGTGCTCCATGGTCCGCACTGCCATCGGCACATGCCAGTTCCACGGGGTCGCGATATAGACGACGTCAATATCGTCGCGCGCCACCATCTGCTCCCAGATGTTTTCGGTGCCGCCATAGATGGCCGGACGTTTGCCACGCTTCTTTTCGCAGACATCGGCGGCATGAACGGCCCGCTCGTTCCGCAAATCGCAGACGGCCACGACCTCGGCAAAATCGATGCCGAGGCAGGATTCCACATGGGTCAACCCCCGGTGCAGGCCGATGACGGCCACCCGCACCCGCTGTAGCGGCTTCGTGGTGAGATCATGCACCGGCTTCTGACCGGCGGGCCGTGGCCGGGTCTGACCCATGTCCGGAGGCGAACTTACCGCACTTGTTGACCCGGCGGGTTGCCCGGTGGCGCAGCCGGCCAAGGACGCCCCGACGCCGGCCAGGGCGGAAGCTTTGAGGAAGTTCCGACGGGACAGGTTTGATTTGTTCATGTCGTTAGGATGCGTTCGGGTTATGGGTTAATTCTTCCCTTCAAAATGTTCCTCGATTTCTTCGAGGGTTTTTCCCTTCGTTTCCGGCAGGAAGAACGCCGCCGTGATGAAATAAACCACCGTGCAGCCGGCGAAGATGAAGAACATGGTGGCGTAGCCATGCCTGCCGACCGTGGGCAGAAAGAGGGCGGCGATGGTGGTGGAGACGGCCTGGTTGATCAGCAGCGCGATGCTCATGCCGTTGGAGCGGATGCGCGTGGGCATGAGCTCGGAGAGCGCCAGCCAGACACAGACGCCCGGACCGACGGCGAAGAAGCCCACGAACACGAAGGTGCAGAGGGCGGTGAGCCAGCCGTTCCGGGTGCTGGGCACGGGCGTGATGAGGGCGTTCTCGATCTTCAGCGGCGCGGTCCGCGATTTTTCAAGGTTAGCAAACGGGTTTTTGAAGAAGGATTCCACCGAGGACGAGGGCAGGCTGGCGTTTCGGCTGAGGGAAATTTCCGCGCCCAGATCCTTGGATCGCACGACGGCGGAGGCGGAGGTGAAATCGCCGCAGGAATAAATCACGCTCATGGTCACGGGCTGGCCGGCGATGGCTCTGCCCGCATTGCCGGCGGCGGCAAGCAAGGCGGTGGCGCGCGCCTCGTCAAACGCAATTTTCACAACCTGATCCTTGACGGGAACTTTCGTGCCATCGGACAGAACTTTCTCGCTGTCCACTTCCTGCACCATGACCTGCACGGCGTCTTTCACATCCACGCGGAGTTTTTCCGTCTGGTTGAAGATCAGCCCGGCACAGACGAGCGATACGATGATGCCGGCGCTGCCGAGCGAGAGCAGGAACTTGCGGCCCTTGCGGTCCACCAGCGCGATGGCCCCCATGGTCATGATGAAATTGACGGCCGTGAGGATGACATAGCCGAGGTGCGCGTCCTTGTCGCTCAAGCCGGCCTGGATGAGGATGGTGGCATTGTAACCGATGATGGAGTTGATGCCGGTGGCCTGGTTGCAGGCGAGTATGACGCAAGCCAGCACGAACGGAATGACATATTTGCGGCTTAACAGCGATTCCTTGATTTTTTCGCCGGTACGGGTGGAACCGGCCTTTTCGGCCGCGGCAGTTTCCTGCATCTCCTTCAATTCGAGGTCGGCCTGTTCCCCGGTGCGGGAACGGAGCAGCGCGGTGCGGGCGGCCTCCACCTTGCCCCGCCGGAACAGCCAGCGCGGCGATTCCGCAACCACCAGGCTGCCGAGGACGAACAGGATCCCCGGCGGAAGCGAAACCCAGAAAATGCTGCGCCAGGCGGTGTCTTTGAACGCATACAGTTTGGCGGGATCGCCAAGCTTCGCGATACCCTCCACCTTGATGCTGAAATAAAAACCAATAACCGCCGCCGCCACAATTCCCAGCGTGAGGAGCCACTGAAAAACCCCCGTGCCCTTGCCGCGGTTGGCCGCGCCGAGACATTCCGCGAGATACAGCGGTATGACGACCCCGATCAAGCCGGCGCTCACGCCCTGCAACAACCGGCCAATGACCAGCGCATTAAAACCATGCGCCAGCGCAATCATCGGAATGCTCACCACGAACAGAACGCCGCTTAACGCCATCAGCTTCTTGCGGCCCATCAAATCCGCCAACAGGCCGGCGAACAGCGTGGAGATGACGCTGCCGAGCAGCACGGACGCCACAATGATGGAAAGCTGGCCGGCATTGATCAGCTGCCCGGTGGCCAGGTCCTTGAATGTGGCCTCCAGATACGGGAGCGCTCCGGCGATGATGCCGACGTCAATACCATAGAGCAGTCCGCCGAGGCCGGCGACGAGCAGCAGGAAGCGGTTGTAGCCGGTTTTGGAAGCGTCCGCAGATGGGGCGGCCGGTTCGGTCTTGGTTTTCATATTTTTGGAAATGGTCATCGATTAATTTATTTTACGGAGGCTGGATTCGCGGAGGGCGAGCTTGGGTTGCAAAATTATTTTCTGCATGGTGGTCTCCGGGTGCGCCAATCGTTTCATCAGAAATTCCCAGGCGGCCGCGCACATGGCCGAAACCGGCTGAACCAAGGTGGTCAGCGGACATTCCAGATATTCGGTGTCCTCGATCCCATCGCAGCCGACCAGCGCCACATCCTCCGGCACGCGCATTTTCAGGTCGCAAAGTCCCCGGTAAATTCCGAGAGCGGCATCATCGGAATGACAGAAAATTGCCTCCGGGCAACCGTTTTGGCGAATGTAGTCTTGAATTAATTCACGGATGACCGGGCGCTGCAAATCCGTCAACGGATAGTAAATAAATTCGGGTTTCAAGCCGGCTTGGCGCATGGCTTTATGATAGCCCAGCCGCCGACTGGCCTGGGGCAGATCTTCCTGCATAAAGGTGGCGTGAGCGATCCGGCGGAAACCGGAGTCCAGCAGATGGCTCATGACCGCCTCGGTGCCAGCCCCCAAATCCACCTGGACCGAATCGGTCTCGCCAAAGCAATTAGCTCCCATGCTGACCATGGGAATCGGGCGGGCCGGGGGCTGCCGGTTGAAATAATCCATCTGGCTGGGGAGATCCACCGCAATCACGCCATCCACCGGCACATGCGACAAAATCTGTTTGGCTTCCGCCGGAATGACCTCGCTGATGATCAATTCATAGCGCGCCCGTTTGACCAGCCGGTTCAATTCGCGCGCCACATGGTTATAATGGGTGGAAATCTGGTCGGGAATCCACAAGGCGATGATGCCGGTGCGATTGCGCTGGAGCGCCCGCGCATGGGGATTGGGGTGATACCCCATCGCCCGCGCGGCATCCAGAATCCGCTGCCGGGACTTCTCGGCCACCTGCGGATAACCCGCCAGGGCAAAAGTGACCAATTGCCGGGAGACGCCCAGCTTGCGCGCGATTTGTTCCTGAGTAACCATCTCTTATTGCGGCGCGTTTACCGGCAAGGGCGCGATGAAATCTGGCGCCGTTGGCGCCACGCGGGTTGCACCAAGCGGCTTGAGATAGCCTGACGGCTTGAATTCATATCATTGGTTATCTCGTGATAAATATACTTTTCCGCCCGGCAGTCAACTTTATTTTTTGCCGGCGCAGCGGGGATAATTCGTAGCCGGGCATGGTTTCAGGCGGGGATTAAATCTGGCGTGACTAATGAAAAATCCTGACTAATTTAATCTTTTGCCACCCATGAATAAATTCACCCGAACGCTTTTTGTTGTCCTCCTGGCCGCCCTCACCGGCTCCGCAGCGGAAAAATCCCCGGCCGACTATGTCAATCCGCTGATTGATACGCACAAGTCCCGGTGGTTTTATTTTTCCTCGGCGTGCCGCCCGTTCGGCATGGTCAATTTGAGTCCCGACACGAAAGTGGGTGGTGACTGGATGAACGGCTATATTTACGGGATCACCAACATCCAATGCTTCAGCCATGTCCATTGCTGGCAAATTTATGGCGTGCCGGTGATGCCGGTGACGGGTGAGCTGCAATCGCACCAGGGGCTCGCCGCGGCGGCCTCGCCTTTTTCGCATGACGACGAAATTGTTCATCCCGGCTATCACAAAGTCTTTTTGCAACGTTACGGGGTCACGGCGGAACTCACTTCGACGGCGCGCGTTGGGTTTCACCGTTACACATTTCCGGACGGCGAAAAATCCTACATCGCGTTCGATACCGGCGCGACGCTGATGGATAAAATGGATTCCAGCTCGCTGCGCCAGGTCAGCCCGACGGAAATCGCCGGTCAGTCGGTGATGTCACCGACCCAGCGCCGCCCGAAGCCGTTCACGATTTATTTCGTGGCGCAATTCAGCCAGCCGGGAACGTTTGGCGTCTGGACGAACGGGGTTTTGATGGCAAATGCGAAGGAGGTTTCCGGCAAGAACGCCGGCGGTTATGTGCAATTCAAAACCAAAACCAGTAAGCCAGTTTTAATGAAGGTCGCCATTTCCTACACCAGCGAGGAAAACGCGCGGAAAAATCTCGAGGCCGAATTGCCCGGCTGGAACTTTGACGCCGTCGTCCGCGCCTCGCGAGATGAGTGGAACGATTGGCTCGGCCGAATCGCGGTGGAAAGCGGCACCGAGGCCAAGCGGGTCAAGTTCTACACCGACCTCTGGCATTCGCTGCTGGGCCGCCGCATCGTGAGCGACGTGGACGGCAGTTACGCGGACAACACCGGCAGCCAGACCGTGGTGCGCCGCGTGAAGCTGGATGCGAATGGCAAGCCGGTTTTCCCGCATTACAACTTTGACGCGCTCTGGGGCAGCCAGTGGTCGCTGAACATTTTATGGTCGTTTGCCTATCCCGAAGTCGTGGACGGCTTCTGCAACACCATGGTGGATATGTATCAGAACGGCGGCTTGATTCCCCGCGGCCCCAGCGGCGGCAATTACACCTTCGTCATGATCGGCGATTCCGCGGCGCCGTTTTTCGCGGCGGCTTACAACCAAGGAATCCGCGGCTATGATGCCGAAAAAGCTTACGCAGGTTTGCGCAAAAATGCCTTGCCCGGCGGCATCCGCGATCACGCCGGCTACGAACACGCCACCAACGCCTGCGGCGGCGGGATGAAATACTACGTCGAACGCGGTTATGTGCCGGAGGACATCGAAGGCAAGGGCATGCACAAGGATGGCGCGGCGATGACGCTGGAATATGCCTATCAAGATTGGTGCCTCGCGCAAATGGCCGGCTCGCTCGGCAAAACCAACGACGTCGAATGGCTCATGCGGCGGTCATCCAACTACACAAATTTGTGGGACGCTTCCGTGAAGTTTATGCGGCCGCGCAATAAAGATGGTTCCTGGCTGGCTGCCTTCGTCCCCGTCGGCAAGAAAGGTTCGTTTAACACCAAAGGGTTTTGCGAGGGCAACTCGGCCATCTACACCCACTTCGTTCCGCATGACGCACCCGGCTTGATAAAGCTTTTCGGCGGCAAAGACGATTACGTTGCCGCGCTCAACCGGCAGTTTGAGCTGGCGGCGTCCGAAAACTTCGTTGTGACCCATGGCGAACACGGTGGAGCATGGGGGGATTACGAAAATCAACCCGGAACGGGCATGGCGCACATGTTCAACTTTGCCGGGGCGCCCTGGTTGAGCCAGAAATGGATTCGCGTGGTGAAGGAAAAAACCTTTGGCGACGTTACGCCGATGGGTGGTTACAATGGCGATGAGGATCAGGGCCAGATGGGTGCGCTCGGGGTGCTGATGGCCATCGGCCTGTTCGACATTGAAGGCGGCGCGGGCATGAATCCGACCTACCAAATCACCAGCCCGGTGTTTGACCGCATCACCATCCAACTGAATAAAAATTATTTTCCCGGCAGGAAATTCACCATCACCACCAGAAACAATTCCGCTGCGAACGTTTATATCCAGTCCGCAAAACTCAATAACCAGCCGCTCAACCAGTTTTGGTTTCCCCACTCGGAGCTGATTAACGGCGGCACCCTGGAAATCAAGCTCGGCCCGAAACCCAGTAAATGGGGGGCGGCATCAGCCCCGATTCATTGATCATGACAATTAAATTAATCTTATTGGGCGGGCGGCTCACGCTGGTCGCCATGCTGTTGGCTGCTTCCGGCCTGGCCCGGGCGGGTGAAAAAACATCTGCCAATCCGGAAGCGATGCGTTCGCCGGTGAACCAGGTTTTTCAGTTCATGCACTCGGCGGCTTTTGAATACAGCGTCAGCAACAAAGTTTCCGCCACGACCTATCTTTGGATCCCGGATCATTGCCGCCGGTTGCGCGGACTGCTCATTCTGGGACGCAATGTTCCTGAACATACGCTGGTTGGCCATCCGGCCATTCGCGCCGCCTGTGCCGCCAATGACCTGGGCATCTTCTGGAGCACGCCCAGTTATTACAGCTCCAACAACAAAGATGCCAAAAAGACAACCGCCTTCCTGCAGCAACTGCTGACGGCGCTTGCTGAAAAGTCCGGCTATGACGAAGTCGCTACCGTTCCGTGGCTGCCCATCGGTGAATCCATGCATTTGGGCATGGTGAACCATCTGCTCGACGCCGCTCCGCAGCGTTGCGTTGCCGGTATTTACGTCAAGAACGCCAGCTTCAATTACAAGAATCGCGAAACTCCGGTCTTGATGTCCGTCGGCACTTCCCAGGAATGGGATCAGGAAAAAACAGATATCCGGACGCGCTGGCAAAACGTTTCCTTCTCCGAAACGCTCCTCAAAGAACGCGCCGCCTTTCCCAACTGGCCGGCGAGCCTGCTCGTGGATGGCGGCAGCGGCCACTTCGAGTGTCCGGAGGTGATGGTGCGTTACTTCGCCAGTTACATCACCGCAGTGGCAAAGACGCGCATGCCAACCGATTCCAAGCAAGGGTTGCTTCCCGTTACACAAAACAACGGTTGGTTGGTTGGTTTGCCGTTGCCGGGTCAGGAAAGTTTTCCACCCGTCGCCTACGATAAGGCCAATCCAGACCGACGCAACGCGCCTTGGTTTTTGAATGAGCGACTGGCGAATGAAGCTTTCAACTTAGCGGCAATTAATTGGAAAGCTGAAACGCAAATGCCGGCATTCAAGCATTCCAATGGCACGCCGATGCCGATGACCTATCGCGGCATCACGCGTCCGATACCCATCCAAACCGGAGCCGACGGCGTCACCTTTGAGTTGAAAGGCTGTCTGCTGCCCGCCATCCCGACCAATTTCGTCGCCGCGGGAACGCCGCTGGCCCGCGCACCGGGTTCGCCTTCCGTCGAATGGGTTTGCGGCGCGGTTGCGCCTTTGGGACAGGACAAGTTTCGCATCGCTTTGGATCGCACTTGGCCGGGCAGCCCGATTTATGTAGCGGTCCGACACAAAGGAAATGCAGCCATCCGTTCCGTGGTTGAGCCGGGCAGCATTGATCTCATTCCAAACTCGTCGGGAGCGCCCCAGGCCATCACGTTCGCGCCGATTCCCGATCAGCCGGCTGGAAAAATCCCGATCTCCTTAAACGCGACTTCCGACTCGGGAATGCCGGTTGAATTTTTCGTCGTGGCCGGTCCGGCCATCGTGAAAAATGGAAACCTCGAACTAACTCCCATTCCGCCGCGAACGCGATTCCCCATCACCGTAACCGTGACCGCCTGGCAATGGGGCCGCGCCATGGCCCCGCAGATTCAAACTGCCAAGCCCGTGACCCAGTCATTTCACCTCACAAAATCGCGCCCGGATTAATTCCAAGAATTCACCGCTGCGATCGAAAGTTGCCGATACAAGTTTTTTATTTGGGAGGCAAATCGCGCCAAACCCAGCAACTGCCGCTTTCACCGGCGGGAAGCCGGGAGGAAAAATTTGCAGAGCCCCCAATTTGCTTTAACTTTAAGACAGATTTTTCAACCGTAGCGCCCATTTTCAAGCATACGCGCTTTATCAATGACTGCGGCTGGAAACTATCGGCAGCGACAGTGATTTGGTCGTAAGATATGTTGGAATTGAAAAGAAATATTGATGTTGAAACTGCGGACAAACTTCGTCCTTGATCTGGCCATGGCGGCGATCTGCCTGAGCGCCGCCCCCTTGCCGGCGGCAGTCATTGATAAAACCAACAACGCCTCCGCGCTGAATCTGGGTTCCAGTTGGGTTGGCGGCGCGACGCCCACGGCAGCGGACATCGCCCAGTGGTCGGCGACGGTCACGAGCGCCAACAGCGTCGTCCTCGGGGCGAACACCCATTGGCTCGGTCTCAAAATCACCAACCCCGGCGGCAACGTAACCATCGGCGGCGCCAACACGCTGACCTTAAGCACCAACGGCATTGATCTCTCCACCGCGACCCGCGACCTCGTTTTGAATTGCCCGCTGGCGCTTACGACCGGGCAGTCCTGGAACATCGCCGGCGGGCATTCGTTGACGAATGCCGCCAATGTTTCCGGTGCCGGCATCACCCTCTCGAAAGATGGCGCGGGCACCAATTTTGTGAGCAGCGGCACTTTCACCTTGCAAAAACTCGCCGTGAACACGGGCCGTTTTGTGATACTGGGCGGAACCTTGACCGCCAGCGGCGGAACCGGTGCTTACGATTCAATGGTCGTCGCCACCGGCAGTATTCTGGAACAAACCGGCGGCAGCATCAGCACGCCAAATTATTTGACCGTGGGGCAAAGCACTGCCGGCGGCACCCCGCTGGCCGACCTCAAGAGCGGCAGTTTTTCATCGGGCTTGGATTTTCTCATCGGCTACGCGGCGAATGGCATGCTCAATGTCAGCGGCACGGCGAATGTCACGGTCGGCAACAATCTGCGTCTCGGTCAGGCGGCGAGCGCGACGGTGAATCTAAACGGCGGCACCGTGACGACGGATGCCATCACCACCGGCACCGGCGGCAGCACGCCAGTCAGCACGCTCAATTTTAACGGGGGGAAATTACGGGCCAGCAGCGCGCCAGCGAACCCCTGGTGGAATGCGCTCGCCTGTGTCACCGCCTACGTCAAATCCGGCGGCGCGGTGATTGATGACAACGGCCAGAGCATCATCATTAATCAGCCCTTGCTCGACGGCACCGGCGGCGGCGGCTTGACGAAAACCGGCGGCGGCACGTTGACGCTGACCGCGACCAACACGTTCACCGGGCCGGTGACGGTTGCCAGCGGCACCCTGACGGTGAACGGTCGCCACGCCGGCACCGGCCTCGCAACGGTGGGCAGCGGGGCGACTTTGAGCGGCTCTGGTTTTCTCGCCGGACCGGTGACGGTGCAAAACAATGCCACGCTCGCCTGCGGCGGCGGCGGCGATTTGGCAATGGGCGCGTTGACGCTCAACCCCGGTTCCATCCTGAACTTCAGTCTGAGTTCCACCAATACCGGCACCAATGCTGTTTTGCGCGTGAACGGCAATCTGACGCTGGATGGTTCATTAATCGTCACTGATCTGGGCAGCTTGAAAGCGGGCAGCAATTACACCGCGATTTATTACGCGGGCAGTTTGACGAATTACGGTTTGACCTTGAACCCGCTTAGTCCATGGAATCTCACCGTGGACACAAGCGCGACGAACTACGTCAGACTGCAATTGGTTTCCAAATATCCACTGGCCGAAATCACCAACGGAAATTTCACCGTAAATTCCACCAGCACGAATCTCGCGGGGGTGCTGCACGGCTACCCGGCGTTGCCGCTCTGGTATGAAGTGCGCGACCAGACGAACCGGCTCTGGGATTATGGCGCGACGCCGGCGGTTTCGCCGTGGAGCATCACGGTGCGCCATCTGCGCGGGGGCACGAACACGGTCACCATTTTTGCGAAAGACCCGACCGGCAACCTCACAAGCAACAACGTGCTTTTGACCCTCGCGCTCGGCACCAATCCGGCAGTGCGCCCGCGCCCGCAGCCGGCGGAAATCTGGTGGGGCGGTTCGTGCCACGAAAACCTTTATGATACCAACGGCAACATCATCGGGACTTACTCCCGGATGTCGCAGTTATTACAGACCAACGGCTGGGATTTTGTGAAGCGCTACGCGGACGGATTTTTTCTCCACGGCTATGTCTGGGTGAACGCGGCGGCGCGGATGACGAACTGGCAGCAGGTGGGCCAGAGCATCAGCGCGCAACTCGCGCCGTTCAATGGCAAATATTGGCTGGAAGACGGCTGGCAACCGACCACAAACAACATGAATTTCGGCCACAGCTCCGCCTCCAGCCAGGCCAGCGACGCCGACGATTTGCTCGGGGTCGGTTTCGCCTTGAGCGAAATCACCGAGGATTTCAATCCCAAGTGGGGCGACTTCAGCCGCTGGCATCCCGACTGGCCGACGAACAATATTCGCGTGCTGGTCACTGGTAATACCAATCTGGCCAACTCCGCGTATCCCTATGCCAGCGGTCTGTGGCGCGACCACGCGAACGATTTCCGGGCCGCGCGGCCAAATGTCAAATTCGGATGGACGTGGTCGCCCGTGTGGTTCCGCTGGCTCAACGGCTCATCGCTCGGCACCGACTCCGGTGTTTTCACCGTGAACAGCAACGGAACGAATTACAATTTCAACTGGGATTTCTACGACTGGATGAACGACGCCGTGACCGTTGGCGGTCAGGCCGGCGTGCCGTTTGCCTTCACCTCGGACTGCCCGTGGGAATACTACAGTCAAAATCCCGGTAATCCCGGCGGCTGGTCGCCGGCGCAACAACTTGCCAACCGTGTGAAAATCCGCAACTACGAGGCGTGGCTGCAAAACCAGAACTTGCGCCATACGCTGATCTGCAATTCCCAAACGATGAATGCCGCCGACACCAACGCCAGTGATTTGAATTACGAGGCCCACAGTTTAAGCGTGATGTCGCTGCATCAGCAGGAGGGCGGCCGGGCGACGCGGTATTCGTTCGAATCGTGGTATCAAGGGCCTTACACAGTCGTTCCAGAAACGACGCCGGGCAGCTACACGCACCTCGCGCTTTCCGCCATCAGATTTCTCAAAGGCATCGCCGACACGAATGGCGCGCTGGAGCCGCTCTCGCTGACGCTCCTCACGACCGGCAGCGTGACGACCGTGCGCCTGCAAAACGACGGCGATACCGCATGTTTACCCGCCGTCCAGGCGTTTGAAACCGGCAACCCCGCAACCTTCATCCAATACTCCAACGCCGCCGGTACCAACATCACCGCGCAAATTCTGAGTGCCGAGGGTTACGCCCACACGAATCTGCTGCAACCCGGTCAGAACACCATCATCACCATCGCCGTGCAAGGAATAGCGGCGGCGCAAAGCAAGACAGTCACATTGGAGGCGTTCTGGAATCCGCAGGATCCCACCGGCATTGTGCGCGACCGGTTGAGCGTCGCCGTGCCGGTGATTTATGGAGCAACGAATGCTTGCACTTGGACAAACAACCTCAGCGGCAACTGGGGTGCGGCATCGAACTGGTCGAATGGTTTGCCCCCCGCCCCCGGCGGCTCGGAAAACGGCACGGTTCGTTTTCTCGGGAGCGGTGGTTATACCGCAAGCAACAATCTTGCCAGCCAGTTCACCCTGAATATCCTCGAGACCAGCTGCGCTTCAACCAACACTGTGAATGGAAATTCACTACGCTTTGCCGCGACCACACCGTCGGGCGTATCGCCGCAATTGAATCAGAAAGGGGCCGGAACCTTCATCCTCGCCAACGCCATTACCTTGGACAGCAACCTCACGCTCGGCGGCACCGGCTCGGGAACAGTCACTTTATCCGGCTCAATAGGTGGCGGGGGCGGACTCATAAAAATCGGCAGCCACACCGTTGCCTTGGCGGCGAGCAATAGCTTCACCGGCGACGTCTTGATTAACGGCGGAACGCTGCAGCTGGGCGATGGCACAAATAACGGCGAGCTTTCCTCCGTCCTGATTTCCAACAACGCCACGCTCCGCTTCCTCGTCGCCTCCAATTCCGTTCAGGCATTCAACGGGACCATTCAGGGCATCGGTTCCCTCCAAAAACAGGGCAGTGGCACGCTCGTTTTAGTGGGCAGTAACTCTTTCAGTGGCACCGTCAATCTAGGCGCGTCCGGCATTAATGGCGGCGGCCTGCGAATCTCAAACGCCTTTGCGCTCGGCTCCACCGCTGGAGCGACCATCATCGGTGGCGGCGTTTCTGACGCCCGGCTGGAAATCATGGGCGATATCAACGTGCCCGAACCACTGACCTTGACGCAAGACACCGGCCCGATTGTTCACCTTCTGAATATCAGCGGCAGCAACACGCTTTCGGGCGATCTCACGTTGAACGGCGGCGGCAACACTTGGACGATTCAGAGTGACGCCGGTTGCCTTGCTTTCACAGGCAATCTGACCAACACGGCGGCCGGTTTCACGCGACCGATTCAGCTTCAGGGCAACGGCGACGGTGTATTGGCCGGTTTTATTTCTGATAATAGCCAGAACTGGCTGCAAATTAGAAAATATGGATCGGGCACTTGGACTATTTCGGGGGCAGCGACCTTGCCGCAGGGAATTCAAATCTTTGAGGGCACTATGCTGGTTTCGGGAGTCGTCGGGGTCGGCACAAACTCCGGCAATATCACTCTTACCAATGGCACCCTTGGCGGTGGCGGCACCTTGCTGGGTCCGGTCACCATCCAGGCCAACGGCGTGCTTGCGCCCGGCTCCGGCGGCATCCGCACGCTAACCATCAGCAACCACCTGGCCCTGCAGCCCGGCAGCACGACCATTTTCAAAATCAGCAAAAGCGGCGCCACCAATGATTTTATCCGCGGCCTGCGCAAATTAACTTTTGGCGGAATCCTCATTGTCACCAATCTCGCGGGCGGGCTGACCACCAATGACACTTTTAAACTGTTTGACGCGACCAACTACGCAAGCAGCTTTTCCTCCCTCGTGCTGCCGCCGCTCAATTCCGGCTTGATCTGGTCAAACCGGCTGGCTTTGAACGGTTCCATCATGGTGGTTAAAGCCCCATCTCCCTTGCTCGCATTCAGCCTGACGAGCTCAAATACGCTTTGGTTCAACTGGACCAACGCGGCGGCGTATTTTGTCCTTCAGTCACAGACCAATTCTCTGGGCGCTGGCTTGAGCACGAACTGGCTGGATTATCCCGGCGGCAGCAACCCGCCGGTGCCCATCCTACCCGATAAAAATTCCGGCAGCGTGTTGTTCCGGCTGATTTCGCGTTGAGCATCAGCCCCACAATTGCCGGTCCAGCGAGCGATATTGGATCGCCTCGCTGATGTGGTCGCTGGAAATGGTTTCCGCTCCGGCAAGATCGGCGATGGTGCGCGCCACCTTTAAGATGCGGTCGTAGGCGCGGGCGCTCAAATTGTATTCCGTCATCGCCTGCTTCAGCAAATCACTCGTGGTCGCATCCAATTCGCAGAACGATTTGAGATCGCGCGCGCCCATGCGGGCGTTGCAGCTGACTTTCGGTTTGCCGGCAAAGCGCTCATTTTGAATCTTCCGCGCGGCTACGACGCGTCCGCGAATTTGCGCGGAGGTTTCGCCGGACTTGGCATCGGCCATCTCACGGAATTTCACCGGCGGCACTTCAATGTGCAAATCAATGCGATCCAGCAACGGCCCGGAAATCCGCCCGAGATAATTCTGGATTTCGCGCGGCGAACTCTTCGATTCGTGCGGCATTTTCCCGTCCGGCGTCGGGTTCATCGCCGCCACTAGCATGAATTGCGACGGAAACGTCATCGTGCCCGCCGCCCGCGAAATGGTGACATAGCCCTCCTCCAGCGGCTGCCGCATCGTTTCCAAGACGCTGCGCTTGAATTCCGGCAGTTCATCCAGGAATAAAACACCGTTGTGCGCCAGCGAAATTTCGCCGGGCGTGGGATTGATATTGCCGCCAAGCAGGCCCGCATCGCTGGCCGTGTGGTGCGGCGCGCGAAACGGACGCTGCGTGACCAGTGCCTGACCCGGTTTTAACAAGCCAATGATGCTGTGTATCTTCGTCGTCTCCAGCGCCTCGGCGAGCGTGAGCGGCGGCAGGATGGTCGCCAGCCGTTTCGCCAGCATGGATTTGCCGGTACCCGGTGGTCCGATTAAAAGGATATTGTGGCCGCCGGCGGCGGCAATTTCCAAGGCCCGTTTCACGTTCTCCTGGCCTTTGACATCGGCAAAGTCATCTTCATTGGCCTGGTCATGCGCAAAGATTTGCTCCAGGTCCACCTTGGCTGGCGCGATGCGGATTTCACCCTCCAGAAACTGCGCGGCTTCGCGGAGGTTTTGCACGGGGATGACATTCAATCCCTGCACCACGGCGGCTTCGGCCGCGTTCTCGACGGGAACCAAAATACCATTTTTCCCGTCCGCCCTGGCCTTCAAAGCCACCGGCAAAACCCCTTTCACCGGCCGCACGCCGCCCGTCAAGGCGAGTTCCCCGAGCACCACAAACTGGTCAAGTTGATCCGTCTCCATTTGTTCGCTGGCCGCCAGCATCCCCATCGCAATCGGCAGATCAAAGCTCGGCCCCTCTTTTTTCACATCGGCCGGTGCGAGGTTGATAGTGCTATGGTCTATTCCAACAAACTTGCAAATCCAGCACCCGACACGCACAATTTGTCCGTGCGGACAGCGTATTCATATCAGCGTCTTTCCACAACCGAACAACTAAAAGGTTCGGGTCTCACCCGCCAAGCAGACAGTGCGCTTGCCTATTGCCGAGAAAATAATTTACGCCTTGATGACACTTTGAAACTTTCTGAAGAAGTTTCCGCCTTCAAAGGTGATAACGTCCTCCGTGGAAAACTTGGGAAGTTTTTAGAACTTGTGGACAAGGGCAAAGTCAAAAAGGGTGCGTTGCTGCTCGTGGAAAATCTGGATCGCTTGTCCCGTCAAAACGTCTTGGACGCACAAGAACTGTTTTTGAGCATTATCAATCGTGGCATCACGATTGTTACGCTGATGGACAAGCAGGTTTATTCACGGGATGAAATCAAAAAAAACCCAACAATGCTGCTTGTCTCGCTGCTGTATATGTTTCGGGCGAACGAGGAGAGCGAAACAAAATCAAAACGCATCAGAGTTGCAAAATTAAAGCGACGTACTTTGGGGAAAAACGGCAAATCTTTCAAGGTGTTTTGTCCGCCGTGGTGTGATTGGATAGACGAAAAATTCAAAATTGATTTACACAAAGCGAGCATCGTTGGAAAAGTTTTTAGAATGTATTTGGACGGTATGGGAATGGCGGCAATTGCAACAACGCTCAATCAACAAGGCGAACAATTCATCGGCAGAGGGACAGCACACAAATACAAACGCCAATCGTCTAGGTGGTATAAACGATATGTCCGCCGTCTGCTTAGCGACGAACGCCTAATCGGGCGAGCAAATTGGTGTGACAATGACGATTATTTCCCCCCCGCAATTGACAAAGAAGTTTTCAACCAAGTTCAATTCCGACTGTCGAAAAACGAGCGGAAAGGTGGACAGACGGGAAGGGGCATCGTCAACATTTTTGCTGGGATGATGCGTTGCGGTAATTGTGGCAGTAGCGTTTGCAAAGCACGGAATAAAAACGGCGAAGGGTATGAATACAATTACTTGATTTGCGAGAATGCTCGCACAGGTGGGTCTTGTAAATTCCGCACGATTCTCCTTGATAGCGTTGAAATCTCATTTCTGTATTTGATGCGCTTTCGTCCATGGTTCCAGGAAGCGATGCAAGATGACGGCACGGGAAACGAAACGGAAAATCGCATTGAGATTTTGAAGGGCGAACAATTCGAGGCGGAACGACAACTTGCCAAAATCCGCTCCATGATTTTAACGGAAGAAAATCCACCCAAAACTTTCGTCAGCATGGTGCGAGACTTGGAAACTAAAACCGAGAATATCAAAGCACGTTTGCAGAATGAAGAAGGCAAACGAGCGGACAAAACCGCAACCGAAATTGATGAAGGGTTTTTTTATAAGTTACCCGAAAAGATGAAAGACCCCGCCTACCGCTTAAAGGTTAGGGAAGTCATCCGCAACATGGTAAAAACGATTTCGTTGAACATTCACAGCGAGCATCCGCATTACATCATCGAGCGGACAAATGGCAATTTCTGGAGCGTGGTGTTTCTTAACCGCACAAAAAGGAAATTGGCATTTCAGATTTTCAAAGGCAGAGCAAGCAAACCCTACGAAGGAGACCTTCATTTTGACTCGTCTGCGTTAAGAGCGGGAGAAATCTTGTCCTGATTATTGCAAAAGTGAGGTAAGCAAGTTTCCGTGTCCTACCATGGGACCTTCACCAACATTTTACAATTGCTCACTTTCGCTTTTTTTCTGCCATTTCCCGCCTCATTTTTTCCGCCTCAAGTATCATTTGGGACAAGGGGACATTAAGGGCGTTCGCAAGTGAATCCGCCAAATTCAAACTGGGATTCCGAATAAAAGTTTCAATCCGTCCAATCATTTTCACATCAACATCCGCTTTCTCACTTAATTTTTCCTGACTCATTTTCGATGCTTTTCTGTGGTTGCGTAGCACCACGCCAAATGATTTCGCCAAATCTCGTTTTATCACTCTGTCACTTTGCCATCTTCAAAATCATTAATGACAGGGACTATAGTCCCCTTTCACCTTGACACCTCACGGCGTTTTTGAGGGAATTCGGAAAAGAGAAATTACAGTTTTAGGAAAGTCCGTTAGCAGTAGTGAGTTTATTTCCATTGGAAAACATTATGAACGACGACCCCAAAAAAGACCTCTTCACCGAACTGACGAACACAGTTAAAGACCATCCCGTTGAATCAATAATTGCCTATAAGGTTCTCGCATCTAAGGAGCAAAAAAAGAAGGTCAATGAGATTCTCGCATCTTTTGGTGCTGCTGTTATCTTAATCGTTCTAGTGGGGTGTCTTGTGGCACCATATTTTGAAAATCTTTTTATTGAAGATGAGAAGCAAAAAGCAAGGGGCATAACAACGCAAGATCCCAAAGAAATAAAGGACGCAAAAATTGTTGTGGTCGGATTCCGTATTTTTCTTTGGTTTGTAGCGTTATGTGCGTGGGCATTTACTCTCTGGGTGTTGTGGAAAGCGTTCGCTCACCCTTACGAATGATTAGTTCACACATTCCAAGACCCTTTTAACTGCGGTTGCTGTCCAAGTCCCGCCCCGTGCTGTTTTCTCGCCCCGCTTGTTGAGGCAGTCAGCAATCTTTGCGAGTGTTTCAACGCCCGTGCTTTGGATTTCCCGAATGGTCTTTAGTGCGGTTGCGGCGAATTCCGCCTTGCGTGCTTTGATTGCAAGACCTGCTTTTTTCAATGCGTTAGCGGGGTTTGGATTGCCGAGAATTGCACCCCGTTGTTTTGCCACGGCAAGACCCGCCTTCGTCCTTTCGGAAATCAATTGCCGTTCACGCTGCGCCAATAGTGCAATAATTCCGATGCTCAACTTGTCGGCGTTTGGCATATCGCAAGCGACAAAATCAATCCCGCTGTCTTGCAGTTGGAGCAAAAAAGCAGCGTTTCGCCCAAGTCTATCCAACTTGGCAATCACAAGGACTGCCTTTTTGGATTTTGCCATTTGGATGGCAGCGGCGAGTTGCGGACGCTTGTTGTTTGCTCCCGACTCAACTTCTTCAAAACTCGCCAAAAGTTCAAAATCCAAAGAATTGAGGTAGCGAGCAACGGATTGTTTCTGCGCTTCCATGCCATTGCCTTGCAATCCTTGTTTCTCAGTGCTTACACGATAATAAGAAATAAACTTTGTTTTCATGGTCGTAAAATACCACGAAAACACCCAAGTTGTCAAATGCTTTTGTTGAAATACATTTGACAATTTATCCGTTTGGGAGCGATTTTGACCGTTTCGGGACGGGATGAATAAGCATTAAAAGGTGGTTCCCCGCTCCTATACGCCCGATATAAGCATGTTTGGTTGTCGGAACGCCCAAAGGACCCTCAATCCCGCTTGGCATTATCCTGGGCAATTTGGCGCTTTCGTGCCTGAACTGCCTTTTCTTTCCTTTGGGTGGATTTTAGGTCGTCCAACTTGCCCCTTGCGAGTTCTACCCGCTGCGCTAGTGCGGCGGAACGGGACGAATCCTCGTTTTCAGTGACTGGGCGGGAGCGATACGATTTCAAATCGTTTAGCAATTCCTGCAATTCATCAACGAGCAGACTGCGCTTGATATGCTTTAACTTGGTGCTCATGGGCGTTTGGGTTTTGGCAGTGGTTCACCTTTGAACCATGCGGTAATTGCTTTCTCCCATTGTGACATGGGAAAGATGACTCCACCAACGAGGCAGAATCCTTTGGGTATTTCTGGGAAGTTTTCAGTTTTATTTTTCATAATTTTCGGTTCGGTTTGCTATCTCTAAAATTCGAGTGCGGAGGAGCGTTGACATTTTCCAATGACAAAATTCGCCATGAAAGTATCGGGAGTGATGAAGCGGGGTTTCCTCGTTTTGGGTGAGATACCAGATTCCTTTTGCGGTTTTGGTTTCATCCCACGGGCGAATTTCACAAACTGATTTACCGATTTTCTGCCATTGCTTGTTGAGATAGCGGCAGACTGTTTCGGGCGTGGTGTGTTCCAAGTTGTCTTTGGTGATGGCGAAATGGAAGTGAAAACGTTTTCCACTCCATTGTCCTTCTTGCTTTAAGAACCAACCGATTGCATCCAAATCCCGACTGCCTGTAAATCGCTTGGCAAGGTCTCTGATAAGCAGATGAAATTTTTTCAACCTCACGATTTCATCTCTTTGGAATTCATCTGTGAAACTCAGATGACCGTAAATCATCCATGTTGAAATTCTGTCTAAGGATGCGTAGATGGCATCGTGCTGATGCTCAAAGCGAAGGTCTCTTTTTTCGTCTGTGATTTGGTCCATAAATGTCATTCAAGGTGGATTATTTCCACCGTCGTTATGACCCGACACGACGTAACGAAATTTTCACTTCTGCCGTGTGCGAGTCGTGATTTTCCATCTCATACATATCCCGACGAATCGAAAGAGAGCAAAAAATCTGCAATATTTTTCGCTGAGGGGCGGGAAAACTTGAAATGATAGACTACCACTACGCAGGATGACGCTTTGGGCGTTAAATTAGACCCTTAAAGCGACGTTATTCACTTTAATTCTAATATCGTGTAATTAAGAAATCGCCCATTATTTTTTACTGCCCTGTTTTTTTTAGGTGTAGGGCAGACTTTTTATAAGTTTTTTCCCCAATGACTCAGAAGCACCAATTTAGTAGGTGAGAAGTAAGCGATCGGCAACGCAATGATCCTCCAATGTGTGTCCGTCCATTTGAAACCGCCGTAGCATTGAACGTCCGCATTCAATGAAAATCTCCCGCTCAAACAATCCTTTTGGAATTGGCAAGGCGCAGTGGTATGTCCCCGATTTTTTAGTGCCGTCAATGCTTAACACAACACGCACCCCTTTTGCTTTGCATTTGGCGATTTCTACGAACAATTGTTCCAATGAAAACTTTTGTGCACCGTATAAAATTGCTTGGGTGTGACTGTAGGGCGGATCGCAGTAAATCAAGTCACCAGATTTGGCAAGCGTCATTGCCTCTGAATAGTCCATGAGACTGAATCTTGTCCCCGTGACCCGGCGACGCCATATGTCAACACGTCGGGAAAAACTGTCAGGCGAAATTGGATCGTGAATGCCACACGGAGTGGACATGTATCCGTCAACTTGTCTGAAACGAACCACGCCCCCGTAACACGCTCGACACAAAAAAAGTAAATCCGCCCCATTCGGTTTTTTGTTATACGACGCCTTGATGGATTCAAAAACTTCTTTCTTCTTTCCGCTCTTCATCTCGTGCCAGCGATCCGAATACCAACTTTTAAGGAGTTCGGGTTTGTCTTTCAAGGTCTGCCAAATTTCTATCAAAGGGGCAAAACAATCAGATGCAACTGCTCGTTTGGGTGCAAGTGTTGCGAGGACTCCTCCACTGCCAAGGAAAGGTTCAAAATACGTTCCATAATCGTCTGGAAAATGGGCGATGATTTGCGGCGCAAATCGTTGCTTGTTTCCAATCCACTTCAAGAGTTGGAGTTTAAATTTTTCAGACGCTTCCGCTTCAAGCAATGGCAGTTGTGTTTGGTCGTTAATCACGCAATTTCAGAATATCCTGTTTTGGGATATTGGTCAATTCTCATTACCATCCGCTTAATGTCCATGTCGGCACATTCCACAGAAAGCGAAAGTCTTCAAGAACTGCTCCGTGAGGTTCGGATGGAGCGGGGATTTACACAAGAGGAATTGGCGAAAAAACTCAAAGTGCCTCAGTCCTTTGTCAGCAAGTATGAATCAGGTGAGCGTCGCATTGATTTGGTGGAATTGCGACTTGTGTGCTGCGCTCTCGGCGTATCGCTTCCGAGCATTATCAAGCGTTGGGAAACCAAACTCAAATGACTCCAAATTCTCAATTCGTTACAATGCCAAAGCGGTTTTGGGCATCAGTCAGAACTATCAGTCAGCAAGTCGGGTACACCAACAGAGGAAAGGGTTCAATTAAAGTTCCGAGCATCTTAGAAATGTCTGAAGCATTTCAGGATTTGCACTTAAACACTGCACAACTGCAATCCGCACAGGGCAAGCATACAGATTTGGCGCAATCGCTTGATTCATATTTCCGCTTCCGTGCTGATGTTCTCAACAATTATGTAGAACCCCGTTTGATGGATTTAAAAAGGGTGTCTGAGGAATACAACAAGATAGCAAGTGCCCGTCCGCATCGCTGTCCAACGCCAATGAACAAGCAAAAAGGGGAGAAGAAAAAAGTGTCATTCCTCACGGCGATTGTGAACATGCTAATTGAGGAAAACATCGGGGACATGTCCTGTAATTACGATCCACGAATTCTTACCACTGTCACTGATAATGGTGTGCCACTCCGCACACTCGCAAGGCGAGTTGACGGGGCATTTCCTGATGTCGTCAACCCCATAGCGATTTGGGAAATCAAAGAATACTATCACACGAAAACCTTTGGCAGTCGTGTAGCAGATGGGGTTTATGAAACCATGCTTGACGGAATGGAATTGGAAGAATTAAAAGAAACCGAGGGAGTAAGCGTTCAACATCTGCTGATTCTTGATGACCACTACACATGGTGGGATTGTGGGCGTTCCTATCTTTGCCGTGTGATTGATATGCTGCACATGGGATACGTTGACGAAGTTCTGTTTGGGTATGAAGTAATTGAGCGTCTCCCCGCCGTCGCCAGATCTTGGGGCGAAACATATCGCAAGCGCATCAAGTAATTTCGCAAATTTCCTCAATAAAACTCACTCAAAAATGTGTTGTTCTTTGAAAGGGGACAAGTATAATGGTGGTTTTCCCCATCGGAAATTTATAGCCGGAGTTGGTGAGGGCCGTGGAGACGCGATCCTTGGATTCCTTGACCGCCGCGTCTGGCAGACCGACGAGCGCAATCAAAGTGTCGCCATAGCCGCAGTTGACTTCCACCTCAACCGCGTAGGCATCAATGCCGCTTAAAGCCGCCGAACAAACCCGCGAAAGCATGGCCGGATTTTTCCCGAGCCGCCGCTGCAACGCAACACGATTTTAACAGCTGAAAAATAATTTCCGCCCGCGCCGCGGCTGATTTTTCAAACGTAAAGGTAAACGTAGAGCGAGAAGGAAACCGCTGCCGCACCGGCGGCGGCGGCCAATGACCACAGGAAACTTTTCTGGCGCGCGGCAATGGAGAAGGTCGAGATAATCACCGCCATCTGCGCCGCCAGCATGCCAAAGAAGAATTTGCCGCTCCGCTTGTGATGGCGCTCGGCGGATACGTTCCCCTTGCGCACCTGCAGCTCATAAATTCCCGCCACCGCCTGATTCAATTTCGCCTCCGTTTCATAGCGGGCGGCGGCATAACGCAGCCGCGCCGCGCTGAAATCGCGGAACGTGGTGCGGTCGCCCCGCATTAAGGCCTCGTCGAGTTTGTCTGCCGCCTGGTTGATGGTTTTGGTGGCGGAGTCGAATACGGTAACGGCGTCCCTGGCAGCCTTGAGCGATTCGGCGAGCGTCTCGTTCTTCACCTTGGCCAGCAGGAGGGCAACTTCGCTTTCCGGTTTGGAACTTTCCACGGCGGCGAGCGCGGTTTTAACCATATCGTCAAATTTGGCAAACGTGGCGCCCGGCAATTCACTTTTCACGAGGGCGGCCTGGGTGGCGGCGTCCGCTTTTTCCAAAACAGCGGCGGCCAGCGGGCGCACGTCGCTGGTGGCCGCCAGCAAATCGAGCGTGTTGTGCGCGACGGCGCTGCGGAGCTTCTTGGCCTGATAAAAACTCCACTGGTCGCCCGCTTTGGACTGGAGCTGGGCGGCGAGCGACCGGTCGTATTGCGCCTTGGTCATCTCGCTGGACGCGAGGCCCGCGAGCATCGTGGCGATGACCGTCATGATGATCGGCGTCGCGCCGAGGATTTTCCCCCATTTGCTTTGCGGGAGGTCCTTTTTCAACTCGGCGGGGATTTCAATTTTGGCGGCCATAAAATTGCAAGCTTTCGACCGGCAGCTTACACACGGAATAGATTTCCGCCAGCCCGGAAAATCAGCCGGCGCTTGTGCGGGATGCGTATTTCGGTTATCACGCAGCCATGCTGACTGCCTGTTGCCATGAGTATCACTGAAAATTATCTGCGATCGGACTCCGCTGCGCAAGGAGTCGAAGTCATCGTGCTGGTGAATTGCCTCGTGCAAGACGCAATTCACCTCGACGCCAGCGACCTGCATATCGAGCCGTGGGAAACCTCCATTGCCATCCGCGCCCGCGTCAACGGCGTGCTCGTCGAGGTGGTGCGCCTGCCGCTGGAGTTTCTGGAGAAAATTTCCGCGCGGTTCAAGGTGATGTCGGACCTGGTGACCTACCAGGCCGGCACGCCGCAGGACGGCACGGCGGCCGGCGGACCGGAACTGGGTGGCGTTCAGTTGCGCGTTTCAATTTTTCCGACGACCCGCGGCGAAAAAATCGTCGTGCGCCTGTTCAACCCGCGCGACCGGAGATTTGAACTGGATACGCTGGGCTTCGAAAAATCCACGGTGTACGGCTTGCACAAATTACTCAAGCGCACGAGCGGTTTGCTGTTGTTTACCGGGCCGACCGGTTCGGGCAAGACCAGCACGATGTATTCGGCGCTCTGCCATATCATCGAGCGGGAAGGCTCGGCGGTGAGCATCAGCACGGTGGAAGACCCGGTGGAATTCAACCTGCCGATGGTGAGCCAGACCCAAATCAAACCGGCGGCGGATTTCACTTACGCCGTCGCGCTGCGCAGCATCATGCGGCAGGATCCGGAAGTCATCATGGTCGGCGAAATCCGCGACCCCGAGACCGCCGCCATCGCGGTGCAGGCCGGGCTGACGGGCCATCTGGTCATCAGCACCATTCACTCCGGCGTGTCGGCGGGCGCTTTCACGCGGCTCATCAACATGGAGATCGAGCCGTTCATGCTGGCCTCGTCCATCCTCGGCGTGATGGGCCTGCGGCTGGTGCGGCAGAATTGTCCGCACTGCACGCAGCCTTACAAACCGGAACCCAGCCAGTTGAAGCTCGTGCCGGAAGCGCTTTTGCCGGCGGCGCAATTCCGGAGCGGCGCGGGCTGCGAGCAGTGCGTGAACACCGGCTTCAAAGGCCGCCGGCCGGTGAGCGAATTGCTCGCGGTGGACGAACCCTTCCGCGAGGCGGTGCTGAAAAAATTACCGACGCGCGCGCTGGAGGAAATCGCCATTCAGCAGGGAATGCACACGCTCTGGCAAAACGGACTGCAACGCGCCGTGACCGGCCAGACGACGCTGGATGAAATCATCCGCGTGGTGGCGGCGGACATGGTCTGACCTCGCGCCCGATATGGCATCGCCGCCAACCCCAGATGCGCCCTGGCGGACGGATATCGTCATTGCCCACTCACAACTTCTCGCCCGCAGCCTGAAACACTGGACTGGCCGCGGGCTGCTGCCGGAAAATGCCGGCCCGGCGAAACTCGCCGAAAAAATCTTTCGCGCGCCGTTCGTCCTCGTCTCGCACGGCACGGAGCCCGATCCGGTTTTGAACTACGGCAACGCCGCCGCGCTCGCGCTCTGGGAAATGTCGTGGGCCGAACTCACCTGCACACCGTCGCGGCTCACGGCGGAAGCGCCAAACCGCGCGGAGCGCGCCCGGTTGCTCGCGGCGGTCTCGGCACGAGGATTCATTGACGACTATTCCGGCATCCGCATCTCCAAAACCGGCCGCCGTTTTAGAATCGCACAGGCGACGGTTTGGAATCTGCTTGATGAACGCGGTGATTATTCCGGCCAGGCGGCGATGTTTTCGCGCTGGGAATTTCTTTGAACATGAAAGTTCATCATAAGAAATTTTTTAAATGTGAGCTTCTTTTTGGCCTTGGTTAATCGTTCTGCTGATACTGGTGCCGGTCGGATTCATCCGGTTCCGTTTACAGGAAATTCCATTGGAACGTGATGAAGGTGAATATGCCTATGCCGGACGATTCGCAGAAAAATTTTACCGGCGGGTTGGCGTTGTCGGCCTGAGCCATTCCGGAGAGATTGTTTTCCTATTTAAGGATGAAGCTAAAATGCAAATCGCCGCCTTGAACCGTTCCATTGTTATTTATTAGCGCAACCCGTCGCCCCAGGTGAATTTACCGGCTAAAAACTGAACGCTTTTTAGGGCGGCGCAACCTTGGTGCGCCTGAAAAGAATCAGGCTGGCATGGGTCAATTCCTGTTCTGTCAAGGGTTCAGCCCAGTTTCCTTTTGTTCCCTCTATTGAGACTCGCATAATAGAGTGACATCAAGGCCACAATTCAGCTTGGGTATAGCAGGCGGCAATGATGGACTGCCGACGGCGCATTCGGCGAAGTGCGGCCGTCGCCTCAAAGCTGAGTTCCCAAGCTTGAGTTGCGACCAGGTTAGCGATTTCATGGGTTTTGAGATGCCCCCACATATACTCTACCGGATTGAGTTCGGGCGCGTAAGCCGGCAATCGTTCGACCACGAGACGACCTTTGGTGGCGGCTACGTAGTTTTTTGACCAGCACGCTCCGGTGGATCGGTGCGCCGTCCCAGATGACCAGTATTTTCCCGGGAATGTGGCGCTGCAGATGGCGCAGAAACTCGATAACTTGGAGGCTTTTGATGCTACCGGCATGAATCTGGAAATAGAACCGCCAGAGCGCCAGAGCGCCGATGAGGGAAAGGCTTTTCCAGTTAAAGGTCTCATGCAACACCGGAGTTTCTCCTCGTGGAGCCCAAGTGCGTGCCCGCGTGGGGCGGGTGCTCAACCCGCTCTCGTCGATAAAGACGATGGTTCGTCTTTGTTGCTGGGCCTTTTTTTAAATGCCGGCCAATCCGTCCGCTGCCAGCGACGAATCGCCTTTTCGTCGCGTTCCACCGCCCGGCGTTCGGGACGTTGGCAACTGAAACCACTGGCTCCGAGCAACCGCCAAACATGACCCGGATGATAACCCACCCCGGTCAGGTCTTCGATAAGCGAGGCCACGCGTGGCAAAGTCCAGAGCGCCGTCTTGTAGCCGTGCGCGACCGGGCCAGCCAGCAACGCTTTGGTGACTTGCTGGGTTTGTTCAACCGTCAGCTTAGCCTTAGGTCCCGCTGGCCCTTTGCTCACCAACGCCTGACTTCCGCCTTGATCCCAGGCACTTTTCCAGCGGTAAGCAACCTGGCGCGCGACGCCGAGACGGCGGGCGACATCGGGAGCGGAATACTCTTCGGCAAACAGCTTGCCAGCCTTTTTACGGCGCTTTTCCATCGCGGCATGATCTCTCAACTTCGACATGCCGAAACTATACAGGGGCATTCAAGATATGTCACCCTATTATGCGAGTCTCAATAGTTGAGCCGTATAAGCATACTCGCCCTCGTCTCGTGTTAATGGAGCATTGAAGCTGTTCCAGCGCAAAAACACGAACAAGACCGCCAGACAAAAGAAACTTAGCCACCCTAGCCAACGGCTGCCACCCCTGAATTTTATTTCATTTTTTTTATGAAACATTCCAAATTAACCTTCCGCCATGGGGCATGATGCACGGGGGGTTAAAAACTTCACAGAATCATTTTTCGTTATTGCGTAAACTCACAACCGTCAACAGCGGTGGCTCTCGCAAGCAAATTAACCAATAGCGTTTGGTGATTTTTCCCGCGCGGACTTTGGCTTTTTTGATTCATGCTGTTTCTCTTGTGGTTTATATTGAACCCGTATTTTCAATGATTTTCAGTTCGCCATTATTTTTGTTCTTGTTTTTGCCGATTGTGCTTACGGTTTATCTATTGTTGCCAGGCACGCGGAGCAGGAACTTTCTGCTGCTGCTGGCGAGTTTGGTCTTCTATGCATGGGGTGAAACCGGCTTCATTGTTCTGCTCCTCGCCTCCACGTTGATGAATTATGGACTTGGCCTTTGGGTGGATCGCAACGAAAGCGCCGCCAGACGGAGGCTGGCCGTCGGGGTTGCGGTGTTCATCAATCTAGGGCTGCTGGCCTTCTTTAAATATGCTGATTTTGCAACCGGATTGTTTAATTTTTTGCTCGCCTTTGTCGGCCTCGCGCCACTGCCTGCGCCTCACATTCCCTTGCCAATTGGTATTTCCTTTTTCACCTTCCACGCGCTGTCCTATGTGATTGATGTCTATCGCCACAAATGGAAGGCCGCCACCGATCCCAAGGACGTGGCGCTATACATCTTCTTTTTTCCCCAGCTGATTGCCGGGCCGATATTGCGCTGGAGCGCGATTGGTCCGCAACTTTCCCGACACGCCGTCAGCCTTGATTCCTTTGCGGACGGCATTCGTCGATTTGTTGGCGGTCTGGGAAAGAAAGTTCTCATCGCGAACACGCTGGCTCTGCCTGCCGACCAGATTTTCTCGCTGCCAGCCAATGAACTCTCCACCTCCGTTGCCTGGTTGGGAATTCTTTGCTACTCCCTGCAAATCTATTTTGATTTTTCAGGTTATTCAGACATGGCGGTGGGTTTGGGCAAAATGTTTGGCTTTACGTTTCTGGAGAATTTCAACTTTCCCTACGTGGCTCAATCCATCAGGGATTTCTGGCGGCGCTGGCATATCTCGCTGTCAACGTGGTTTCGCGATTACCTATACATCCCGCTCGGGGGCAACCGCGTTTCTGAAATGCGAAACCATTTTAATTTGTTAGCCGTGTTTTTTCTCTGCGGTTTATGGCATGGGGCAAGTTGGACCTTTGTTGCGTGGGGGCTTTATCATGGATTCTTCCTCGTTCTGGAACGGACCCGCTTCGGAAAGATTCAGGAAAAACTTCCGCAGGCGCTGCGGCATCTCTACGCCATTTTTATAGTAATGATGGGCTGGGTTATTTTTCGGACTGACTCTTTGGCCGCCACCCAACATTTTTTCGCAGTTTTGTTTGGAGTCATCAACGCCACCGCGGCGCAACCGGCGGCCCGCTATATGACCAATCCGGTATCGCTGGCAATTTTTTTGGGCGTTTTATTTAGCGGTCCGTTGTGGACCGGTATCAAAAACACTTGCTCAAAAATCGGTCAATCATCGGCAGCGGCCAGCCGTCCCATCATTCAGTTTTTTGGCTCGGTCACGGAAATCATACTGATTGTTGCGGTGGCTTTGGTTTCATCAGCGTGGCTCGCCAGCGGAACCTATAATCCTTTTATATATTTCAGGTTTTAAGGCCGATGAGTCCAACCCCAAACCATTCAACATTGAAACGATATGTAAATATCGTTCTTGCGGCTTTTTGTTTGGTTTGGCTTTGGTTGCCCACCCTCGACACGTTTTTCCATTTTGACCACACACCGCCTTTTAATGAAAAGCGTGAATTGGCAAAATTCCCCCAGATCAAATACGGCCTCGTAGGCCTTAAAAAGTATGCCGCTGGCCTGGACGCCTACTTCAACGACCACTTTGGTTGCCGCAACCGTCTGATTTTATGGCATACAAAATGGACGCATGATTTCTTGCGCAGCAGCCGTGTTCCCAAAGTTCTTATCGGTAAAGATGGCTGGCTGTATTGGGCGGGCGATCAGATGGCCGAGCATTATCAGGGGGTCAATCAGTTTACTCCGCAGGAATTGGTAGCCTGGAAAACCTTGCTCGAAAATCGCCGGGACTGGCTGGCACAACGTGGGATCAAATATATTTTTACCGTTGCCCCGGATAAACAGTCAATCTATCCCGAATACCTGCCGGATTGGATGACGAAAGAGCGTCCTGACACCAAACTCGACCAGCTTTTTGCCTATATGCGCGCCTATTCTTCGGTAGCCGTCCTGGATTTGCGTCCGGCTTTGCGCGAGGGAAAACTGACGGCGCCGACGTATTTCCAGAACGATACCCATTGGAATTCCTTTGGTGGTTTTTTGGCGTGTCAGGAAATTGCAAAATCGTTGTCAAAGGAACTTCCGGGAATACAACCGTTATCATTGGCTTCTTTTGAGCTAAAGAACACCCCGGGTAATTTTGGTGATTTGGCGATGTTCCTGGGAATGAATCTGACCGAAAACAAAGCGGTTTATCTATACCCGAAAAAAAGCCTGCCAGTTTTGCAAATGAGCGAGCAGCTGGAGGACAAACACGGATGCTTTTACTCCATAAACTCGGCAGCTTCAGATGGCGCTATGGTGTTCCGCGACTCGTTTGCATTTTTTATGGAGCCTTTTCTTGGCTACCATTTTGGCAGGGTTGACTATATTTGGAGCCAGCGGCTGAGCATGCGTTTGATTGAGCAAAAAAAAACAATCGTTGTGATAAGTGAAATCGTTGAGCGCGACTTCAATGTTCGCAACCCAAAGGAAATGATGCGTTTAGATGTTTGGAAATAGCGTCCTCCCCATAATTATTATTGGCCTGTGAGAATTTCTTTGAGCTTTAGCCAGTGCCGTTTAAGCTGGCTAAAGATTTGTGAGCGTTGCCGAAAATATTCCATCCCCGGTCCTTCCTGACGCCTGTGAGCGCCGGGTCCTCTTGCTGCTGTGCCTTTTTGCCGCCGCGCACGTCTTTGTTTTTTCCGCCACGTTCCCGTTTTTCAACGTCGTGGACGAGCAGGTCCATTTTGATCTCGCCGTGCGCTATTCACAGGGCGACCTTCCGCGCGCGCTCACGCCGCCGTGCGCCGAGGCGCTGCCATTCATCGGCATCTTCGGCACGGTGGAATACCTCTGGCCGCCGGCATCGCAGCCCGGCGGCCGCATTGTGCCGCCGGTGTGGAAACAGCCCTTCAGCCTCGTCGCCGACACCATCCGCGCCAAGGAAAAACTCTGGTTCAATGTGGTCAAAAATCACGAAGCCTCGCAGCCGCCGCTTTATTACTCCGTCGCGGGCGCCTGGTGGCGGTTTGGAAAACTGCTTGGTCTTGATGGCGGCCAACTGCTCTACTGGCTGCGTTTTCTGAATATTCCTCTGCTCGTTGCGCTGGTGTGGCTCGGCGGGATTGCCGCGCGACTGGTTTTTTCGGAAAACCAATTTATCCGCGTCGCCGTTCCCGCACTCATCGCCTTCATGCCGCAGACCACATTTTACGCGATCAATAACGACATTTTTTCGCCACTGGCCTTTGGCGCGGCGTTTGTGCTGCTGTTGAAATTATGGCAGACAGACGCTCCGTCTCCGCGGCTCGCCGCCGCGACCGGCCTGGCGCTCGCCGCCACGTTCCTTACCAAAATCAGCAACCTGCCGCTGCTGGCCGTCGCGGGAATTTTTCTGACGCTGAAATTTTTCCGGCTGGCGCAGGCCGGCCAGCTGCGGCCGGCCACGCCCTCGCTCGGAATTTTGGCCGCTTGCGCCGGGCTGCCGATGGCCGCGTGGATGACCTGGTGCAAGCTCAGCTTCGGCGACTTCACCGGCTCGGTGTTGAAAATCCAGTTTCTCGGCTGGACGCACAAACCTTTCGCCGAATGGTTTCAGCACCCGATTTTTTCACCGACGGGCTGCTGGTATTTTTTGAAAGGCAATCTCGCGACCTTCTGGCAGGGTGAACTGCTTTGGCAACGCAAACCGCTGACCTTTCCGTTGGTGGATTTAATTTACGTCGGATTAACGCTGACTCTTTTGCTGATCGGACTGGCCGCTTGGCTGAAACGCCCCGGTTTATATTCCGCCACCCAGCGCACAGCGATGTGGTTTGGCTTCACCTGTCTCGCGGCCGTGTTCGCCTTTTTTGCGCTGTTGTCGGTGATGTTTGATTTTCAGGATTGCTTTTATCCCTCGCGGGCTCATCCCTTTTTCATTTCCGGCCGGCTGATGCTGGGAATGTTGATTCCGTTCCTGCTGTTGTTCGCCTGCGGCCTCGACCGGGCCTTGGGGACATTCAGCCGCGCGGCCAAATTCACTTTGCTGACCGCGCTGCTGGTGTTCATGCTCGCTTCAGAAATCTCCATTGACTGGCAAATTTTTCCGAACGAATACAACTGGTTTCACCTGTGACGTCCAACCGCACGGGGCCGCGCTCACCGGCCTAATCAACTTTCAGTCCGTAACGGCGGCCAGCCGGCAATAATTGCATCCGTGCGCTGAAAGTTCGGCCAAGGTTTTTCGAGGTCAACACCCCTGTTTTTTTGCCGGCGACCAGGGGGCGCCCTTCCTTGAGCAGCAAAACATGCGAGAATACCGGCATGATTTCCTCGACGTGATGCGTGACAAAAATGAGGGCCGGAGAATGCTTCTTCGCGCCCTGCCGCTGGATGAATTGCAGAAAATGTTCCCGGGCGGCGGGATCAAGTCCCGCGCACGGCTCGTCGAGAATCAGCACGCGCGGTTTGGCCATCAGCGCGCGGCTGATCAGCACACGCTGGCGTTCCCCCTGCGACAACGCCCGCCACGGGCGTCCGGCGATATGTTCACACTCAACTTGCCGCAATAACCTTAGCGCCTGCGCTTTTTCCTTGCGCGTCACGCGCCCCCGAAAATCAATCATCGCATCTTTGCCGCTGGCCACGGTTTCCAACGCCGTTTCATCCTCCGCCATCATCTGCCGGATGGAGGAACTGACGAGGCCGATTTGCTTGCGCAGTTCGCGCCAGTCGGATTCGCCATAGGTTTCACCGAGCACGGAAATCTCGCCGCTCGTCGGCATCAGGTAGCCGGTGAGCGCGCTCAGCAGGGAGGTCTTGCCGGAGCCGTTGGCGCCGAGAATCACCCACTGTTCGCCTCGCGCCACGCGCCAGTTCACGTCGCGCAGAATCACCGTGCCTTCGCGTTCCACGCGCAAGCCGCTCACGGATAAAACCGGGCTTGAGGAATTTGACTTTTTCACCGGCGATGAATTTACGATTTGCGAGCTGCGATTTACGAGCCTTAAACCAGTTCGCGCGTCAATCGTATATCGTGAATCCAAACAAATTAGTTTTTACCAACGGCTGATTTCTTCCCAAAGCGGTTTCACGTCGTCGTCCGCCAGCGCCATTTTCTGGATGTATTTCTGGCCGGCGATTTTCACGGCGGATTGAAGCCAGGAACGCGCAGCATCCATTTGATTCAACTGGCATGCGTAGCAGGCGAGGTTGTAGGCGATGACCGGTTCGGTTGGAAATTTTTCCGCCGCCGGCAGCAATGCGTCCCACGCCGGGGCTAAGCCGCCGCCATCCACCCGCCGCAAGGCATACGCGCGATGCAGCCAGCCGGACGAATGCTCCGGCCCCGTGTTCAGTTCCAATTCTGCCACCAACAGCGCGTCATCCCAATTTTCCTCGTGGGCGCAGAGCAGCCAGCGCGTTTCGAGCACCGCCGGATGCGACTGCTGCGCGGGCGCGATGGCATCCAGTTCGACGCGGGCATCGGCGGGGCTGTCGAGCCCGAGCCAGCCGTGCGCGGCGTTCAGGCGGTGGATGTCGGTGGGTTCAAGACCTTGCACACAGATAGGAAACCTTTTGACGGATGATTTGGCAAGCGATGGAAGACTTGGACTGCGGCGGGAAGCGAAGCGCCACGGCACTGCGCTCTGCCGACGCAGTCCATAATTTCCCCGCAGTTGGCAAATGTCACGGCGTCGGTTAGTTTGGTCGCGCTATGAAAATGTTTTTCTCCCTCCTGCTGGCGGCGGCTTGCGCGGTTTCCGCCTCAGCCAAAATCGTGACCAAGACGATTGAATACAAACAAGGCGACACGGTTCTCGCAGGCTGTCTCACCTTCGACGATTCCCTTTCCGGCCAGCGACCCGGCGTGCTGGTCGTCCATCAATGGATGGGCGTGACGGATTACGAAAAACAACGCGCGGAGCAACTGGCGGCGCTCGGCTACGTCGCTTTCTGCGCGGACATCTATGGTCAAGGCATCCGTCCGCAGTCCATCAAGGAGGCCGGCATTGAGGCCACGAAATATAAAACCGACCGCGCTTTGTTGCGGCAGCGCGTCAACGCCGGGCTGGAGCAGTTGAAAAAATCCGAACACGTGGATATCAAGCGGGTCGCGGCCATTGGCTATTGTTTCGGCGGCACGGCGGTGCTGGAACTCGCCCGCAGCGGCGCAACCTTGAACGGCGTGGTCAGTTTTCACGGCGGGTTGGATTCGCCGGCACCCGCGGACGGACGGAACATCAAGTGCAAGGTCCTCGCCTGCCACGGCGGCGATGATCCGTTCGTGCCGGCGAAGGATTTGGCGGCGTTCGAGGACGAGCTGCGCGCGGCCAACGTGGACTGGCAGCTCATCAAATACGGCGGCGCGGTGCATAGTTTCACGCAGCCGCTGGCCAACGACCATCCGCCCGGCGCGAAATACAATGAGCGGGCGGACAAGCGTTCCTGGCAGGACATGAAGCAATTCTTTGCGGAAATATTTAATTGAACAACAAAGAAACAAAGCAACCAAGCAGGGCAAGACCCATTCCTTGACGGGTTAATTTGCTTTCTTTGTTCCTTGGTTGCTTTGTTGTTTAATTAATCCCATGCGCATCACCGGCGGACAAGCAGCACGGCGGATTTTGAAAGTTCCCAAAGGGCTTGATGTCCGCCCGACGCCCGATCTGGTCAAGCAGGCGGTCTTCAACTCGCTGGGCGCGCGGGTCATGGAGGCGCGGGTGCTGGAGCTGTTTGCCGGCAGCGGGGCGTTGAGTCTGGAATGTTTGAGCCGGGGCGCGGCGGCCGTGCTGTGCATCGAGAAGTCGCATCGCCATGCGGAATTCATCCGCAGCAATGCGGAGGAGGCGGGTTTTGGCGGCATTCTGGAGACGCGGACGCAGGATGTTTTCCCCGCGATGAACCAACTGGCGGAAAGCGGAAAAATATTCGATTTGATTCTCGCCGATCCGCCTTACGGTGAAAAGAATGTGAACCGGCGATCCATCTCGTTCGCCCAGCAATTGCTCGATGATAAAACCCTGCCCAAGCTGCTCGCGCCCGGCGGAAGATTGGTGCTCGGTCACACAAAACGCGACACGCTGGAACTCGTCGCGCCGTGGACGGAAGTGAAAATGCTCAAGCACGGCGACACCGTGATGCGGTTTTTGGAAGTTTTGTAAAGCCAGCAGCATCCGGTCATTGCGGTTGCGTCCGGCGGTGCGAAAGCGGCGATGAATCGCACGCAGTCCAGACGCTGCCGCGAGATCCGGTGCGGCAGGGCCGTCGCTAAGCGTTTGGAGATGGCGCTTTTTTTGGCGGCAAAGCGCACGCTGGTCAAATTTTATTCATCCGCCGCTTCGACCGACTCGCGGATGGTCTGCTTGAATTTCTCCAAGCCCTGGTCAAAGGCGGCGGAGATGGGCAGCGGCGTTACTTTTTTGATCTTCTTTTTGAACTGCTTCAAATTTTCCTCGGCGACGGCTTCATCCATTTTGTTGGCAACGACCAGGCGTGGTTTTTCGAGCAGCTCGGGTTTGTAAAGTTCCAGCTCCTTGAGCAGTTGCTTGTAATCGTCCCACGGTTTGCGGCCGTCGGTGCCGGCCATGTCGAGCAACAGCACGAGAATTTTACAGCGCTGGATGTGGCGCAAAAATGCGTGGCCGAGGCCGACGTTCATGTGCGCGCCTTCGATGAGCCCGGGCACGTCGCAGACGGTGAGCCGCTTCCAGTCGGTGTATTCCAGAATGCCGATCTGCGGCGTCAGCGTGGTGAACGGATACGAAGCGATCTTCGGGCGCGCCTTGGAAATGGCGGCGAGCAGCGTGGATTTGCCGGCGTTGGGATAACCGACGAGGCCGATTTCAGCAAGGATGCGTAATTCGAGGCGGTATTCCCCTTCAGTGCCGGGTTCGCCCGGTTGCGCGAACCGCGGCGTCTGATGCCGCGCCGTGGCAAAATTGCGGTTGCCCAGGCCGCCGCGGCCACCTTTGCACAATACAAATTGCTGGCCGTGCGTCGTGAGATCAGCGACGAGTTCGCCTTGCGTTTCCGCTTCCTCCGGCGCTTCGGCGGTGGTCTCGGCATTCAAGTCCACTTCCATGGCCGTCTGGCCATGCGAACTGCGGAGCAATGGCCGTTTGCCCATGCCGCTGCCGATGACCGGCTTTTCATCTTCGCCTTCATCCTCGTCTTCCTCATCCTTTTTCATCTTGGTTTCGATGGGCGGCGTGGTGTCCTTGAGCCGCCAGACGAGCGTGCCGCAGGGAACTTTGATGATTAAATCTTTTCCGGCGTGGCCGTCCATGCCTTTGCCCATGCCGTGCTGGCCTTCCTGCGCGATGAGGCGCGGGACGTAATACTGCTGGATGAGATTGTTCAGGTCGTGGTCCGCCTGCAGGATGACGCTGCCGCCGCGCCCCCCGTTGCCGCCGCTGGGCCCGCCCTTGGGCACGAAGGCTTCGCGATGAAAGGCGACCGCGCCCTTGCCGCCGTGGCCGGCGCGGGCAAAAATTTTTATTTCGTCGATGAACATTTTCTAGTCCTAATCTTAATCCCTAATCTTAATCTTAATCCCCCGCCGATGACGAGCAAGCTTGGGATTACGAGCAAGAACTTGGAAAATAAAAAAGGCGAGGCGTTGGGCCTCGCCTTGATATAAAAGTGCGTATCAGTTTTTCGCCGCGGCGGCTTCGGCCACCACATTCACGCGGCGGCTCTTCTGGTCAAACAAGACCTTGCCGTCGGTGAGCGCAAACAAGGTCCAATCGCGGCCCACGCCGACGTTCTTGCCCGCGACAAACTTGCTGCCGCGCTGGCGGACGATGATGCTGCCGGCGGTGACGAACTGGCCGCCAAATTCTTTTACGCCGAGGCGCTTGCTGATGCTGTCGCGTCCGTTCTTGACGCTGCCCTGACCTTTTTTATGTGCCATAAAATGTTAAGCGTTGATTGCGGTGATTTTGACGACCGTCAGCTCCTGCCGGTGGCCGATGGTCTTGTGATAGCCCTTGCGGCGTTTCATCTTGAACGTCAGCTTGTGCTCGCCGCGCTTGTGCGCCACGACATCCGCCACAACGGTGGCCCCGGTGACGGTGGGCGCGCCGACGGAAAGCTTGCCGTCGTTGTTGACCAGCAGCACGCGGTCAAACGTGACCGGCTTGCCGGCTTCGACTTCAAGACGTTCAATTTCCAGCTGGTCGCCAGCGGCGACACGATACTGCTTGCTACCTGTTTCTAAAACGGCATACATAAATTTTCCCGCAAAGGGTCGGGAATTAAACCAGATTTCCGCCAGGTGTCAATCAGTGAATTTTAGAAAATCAGGAGGGCCCAGCCAGATCACGGCCGCGAGATGAACGGATTGCCTCGGATGTAAAAGCGCAGCCGCCGGCGGGCCCAATGCTTCGCGTAATCCACGCCGATGCGCGGGCGTTTGACGATGGAAAATTCTTCGGCCGCCGGCGGTGCGGCGATGAAAAAGTCGTCGCTCACCAAATCACGCCCGTTCATCCGGCGATCAATGTCCAGCGCACGGCACAACCGCCCCGGCCCCTGGGTGTGGCCGGAAATATTTTTCTCCGGCTCAAGCGCCCGGATCAAAACGGCGGCCCCAACGCCTTCGCGCTCCGTTACCACGTTCAGGCAATGATGGACGCCGTAAATCAGATAAACGTAGGCATACCCGGGCGGGCCAAACATGGTTTGGGTGCGCGCGGTCAGTCCTTTTGCGGAATGCGAGGCAAGGTCGTGGGCGCCGAGATACGCCTCGACCTCGACAATTTTTCCGATGCGCTCCCCGGCGGCGGTCCGGTAAACCAGGCTTTTTCCAAGCAGTTCCTGCGCGACCAGAGCGGTGTCGCGGTCGTAAAAACTGCGGGATAATCTTTGCACGGCGGCAGCGTGACGCAATTCCCGGTTTGACAGGAAGCAAAATGTTCGCAGAATGGTAGGCCGTTTCGGTGGCCAGCGTAGCTCAGTTGGTTAGAGCGTGGGACTCATAAGCCCGAGGTCAGTGGTTCGATTCCACTCGCTGGCACCATTCCGGTTCTTGGCAACCATCCGCCCGGGTTGTTGCCTTTGGTGTTTACGGGGCTGTTGGTGTTGGGGGAAGCCTTCGTTCAGTAGCAATAAAAATTCATTTGTTTACTGAAGCTTTTCAATTTTTTGATTTCTTTCGCCCGCTGTTTTTCCTATGCTCTCAAGTCGTAATTTAACCCGGCTTGGTTGCCGGCAGCGAAACCAAATACAATTTATGCCACTAACACATACCAAAGACCTGTTCGCCAAGGCCCTCAAAGGGAAATATGCCCTCGGCGCATTCAACGTCAACAACATGGAACTCATCCAGGCAATCGTTGAAGCCTGCGAAGAGGAAAAAGCCCCGCTGATCCTCCAGATCTCCAAAGGCGCCCGCCAGTACGCCAACCCGGTTTACCTCAAGAAACTCATCGAGGCCGCCGTCAGCCTCTCCAACATCCCGATCGCCGTCCATTTGGACCACGGCGACACGTTTGACCTGTGCAAACAGTGCATTGACGAAGGTTTCACCAGCGTCATGATCGACGCCTCGCACGAACCCTTTGAAAAAAATGCGGAAATCACCCGCAGGGTTGTGGAATACGCGCACAAACATAATTGTTCCGTCGAATCCGAACTCGGCCACCTCGTTGGCGCGCAGTTCGACGAAGGCGAAGAAGGCGGTGCCCACTCCTCCAGCGGCCATTACACCGATCCGGCGGAAGCCGTCAAATTTGTCAAGGAAACCGGTTGTGATTCGCTCGCCGTTGCCATCGGTAACAGCCATGGTGCCTTCAAATTCAAAGGGGAACAGCACCTCGACCTCGAACGCCTCAAACTCATCAAGAAGGCGCTTATGGAAGCGAACCTCGGTGACTACCCGCTGGTGTTGCACGGCGCTTCCAGCGTGCCGAAGTATCTCGCAGACGAGATCAATAAATACGGCGGCAATATGCCCGACTCCCAGGGCGTGCCCGAAGCCGACATCGAAGTCGCGCGCCGCGTGGGTTGCACGAAGGTCAACATTGACACCGACCTGCGCATGGCCATGACCGCCGGCATCCGAAAGGTGTTCGCCACCAACCCGAAGGAATTCGATCCGCGCAAATACATGGGTCCGGCCCGCCAGATGGTCAAAGACCTGGTCCGCCACAAGGTCAAAGACGTGCTTTGCTGCTCCGGCCACGCGTTTGACTGATTTGCATTTCATGACCAAGCCCCAGGCCGTTGACGGCTTGGGGCTTTTTTATTCCCTTGGTACCAACGAAAAAGCGGAAGGCTGGTTGCCTTCCGCTTTTCTGATTTCTTTTTTTCTAGTTCAGCCGCATGGGCATGACGACGTAGAGGAAGGGTCCGTTGATTTTGAGGACGCCGGGGCTTAATTCGTCGATCAGTTCGATAAAAACTTCATCCTCGGTGAGCGCGTTGAGTGGATCAATGAGATACCGCGGGTTAAAGGCGATGGCCAGTTCCTTGCCTTTGTAGTTCACCGCAAGCGTTTCGCGCGCTTCCCCTACTTCGGGTGAATTGGCGGTGATGGTGAGCGTGTTGCGCCCGAAATTCAGCTTCACCGAATTGGCCTTCTCGCTGGTCATGATTTCGGCCCGGCGCAATGCCTGCATCAATTCTTCGCGCCCCAGTGAAATTCTCTCTTTCGGTTCGCCGGGAATAACCTGCCGGTAATTGGGATAATTTCCCTCGATGAGTTTGGTGGTCAGTAAAATGGTGTTCAGCTTTTCCCCTTTGAGGGTGAACGACGCCTGATTTTCACAGAATCTAAGCTCAATTTCGCCTTTGTCTTGCAGCAAACGATTCAGTTCGCCCACGGCCTTAGCCGGAACGATAAATTCACCGCTGCTTTTTTCGGAAATCTCCACCTCTTCGTCCACCAGCGCCAGCCGCCGGCCATCTGTCGCCACCAGGGTCATCTTGTTTTCTTTCAGGCTGATGTAAATCCCGTTTAATACGTATCGCGATTCGTCCGTGGACACGGCAAAGGAGGTTTTCTTTATCATTCCCCTCACCTTTTCCTGGGTCAAGATAACTTTTTTTTCCTCCGTTAATTTTTTGATGGGTGGAAATTCATCCGCTCCCAATCCGTGAATTTTGAAAAAAGAACCCGCGCTGCGGACTGACGTCTGGTTTTTTTCGTCGGTTTCAATTTCAATTTCTCCACCGTTTAATTCGCGAACAATTCCAAAAATTTTCTTTACGGGCACGGTGGTGGATCCTTCCCGTTCCACCTTGGCCTCGACTTCACACGACACCGTCACATCCAGATCCGTCGCGGTAAATTCTAATTTTCCAGCTCCGGCCCGGAGCAGCACGTTGGAGAGAATAGGGAGCGTCGTGCGGGTGCTGACAACATTTTGCACAGCTTGGAGACCTGCAATGATCTGATCTTTGGCAATGGTTATTTTCATGCGCGGTTCTTAATATGTATCTTCTCTTTTAAAAAAACTATCCGTATTAAGGCCTGTGAACAAGCCTAACAACTCAAAAAATTCAATTCAACAAAGGTTTTATTTAAACCTTTCATCGGCGACAACTGCAAGGTATCCAAACCATAAAAATATAAAAGTCAAAGTTATTGGTCTGATCAACAAGTCATTCACAATCACTTCCCCGCCTTACGCCCAGGTTGTACCCGCTGGATGACCGCCGGCAAAACCGAACGCACAAAATTAATTTCTTCCTTCGTTGTCGCCCGGCCCAAAGAAAATCGAATCAAGGAATTTGCCATTTCCTGTTTTCCGATCGACCGGATCACATGGCTGGGCACCAGCGAACCCGCCGAACAAGCCGAACCGCTCGAGGCACAGATGCCTTCCAAATCCAGTCCGGCCATCAGTGCAATCCCATCCGCACCCCGAACCGTAAAAGAAAGGGTATTGTTCAAGACGCCGTCCTTGGGACTTACTAAATCACAACCCTCAATGGTTTTCACCACGCCGACCAGCCGGTCCACCAGCGGTTTTATTTTAATTTCATCAAAAACCGGAACTTTAACAAAATTTTCCAGCGCCACGATAAAACCGGAGATCGCCGGCAGATTTTCCGTGCCGGCGCGTCGTTCATTTTCATGGCCGCCGCCAAACAAAATAGGATCGGGATGAAGCGGCGACTTGATGAAAAGCATTCCCGCGCCCTTTGGTCCGTGAAACTTGTGGGCGCAAAGCGAAACTAGATCCGCATTGAATTGACCAATGTTATCAAACGGCTCCTTCCCGAACCATTGCACCGCATCCGTGTGAAAAACAATTCCCCGCTCGCGGCAAACGGCACCCAGCTCGGCAACCGGCTGAATCGTCCCAATTTCATTATTCGCCGCCATCACGGAAACCAAAACGGTATCGGAACGGATCGCCCTCTTTAAATCATCAACCGAAACGCGGCCTTCAACGTTAACGGGAAGCTTGGTGATCGAAAAACCATCGTTTTTTTCAAGATAATCAAAGCATTGCAACACCGCAGGATGCTCAATGACGGAGGTAATTAAGTGTTTTCCCTTCGTTTTGAGCGACCGCGCCGTGCCCAAGATAGCGAGATTATTTGATTCCGTTCCTCCGGAGGTGAAGATGATTTCACTCGGCTTGGCGCCCAGAACCTTCGCCGCCCGGTCCCGCGCCTCGTCCAGCAACGCCCGCGCCCTGCGGCCGACGTGATGTACGGATGAAGGATTGCCCCAGATTTCATCAAGAAACGGCAGCATCGCCGCGCGCACCGCCGGATCCAGAGGCGTAGTGGCGTTGTAATCGAGATAAATCGTGTGTGGCATTCGGATTTACGGTTTGCGATTTATGATTTACGATTCATGCGGATTATTCAAAACGGAGCCAATCGTAAATCGCCAATCGTCAATCGTAAATGAAAACGCAGGTAAAAATTTGCGGCATCACCAGTGTCGCCGATGCGCTGGCCGCCGCCGGGACCGGGGCGGACATGATCGGCCTGATGTTTTACGAGGGTAGCCCGCGTCACGTTACCGTCGCGCAGGCGGCGGAAATTTCCCTGGCGCTGCCGCCATTCGTGCTGCGCGTGGGCGTGTTTGTGAACCCGGACGAGACGCTTGTCACCCGCGCCATTGCCGAATGCGGCTTGAGCCTGCTGCAATTTCATGGCGATGAAGATTCGGATTTCTGCACCCAATTCGGCTTGATGAGCATGAAGGCCCTGCGCGTGCGTGACGCGGAATCATTGAATTTGATGGAGAATTATCACACCGACGCCTTTCTGCTGGATGCGTATTCCCAGGCCGGCTTGGGGGGCACAGGCGAGAAATTTAATTGGGATTTGGCGGTGGCCGCGCAGAAATATGGCAAACCCATTTTCCTCGCGGGCGGCCTGACGCCGGAAAATGTGGCGGACGCGGTGAAACAAGTTCGCCCGTTTGCCGTGGATGTTTCCAGCGGCGTGGAATCCGCGCCGGGAAAAAAGGATGCTGCGAAAGTACGGGACTTTATCGCGGCGGTGCGGCGGTGTGAATAACTTGCCGCGTAAGTTTGCAACTTATCAAGCGGTTAGGAATAAAGATTAAAGGTGAACCCGCAAATCCAGCGAAAAAGTTTCGCCGCTGTCTTTTAATTTTCGTGTGGTTCGTGTATTTCGTGGTCACCAAAATGAAACGCATCGCGGTCTATTGCGGCTCGAACCAAGGCGTCCGCCCGGAATACGCGGCGGCAGCGCAGACCCTAGGCACGTTGCTGGCCCGCGAGAAAATTGAACTCGTTTATGGCGGCGGCATGGTCGGCCTCATGGGGGTCGTGGCGGACGCAGTGTTGAAACACGGTGGCCATGTCATCGGTGTCATTCCTGAAAAACTCGTCATCAAGGAAGTCGTCCACGAAACCCTGCCGGATTTGCGCGTGGTCAAAACCATGCACGAGCGCAAGGCGCTCATGGCCGAGCTGGCAGATGGCTTCATCGCGCTGCCGGGCGGCTACGGGACGTTTGAGGAATTGTTCGAAGTGCTGGCGTGGAGCCAGCTTGGCTGGCACCAGAAGCCCTTCGGCCTGTTCAACGTCGGCGGTTTTTATTCTCCGTTGCTGGAATTTCTGGATCACACGACGAGCGAAGGCTTCATCCGCGCCCAGCATCGCGCGCTGGTGATCGCGGAAGTCGAGGCGGGAAAATTGATAAACCGGCTGAAAACCCATCGCCCGCCGACGGAAATCAAGTGGGTGAAGTGAATTTCAAGGAAAGTTTATTTTGGCCATTTCTCCTCCCCGGCTTTCGGCTGATGGCGGTCGTCATAGAGGGTTTTCACCCTGCAAGCAAAAAATGGCAGACATAAAGCAATAAGCGCATGGCGATGCCGGGTGGTCAGGCTAAAATTAGCCGCCATGCATCGCATATTAGGCAAACAAATTCTCAGCCCCAATGTCACGCGGCTGGACGTCCACGCGCCGCGCATCGCGCAAATCCGGCAGCCGGGGCAGTTTGTCATCGTTCATCTCACGGAAAATGCCGAGCGCATTCCGCTGACCATCGCGGATTCCAATCCGGAAACCGGCGCCATCACGCTGGTCATCCAGGCCGTGGGCAAAAGCACCAACGAACTGGTCGCGCTGAATCCCGGCGATTTCATTCGCGACGTGGCCGGCCCGCTCGGTCACCCGACGGAAATGATCGAAAGCGGTCACGCCTTGTGCATCGGCGGCGGCGTGGGCACGGCGGTGGTGCATCCCATCGCGCAGGGCTTGCAGCAGCGGGGCGTGCAGGTGACGAGCGTCATCGGCGGGCGCGCCCGGGAATGGGTGATTTTTGAGCCGGAGCTGCAGCGCTACGGCAAAGTCGTGGTCTGCACGGATGACGGCGGGTACGGTCGCAAAGGTTTTGTGACCGACGCGGCGAAGGAAATTCTCGCGGCGGGAAAAGTGGACATCGTCTATGCCGTCGGTCCGGTGCCGATGATGCGCGCGGTGGCCAACCTCACGCGCAGCCTCGGCGTCCGCACGATTGTTTCGCTGAATCCGGTGATGATTGACGGCACGGGCATGTGCGGCGGCTGCCGCGTTTCGCTCGGCAACGAAACCAAGTTCGCCTGCGTGGACGGACCGGAATTCGATGGGCACCTGGTCAATTTTGACGAACTGCAGGATCGCCTCTCCACTTACCGCGAATTCGAGCTTCGCTCCAACGCCTGTGCCAGCGGCAAGTGCCGGATGGAAACCGCCCCCGCCTCCCCCGCCTGATATGTCCGCCCGAATCACCACCAAACAACGGATGCAAATCACCCGGCAGGCCATGCCGGAACAGGACGCCGCCGCGCGCGCCGCCAATTTCCTCGAAGTCAATCTCGGCCTGCCCGAACGGCTGGCGCTGCTGGAAGCCGACCGCTGCCTGCAATGCAAAGATCCGCGCTGCATGAACGGCTGCCCCGTGGGCGTGAACATTCCGAAATTTCTCGATCTGCTTACCGCCGGAAAATTGGCCGAAGCCGCGCAAAGCCTGCTCTGCGATAACGCGCTGCCCGCCGTGACCGGCCGCGTCTGTCCACAGGAAACGCAGTGCGAAGCCGTCTGTGTCCGGGCCGCGAAAGGTCTTCCCGTCGGCGTGGGCTATCTGGAACGCTACGTCGCCGACTGGGCGCGGGAGCATCGCGACCAGTTGCCGCAAATCAAGCCGCAGCCGACCGGCAAGAAAGTGGCCATCGTTGGCTCCGGCCCGGCCGGGCTGACCGCCGCCGGCGAACTCGCCCGGCGCGGACATGATGTGACCATTTACGAAGCCTTGCACAAGGCGGGCGGCGTTTTGATCTATGGGATTCCGGAATTTCGTCTGCCCAAAAAAATCGTCGCGCAGGAAGTGGAACGGTTGCAGGCAGCGGGCGTTAAGATCGAGTGCAATGTCATCATCGGCCGCACCTACACAATTCCTGAATTGCAGGAAAAGTTCGACGCCATCTTCATCGCCAACGGCGCGGGTTTGCCCGTGTTCATGAACGTGCCGGGCGAAAATTTCAAGGGCGTCTATTCAGCGAACGAATACCTCACGCGCATCAACCTGATGGCGGCGTATGATTTTCCTCGCTCGGACACGCCGGTGCTGAACGGCCAGCGCGTCGCGGTCGTCGGTGGCGGCAACGTGGCCATGGACGCCGTGCGCACCGCCAAGCGGCTCGGCGCGAAAGAGGCGATGATTGTCTATCGCCGCACGCATGATGAACTGCCCGCCCGCGCCGAGGAAGTTCACCACGCCGAACAGGAAGGCGTGAAGTTTGAATTTCTCACCGCGCCGGTTGAAGTGATCGGCAACGACAAGCGCTGGGTTACCGGCATGAAATGCCAGAAGATGAAACTCGGCGAACCGGACAGTTCCGGCCGCCGCCGCCCCGAAGTCATTCCCGGCTCGGAATTCGTCTTGGACTGCGATGTGGTCGTCGTGGCCATCGGCACCAAGGCGAATCCGCTCCTCACGGCCACCTGCCCGGATTTGAATTTGAACAAGTGGGGCAATATCGTCGCGGATGAAAACGGCGCGACGAGCATTCCTGGCGTTTTTGCCGGCGGCGACATCGTTCGCGGAGCCGCCACGGTGATCCTGGCGATGGGCGACGGCAAGAAATCGGCGCAGGCGATCGACCAGTATTTGGCGGCCGTTCCGAAGCCGGCGAATTTAAGTGCCGCAGTTTGAGCCAGAGGCCGACCAGCGTTGCTCACTTCCTGAGACGTATCATTCCTACTGCATGGATCCAGTTTAGAACGCCATCAGACCGGCCTTCGTTCCAAACAAGTCAGCCGCACAAAAGCGCCGCTGAAGCCGGCGCAGTGCAGAGCCTTCGCGACGGTTGCGATGCGGCCTCTCAATATGAGAACAAATCAAAAGTCCTCATCCGCGCTATCTTCCGAGGGGATAAAATAGCAAAAAAGGGGTTACTTGTGGCAGGAGAAAGTGATATTGTACCGCCTTAGAATTCCAGCTATGAAAATTTCCGTTCCCCGCGAAACCCACCCCGGCGAAAACCGCACGCCGCTCACGCCGGACAGCGTTGCCAAGCTCGTCAAGCTCGGCGCGCAAGTCGAAGCCGAGGCCGGGCTTGGCATCGCCGCCGGATTTTCCGACGAAGCCTATCTGAAAGCCGGCGCGATGATCACCGCCGACCGCAGGGAACTGATCGCCTCCGGCGACATCGTGCTGCGTCTGCGCAAACCGCCGGTGGAGGAAATCGCGCTGCTCAAGCCGGGTTCCATCCACGCCAGCCTGCTGGACCCGTTTAACGAAAAGGATCTCGTGCAGAAATTCGCCGAACGCGGCGTCAGCGCCATCAGCATGGAATTCATCCCCCGCACCACCCGCGCGCAAAAGATGGACGTGCTTTCCTCGCAGGCGAATCTCGGCGGCTACGAAGCGGTCATCCTCGCCGCCCGCTATTCCAACAAGATTTTCCCCATGATGACCACCGCCGCCGGCACCATTCTGCCGGCGAAAGTGTTCATCATCGGCGTCGGCGTCGCCGGTTTGCAGGCCATCGCCACGGCGAAACGCCTCGGCGCAAAAGTCACCGCCTACGACACGCGGCCCGTCGTTGAGGAACAGGTGAAATCGCTCGGTGCGCAGTTTCTCAAGATTGACCTCGGCGAAACCGGCCAGACCAAGGACGGCTACGCGAAGGCGCTCACGGAGGAACAAATCCAGCAGCAGCGCGCCGCGATGAACAAAACCTGCGGCGATTCCGACGTCGTCATCACCACCGCGCAGGTTTTCGGTCGCAAGGCCCCGGTGCTCGTCACCGCCGAAATGCTCGATGCCATGAAGCCTGGCAGCGTGGTCGTGGATATGGCCGTGGAAACCGGCGGCAATGTCGAAGGCGTGAAATACGACGAAGTCATTGACCGGAACGGCGTCAAAATCGTCGGCATCGCCAATCTGCCCGGCCGCGTGCCGCTCCACGCCAGCCAGGTTTACGCCGCGAACCTCGTGGCGCTCGTCGAGGAATTCTGGGACAAGCAGGAAAAGACCTTTGTCCTCAAGCTCGATGACGAAATAATCAAAGGTTGCCTGGTCACGCACGGCGGCAAAATCGTGAACGAAAAACTGCTCCCCAAAACCAGCTAATCTTTTATGGATACCAACGTCCTGTTTATTTTCATCCTCGCTGTCTTTGTCGGCTTTGAGGTCATCTCCAAGGTGCCCTCGATGCTGCACACGCCGCTGATGTCTGGCACCAACGCCATTCACGGCATCATTTTGTTCGGCGGCATCCTGGTGCTGGCGGACGCCGCCACGCCGCTCCAGCAGGCGCTTGGTTTTGTCGCGGTGATCTTCGGCTCGGCCAACGTGTTTGGCGGTTTCATGGTCACGGACCGGATGCTGCAAATGTTCAAGAAAAAGAAATAGCCATGAGTTCTCAAATCGTTCCCTTCATCATCATTGGTGTCTCGGTTTTATTCATCCTCGGCATCAAGTTCCTGAGTTCGCCGAAGACCGCGCGCAGCGGCAACCTCGTCGCGGCCGCAGGCATGCTGGTCGCGCTGCTGGTGTTGCAAAAATCCGGCGGCGACAACGTTTGGGCGCACGGCTGGTCTTTTAATTACACGCTCATCGCCATCGGCACGCTTATCGGTCTCGCCATCGGCGCGTTCGGCGCGTATTCGGTGAAGATGACCTCCATGCCACAGATGGTTGCGCTCTTCAACGGCCTCGGCGGCGGCGCGGCGGCGCTGGTCGCAAGTTTGGAATTCATCAAGGGCGCGCATGGCACCAAAGTCGCCGGCATCGAATTGCCCGTGCTGCATGAAACCACCCGATTCATCGCCGGTTCCATGCTGTTCGCCACCCTCATCGGCTCGCTTTCCTTCTCCGGCAGCATCATCGCGTATCTGAAACTGGAAGGAAAATTTGAGAAGCCGCACACGTTCCCCGGCCAGAATATTCTCAACGGCCTTATCCTGCTCGTCATTCTCGGCTTGTGCGGCTGGCTGACCATCAACGTTTCCGGTGGCAACGCGGTCACGGCGTTCATTGTGATGTTCGCCCTCGCCCTGTTCTTCGGTGTGGCGATGGTCATGCCCATCGGCGGCGCGGATATGCCGGTGGTCATCTCGCTGCTCAATTCTTTCACCGGTCTCGCGGTGGCGGCGGATGGTTTCGCCATCAACAACTTGGCGATGGTCGTCGCGGGAACGCTCGTCGGTTCCTCCGGCACGCTGCTCACGCTGCTCATGTGTAAGGCGATGAACCGCCCCGTCACCAATGTTCTGTTCGGCGCGTTCGGTTCCAGCGGCGGCGGCGCGGCGGCGGCCGGCGGAGTCGCCGGAACGGTCAAAGCCATTCAGGCCGACGAAGTGGCGTTGCTGCTGGCCTACGCCCAGCGCGTTGTGGTGGTGCCCGGCTACGGCATGGCCGTGGCGCAGGCGCAGCATTCCGTGCGCGAACTGACCGAGGAACTCGGCAAGCGCGGCGTTGAAGTGCAATTTGCCATTCATCCGGTCGCCGGCCGCATGCCCGGTCACATGAACGTACTGCTGGCCGAGGCGAATGTGCCCTATGACCAGCTCATCGAAATGGAGCAGATCAATCCCTCGATGGACCGCGTGGATGTCTGCCTCGTCATCGGCGCGAACGACGTGGTGAATCCCGCCGCCCGCGAGGACAAGTCCAGCCCGATTTTCGGCATGCCGATCATTGATGCCGACCATTGCAAGCAGTGCATTGTGATGAAACGCTCGATGGCCGCCGGTTTCGCCGGCATCGAAAACCATCTCTTCTACAAGGACAACACGCGGATGTTATTCGGCGACGCCAAAGCCTCGCTCAACGCGCTCGTCGCGGCGGTCAAGGCGAGCTGATTCAAATCAAAAACAGAAACCGTTGCGCGGAAAATTCCGGGCATCGGTTTTTTATTTTGGTGAGGGCTGCGCTTGTCAGGTCGAGCCGTGCGGGCGGCGCGAACAACTTACCGGGATACTGTTCGGCCGGACTCCATGTGTGAAATAATGCGCTCATCAATAAGTAGGCGTAGCTCCGAATGGGTCGAGTAGCGCAAGCATGCCAAGAAAAGGGAGCACACAAGCGATGACAAAAATCCAACTCGAGAGAGAGGAACTATCGTCGCGAAGAGTCGTTAATCCACAGATCAATGTGAGCAAGCTGCAAAGAAGAGAAGCGACAGTGATGAACCCAACGTCCGGCAGCGATGCAGTAGCCCCGCCAAGGCTGACTTGGTGTGGACGGTGAAGCAGCATGTAGATAAAACCAGCCCACGACGGGGTAACGAGCAGGGCTGCAATTCGCGACGCAAGACGCTGAATCTCAAGATTGTAGTTCACAGAAAACGCAAGGAAACGCTTAACATTTTATTAACCCGAACCGGGCTGGCTTAATTCCCAAAAGTGTCAATTGGTTACAAAAGCGACCCGCCAACATTTTTGTGGCAAAATGGCTTCACTTGCCTGTGATTGCCTCGGACATGAATGAATCTTCGCAAAGCCGTCCGCCGGCACAAGGGCAAAAACATCCGTTGCTGCCGGCGGCAAGTTAGGTGGGTCAAGGCGCGCTGCGACTTGACCTGACCGCGTAGCGGTCACTTTGAAGCGTGGCCATTTTCCGGCTCACGAACAATTCCATCACTGGTCGCTCTGCCCGGCGATGGTCAAGGCCGCAGCGCGACCATGGCCACCCTTGCCCGCCAATTCGATTTTGAAAACACTTCAGCCCACGGCCAGCAGGACAAGATTTGCTTAATTTTTGGCACGACAGGGCTGGTTTAGATTCTCGGCGGCGTGGATGATGTGGCGGTCACCCACTTATTCACATGAGCCAGAAAACGCGCTTCGATCTGACGCAGGCGGACATCCCGTCCACTTGGTATAACCTCAACGCCGATTTCCCCGAGCCGCTGCCCCCGCCGTTGCATCCCGGCACCAAAGAGCCGCTGCCGCCCGAGGCGCTGGAGGCCATTTTCCCGCGCAACCTTGTTGACCAGGAAATCAGCCGGGAGAAATACATCGAGATTCCCGAGCCGGTGCGCGATATCTACGCGCTCTGGCGGCCCACGCCGTTGCTGCGCGCCGTGCGGCTGGAAAAGGCGCTGAACACGCCCGCTCACATCTATTACAAATACGAAGGTGCCAGCCCCGCCGGCAGCCACAAGGTCAATACCTCCGTGCCGCAGGCTTACTTCAATAAAATCGCCGGCACCAAGCGGCTGGCCACGGAAACCGGCGCGGGCCAGTGGGGCGCGTCGCTGGCGTTCGCGTGCAGCCTGATCGGGCTGGAATGCAATATTTACATGGTCAAGGTCAGCTACGACCAGAAGCCGTATCGCCGGATGCTCATGCACACCTGGGGCGCGACCGTTCACGCCAGCCCGAGCAATCTCACCGAATATGGCCGCAAACTGCTCGCTGAAGATCCGCAATGTGCTGGCAGTCTTGGCATCGCCATAAGTGAGGCGGTCGAGGACACCGTCAAAACGCCGGGCACCAAATATTCACTCGGCAGCGTGCTCAACCACGTCTGTCATCACCAGACCGTCATCGGCGAGGAAACCATCAAGCAGATGGAGCGCGCCGGCGAGGAACCGGACGTGATTTTCGGTTGCTGCGGTGGCGGGAGCAATTTTGCCGGCCTTGCGTTCCCGTTCCTCCGGGGAAAAATTAAGGACGGGAAAAAATACCGCATCGTTGGCGTCGAGCCGTCGGCCTGCCCGACCCTGACGGAAGGCGAACTGCGCTACGATTTCGGCGACACGGCCGAAACCACGCCGCTGGTGAAGATGTATACGCTCGGCCACAAGTTCATGCCGCCGAGCATCCACGCGGGCGGGCTGCGCTACCACGGCATGTCGCCGATGGTCAGCCACGCGCTGCACCTCGGCCTCATGGAAGCCAGGGCGTATCACCAGACGAAGGTTTTCGAGTCCGCCGTTCTGTTCGCGCGCAAGGAAGGCATCGTTCCCGCGCCGGAATCTTCACACGCCATTGCCGCCGTGGTGGATGAGGCGGTGAAATGCCGTGAAGAGGGGAAAAAGAAAGTTTTGCTCTTCAACCTTTCCGGCCACGGCCTGCTCGACTTGAGCTCGTTTGAAAGTTATCTGCACGGAAAAATTCAGGATGTCTAACCCATCACCCAACCCTAATCCATCATGAAAAAATTAATCGTTCGTTTCGTTCTCATTCTTGGTTTTACGGCGCTGGCATCGGCGCTCCAAGCGCAACCCACGGCGCATTATGTGCCCGGCGTTGAGGGCATCAAGGCTGCCACCCTGCCGCCGCCCGGCTGGTATGTGCGTGATTACAGCGTGGCGTATTTTGCCGACCAATTAAACAGCGGCAGCGGTAACAACGCCCATGTGCCGAACTTTCAGGCGTTTACTTATGCCAATGTTCCGCGGGTCATTTGGATCACCGACACCAAATTGCTTGGCGCCAACGTCGGCGTGGACGCGCTGGTGCCGCTGGTTTATCAGAACGTCCGGGCCGGCGGGTACAGCAGCGGCACATTCGGCGTGGGCGACCTCTTTGCCGAATCTACCCTCTCCTGGCATCTCCAGCAGTTTGATTTCTCCACCGCGCTCGGCGTGTGGATGCCCACCGGCGAATCCGCCGCGCCGCCGACCACGCGCGCCGGCCTCGGCTACTGGACCCCGATGTGGACTGGCGGCGCCACCTGGTATGCCGACGAGGAAAAAACCTGGGCCGTGTCCGCGCTTTGCCGCTACGAATTGAACACGGAACAGCGCGATACGCACGTCACGCGCGGCGACGCCATCACGCTCGAATGGGGCGTGAGCAAGACCCTGCAAAAAGTCATTGATGTCGGCGTGGTGGGCTACTACCAGCAGAAGGTCAGCGACGACACCGGTCCGTCGGCGTTCGTCACGCCGCAGGACCGCGTGGCGGCGGCCGGACCGGAAATCAGCGTGGCGTTTCCCAAGCAGATGTTTTTCGTCTCGTGCCGCTACCTTTACGAATTCGTCGCCGAAAATCGCGCACAGGGCCACACCATTGCGCTGACGCTCACCAAGCGGTTCTGAAGGCGGTGGCTCCGGTTATTCGTGCCGGAGCGCCTCCACCGGATCCATGTTGGCGGCGCGGACGGCGGGATAGATCCCAAAGATGACGCCCACCAGGGCCGAGATGCTGAACGCCAGCAGCGGCGACCAGAGCGTGATGATGGTCTTCATGCCGGCGGTGTGCGAGACGATGAAAGGGATGGTGACGCCCAGCAGCACCCCCAGGATGCCGCCAATGCCGGAAAGCATCACGGTCTCCACCAGAAATTGGACGATGATGTCGCGCCGTCGCGCGCCGAGGGCGCGCCGGATGCCGATCTCCCGCGTCCGCTCGGTGACGCTGGCGAGCATGATGTTCATGATGCCGATGCCGCCGACGAGCAGCGAGATGGCGGCGATTGAGCCAAGCACGATGTTAAATATCTGTTTGGTGCGTTCCGCGCGCCGGAGCATTTCCAGCGGCACATCAATCTGGTAATCCTTCTTTTTGTGGTTGCGCTCCATGACGGTTTTGATGGCTTCCGCGACGCCGGTCACGGCATCGAGGGAAGCCACTTTCACCGTGAGTTCATGGAGTTCCACGCGCTCGGCTTCAAAGCTGCCCGCGCGGCGCCGCATCAAGACTTCGCCGTAGCGCATCTTCACCGTCTCCAAAGGAACGAACATGCGGTAGGCGGTGGGTTTGTCCTTCGGCGACGCGGCGTCGTCGGTTTTGGTGTCGTGCCCGCGCGCCTCCATGATGCCGATGACCTGGTAATAATCGCCGCCCACGCGGACGTGCTTGCCCACCGGCGATTCCAATGGAAACAGCAACGGTACCATCTCCGCCCCCAGGACACAGACGCTGGTCTGGCCGCTCATGTCGTTTTCTGTGAAGAAGCGACCGCTGGCAACGCGGTGGTTGCGCATGGTCGGATACCACGGCACGGTGCCGACCAGTTCGCTATCCACGCGGCGGCTGATGTTCCAGACGTAGTCGCGGATGTTGCGTGAAGGCAGCATGACGGTCACGCCGGAAATCGTCGCGGTGATGCGCCGGGCATCCAGGTAAGTGACGCCATATTGCAGCACGCGGCTCTGGCTGCCCTGGTTGGAAACCTTTTGATCGTCCGGCGGTTTGACGCTGCGGATGATGATATTCTGGCTGCCCAGGCTTTTGATCTGCTCCTGCGCCTCGTAACTCGCGCCTTCGCCGATGGCGAGCATGGCGATCACCGAGCATACGCCAAAGACGATCCCCAGCACGGTGAGCAGCGAGCGCAGCCGGTGCAGCCACAGGCTGCGGATGCCCAGCCGCATCGCGCGCTGCAGCCGCGCCCACGTCAGTCCGCGCAGGGCCCTGGTCAGGCTGGAATTATTTTTCGTGTCGGACATCGCTTTCAAGGTGGCCGTCGCGCAAACGGATGGTGCGATGGGCGCGTTTGCCCACGCTCGGATCATGCGTGACGAGAATCAGGGTTTTGCCCTGCGCGTGCAGTTCATCGAAAATCTTCATGATCTCCACGCCGGAGGTGGAATCCAGATTGCCGGTGGGTTCATCCGCAAGAATGACGAGCGGATCATTGACCAGCGCCCGGGCGATGGCCACGCGTTGCTGCTGGCCGCCGGAGAGTTCAAACGGTTTGTGATCGAGCCGGTGCTCCAGTCCGACGCGCTTGGCCAGCTTGCAGGCCAGCTCGCGGCATTCGGCTTCGGGCCGGTCCTGATAATAAAGCGGGATTTCAATGTTCTCCACCACGGTGAGTTGCTGGATTAGATTGTAGGATTGAAAGATAAAACCCAGCCGCGCGCCGCGCACCGACGAGAGCGCGTCGTCATCCATCCCCGACACGTCCTGGCCGCCGAGCAGATAATGGCCGGCGCTGGGGCGGTCGAGGCAGCCGAGCAGGTTGAGTAGCGTGGATTTGCCGCAGCCGGAAGGCCCCATGATGCTGACGTAATCACCGGCGGCGATGTCGAACGACACGCCGCGCAACGCTTCCACGGTCACCGGCCCCATCTGGTAGGTCTTGCGAACAGTGTTGAACTTGACGATGGGCGAAGACATGGCGGTTTTATACCTTGCCCGTTGGTGAAGCCGCCTTCGCCGGGGTGATGGGAGCGCTGGGTTTCTGCGGACCGCCCGGTTTTTCTTCCTTGGGCTGGCTGTCATTTTCCGGACTATCCGTTTCAATCCCGTCCGGCACCCGCAACAAGACTCGTTCGCCCTCCTTCAATCCGCGTTTGATCTGGATGAACTCGTCGTTGAACTCGCCGGTCTCCACTTCGCGCCGTTCCGGCTTGAAGGTCGCCGCAACGTAGCAAATCTGTTTTCCACTGTCGGGCGACACCGCCTGAATCGGGACATACACGACATCGTTCAGTTTGGTCACGAGGATTTCCACCTTGGCGCTCATGCCCGGTTTCACCCAGTCGTAGGTGCCGTTGATGGTGATGGTCGTGTTATAGACTTTCAGGTCCGGGTTCATCCAGCGGTTTTGCGAATCCGGTAACACGCCCATCTTGGTGACTTCGCCTTCCAGCTCCGTGTCGGGAAATGCGTCCACGGTGATGCGCGCCTTCTGGCCCTTCTTGATCTTCTTGATGTAGCTCTCGTGAATTTTGACGTTCACTGACATGCGGGTCATGTCCGGGATGGTGATGATGGACTGGCGTTCGCGGACGGTGGCGCCTTCGCGGATGGGTTCCTGGTTGCCGTAAAAGTTGTCGCCGGTGCCGCCATAGACGACCAGCCCGCTTTTCTGCGCGCGGATGATGCATTTTTCGAGTTGCGCGTTGAGGTCCTTGCGTTGGCGGGTCTGGACTTCATACTGGCCCTGGGCCGACTTCAGCTTGGCCTGCGCCTGCGCCTGCTTGGAGATGGCCAAGCGCCGGGACTTGTCCAGTTCGCGCACGGCTTCGGTGTAGTCGGAAAGGGATTTCTCGGCGGTTTTGGAAAAATCATAATTCAAAAACAGCGCCCGGCTGGTTTCCGCCGTCTGCACTTTCAGTTCGGCGCTGTCCTGTAACAACTGGTCGCGCACCAGCTCCATCTTCGCGACAAATTGCTTGGCGAACAGCCGCTGCGTGCCTTCAAACGTGGCCTTGGCCACGCCCAGATCCTTCTGCGCGGACTGCAAATCATCTTCAAACTTGCGCAGCTTTTGCTTGGCCTCGCCGTCCCCCAGCATGTCAATGTTGGCGTATTTCTTGAAGTCAATGAGACCGGTCCGGAACGTGTACGGCGTGAAACCGGCCACCACCAGATTCGTGTCCGTATCCGCGTCCGGTGCCGCCGGCCGGGGCGCGGCGGCAATCGGGAGCAGCGCTGGGCCGTTGGTTCCCGGCGGCGGCGCGCTGATGCCGGTCGCGAGCACCATGTTGGACCCGGTGTTCCCGGCGGCGGCCTTGCCGGCCAGCGGCTCCGTCACCGACGGTGGCGCGGTCACCGTGGCCTGCCCGGCTTCTTCCGCGCGCGAGGTGTCGGCCACGTCGTTGGTGCTGGCCGCCGCCAGAATCTTATCCAGGCCGTAATCCTTGATGATCTTGTCGGTGACCGTGTCGCCCAAAAACTTGTCGAAATCCATCCGCGCAAACCGGGCCTTTAGCTCGGCGGCCTTGATGTCGCTCTGGTTCTGGTTCAACTGGATTTCATAGTTCTGCTGCGCATCAATCAGGCTGGCGACCGCCTGCTGATATTGAATCTCCTGCTGCGCGATCTGTTTTTCCAGATCGGACGAATCCAGTTCCACCAGCACTTTGTTGTTCGTCACATCGGCTTCCGTGACGAGATAACCCTCCTCCACGATCCGCAAAATTTTCGTGCCCTGGTAGCCCACGCGCACCTCGCATTTGACCTCCTGCGATTCGAGCGCCTGCAGGCTGCCGCCTTCGAGGACGTTGATCTCCAGCGGCCCGCGCCTCGCCGCGAAGGTCGGTGCCTTCGCCCCCGACTCTCCACTGTGGCGCAGCCCCCACCAGCCGACAAGCACAATGATGGCCGCGGCGGTGATCTGCCGCCAGCGCGGCTGCCGACGGACGAATTTTATCAGTTCATTTAGTTTTCGCATTTTGCACTTCCTCCCACTGGCCGTTGGCCTTGATGTAAAGAATTCCCATGTTGTTCCAGAATTGCAGCCGGGCAATCGTGTGGGTCACGAGCGCCTGGGTCCGCTGGTTCTTCGAAGCGATCAAATCATTCTGCGCGTCCACCTGATCCTGTGCCCTGGAGCGCCCCCATTCCGCCAAGAGGCTCTGATTCTCCACGCGCCGCTCGGCGATATGCACGCCGATTTCACTGATTTCGTAATTGCGTTTGGCCTGGTCTAATGTGCGCCAGCTGTCGCGCACCTGCAGCTTGATTTGGTCCTCCTGCTCCTCCAGCGTGCGCGCGGCCCGGTTGCGGGTGATGAGCGCGGTGCGGTAGTTGTTGCGCCCGGAGGTGCGGTCCAAACCGGGGTCCACGTCCAGCCCGGCATTCCACGTGTAACGCTGCGGTTCGGGCAGCGAATAAATCTTGTTCGGATCGCTGACCAGGCTCGCGCTGGCAGTCAGCTTCACGTCCGGCTTGAGTAAACTTTCCATGACCTTCACCTTGCGCTCGGCGTCTTCCACCTGATCCTTGGTGGTCATGTAATTCAGCCGTGCCGCCAGCGCCAGTTGGATGGAATCGTCCACGCTGAGGTCGGGATGATGGATTTGCAGCGCCGCCAGCTCGTCATCATCCAGCACCAGGCTGGCGTCCACCTGCAGGCCGAGCTGGATTTTAAAATTGTCGAGCGCCTGCATGTAGCTCCGGACGGCGTTGATCCACGCGCTCTCGGCGGTCAGTTCCTGCTGTTCCTGGCGGCCCAGATCCGTGCCGGCCACCCGGCCTTCCTGCGCCAGCGCGCGGGTGCGGTCGGCGTTCCGGTGCGAACTTTGCAAATTGAGAAAGCTGTTGCGCACGGCGTCGCGGTTGCCCAGCACGTTGTAGTAGGCGGACGCGATCCCCACGCTGAAATCTTTCCGATACTGCGTGAAATCCCGTAGCGCATACAGCAGATCCCGCTCGGCCTGCGTCAAATTTTCCATGTCCTGCTTGAATCCCGCGTCGCGCCACAGCGGGCGGACGAACGTGGCGCTCAATTTCGACGAAGTGGCCAGCCGCGGATCACCGACGACGAAGCGCAGAAAATCCGCCGTGAACGCCGTCGTTATTTTCCCCAAATCGCGGATCAGCCAGCTTTCGCCCACATTGCCGCTGGCGCTGACGCTGCGGTCTTCGACGAAGTGGTCGCTCAGCGCCGGGCTTTCCGTGGTCTTGACATTGTAGGCCGCGCTCCCGCTGCCGGAAAAAATGGGCGTGAACTGATGGCGCGCCAGGGTCAGCGACAGCGCGGAAAGATAAAGCTGTTCCTTGCGCGATTGATAACTGCGGCTGTGGTGAACGGCGATCCGCAGCGCATCCTCAAGCCGCACGCGGCGCGCCCCGCGCTCCGCTTCGCCGTCTGGCCCGAGATAGTCTACCGCGTTTGTGACTACCGGCAAGTTGCCGAGCTCAACGGCGTTGGTCTGCTCGATGGTGAAAGCCGGGTCCATGTTCTTCACCGCCGGGGTTTTTTGCCGGATCGCGCCGTAGGCCGCGCGGTCGGCGGCCTTGTGATAATGGGCGGAAGTGCATCCCACCGCCACCGCCAGGAGCAATCCCGGCAGCCAACTTTTTAGTGCAGACCAATTCATTCGTTCGCAATGGATAGACCGGACTGATGCCGATACGTCACAAGCATTTTCAGCGCTGAAGTGTTGAGAGCGTCCAGTTTTGCCTGATTGAAGGCCGTCCGCAACATTAAGTTGTCTTTTAATCCGGCCAACCCGCGCGCAGAATCCGGCGGATGGCAACCGGCGAATCCGGTGCGCCGCATTTTTCTTTGCGCCTTTTGCATCTTTGCATGAAAATGGCAGCATGAGCGCAGTCGCCAATTTAAATTTACCCGACGCCACCGGCCACTTCGGCCCATTCGGCGGACGTTACGTGCCGGAAACCTTGATGCACCCGCTTCAGGAACTGGAGGCGGAATACTTCCGCGCGCAGCACGACCCCGAATTTCAGAAGGAACTGACCTACTACCTCACGGAATTCATCGGCCGCCCCTCGCCGCTGTATTTTGCTGAACGCCTCACCAAGGAACTCGGCGGCGCGAAAATTTATCTCAAGCGCGAAGACCTCAACCACACCGGCGCCCACAAGATCAACAACGCGATGGGCCAGATTCTCCTGGCCAGGCGCATGGGCAAGACGCGTATCATCGCCGAGACCGGCGCAGGCCAGCACGGCGTGGCCACCGCCACCGTTGCCGCGATGTTCGGAATGAAATGCGTCATCTACATGGGCGCGGTGGATTGCCAGCGGCAGGAGCTCAACGTGTATCGCATGAAATTGCTCGGCGCGGACGTCGTGCCGGTTCACGCGGGCCAAAAAACCTTGAAGGAAGCCGTCAACGAAGCCATGCGCGACTGGGTGACGAACCTCCGCAGCACGCATTACATTCTCGGCACGGCCTACGGCGCGCATCCGTATCCCGTGATGGTGCGGAATTTTCAGCGCATCATCGGCGACGAGGCCCGCGCGCAGATTTTGGAAAAGGAAAAGCGTCTGCCGGACATGCTCATCGCCTGCGTCGGCGGCGGCTCGAATGCCATCGGACTTTTTTATCCGTTCCTCGACGACCCGTCCGTGAAACTCGTCGGCGTGGAAGCCGGCGGACTTGGCATCAAGCCCGAGCAGCACGCGGCGCGGTTTCAAGGCGGCTCGCTCGGCGTGTTGCAGGGCACGCGCAGCTATATTTTGCAGGACGAATTTGGCCAGATCCAATCCACGCACAGCGTCAGTGCCGGGCTTGATTACGCCGCCGTGGGACCGGAACACGCCTTTTTGAAAGATGCCCGCCGCGCCGAATACACCTACGCCACCGACGACCAGGCGCTTGCCGCCTTCATGAAACTCGCGCGGCTCGAAGGCATCATCCCCGCGCTGGAAAGCGCCCACGCCGTCGCCGAGTGCATGGTGCGCGCGCCGAAAATGGGTAAGGACGCGCTCATCATTGTGAACCTCTCTGGCCGCGGCGACAAAGACGTGGCGCAAGTGGCGGTAAAGGTGAAGTTGGAAATGCCTAAATAACCAGAATGCAAGCGCGCGTGGGAAATTTGAGGCTCTTCAAATATGTTCCACCTGAACGTGTTGACATCTTGGAGCACGAAAAGATTGCGTTCACCCCTCCAGATAGATTTAAAGATCCTTTTGAATTCAGGATTGGAATAACCAGAATCGCTTTACGAGGTCAGCTAAAAGAGTTAAGCGAACAACTCGCAGCCGTAATTCCCAATTACGAAAAACTAAGTTCAAGGCAACGCCTTAAAAAAAGAAAGGAAATTTTTCGGCAATCAAAAGTGTCTGAAAAGTTTCGAGAATCCTTTGTAAAATCAGTTCAAACCCGCAGTTGGCAGTTTGTGTTTATGTGAAGTCAATGACAGCAACCTTATGTGGTATCACTACGCAGATGGCCACAAAGGTTTCGTGATCGAGTTTGATGTGAACCACGAAGCCTTCCGAACTCTAGGCGGAGTTTGGAAAGTCGAATATGTTTCAGGTCCGCCTGTTTTAGATCATACAAAGCCAACGCCAGAAATATTTCGGTTCAAACCGGACTATCTCAAATACGAAGCAGAAAGACGAATTCTGCGACCACTGTCCGAATTCATACCAGAAAAGAATAGCGACGGACTTTCGCTTTATTTTCGCAAACTGCCTCGTGAATGTGTAAAGGCGGTTTTCATAGGGCATCGGATGGAGAAGAAAGGAAGAGAAAAAATAGCTGAATTGTTAAAGGGGACAAAGGCACAAACATTCGAGGCTGTTCCGAGCGACAGAGATTACACATTTACGTTTCGCCAGAAATAGAAAATATCTCGTTGCAAACTTTTCCCATCCCGTTGACGGATTCCGAACCGTTGAAAAAATGGGTATGCCTGGACACGGCCGCCGTCGCAGCTTTGGCGTCCGCCGTCCGCAAACATCACCTCTCCGATTTCTCGAACTGGCCGCCCCTCGCCGCCTTTGCCCGCGCCTTCGCACGGCTGGAAAAAGATTTACACACGAGCCTCGGCAAATGATTCCCCCAGCGCCGGAGGCGCGCCAGACAGTAGCCCACGGTGAAACCGTGGGTATCGGCGCCAAATCATCCCAAGCCCCGGCAGGGGCGACAGAAAACCAACTTGCGCAAATCTCTTTCGCCCCAGCCGGGGTTTGATTTGTTTTTGTTTGTTCACCGCTGCGCGCGTCGAAGGAACTGCCGGTGCCGGCACATCACAATCTCCTCAGTCTTTCCCGGCCTTCAGTGGAATAGCCCTTGACGGAGGTTCTAAAATCCTCTTTGATTGCTTGATGGTTTGAGCGCAATGGTGGCTGAGTTTGAGTGCAAAATGTCGGCAAGTAATTTTCCATCAACTTCATGTTATTTAGTTCTTATAGCTTCCTCTTTTTCTTCCTGCCGATAACGCTGATTGGATTTGTCCTGTTGTCGAAATATCAGGGTGCCAAAGCGGCCAAAATTTGGCTGGTGCTGGCCTCGCTTTTTTTTTACGGCTGGTGGCATCCGGTCTATGTCGGCCTGATCTTGACGTCCATGATGCTCAATTTCTGGCTGGGACGACACCTGGGCCAGAGCATGCAGATGGGCCGGCGCGCGCCGGGGGCGCTTTTTTTTGGCATCGTGGTGAATCTGGCGCTGTTGGGCTATTTCAAGTATGCCAACTTCTTTGTCACCAGTGTCAATGGTGCTTTGGGTTCTGACTGGCACTTGGACAAGGTGATGCTTCCTTTGGGAATATCGTTTTTTACCTTCACCCAGATCGCCTATCTCGTGGACGCCAGCCGGGGCGTCGTCTGCGAGTATGTGCTGGGCGATTTCCTGTTATTTGTAACCTTTTTCCCGCACCTGATTGCGGGTCCGATCATTCACCATTCGGAAATGATGCCCCAGTTTGCCGAAGCGCGGACCTATCATTTTGATTGGCACAATCTGGCGGCGGGTCTGAGCCTTTTCTCCTTGGGTCTTTTCAAGAAGGTGGTGATTGCGGATGGGATGGCCGAAAACGCCGGAAAAGTGTTTGGCGCGGCGGCTTCCGGAAAACTGCTCTATTCACAGGACGCGTGGGCGGGAGCGTTGGCCTACACGTTCCAGTTATACTTCGATTTCTCCGGTTACTCCGATATGGCCGTGGCGCTGGCGCTGATGTTCGGCATCGTCCTGCCGCAAAATTTCAATTCACCCTACAAGGCGGTGAATCTGGCCGACTTCTGGCGGCGGTGGCACATGACCCTCTCCCGTTTTCTGAGGGAATATCTATACATTCCGCTCGGCGGCAACCGGCGGGGCGAATTACGGCGTTATGTGAACCTGATGCTGACGATGGTTCTCGGTGGCTTATGGCACGGGGCGGCCTGGACTTTCGTCCTATGGGGACTGTTCCACGGGATCGGTCTTGCGATCCAGCATGGCTGGCAGGCATTCTGGTCGAAGAACTTGCCGGACCGCCCAACTTGGTGGCCCACCGGGCTATCCACTTGGGGCGGTCGGGTCTTGACGCTGCTTTTTGTAATGATCGGTTGGGTCTTGTTTCGCTCTGCGGATTTGCCGGCGGCGCGGCATGTGCTGGCACCCATGTTCGGTCTCGGCACCGGTCCGCTCGCGGGCAGCCCGTATCTGGTTAAGGCGAAAGCCTGGCTTTGGTTCGGGGGCCTGCTGGCATTTGTGTGGTGGTTGCCCAACACCGTGGAGATCATGGGCCGGCATTCCACGCTTCCCAGGTTGGCCGTGGATGGAACCTGCGCCTCTCGCGGTTGGTTCCGGTGGGAGATGAACTCCCGGTGGGCCTGTCTGGCGGGATTGTTATTGGCCTTTTCCATACTGGGTCTCAGCCGCGCCGGCGAATTCCTGTATTATAATTTTTGAAATGAACCGGACTGCCCGCCATTATGTGTTGCTGGCCCTGGGCCTCGCCGTTTGCCTGACTGGCGGCCTGGCGCTCCTGAATCTTATCGTCGATCCCTTTAACCGTTATGGCAATAATCGCCTTGGCGTCTACATCTCGGCCGAACGGGAATGCAAGTCCACCTATGTTAAACAGTTTCCCCATGATGCCCTGTTGGTTGGCAATAGTCGCGAAATCAGAATTCCGCCTAAAGAATTGGAAGGGTTCCGGTTCTTCAACGGGGCCTTTTCCGGCGCTACGGCCGAGGAAATCTATTTTTTCCTGCAGCGTTTCGCTAATCACCAACGATTAGTCGTCCTCGCCGTGGATATCGGCGCGCAAGACCCGGCGGAAAGTCATGGGGACATCTTCGCTCCCAAGGGCCTGACTTCGGCCTTCGATAACCTGTTCAACCTGCAGACGACCGAGTATTCGATCCGGACCATCTCCGAATCATTGTCTAAGAATCCCCAGCCATTCGGACCAGACGGCTTAATGCCAGTGGGTAGCTCGGTTCAAGACGCAGACCGGGACGACCCCGCAAAGGAAGCTTACGTAATCAAGTCCATGCAAAACATGTGGGCGGGATATCATTGTCCTCCCGTGGAGCAAATGTCCTTCTTTGTCAAAATCAGCGGATGTCTGCGACAACGGGCCATCCCCTGCGTGGTAGTGATCCCGCCGACGCATGAGGCCATAGCGCGATCGGCGCAAGGCGGATCTACGGCGGCGGAAGTCGCGGCGTGGAAACGGCAACTTGGCACAATTTTCCCCCATGTGATAGACCTTTCCTTCTGCTCCTACAATGCCGCAACCAACTTCTACCGGTCTGATCCGCTCCACTTCAAACCCGAGGTCGGCGTTCGTCTGATGAACCGGGAAGTTATACCTTATGCGACTCGGTTGTTGCGCGAGACAAATCCCATTTCCATTCCTCGCTTGCAATCCTCCGGCCGCGGCGACCAGGACGTGGCGCAAGTGGCGGCGAAGGTGAATTTGGAAATGCCGAAGTAAGTTTAAGCTGTTAAGTATTTTATAATTTCATAAATATAGTAGGCGATTAGAGCTAAATATTTAGTGATTAAAGCCAAGTCGAGCAACTCAGCAAATCTCGACCGGCGTCTTCGGTTTTTGTTTTGTTTTCGTGTCATTCATGAATGGCACGAAGTCAATTTTTAGCGACAAACCCGAATCCATAGACTTACTCAAAAGGCCGGTTTCATTAACAATGGTTTGCTTTCGGGAGGGGGGTGAATATCAGGTATTGCCTCCCCGATTTCTCGAACTGGAAAATCCCCCTTTTATCGCCGGAAGGGCAGTTTTTTGCAAAAAAAGGGTTTTTTGCGCGAAAATCGCCTGTCCGGAGCCTCCGGACAGGCGTCCGGAAGCTTGGGACAGCTGTCCGGAACGTCGGGACGGCTGCCCGGAACCCCGGGGCAATTGCCCGAAGGTTCGGGGCAACTGTCCGAAGGCTTGGGGCAGTCGTCCGGAGAGTCGGGGCGGTTGTCCGGAGGCTTGGGACAGCTGTCCGGAGAGGAGAAACGATTGTCCGAAAGTCCCGCACGGTTGTCCCACGACTGCCGCTGGCGGGCTGGACCCCCCAATTGTCCGTGCCATAAAACCTTGCGTTTGCAAACGAGTCAGCTTTCCTGATGCGGACGTGAATACAGTTGAAAACAAAACCGGCGCTAACCTGCGGCCAATAGATTACTGGTGGTTGTGGGTCTTGGATACTGTGTTGGTGAGCGCAGGCTTGTTGTTTGTGCTGGCCACCCAATACGGAACCTACGAGTTCTTCGGCAAGGCTTGCGCCATGGCTTTGTTGCCGCTCATCCCGGTCCTGGTGCTGGTGGGCGGCGGTGGCAGCACGGTCTTCGCCCTGACCAAGGTCTGGATTGAGAAACGCTCGCTTTCGCGGCCCACGGCGCTGGGGTTGCTGGTCGGTCCCGCGCTGGTGGTCACTTTGGCGCTCGGGCTGCTGGGCGCACTCAAATCGCCCGCGCATCGGCTGTCTTACATTTGCATCGGTCATGCGCCCAAGTCGGCCAGCGAGGTCCGGATCACCGGCTATTCCACTTTCCTGCGCGAGGAATGGCTGGCGGTGTTTCACACGGATGAAAAGGTGTTTCAAACGATGGTTGATCAAGCGAAGTTGGTGCCGGCGGAGGGTTTTGAATTCAAAAAGATGCTGGAGCGTTCCTTGCTGAAAGATTCCCGGCTGTTCCAAACGTGGCCGGCGTCGGGCAGTCGCCTTTGTTTCAAGCGCGTCTTCAAAGAAGTCGAAGAGCACCAGCGCGGCAGTGTTTATGCGGCGTTTGATCCCGCCACCGGCACCGTGACGGTTTTCCGGGGCTACCGCGATTGAGCGCGGTTAATCCTGTCCATTCTGCCTGACTCCGGCTATAAACGCCGCGCATGAACCCTCGTCTCACCCGGCCGCAGCTCAAGTCCGGCATCGCCGCGTGGCTGGGCTGGATGTTCGATGGGCTGGACATGCATCTCTACACGCTGGTGGCCGCGCCGTTCGTGGCGCTGCTCCTCGGCGGCCTCGCGACCACCGATCCGGCGGTGGGAAGATATGCGTCCATCATTCAGGGTGCGTTTCTGCTCGGCTGGGCGCTGGGCGGCGGGTTCTTCGGATTCATCGGCGACCGGTTCGGCCGTGCGCGCGCCTTGAGTCTCACGGTGCTGACGTATGCGGCCTTCACCGGTTTGTCGTTCTTTGCCGAAACGTGGTGGCAGTTGATGATTTTCCGTTTCCTCGCGGCGCTGGGTATCGGCGGCGAATGGGCGGTGGGCGCCTCGCTCATCTCCGAGACCTGGCCAAAGTCGTGGCGTCCCTGGCTGGCGGCGATTTTGCAAAGCGGCGTGAACGTGGGCATTTTGCTCGCGGGCCTCGCCAATTTCCTGATGGCCGGCGCGCCGCCGAAATATTTGTTCCTCGTGGGGGTGCTGCCGGCTTTGTTGGTGTTCTGGATCCGCCGCGCGGTGCCGGAACCGGAGGAATGGCATGCGGCCAAAGCGCAGGCGCAGAATCAGCAGCCGGGCCTCGCCGAACTCTTTTGCGGCGAAACGCGGCGCATCACCATCTGGGTGATGATCGTGTGCGGTATATCGCTGACCGCGCACTGGGCCTTCATGTTCTGGCACCAGCAACATCTGCGGAATTTGCCGGAGGTGCTGGCGATGAGCGCGGAGGCAAGGAACAAGCTCGCGAGCACGGCGATGTATCTGGTCATCGGCTCATCCATCGCGGGGAATTTTTTCTCGGGCGGCGTGGCGCGGTATATCGGTTATCGCGCGACGATCGGCTGGGCGTTTCTCGTGTATTTTGTGGCGATGTTCGGCGCGTATTCCACGGCGCGGGATTACACGGCATTGCTGTGGTGGTTTCCATTGATTGGCTTTTGCCAGGGCGCGTTCGGCTTGTTCACGATGTATCTGCCGCCGTTGTTTCCCACGCTCCTCCGGACCACGGGCGCGGGTTTCTGCTACAACATCGGGCGTATCGCCGCCGCATTCGGCACGGTTTTCTTCGGCTTATTCTCGAAGGTGGGTGACCATCGTGCGGCGCTGTTCTATGCAGGCTTTCTGTTTCTGCCCGCTGCCGCCGCCGCGTGGATGCTGCCGAAGGTGAAGGATTAACTCGGATTCCGAAGTTCAATCCCCTATCACCTTTCACAGCGGAGCTTGGACTCATGATAATTTCACTGGACACGTATGTATCAATATGTTATAATACACCAAATTCAGCAGGCCCGGCCTGGGACTGCCGCCGGACGATGGTGTCGCTGACACTCCTAGCCGGTGGCGGTGCGGTTTTCCGCGCAGCGTGCGTGGCCGTTCTTTGACATCTGGATTTTGTCTCGCAGTCCGTTCTGGGTTGCCCGGGTGGAGCATGCCCCCTTCGCCCGGCAACCCGGCAACCTTCACAATTACATTTTTTGGTGCGGTTTGGTGCGGTCTGGTGCGCTCGGGTCACTTTCACCCGCCGTTGGCCAAGGCCGGCTGGATCGGTGGGGCGCTGATTCCTTTTGAAACTTTACCCCCATCAAAAAATAAAAAGGGTAAAGAACCGGTAATTCTGTTGCACTGATCCAGATGCAAGCAATATAGCGGATTCATTGGGGATTTCAATGAAAATTAGATTAAATCTGCGCGAATTTTGGCTGGTTGCGTATCACTTAACTTGCAGTTTCTCTGACAGTCTATTCCTGCCAATTGTCGCCTGTCAGTTGCCCAGACCGGACGAAAATCCGAATGGTCATTTTCGGATGAGCGCATGGGCGGGGGCGTGTGTTAATCGGGCGGCGGAGGATGGCAGTGGCTCTGGCAAGCGGGCTATTGTATTGAAGCGGGAAAATCGCCGATTGAATCGCCTGATTGAATAATTGGACGACTGGCGGCGGTTCTCGTTCCAGCTTCAGGGTGCTTTGTTGTTTATCACTTTGAGGATGCCGGTGGTGGCCAGTCCGTTGGTATCCCATCCCAAGCCAGCAGGCAACGGCGGCAGCGTGACACTGGCAAAGGCGAGGTTGTGCGCGGTGGCGCTAAATAGCTTGAACGTGTCACCTGAACTGAGCGTGGTGGTGTCGCGCGAGATATTGGTGACGGTGAGGGAGCCGCCATAGGTCACGCTGGTCACGCCTTCAACCTTGTCGTTGGCGATGGCATTGCCATTTTTGCTGATGCGGAAGATGGCGTTGCCGCCCAAAGTCAGGCTGTTTCTAATCGTGAGCGTGCCGATATCACCGATGCCCGGTGATAGAGTGCCGCCGCTTTGCACGGTGGTTTCCCCGCCGATGATTCCTTTGCCGCGCAGCATCGCCCCGGCGCAGACCAACACCAGGTTGGTGCCAATCGAGCCATTCACTTGCAGCGTGCCGTTGCTGACGGTCGTAGGGCCATAATAGCTGTTTGTGCCCGCGAGAGCCATGACCCCATCCCCGATCTTGATGAGGGTGCCTATATTGGTGCAGTTGCCCATCACATTGATATCCACCGGGGCGCTGCCGCGAGCAACAATAAACCTGGCCCTGCCCAACAGCATAATCGTATCCGCTTTGATGGTAGCGGTGGTCGCCGCCTCGTTGACATTGCAAATTGCTCCACCGACAAACACAAGCTGGCGGCCATTGGTCACAATGAGCGAGCCACCGGCCATGGTGATTACATTGAAAAAATTATTTCCGTCCAACTGGAGCAGACCGCCATTGATGACCACGCTTTCGGTATCAGCAGAACCATAGTCAAATCCGCGGTTCTGGGTGAATTCTGCCGTCGCTCCGGGGTTGATTGTCAGCAGCCCCGATCCGATAGCCCGACGGGCATGCCAACCGCCAGTGGTTACCAACAGCTTGCCTTCATTGACAACGGTTTTTCCCGAACTGTTGCTGTTTGTCCCGGCAAGGGTCAAGGTGCCGGTGCCGCTCTTAGTCAGACAGCCGCTACCAAGAATTCGGCCATTAAAGGTCGCCCCCGCTGCGTTGTTCACCTGAATCGTGCCGCCATCCTTGTTGAGCAAGATGTCTTTAACGGAAGCAAAGGATTTGGAACCAGTGAGGAGGAGCGTGCCACCGTCGAAATTCAACCGGCCGGTTCCGAGCTGGCGATCCGCAGACACGGAGATGATGCCTTCTTTCAGGAATGTGCCTCCGGCATAGGTGTTGGTTTCGGAGCTGGAGATGACCAGCATATTGGTGCCGCGCTTGGTCAGAATGCCATTACCGATGATCGATTTTCCATCAATGGTAAAGGGTTTGGAGTTATTGGAAACAATGATGGCAAACGGCCAAATTTTCCCACCATTGCTCACGCCGGCCCTGATGGCGGTATCATCGAACTGCACGACGATGCCGTTCGTATAGGTGGTGGCAATCCCATTGGTACTCCAATTCGCCACGGCATGCGTGTCCCAGTTGCGATTGGCAAGGCCTGTCCAGATCCATGGAAAGCCGGGGGTAAGCACCACCGAAGCGACCGCGCTGGTGACGGAACCGGACAGGTTGGAGATCACAACCCGGTAATTTCCTACATTGCTCGTGGTCAGCGAAGCGAAAGAAAGCGTTTCATTCGTGGTCTCGGCAATGTTTTTGGTGGTAACAAGCCCGCCAGTGTCATTTGTGGAAATTTTCTGCCAGTGATAGGCCAGCGGTGGCAGGCCCCATGCCACAACATTCAAGTCCGCCTTTTCCCCCGGTTGCTTTTTTAATGAAGCCGGGGATTTAAAAATGATGGGTGGCGGGATATTGGTGGCGACACGAACCTGGAAAGCATTGAGCTGGACCGGTCCATTCACCGGATTGAACGTGATGCTCTGACTCGGACCGTCGGCGGTGAAGATCCCGGTGATGTGCTGCCCCAGACCGCCCAGCATCTGAGTGGTGTTAAAGTTTACCGGGGAAGAGGTGTTGGTTCCTCCGGTGAGCGTCTCGGTATGATTTGCGCCTCGCGAATCATTAAACCACAGTTGGATGAGATAGGTGTTGCTCACGGTCAAGCGGTTTAGGATTAATGCCCAAGCCGTTCCCCGGTCAAAAGACCCGGATTGCAGCAATGCTCGATAGTCTGGCGATAAATTCGTCAACCCTGCTCCGAAAGGCCCATCCTCCGAAAGAATGCCGTCGTTGTCAGAAGAAACCACCAGAACCACGCTGGGGGTGACCAGTTTTGCCGGGCCGATTCCTGCCGTTACACGATCACCCAACGGTCTGAAATACACGCCGTTCACCACGACGTTGGTCTTCGTATTTTCGGCTCCCAGATTATAGGCCCGGTTATACTTCCAAAGCGTGCAGACATCCTGATCATCGCCGGAGATGGCCGCCGTGTTCCATGTTATATTCGCGGCTTTAGGTTTGAAACTGAACGCCACGAGGGCGGTGAACATTGCAAATAAAACCCGGCGGCGGAAACACCCTCGAAATCCAATATTTAGAATGGTCATTTTATATATGTGCCGGCTCTTTATGCCCTTGGCATTTTTAATGTCAAACATTAAACGCGCTGGCCCAAGGCGGTCCAAATTAAAGTTAAGATAATAGCATTTGACAACCATTTAATTTTGCAACTAAATTAATTGCAATTGTTTAGGAGCGAATCAAAACAGTATTTGAATAATTGTTTTGTGGTTTAGGGACATTTTGAAAAACAATCGCATGGAACGGAATCATGGCCGGGCTGGTTGTTTTCACGACCCGCTTACTCCGGCGCGTGGTCAATGCGTGCCGCTCTCCGGCTCGCGGCAGGGCAAAATAAGCAGTCCAACCGGCTGGCTGAAGCATTATCAGTTTAAACTTCACCGCAGCGGTTTCACCCTTATCGAGCTGCTCGTCGTCATCGCCATCATCGGAATAGTTTCGGCATTGTTGCTGCCGGCGCTGAGCAAGGCAAAAAGCAGGGCGGTGGTGACGCGGGACATCAACAATCTGAAACAACTGGCCCTCTGCATCCACCTGTATTCCTCGGATAATGCCGATGCCCTCCCTTGGCCGAACTGGCTGGCCGGCGACGTTTCCACCAATGGCGTTGCCCGGCCCGGCTGGCTTTATACGATGGATACGAACGTTATTGGTCCGGGGCGTTTCAAGGCCAGCACCGGATTGTTTTGGAAATTACTTGGGGATCCCAAGCTCTACATGTGTCCCATGGACAACACCAGCGGGCCGATGTTTGCGTTGCGCGGCCAGCAAATATCCAGCTATGTCCTGAACGGAGGCGTGATCGGGTATAAACGGGGAATTATTCCGGTCAAGCTAGGCGATATAGCCCCGACGGCGGTTGCTTTTTGGGAAACGGATGAGACCGAGCCGAGTTATTTCAATGACGGTGCCAGCTATCCGCCAGAAGGCGTCAGCGCCAGACACAACCGCGGGGCGGCAAACTCACTCTTTGACGGCTCGGCGGGTTTTATCAAATTTGACACTTGGTATAGCGAGGTGGATGAGACCAACAAAAATCAACTTTGGTGCTATCCCAACAGCCCCACTGGACGATAAGACCATGAGAATTTCATTCACAGGGGACAACGAAATCAAAACAACTGTGAATTCAGGCATGGGGAAAAAACTTCAGACTGGGCATCGGTCGATGTCAGGCCAGCGGCGGGAGCGCGCTTTCACGCGTCTGGATTTGTGCGTGGTCGTGGTTATATCGGCGGGGCTGCTGGGTTTGGCCGGATTAACATTCACGGGCGAGCGCGGCCGGATTATGCGATGCACTTACAATTTGAAAAAGATCGGGCAGGGCATGCAGCAATACGCCACCGAACATGGCGGGGAACTGCCTCCGGCGAGCAGCACCTTAACGGCAGTCACCTGGGACGAGTTGGTGACCCCGTATTTACGACCGGACCTGGTCGTTTCCAATTCAGCTTATGCGAAGCGCGAGTTGAAAGTAGCCGTCGCTGTGCGCTTCCTTTGTCCGTCCGATATGCTGGTTCGCCCGCATCCGCGAACGTATGTCATGGCCGGACATGACATGCAGCCGGACAATTGGCCGCCCGGTCCCGACAACGCCACCGGCGTCGGGTTGATCTGGGATAAACCGCATGCAAATAAAATACTGGAGAGCGGCGAATGGAATCAGGCGACCACGAACCGCAACATCCTGCTTCCGGTAAAATTGTCCTGGCTGCCCGACTCGGCCAACACTCTGCTGGTGACTGAATCGGTTCGTCCCGATAACCAATATGGAAGTCAGCAAGCCGCCACGGTGGGCAGTGCCCGGCAACAGGTCGAACAGTTCATTGGGGATCGGCAACAATTCCATTATGGCCGCTTCAACTACCTGATGGCAGATGGCCATGTTGAGTTGATGTCGCCATTCCAAACCGGGAATGCCGGGGCTTACGACGCGGATAGGCCGGCGGACATCTGGACAATAAAGGCGGGAGATTAGCATGATCAAATCCCTAATCATTGCCATCGGCATTCGCCTGGGTGAACCCGCCCGGCGACTTGTCCGCTGGCTAGGTTTTGGCGTTTCCGGTTTATGGATCACCGGCTTGGTGGTGGTTCTGGTGGGCGGACGCTTGGCGTGGCTGAGATGGGAACATTCCCAGCGGCAGGAGATCGCCGAAGCCTTTGGCTCGGTGGGCTACTTATACGGAACGCCGCAGTCAACCCGGTCGGGTGATCGGATTACTTTTGTCCAGACGCTTACCAACGGAATTGGATTATTCCTGTGTGATACAGTGACCGGGCAGCGACAACTGATATTCGAGGAGAAGGGAAGTGAAAAGATTGGCGGGCAGGACTGCTCGGCCCAGCCTTGGTCGCCGGATGACGAGTATTTCCTCTATACAAAGAGAAAAGGCACCCAGCAAAACATTGTCATTTGCCAGGGCGAAACCGGCGCGGAACTGGCTAAAATAGGGGTTGGATTGCAGCCGGTGTCGAATCCCGTGTGGCTGACGCCAAACAAGTTTGCATATGCCAGAAAAGATGGCGGCCTGTATCTGATCAATCGGCAGAGTGATGGCAAATGGCAGCCAACAGAGGTAGTGGGGGTCAAAGTGGGAATATCCTCGTTCATCGCCTTGTCCAGCAACACCATTGCCTGGAAGCGGTCTGATTGCATCTGGACCATCAATCTGGACACCAGGTTCGTCACCTTGCTATATGCGGCCCCGCCAGATCAGACACTCGATACCTTTGCCTATTCAGACGGCAGCGGAAAATTTCTCCTGAAATTAACACAGGCAAAAGGGGCTAATTCTTCCCTATGGCAGATGACGTCAGGTAAGGCCCCGGTCAAAATTGCCGCCTGCCCGACAGCGGCAGGTAACCTCAACTGGCTCAATGACACCAATGGCAGTTGCGTTTATCTGTCCCCAAAATCAATCAATGCGGTTGACCGGGTCTTGACGCTACAATCCAGCTCCCAGGCTAAACCCCGCCGACTCTTCGCGCACGGAACCGCCAAAACCTTCACGATCTCGCCGGACGGACGACACTTTTTCTTTGTGGGGGTGGTGGGCAACGAACCGGCAGAGGGTATCTGGGAATATGATGCTGCCGCAGTTACCCCGCGATGTGTCGTTTCCTGCTCGGCTCATGCTTCGCCTTATGCCCGGCACGTTGAAGCTGTGCATGGCACACTCAAGCTGGGGTCAGGGCGCAAGGTGGATTATTACCTGTATGCGCCGGTGAACTTCAACCGCCACCAACACAAATATCCGTTGGTGATTGGCGACACCGTGGCCTCGAACCCCGAATATCAGAGCCGGGCTTACGGACCGCTGTGGGCGGAAGCACTTGCGTGTTGTGACACCTATGTGGTGGTGGTGGATCGGGCCAGTTGGTATGTGGGCTTGGATCAATGGGAGGAAAATGTCATGGAAGTTTATAAACACCTGGCCAAAAATCCATCAATTGACCAAGACCGGGTATTCCTATTCGGTGCCAGCGCCGAAACCCGGCCATTGAGCGAGCTAGCACAAAAACGGCCGGAACTTTGGAAAGGCTTATTGCTGCTGAACCCCTCGGCCTTACCGCAAATCACCTCCATGGTGCCCGGCAAGACTGCTCCAAAAATATTGATCAGCGCCGGCCAGGCTGAGCATGGGGAAGAACGCTTCAATCGTTTCCAGGCCGATGCCGGGCAAAACGGCGTGCCAGTGGAAGTGGTCATCCACCCCAATTCAACCCATTGGCTGGTTTCGATTGACGCCATGCAAGAACGCACCAAGGCGATGGTGGATTTTATTTTCAACAACTGACCCAACAACGTATGGCTGCACAATCTGCCTCAGAAGCATTTCCGGTGGGGAAAACCACAGCGGGCATTTTTACCCGCTTGGCTGGTGCACTGCTGCTTGCCATGGCGGTGGTCAATCTGATCCAAGCCGGCACAAACGGTCAGTCTTTGTTAATTCTTGATCCCTTGTTGAGCATCCCGCTCCGATTGGCCGGGCTGACCGTTGGCTGCATGGAATTGGTCGTGGCGTTGGTCTGTCTATTGGGCAAGCGAACAGGTTTACAAGCGACGTTGATAGCGTGGCTGATGACCAACTTTGCCGTGTATCGAATCGGTTTGCTGTGGCAGGGGAGCCATACGCAATGGGGCTGTCTGGGCAACCCGCTGGACAAATTGCAGCTTGTTTCCGGCGCGGCCGATCCGGGCATGTATTTCATTTTTGGTAGTCTATTAATCGGGGGTTACGTTTCCGTTTTCTGGCTTTGGTTGGGCGAATCTTTCCTCGGGCGTAAGCGCAAGGAGCAGGGTGAATCCTTTAAAATGACTTGTTCTTCTTGCGGAGTTCACATCAGGTTCGCGCGGCAGAATCTTGGGCAGAAAATTCCCTGCCCGAAGTGCCGCACCACCATCATTCTGCGCAAGCCTGATCTGCTTAAAATGGCTTGTTTCTTTTGCAAGGAACACATCGAGTTTCCCAGCCACGCCATTGGCGAAAAAATGCCATGTCCGCACTGCAAAATGGATATCACGCTTAAAGAAAAAACATGAATAATTCGCGCCTAAAACATATTCAGAACTGGCCAGAACATGCGCGTGATGCCAAATGGTCAGCTACGGTCTTGGCGGAAAGATGCGGCGTTTCCGTGCGCACATTGCACCGGCATTTTCTCAAGCACATGGGTAAAAACACCAAGACCTGGTTGGCCGAACAACGCCAGGATAATGCCCTTATATTGTTGTGCGACGGTTCCACTGTCAAAGCAACAGCAACTTATCTAGGTTATAAGGAGGCCAACAGTTTTAGTCGTCATTATAAAAGCCAGACTGGCACCTGCCCCTCCCAGCAAGCGCCAACAAACCGCGTTTAGCCCATCAACTGTCCGCAAATGATAGATAATGTCCGCCAATGATAGGTGATTTGACTCTTAAAGACCTTGTTGCCCTGTAAAATGATGACCATAAATTCATGAGCGTCGATTCAAACCCTTTGAGCCAAGGACAGACAGTGTGCGATCGTGCGGTTTTTTTTCTTGGCCACCGTCCATCTGTTCGCCGGCCAAAGCACCCTCTGAAAATGCAATGGCAGTCTATTTCCAAGCTGACCAGCGCGTCGGCTGATGGAGCGATCTCGCTCAGTATTCCAGTTGCGGGATAAATTTAACTATTGACTGTTAAAATTAATGGACACTCTCACCTCAAGGATTGGCATGATGTTAAGATACATCATTTTATTGATCATGTTTCAAGTTAGCATTTTCAATGGCCTTTGCCAAAATGGAATCGTAGGGAATGGATCACTCGAAGTGAAATTTTATGACAAAAATGGTAAAATTATTTCCTTAATTAGCAGTGTAAACGAATTCCGTTTTTCTGTAGAAAGTAACGGTCGTTGGATAGTCGCGGTAAAGCCGCTACCAAAGACAAATGACGTAATGTATGGGAAGGAGGATACCATACTTATGTCGTTTGACGGGGCAGATACTTATTATTGTCGTTATAGTGAAGCTTTTTTAGAGATAAAAAATGGTCGCCCACAGATGACAAAAACATTACCAGTTACAAATATTTTCAACAGAGCCTATATTTCAACTGGCAACTATCCATTTGCTCCTTTTGATGAGCAGCGGCGAGCAAATGCGTTATGGCTGGTTTTTGGCTCTGGCAAATACATAAATGATTCTTCATCAAAAACAATGCCGCTTCCATGGTTTGCGGCTCGTTGGAATCTGCTTGCTTATGGATTCAGGACAGATAGTGAATTATCTGCAACCCCTCCTTATCTTCCAAAGAAGATAAAATATCTGCGTGATCAAAACTTGGATTATGATACTTTAAGTGGCGAAAAAAACCGGCCAGAACTGGATCAAAATTCCAGTGCTTATTCCGATGATGATTTAAAAGAGCAATTTCAAAATAGAAAAGCCCAATGGCAACAAGGAGATGTAGCTGGATTATTGGAAACTGCCAATATAACTAATTATGATGGCATATCGTTGCCTCTTTCCTTTACCATTAAATCGTTCTATCCGGGTGGGAAAATTAACCGATTGTATGTTGGAGCGATAACAAAAATATCTGGAATGGTATCATCTGAAACGTTTCGCCCACCTATTATTGCAAATTTATCGGTTCACGATTCACGTTTCCGAACTCGTGACAACACCCATCGGTTGGATAAAATAATTTACGTATGGAAAAAAAGCGACGGTGAAGATTGGCCAGCTACAAATTCTGCCTATTTAGGTAGAATGAAAGGTTTATATTTAAACTCAGAATTAGCGTCAAAGAACCGGCCAGCATTAATGTCAAAGCTTATAGTGCGTGATATCGTTTTAGGTTTATTTTTGTTTAGTTCGGTTTTGATTCTTATATTTGGGTTTAAGAATATGAAAAAAAGACAGACTAGACAAAAGGCAAACAAAAAAACTGAAAACAAAAAACTATGAAAAGAATCAAGGCAATATCTTATATATTCTCAATAGCATTTATTTTATTAGAGCAAAGTGCTTATGCTAACAGTTGGTATTGGGTTGGATACTGTATGGCTACGGATCCGGCATACGGCTCTGTTTCGTGCGGTTCTGACTCCGGATATTGCAGATGGACACAAACTTCATATTATTGCAGTTCTGGTGGACCAGAATTTTTATCAGACCCGCCGAAACCCTGTGATCCAGGTTGCACTAGGGTTGAAGTTGATTATACTGGAGCTTGTGCTAGCGACGGTGGTGAGGGTTACTATTGTCAAAACATTTTATAGCAAAACTTCGCACAATGCTGGCAACCAAGATTGGTTGCCAGCATTTTAAATTAAATTGATATAAGAACATGCCAAGCATTGCCAATCGATTTGTGCGCTTCGCAGCCATTATATTAATAATAACTGGGGGGGCCAAAATCTGGAGCGCTTTAGGTAGTGCAAAAGTTTTAATAGTTAGCGATCCTTTGGTGGGGATGGAATTTCGGTATTTGCTACTTTTAGTTGGAATTATTGAATTGCTCGTAGCTTTTATTTGTTTATTAAGCCGTAGAGATCTGTTGCGAACATTGCTAGTTGTGTGGCTTTCAACAAACTTCCTGATTTATCGACTAGGATTGCGAATGATTGATTGGCATAAACCTTGTAGTTGTCTCGGAAATCTTACGGATGCGCTCTATATACCGCCGTCGATCGCTGACCTAGTCATGAAAATAATACTGGCGTATCTGCTCATTGGCAGCTACGCCACCTTTTTCTGGCTCTGGCGGCAAAACCGCAAGGCGGTTTCGGCCACATCGCCAGAAAAGGCAATCAGTTCCGAATCATAGTTCTTTCAGCCACTTGGGCCGCCAAACACAGTTTTGCTGATGACACGCAAGCTATTTGCCAAGCTTCTTGCAGCCGGCAGTGTGGCATTGTTGCTGTTCGCACTTCTGTTTGCTGGTGGTGTATGGCAATCGGTGCCCGGCTTTATTGGCTCGTTTTTAAGGGAAATCACTGCCGTCCTTCGGGATACCGAAACGCAATGGATGGTTTTTCTGTGTCTGGGAATTTACTTAATTGCTTTTATTTTTCTACGCGCACGCCTGAAAAATGGTTCTACACAAAGACTCGAAGCCGCAAATGCAACTTGGTGGTTGGTGTGTTTGCTTTTTATAAGCGCGGCTAGTTACAGCATTCACTATTTGCCTTCCACACCCGGTTTGACCTTGCTGGCCGGGGCAGTGATCGGACAAGGGATGGCGGTTTGGGTGGGCTTTGAAAGAAGAAAACAGAAAGCAGAAAGCGGAAACAATTCTAGGATATCGGTCATAGCTATTTTGGTGCTGCTCTTGGTGGCGGCTTCAGTCTGGCAAACGGAAGGACACAGCTATGCGTATCACAATCACACGCGCTGGATCGGTCCGTGGGATAATCCCAATCTCTTTGGCCTGCTCATGGGGGCGGGGGCGGCTTTAGCCGCAGGGTTTGGACTTAGCAGATGGAAGATGGAAGATGGAGGATGGAAAACAAAGTTTGGAGTCTGGCGTCTGGCGTCTGGTAAATTTGTTCTGGTGGGATTGTGCCTTTTGGCTGTTGTCCTCATGGGGCGCGGACTGGTGCATAGTTACAGCCGGGGTGCCTGGCTGGCCACGGCGGTAGGGCTGGCATACCTAATTGCGAATTCAGAATTCAGAATTAAGAAGTCAGAATTTGGGATGTGGCTCAAAAGGAACTGGCTGGCTCTGGCGGTGATCATGGTGGCGGTGGGGGCCATTTGCTTCTGGCATTTACGGGAGACGAACTGGCATCCCGCGCGCCGCGCCATATCAGCGGTCAACCCGGTTGATTTTTCATGGCGCAATCGTGTCACAGCTTGGGAAGGTGATTTGCAGATGATGGCAGAGCATCCGTGGCTTGGCGATGGTTGGAACCAGCCCGAGCCATTGTATGAGCATTTTTATTTACCACCCAAATTAACCGAGAGTGCCGCCATTCAAATGAATGATTATTTCATGCTCGGTGCCACGCTGGGAATTCCTGCATTATTTTGTTTTGGGATGTATCTTTGGCTGACGCTGGGAGGAAAAGCAGAAAGCAGAGCGCACCTCATCCGGCCTGCGGCCACCTTCTCCCCATCCGATGCGGAGAAGGGTTCTTTGGACTGGTTGCAAACGACCTGTCGGGCCGGAGCCATTGTGTTGCTGGTTGGCTTCTGGTTTGATGGCGGATTGTTCAAATTGCCCACAGCGGCAACTTTCTGGATTCTGCTGGAGCTGGGGAGTGTGCAACCACGAATGGATATAAATAAACGCGAATGATTGAACCGCAACAAAGCACAGAAGGCGCAGAGCAAAGCCCCACGACATCATTTCCTCTCCCATCAGATGGGCGGGGAAAGTTGTTTGGCGCCCTTTTGACTTTTTTGCGCCCTTGCACAGGATTCATTCCGGTTCTCGCCATATTGCTTTTGGCCGGCGCATTGCTTTGGGCTAAGCAACGTGATCCCTTCAGCCGGAAATGGTTCACGCTTAAGACAGCTGATCTTGGCTCGTTTCAAAATGTTGCGGTTTTGCCCAAGCCGATCCACCGGTATCCAGTCATCATCTACGCGCATGGATGGAGTGGCAAGCTGGTGCAGGACGGCGATGTCTTGCGGCAAATGGCTGAACTGGGGCTGGCCGCTGTCAGCCTAGAGTATAATCAAACGAACACGACCGCATTCGACGCACAGTTTGCGGCCTTGCTCCTTTATCTGCGCCAACAAGATTGGGTGGATACAAACGCGATGGTCTGGGCCGGTTTCAGCATGGGAGCAAACCGAACGCTGGATTTTGCCTTGCAGCACCCGGACCAGCAACCGCGACTGTTTATCCAATTGAGCGGGGCGGGCTTGCCCGCAGAAGCCAGAAGCCAGAAGTCAGAAGCCAGTTTAAAATGCCGGGTGCTTCTGGTTCATGGGGAACAAGACGAAACCTTTCCTGTCGCAGACACAAGGCGGCTGGCATCCGTGCTTCAAACCAATGGTGTGCCGGTGGAATTAAAAATCTTTCCAAGTCTCTCGCATGTCCTGGAGCCGGAGCGTGGCGTGATTTTTCGCAGCATTGGGGAATACTGCCGGTCGCATCTGGCCGGCAAAGATGCCTGGGAGAAATATCATTCCATCGCCCAATGGCAGGCCGAAGCGCCGGCATTGTGGTTATTCTGGCTTCCGGCAGCAGCTTGGGGCTTAGGATGGTTGGTATGGTGGCGATATTGCAAACCCATCCCACCCAAGGAAAGCAAACTGAAACGCCATGAGCTGGCGCTTCGCTGGCTGGCAGTTCTTCTGGCAACCTGGGCGCTGGTTGAAACGGCAATTCATCTGGTCACGCCACGATTTTTTGTCTGCGACAAAACTCTTTCCATCGCCCGACGGTTCTTGGTGCAGCCCAAGGAACGCGGTGATTTTGAAATTCTGGCCGCTCAACCCATTTGGCACGGCGAGAAATTGAAAACCCTGTTGGACCATGTGGAACTGGCCGAATACAACCGCCAGCTCATTAACTGGCAAATGGATGATAAAATATATCGGGATTTTGTTTTGTCCCCGGTTATCACCGGCAATTCCGGCGAACAACTAAATTGGCGGCGTTCGTTCTGGGAAGAATTTTATCCCCGTATCCGCCGTGAATCATCGCCGGAAGATGCCGCCAAAATTGTCGTGCGCCATTTGCGCGAACGCGTGACTATTGCCGCCTTGCCCAATCCACCGCATGAAGCGCCAGACATCTGGCTAAGACAGATAACCGACAAGGCCGGGTTTGAAACCATCTACGTTGCCGCGCTCCGTTCGGTTGGTCTCCCTGCGCGTTTGGATTCAAATCACCAAGCCGAATTTTGGGACGGCAACAAATGGCAGGTCTTATCAGTTCTTGATGCCGTAAATTTAGTAAAAACCTGACAGTGAACTAACAGTAATCGAAAAATTTGAGATTGATTGAGTGAGACTTTGTATACTGATCTTCTTTTGCATCTCTTTATGAGAAGTATTCAGGCTTTGGAGTGGGTTAGAATTGACAGAGAAAACCTCATTTTGTAGGGTGCTTGTGCCATGTTAAGGGTCCTAAAGAATTTATTTATAGCAAAATTCATTGTTTGTTTTTTGTTTTTTTCTACAAATCTATGGGCACGAGATGGTGACTCTCCTTATTTGAAGGCCTTTAAAGAAGCACTGGAAAAACCTGCCATCAGTTTTAATTTGGAATTCATCGAAGGCGATATTAATGGCAATGAATCTCAAATTTCTGTTCAAAAAGCAACTACGCCCGACGGCAGGTCCGGTCATATAATCAAACAATCTCAACGCTATTTTTTTGCTGCAGGCCAAACCAATGGCTTTATTTTGGTTCAAAAACCTGTGCGTGTTGCAGTTGATACCATTGTGTCTAATTTAAATTTAAGCTCCGGATTTGGCCGTATAGCCAATCAAGGCTGGTTTCGGAATGATTTTAATTTTATCCACCTTCAAGATATAAATTCACCGGGGGCGACAACCAATGGAATAGCAGCAAAGATAAAAATTGCTGAGGATAAAGTGTGGAGCATATACCATTACGGATTACCGAAACTAAAGCCTAATACCATTACTTGGGAAGGCAATATCCTGCATGCCGAAACGGAAAATGGGACAATTGTTGCAAAAATTGATCTCAATGAAAACGGAACACTTTTAAAGGCAACCTATCATTGTTTGCATGAAAACATCGAGGAAGCCGGCGAGGTTTTATTTTCAAATTCCCGAGAAAGGGAAAAAGCAATGCTTCCTGATATTATAAGCAAGCGCGTTTTAAGTGGTGGTGATCCTTATCTTGCCGCTTTAAATTCTTTCAAAGTTAAGGTTGTCAAATCAGAATCATTCGCTGCCTTATTTAAAGCGAATGTATTTTCGGCGCCAATAAGTAAAACTTTATATATTAATTCAAACAACAACTTTATGGTTCATGTAGGAACTAATTTTCTTTCAAAGGAAGCTCTTGCCACAATCAAAGCGCCTTCTTCCAAACGCGCTTCTAGGATAGGTATGGGATTATTTTTATTAATAAATTTCTTCTTGATATTATTTATAATTAAGCATTTAATAGGTAAAAATCGATAAAAACATGAAACTTTTAAGCCTAATATTTATTTTTACGCTTGCCTCTATGTGCTCGGTTAACTTAAGGGCTGAGTGTGTTGTTGTTAGCGACCCCATGTTTTGCGGGACGTATAACCATGTATGGCTAAATGGTGGACCAACAACAGTTCAATGCACATGGGGAGGGCTTCCTATTACATTATATTTAGGGACATCCCTCAATGGAGACCTATATGCGCCAACGACAACTTTGGCCTTTGCGGATGGCTCTCAAGGCTCAAGTCCGCATTATGGAACCATGGATGCTACAGAGTATACCGAAGATCATTGTGTTCTTTCTGCGACAACGGTTACTTGGGTTAGTGATTGTCAAGGAAGTGTTCCAGATTCCAACCCGTGTTTTTATAAACAGCCCCCGATTTTGGCTGTTTTGTGATAAGTGTCGTGTTTCGTGCAGAATGGGTTTATGTGGGTTTATGTGGGTTTTAATTGAGTTGCCTTTCCGCAACTGGAAAAGAGCGTGAGAAACGAAAGCAGGAGTGGATGCCGGATTAATCTTCTGAGCGTTCGGCCGATATTTTCGGCAAAATTCTTGGAAAGTCATTTGTCACCATGGTTCCCGTCACCAAAACAATCCATCGCATTTATTTCAGTGGCAGAAAACCGTAATTGAGAATGGAACTGCGGCTTTGTCGCCAGCCCACTCCAGTTCGGCAAATGGGTTCTAACAAATCTAACTGCGCTTCGAAGCAAGTTCAAACGCCGACTGAGTTTGCAAAAAATCAGTGCAAGCAAGATTCCGGTTCTAGTCGTTATACGGCTTCTCTTCGTCCAGAACAGCTAAACTGTATATCAAACCAATATAAGCGTCACACGGAGCATCTTTTTGACAGGTCAGGCGCAAGCCCAAACCCGGCCACCTGAAACTTGAGACTGGAACGGATGCAGGAGACTGGCGATGTTGCACTAGGTCCGGTTGGGTGTTCAGAACGCGAAAAAAATATCATCCTGCCATGTGGTTTCAAAATCACAGCTATTATTGATCAGCCGGCTGAAGAAAATACGGGAGCGTCTCCATCTGACCCAGGAGGCCTTCGCGGAATCCTGCGACATTTCCTACAAGTATTATCAAGCGATTGAGAACGGCATACAAAATGACATGCTAATGTCCACGCTTGATCGGCTGGCTAAAGGTTCCGGGATCCGGCCCAGTGATCTGATCGGCTCCCGAATACCCCGCATAAAGACAAAACGCGTCAAACGCGCGGCAGCCCGTTAAACCGTATCCAGCCGAGGATGCCGGCATCTTTTTTATCATATTATGGAACCGATTGATGGCGAAACGCAAGGGGGCGACGGACTACCCGGTCCGGCGTCCCGGAAACTTCAAGGGACAACTAAGCAAAAGCGGAAATCGGGAAAGCGGAAAGCGGAAACCGAAGACGGCGGCAGCGGCGTGAACTTACAGCAGGAACTGGTGACGCCGGAGGAACGGGAGGCTGAAAAGCGGAAAGCGGAAACGGTGAAACCTGAAACCGGACCGCCGGTGGGACAGGTGACGACGAAGGAACGGGAGGCGGGAAAGCGGAAAGCGGAAACCGGACCGTCGATGGGCCAGATGACGCCGGATCAGTTGGCGGCGACGAAACGGTTTCTTCAGGCGTTGTTCAAGACGGTGACGGTGGCCATCATGCTGTTATTGTCGGGGAGTCTGGCCACCGCCGAAATTCTGCATCCTTCTATCCACAATTCCTTGCTCGGTCATAAAACGGCCCCGGTTCAAAACTCGACCCGGCGCGAAGATCGGGGGGAGGCCAAAGTCGAAATCCAACCTGAAGAAAGCGAAAGCAAACCGGCAGGCGGTCCGCCGCTGGTTCCTTGTGAAGCCGTCGGCGTCGGATGCAGCAACCGGGTGCCGTCCGGGTTCTGCCATTTTTGGCAGCATCTTTGCATCGTGGCGCCGTATCCAGATTCCATCCTGGGATTGCACCAGAAACTGGATCAGCTGTTGCTGGCGTTTGAGGTGCAGGACGCGGGGGGTCTTGCGGCCGGCCGCTTGGGCGCAAAGGGTGAGAAGGGAGGATTGAAGATGGAGGATGACGAGGGGCGGAATGTGTTTTGCCGGGCGGGTAGTCATTGGGATGTGACTTTCGCCGGCGGCAGGACATTTCACCTGCGACATACGCTCGGCGTGGAATATCTCAATTATCTCCTGCATCAGCCGTGGCAACCGATTTCAGCTTTTGATATGGAAACCACCATCCGGCCGCTCAAGGCCAGCGCGCGGGTGAAAGATTCCATCCAAAACAATCTGAACGCGGATGTCGTCCGGGACTATCTACGCCAGCTCGACCGGCTCCGCGTGCAACGTGCCGACGCCGCCGAGGACGGCGATCTGGCGATGGCGGACCGGCTGGATGACGACATCGCGGCCATCGAAAACGAGCTGAATAAAAATCGCCAGGTTCCTGATGCCGGTGAACGGGCCCGGGATAATGTGCGGAAGGCCATCAACAAAGTTGTGAAGAATCTTCGCAAGGGTAGTCCAGCCGAGCAGGCATTTGCGCAGCATATCACCCAATTCGTTTCCCTTGGCTACGACATCGCCTACAACCAACCGAACGGTATCCGCTGGGCTTAGATAAATAAAATAATCATTTGGGAACGCAAAGTTCCCAAATGGGAACCCGAAGTTCCCGCCATTCAGGTAACAGCCTGAATGGCGGGTCTTTTTTTGGTCCTTGCGGACTGCCACCTGTCAGACGGGCATCACAAATGAACCCGAAGACAAACAAAAGCCCGGCACTCCGGAAGCCGGAGGGCAGAGATCAGAGGACGGATTTCCCCGCCGACGTGATGCTCAGCAAAAAGGAGTTCGCGCCGAAACTCGGGGTTTCGGTTCGCACGATCGAGAACTGGCAGCATAAGCGTTACCTGCCGTTTCTGAAAATCGACAATGTGGTGCTTTTTCATTGGCCGACGGTTCTCGCCCATCTCCTAACCCATTTCTCGGTCACTCCTTGCGGAGGGCCACCAGTGCGTGCCGCACAGGCATTAAAAACTGAAATATGAAAACCATCTTCGCAATTGATCCGGGTGTCTCCGGTGGAATCGCCTTCCGGGCGTTTGGCAAAACGGTTTGTCATCCAATGCCGGACACCGAAGGCGACCGGCTGGAATTGATCCGCGCCTTCAAGCGCACGGCGGAGGTCGAGGGCGCGGACTGTCTTTGCGTGCTGGAGGAAGTGAACGGCTTCGTGGGCAAGGCACAACCCGGCTCGGCGATGTTCAAATTCGGCGAGGGCTACGGCTTTCTCAAGGGCGTCGTCCAGGCGCTCGGCATCCGGCTCGTGCTGGTTCGGCCGCAGGTCTGGCAACGCGTTTTCGGCCTCGGCACGGCGTCGCGCTGCGCCAGCAAAAGCGAGTGGAAAAACAAACTCAAGGCGGAGGCGCAACGACGCTTCCCTGATCTCAACGTCACGCTCCAGACCGCCGACGCGCTGCTGATCCTGGATTGGTCCTTGCGGACGGCCACGGGGCCGACGCTCCCCAGCTAAAACAATTTGGCCGGGGATGTGTGTCTTCGGTCAGCGACAAAACAACAAACAAAAAAAAGAACTGCGGCCATAGGCCGCACGCTACAACAGAACGAACAAAACAGTATGAATAACCTCACATTAACCTGCAAAGACAGCGGCGATTTCAAGCCGCATCCGGAAGGCATTCACCCCGCCGTGTGCGTGGATGTCATGGATCTCGGTCTCGTGGAGACGGATTTCCAGGGAGTCAAAAAAATGGTCAACAAGGTGAAGATCACCTTTGAATCGGAAGCGCTGACGGACGACGGCAAGCGCTGCACGGTGTTCCGCAGTTTTAGCGCGTCGCTGCATCCGAAGTCGAATCTCTCGACGTTCTTGAGCAAGTGGCGCGGGCGACCGGTCACGCCGGGCGAGTCCATTGAGTTGCAAAAGCTCATCGGCGCGAGCTGCACGCTGGTGATTTCGCATCAGAAAAATCTGGCGGGCAAGACTTACGCCAGCATTGACGCGGTTTCCAAGCCGACCAAGAAGGTGACGCCCAGCGGCACCTACGATCCGGCGGCGGCGCGGCAGCGGTATGCGGAGTGGAAGGCGAAGCAGGGCGGAGGTCAGAGGTCAGATGTCGGAGGTCAGAATGAGCCTGCGCCTGCACCGCGCTCCTCATCCGCCGTTCCGGCACCTTCTCCCCAGAGCGGAGAAGGAATCAAAAGCGGCGCGGCGACCACGCCGCCCGGTGCGAGCCGCACTGGCAATGATGACTTCGATCCAGAAGTTGGCTTCTAAACCTCATCCCGCCTCCCTCCGCTCGGCGGAGGGGGCGGGAGAAAATTACGACATCATACCATGAAATTATTTTCTCCTGATTCGGCCCATTGGTATCAACGCGATGGCGTGCCGCTGCACACCGTCCTTTCCGCCAAGGGCGAACCCCGTCCCACCACGCTTCGCGATGCCCGCAAGCTCAGCCTGCTGCCGAGCGTGACGAACATCCTGGGCGTCATCGCCAAGCCGGAACTCACGGCCTGGTTGCAAGAACAGGCCGTGATGGCGGCGCTCACCTTGCCCCGCCTCGCCGGTGAAACCGAAGACGCGTTCGCCAAGCGCGTGGTCGAGGATTCGCTGACGACGCGCGATGGCGCGGCGGATTTCGGCACGGCGTTTCATAACGGCGCGGAACGCGTCGCGAAAACGCTGGAGGTGGATCCCCAACATCCGGCGGCGGCTTGGCTCCAGCATTATCGCGTTTGGTATCAGGGCAACGCGGCGTTGCTGAACTGGACGGAACGCGTCCTGGTGAATCGCACCATCGGCTACGCCGGCACGGCGGACTTGTTCATCGAGCATGCGGTTCACGGGCCGGTGCTCGTGGACCTCAAGACGATGAAGGTTAAACCCGGCGCGAAGGCGTCGCCTTACAAGAGCTGGTGTTACCAGCTCGCGGCGTATCGCAAGGCGCTGGGTCTGCCGGTGAAATGCATGAACCTGATCGTCAACTCGGTCGAACCGGCCCCGCCGATTGAGCACGTTTGGTCGGACGCGGAAATGGAGCTGGGCGCGGATGCCTTCGAGGCGGCGCACAAGCTCTGGACCATCGAAAAAGGCTACGCACCTTGCGGTGGGCCACCGGTCATTGATGTGGAATCTGTCGTGGTGACCACAAACAACTAAGGAGGCCACCATGTTTCGTAAAATCGACAAGGTCTGGTTTCACGTCCTCCAAATCTTCCATCGCTGGACGATCCGGCAGGCGTGCGCGCATTGCCAACGGGAAAAACAGCGCCGGTTCCGGCAGTTATTGGCGTGGCAAAAAAGCGCGCTCAACTGAAAAGGAGAAAAATGAAACCTGATCAAAAAAATGAAGATGCCTGGGCGGAAATTCTCGCCCACGGTGAAGTGGTGGTGGCGGCATACAACGCCCTGCTACAGGCCTCGGACGATTTGGCCAAGAACATCGCTCGCCATGATGATGATGTTTTGAGCCAGGTGATGCCCCGCCGGGCCGGTGAACGCAGGGAAAGCGATCGCATTCTCAGCTGGTTGGAACACTACCGGGACGATATCGAAATACATCTGGCTCAGCGGAGCGCCGCACGCGAAGCGGCGAAACAACGAGCCGCATTGCTCTCCCGGCTGAACCTCACCAAGGACGAGAAACGGCTGCTGGGGATTGAGGTCCTTGCGGACGGCCACCATTGAAACAACCAAGCCTCACGCAAAGACGCAAAGACGCAAATGGAAATTGAAAGCCCCCTCACCCCGACCCTCTCCCCCGATGGGGGCGAGGGAGGGAATAATGCGGCGCTCTGCCGAGACGCCGCTACGCCGGGGGCCGGTGGCAATGGTGCCCGCCTGGAAAGACTGCCGGTGCAGGTGGTGGAACATCTGCACCGGCTGGTCGGCGGCGATGGGCGCACGGAAAAAATGGTGATGGATTACATCGCGTTTCGCTGGGGGGCCAAAAACCTGTTTTACATCCCGCCGAAGGTGGCGGGCGAAATCATCCGCCGTCCGGCGGATTTTCTGACTGCAGTAAAAAACCACTACGAACCGGAACTGTCCTTCCGGACGGGTCAATGTGGTAAAAGCTGAAATTCTGAAAGCTGAAACCTGAAATTTAATCAGAAAAAACATGCACGTTTACAACGCACACGCGCCGATTGAAATGTCGCGCACCACCTGTCCGCGCAAGGCCCGGAACAAATGCAACTCGCGCGGAGGTGATTGGGATTGCGTCCGCCAAATGCAGATGTATCGGCATCGGCCGGATGTCCTGGCCAGTGCGCTCATGGAAATGGGTTTCAACGAGAACGGCGACGATGTCCTTGCGGACGGCCACCAGCCGCACGGGCAATCATGACTGATCCAAGGCAAATTGCCGCCGGCATCGTCGGCGCGGTGGACTGGCAGACGGAAGTCTCCGGCTTCTGCCGCTGCCCGGGCGAGTCGCTGCACACGCATCCCACCGGTAAGAAGGATTGCCGCGTGAGCGTGGACGGCGCGCCGACGATTTATTGTTTCCATTCGTCGTGCGCGGCGGCAGTCGCAAACGCCAATTTGCGTTTACGGCGAGAGTTAGGAGCTAGCAGTTGGGAGGTGGTATTGCCCGGCGGGCGGGTGCTGCGGAGCGGGGATGTTTTGCTGGGGGATGGAACTGTAAAGACGCGCAGGGAAATTGAGATGGGTGCTGCGCACGGATTTTCGGCCCTACCTCACCCCGGCCCTCTCCCTCCCACTGCGTGGGCCGGAGAGGGAGAACGTAATGAGCGCCTTGTGTTGGAGACGCTGCGCGTCCTCGCTGACCGCTTCAAGCCGGAGTTGTTTGAGAAATTTCACTGGCCGTTCGCGCAGATTTTATCCGATTCGCCGTTGCTGGTGGCGGAGCGTGATCCGGATGAACAGTTTCGGACCTGGCTCAAGCTCTGGCCGGCGCATTCCCATGTCTGGATCGGTGATGTTTATTCCTCCGGCAAGCCGGAGCACAAGACGCATTTCCGGCCGGTGGCCGACTGGTATCAGATTGGCCCCGTGATGGGAAACTACACCTGCGGTGCGGCTTTCAAGCCGGGTTCTTACCAGCGCTCCAACGCAAACATTGAGGGCCAGCGGTTTCTGGTCGTGGAGAGCGACACGCTGGCCAAGGATCAGATCGGTGCGGTTTTCGCCTACCTGCGCCGCCGGCTGCATTACCCGCTGCACGCCATCATTGATACGGGCGGGAAATCGCTGCACGGCTGGTTCGACGCGCCCCCGACCAAACTGATGGAGAACCGGCTCAAGGCGGGCCTGACCGCCTTCGGCTGCGACCCGAAACTTTTTACCTACTCCCAGCCCGTGCGTGTGCCCGGGGCTTTCCGGGAGGGAAAACTGCAACGACTGATCTGGCTGAAGTCCTAGCGGACGGCCACCACTGACTATGAACAACACGAATGGAACTAAAACTGTGAAACCTGAACTGAAAACCATTGATGCCCGCGACGGCAAGGTGCCCGACGGGTTGTATCGGGTCAAAAGCGACCGCTTCATGTTCATCAAGGAGGGGATTTTTCACTTTCCGCTCACCATGCTGGATCCGGAGCGGGTGATTCTGGGCGGATTTCCGATTCTGCAAATCCGCGACCTGCACGCCGACACCTGGCGGTATTTCGTCCGGGCCAGCCATTGCATCGAGTTGTATCCGGCGTCGGCGGCCGACCTCAAAACCATCGTGGCGCGCTATGGAGCCAGCCTATGACCGGGCCGGTTGACATCGCCGAGGACCTCGGCGCCGTGCCGGCGTCGCTGCCGCCAATGCAGACGGAGGAGGAATTCATGCGCACGGTGGCGCCTGCGCCGCCGCAAATCATTCGCGGCGTCCTGCATCAGGGCGGCAAGATGATTCTGGCCGGCACCAGCAAGTCGAACAAGTCGTGGAGCCTGCTGGATCTGGCTATCGCTGTGGCCAGCGGTCAGGAATGGTGGGGCCACCGGACCGAGAAATCGCGGGTGGCCTATCTAAACTTTGAACTCGCCCCGTGGGCGATGGCGGATCGGATGCGGGCCTTGCGCACCGCCCGCCCCGAGTGCGCCACCGGCCCCGGGATGCTCCATTTCTGGCATCTGCGCGGGCACAACGCCGATTTGACCGTGCTGCGCCCCCAGCTCGAAACTGAACTGTCCCGCCACCAGTTCGGCCTGATCATTCTCGATCCCGCTTACAAACTGCTGGGCAATCGCGACGAGAATTCCAACGGCGAGATTGCCAGCCTGATGAACGAATTTGAGGCGCTGGCCCGAAAGACCGGTGCCGCCATCGTCATCGCCCACCACTTTGCCAAGGGCGACAGCTCGGCCAAGACTTCGATTGACCGGATGAGCGGAGCCGGGGTCTGGTCGCGCGACCCGGATTCCCTGTTCATCCTGTCGCCCCACGAGGAAGATCGCTGTTTCACCGTCAGCCCGACCCTGCGCAATCTGCCCATGATGCCGGAATTTGTGCTGGAATGGGATTTCCCGCTGATGAAAGTCGCCAAAGATTTGAACCCGGCGGCGCTGCGCCGGCCACAGGGCAAAAACAAGGTGTGCACTGACCGTGAGTTTGTGGAAACGGTCCTGGCCGGTGACTCCATTCCAACCAAGACCATCCGGGAGCGCGCCAAGTTGCTTTTGGACCTTTCGCCAAGGTCGGCAGACCGGTATTTGGCGCGGAATTTGGCCGGGGGTGTGATCCGCCAGCATGGCGGGTTGTATTGGGCTGAAAACAAGGAGGATACAAATAATTGAAGCCAGTTGCGCCATTTGCGCCACATCCCTTTAAAGGATATGGCGCAATAGCAGAAAACAGGCAGAGGGGAAGACCACCCTCCTTGGGGTCGGGTGGTTCTTCCCTCACTGCCATTGGACTGACACTAAAAAATTGAAAGGAAAATTATGACGAACACATTGGAAGTCCGAGCCGGACGGGCCACCAACCCGCTGGTATTTGAACAGCAACATCGGGAAAGCAGCAAAGCGTTTGCGGCTTTCAAAACCTACCTCGACTTGGGGCCGAACCGGTCGCTGGTATCTGCCGCCGCGAAGATGGGTTGCAGCAAGCGCCGGATGGAATGGCTCAGCCGAAAATACGATTGGCCCGGCCGCGTGAATGCTTTCAACCGGCACATTGCCGATCTGGAGCGGCAGGCCATCGAGCGGTTGGCGTGCGAGAAGGCCGTTGAGTGGTGGCAGCTTCACGAACCGGCCCGCCGGCAGGCGTGGCTGGAGGCCGAGGAAGCCATCGCGATGGTGCGCGAAGCGCGGGAGCGGTGGCGGAATTCAGGGCGCACGCCCGGATTTGAAGGCATGGCGCGGATGCTGGATCTGGCGTTCAAGCTGAAACAGTTCGCCGCCGGGATGCCGAGCGAGATCAAAGAGGTGCACAATCTGCACGCGGGCAAGGTTTCCATCGAGTGGGAGGAAGCGATCAAGAAGGCGTATGGGCAAAAAGCGGAAACTATCGTGGACGTGCAGGAGGTGAAGCCGTGAACCAATATGACGTTTTTGCCAAGGCGGCGGTGGCGGCTGGCTGTCCGCAGGATCAGACCTTCAACCTGGTCAAAGGCGAAGCCTGTTTGCAGGAGCGGCAACTGGTTGCCTGCGCTGCCGCCCGGCTCTGCGATTTGCCGAACGGGCCGACCGCCGTTGGTTACGGCGGCGCGCGCGGCGGCGGCAAATCGCATTGGCTGCTGGCGCAAATGGGGGTGGATGATTGCCAGCGCGTGGCTGGCCTGAAATGCCTGCTGCTTCGGAAAGTTGGCAAGGCCAACCTGGAACACTTTGAGGATCTACGGCGCAAGCTGTTCAACCGCCTGCCGCACGAGTTCTCGGCGTTCCGGGGCATCCTGACGTTCGCCAACGGTTCGCGGATCATTGCAGGGCATTTCCAGAACGAGAAGGATATTGATGCTTACCTCGGGCTCGAATACGACGTTATCGGCATCGAGGAGGCCACCACCCTCACCAGCCGGAAATACCAGGACATCACGACGTGTTGCCGCAGTTCGAAACCGAACTGGAGGCCGAGAATTTATTCCACGACCAATCCCGGAGGGGTTGGTCATGCTTGGTATCGGACGAAGTTTGTGGCACCGATGTTGGAGCGGCGCGAGACCGATACGCGATTTATTCCGGCCCGGGTCACGGACAACCGGTGGAATAATCCTGATTACGTTCGCGTGCTGGAGGGTTTGACCGGCTGGCAGAAACGGGCTTGGTTGGATGGCGATTGGGACATTGCCGCCGGACAGTATTTCACCAACTTTCGCAGAGAGGTTCACGTTCTGCCGGACTTCGATGATTCGCGCGCCGTGGAATGGTTCGCCGCTCTGGACTATGGATTTGCGCATTACACCGTGGCGCTGCTGGGTTGCCGCGATGGAGATGGCAACATCTTCATCGTGGACGAGCACGCCGAGCGGCTTTGGTTGCCCCAGCGTCACGCCGCCGGCATCCGGGCGATGCTCCAGCGGCATGGGCTGGAGTCGTCGGGTTTGCGCCGGTTCTCGGCCGGCGCTGATGTGTTCTCGCGCCAGGGTGATGGATCCACCGTGGCGCAACAATACGAGCGGCTGGGAATCCGGCTGAAACCGGCCAGCATGGACCGGTTGAATGGATGGGCTGAACTGATGCAGGGGTTCGGAGATCCAGAAAATGGCGTGAGGCCGACTTTATTCATTCACCAGCGGTGCAAGCGGCTCGTGGAGACCATTCCGACACTGCAACACGATCCGAACCGGCCCGAAGACGTGCTGAAGGTCGATGCGGATGAGGATGGTGTTGGCGGGGATGATGCGGCGGACTGTTTGCGGTATCTGGTGGCGACGAAGACGCGAAGCGTCGTCCAAAGGAAGTTGAGGGGGTTTTAGGAATTCACGATTTACGAATTGTTGTGGCCTATCAGCATATTCGGTCACACGAATCTCATCTCATCTAATCGCTCGACTTCATAGCCGCATCAATCTTTTGCCCCAGCTCATGTAACACGGCTAGAGTCTTTGAATCTTTCTCAGCGTCCGGCCCTATTTTCATTAACGCTGAGTGGTAATCGGCAAACACTTGCAATAATTCCGTGCTCGCAGGACTCACCGAGCCGTCGCTGCTGCGCCTAAAGACTTCCATGTCGTCTGTCCCTGGATGATAAACTAGAATGGTATCCAGTTTGTCGTCTTTGCGCACCGCAAGTTCGGTCGTCATCATATCTCCGTGGAGAAAATAGCTCCGTGACCGGACAACCAGCTTGCCTTGTGAATTAACAGAGCTAGTTGTCATCATAATCTTATCCTTGCCGCGAAAAAAATCCTCGTAACTGCCAACCAGTCTGCCGTCCTTGTTTTTAAAATCGAAAACCTTCCTCGTCACATTATTCGTTTCATTGGCAAAGCAACCGATGGCTGCAAGCATTGCGATTAACAGTAGTGTTTTCATATAGTTTGTGGCCTATCAGCTTATCAGGCCACGGTCTCATCCTCATGCGGTTTGGATTTTGGTCGGGATTTGAAAATGAAACGCTCAGAAATATAAGCCAATCCCAAAAAGATGCCAAAATACATCGCGCAACCTCCAAAATTGGAAACCAGCAACCGCAATGGTGGCGGAATGGATATGATGGTCATGTTTTTAGATTCGTCTGACAAACCAACCTGCTGTAACTTTGCGACCAACTCGTCGTGCGACAACTTCGTAAAAATATTGTAATGCGGGTAATATGGGACGTGATTTGATGGCGGATAAAACGGATAGAAATTCGATCGCCTATAAGACATCACTGACAAACCCGTAGCAATAATAAGATAGCTGATAATAAAGGGGATGATTTTTTTCATGGTGTGTAGTGCTGCCTAGACATTGTATTAAGCCGTAGAGCGTGCACGGCCGAGTGCACGACTGTTTTTTTATCTATAGCTTGGAATATGGGTTTATCAAAGCGGATGGGTTGATTTGCATCAAGGATTATCGCTGGAATAAAAATGGATTCCAAAGGTCGTTGACCTTTGGCGCGTGGGTTTGGGCGCGGCGTGAGTGCCCAAACGCCGGATGGCTGCGCGGCGGACGATTTGCGGTATCTGGTGGCGACGAAGACCCGGACGATCACGCAGCGGAAGTTGCGGGGGTTTTGAAGAAAAAGCTGAAAATCGGAAAGCGGAAAGCGGAAACGGGCTGGTTCAACAACGGATTGAATCGGCGCTCCGCTGCGCTCCGGCCAATCCAATTCTTTGGTGATTAGGCGTCGTCGTCATATCTAATCAAGTATGGCCTATCGAAGATAAAAACAGCAAAATAAAAAGTCCTGGCGCAAGCCCTAAAAGACTGAGGCCAATTGGGAGCAAAGCATACCGCCAACTCTTTGAAAACCACCATAAAACAAACACCCAAGTTGGCCAACTGAAAAGCAAAATGCTGCATAAGTTTTCAACCCAAGGCATCATCCTTGATACATTGGATATGACAACAGTGTGAGTAATCCCAAACAAAAGCACTGCACTGAAAGCCAAACCGTGAACCACACAGGCAGCGGCAAAAGGTTTGTAGAGGCTATTTTGTGCGGCGTGCATACGATGCCTAACATTGTTATTTAACCGCACTGTGCGGCACTATTTTTCCGATGAAAACGACGTTATACCTCGCTTACCCGTTGGTCAAGAATTGTTTGGCGCGTGGATTGCCCTGAATATTGAAAACCGTAAAACAGCACTGATGCGGATTCCAAAGGTCGCCGACCTTTGGCGCGTGGGTTTGGGCGCGGCGTGAGCGCCCAATCGCCGAATGGCTGCGCGGGGGACTGTTTGCGGTATCTGGTGGCGACGAAGACCCGGACGATTACGCAGCGGAAGTTGAGGGGGTTGTGACCGGCAACCTGCCGGTGGGCAAAACAGGATGACAAGATGTGTCAATAGTTAGGACTCTTCAGGTTCTTATCGTTTATTTTGGGGACACAAGGAAGATATGAAAAACTTACCATCTTTCTTACCCAGATAAAAAGTGGTTGTTTGATTCTTCAATTGCTCCGAGTTGGGAAAGGTTACCTCTGCCTGCGAGACGATTGGGAGGTTGTAAAATAGCAAATCATCTTTGTATTTGATTGGTTTGAGCGTTGATGAATCAACAGGACTGATGGTCACGACAATATCTTGAGCAGATACTAATTCGTTAAAATGTTTATCTAATGAAGCTTTCACCTTTGCTTTCCATGTGTCGTCCATTTTGTCAAAAGATGTAATGGAATATAAAGCGTTTTTATCTTGGCTCTTGAGGGCAGCAGACAATGAACTTGAAAATGCTTGTTCTGCTGCATCTTGAGCGGGAATGCTTCGAATTGCACAAAAAAGGAAAAGTGTAGAAATGATGAAGAGGCGCATAGTTCGTGGTGGTTTGATTTACTTACCTAGCATTTTTATTAAGCCACAGAGCGCGCACGACCTGGTGCCCGGCTGATTTTCTATCTGCGGCTTGGAATATGGACTTATGAAAGCGGACGGGTGGATAACCATCAAGAATAATCGCTGGAATAAAAATGGATTCCAAAGGTCGCCGACCTTTGGCGCGTGGGTTTGGGCGCGGCGTGAGTGCCCAACCGCCGATAGGCTGCGCGGCTGACGACCACAAGGCGTCAGCCGCGATTTTTTTGGCATGTGGCTAAAAAAGTTCTTCGGTGCGTGATTCGCGGAGCGTGTAGGCCAGCGTGTAAGTGCCGGTTTTGCCTTTGCCGTTCTTGGATATTTTCGCGGCGATCATGGCCGCGCCATGCTGCCGCTGGAGTTTGAATTGCTCATTCTCGGCGCTCATGCGGTCGGGAATTAAAACCAAGCGGCGGCGGTTTTCAAAAACGACGATTCGCGACAGTTTCAAAAGTGCCTGCCGCCAGCGCGGTTTGTCGAGGTCGGCTAAAATTTGACGGGTGGCGTCGGTCATAAAAAAAGCCGCGCCTGTCACGCGCGGCGTTGGTGGTGGTCAATCTTCGTCCGGCATCATGACGGTGATGGCGGGTTGCGGGTCGTCCATGTCGAGGGGGCCGCACTGGGCAATCAACTTGACGAGCTTGGCTCGTTGGTTGTCGTTGCGAACGTAGAGCGCGACGGGCACGCGGTCGGTGTGGCTGCGGCTGCGGAGGATGGCAAAGCGGAGCATCCAGACAATGTCCCAAAGGCGTCCGGCTTCGTCCTGGCCTGTGACGCCGTCGGGCACGGCGACGTAGGCGTCAAACACGGTGCGCGTGAGGAACACCGGAAAACTGATTCCGGCTTCTTTGGCGGTCTTGGTGACTTCGACTTGCACG